>NZ_JBFTIX010000005.1:0-497933 GCF_056395105.1 Stenotrophomonas sp. 10L48 | reverse complement strand
GCTGACATCAATCCCGATCCCGTTCATCACCGGACTCCGTATAGTCTGGAAGGGTCGAGAGCTCCCCCGCTTGCCCAGTCTTATCACTGCGAGTGTCAGCTCCAGCAACTGTTCGGGCGGATCAAGGGAGATTCCGGCGTGGGCGCCAAACTACATGGCGATCGTCGAGATCCAGGCTTACACGGCGGCCCACGCCGGCTCTCGACACCTACGGTGCCAGATTCCAATCAGATAAGGCTTGGCCGCGGCATCCATGCCGCGGACACCCCGCAATCCGACACCGCCCCGCCTTCGACAGGTTCCCGGTGACGGCTTGATTCGTTCCGGTAGATCCACGCCATGCGTGGATGGAAGCATCCGTAATCTGTCTGGAGAAGAGCCCCCTTGTTGTTCAAGGGGGCGGGGAAGGTGAAATGCGTGGACACGCCAGCGCGCCACAGGCGCGATGGCGTGTCTTGGGTACGTCATTGCTGCGGATTATCATGGGCGGATGACTTCCGTACGCCTGACCTGCACGCTGGCGCTGCTGCTGCCCCTGGCCGCATGCACCACCACGCCTTCGCCTTCGACAACCATCGCTGCACCTGCTGCGGAGGCGAATACGCCGCCCGCCAGCCCGCCGAAGCTGCTGTTGATCTCCATCGACGGCCTGCGCGCCGATGCGTTGGATCGCGGCCTCACCCCGAACCTTCAGCGGATCATCGATGGGGGCGTGCGTGCGCGCTGGATGACGCCCTCCTATCCCTCGCTCACCTTCCCCAACCACTACACACTGGTCACCGGCCTGCGTCCGGACCACCACGGCATCATCAACAACAGCATGGACGATGCTGCGCTCGGTCGCTTCGCGCTGCACGACCGCGCTGCGGTGACCACCAGCGGATGGTGGGGCGGCGAACCGATCTGGGTCGGTGCCGAGAAGGTCGGTGTGCGCACCGCCACCACCTCATGGCCGGGCAGCGAAGCCGAGATCCAAGGCACACGGCCCAGCCAATGGCGCATTTACGACGCCAAGGAACCGCTGGAACAGCGTGCGCAGACAGTGCTCGACTGGCTGTCGCAGACCGATGCCGATGCGCCGCGCCTGACCACGCTGTACATGGAGCACGTGGACAAGGCCGGCCACAACTTTGGCCCCGAATCCAGGCAGTACACCGAGGCCATCGTGCATGCCGACCAGGTCATCGGCCAGGTGCTCGATGGCCTGCAGCAGCACGGCCTGGCCGACAGCACCAACGTGATCGTGGTCTCCGATCACGGCATGGCGTCGGTGCCGGAGGGCCAGGTGATCGCCCTCGAATCAATGGTTGACCCTGCCATCGCGCGCAACGTCAGCGCAGGCCAGTCGGTCGGCTTCACGCCGGAGGTGGGACGCGAAGCAGAGGCCGAGCGTGCCCTGCTCGGTCGCCACGCACACTACGAATGCTGGAAGAAGGAGAATCTGCCGGCCCGCTGGCATTACGGCACCCATCCGCGCGTGCCGGCCATCGTCTGCCAGATGGATGAAGGCTGGGACGCGCTGACGCGCGAGAAGATCGCCAAGCGCGAGCACGCCGATCGCGGCTCACATGGCTACGACAACGCGTTGCCGTCGATGCGCGCGGTGTTCGTCGCCCGTGGCCCTTCATTCCGGCAAGGCCTGGTGATCGACGGTTTCGACAATGTCGACGTCTACCCGCTGCTGGTGCACCTGCTGCAGGTGCCGGAAGCGGCCAACGATGGCAACGCGCAGACGCTGCAGAAAACCCTGCGCTGATCGCGGCGCCATGCCCTGGCCACGGCCAAAAAAAACGCGGCGCCGAGCGCCGCGTTTTTTTTTGGAGCGGTCGGTCGGCGGATCAGCCGGCCTTGGCCACTGCCTTCTTGGCCACAGCCTTCTTCGCCGGAGCCTTGGCCACGGTCTTCTTGGCAACCGGGGCGGCGGCGCCTACGGCGACCTTGCTCGCGGTGTGCGAACGGGCGTTGCCGTAGCTGGCGTTGTAGCGCTTGCCCTTGGCGGTCTTGCGGTCACCCTTACCCATGTCTTCAACTCCTCAAATGTGAAATCTGGTTACCCCGTACTGACACGGGTTCGGCGGGGCCGCCTTGCTGGGCGCCCCCGCGCACGATCGGAAAGCCTACCACGGAGCGCCTAGTGCGCGCAGCTGGCGTCATGCACGTGGCCGTGGTTCAGGCGCAGGTTGACCAGGTGCGCGATGCCGACCAGCAGGCCGCCCAGGGTCATCACTACCGCATGCGGCACCGCGTTGTGGTGCAGCGGGTCGTACAGCACGCCGGCCCACAACGCGACCAGGCCGGGAATCAGGAACGCCAGCGCACGCAGCGCACCGTGCCGCCGATAGCCCCAGACCAGGCTGAACAAGCCCAGCAGGGTCACGAACACCACCAGCGCCTTCTCCACGCCATCGCTGAGCCAGAAGGACAGGCCAAGCGAGGGGGCAGCGGCCAGCAGCAGCGGAATGACCGCGCAGTGCACCGCGCACAGCATCGAACCGGTGGCGCCGAAGCGATCGAGCAGGTGGCGCAGGCGTGAGGGCAAAGGCATGACTTCCAGCAGGGCGGCGAATCGTTATGGAATAATATAACATCGTTTCCCGACCCGCACGGTTCCCCTCCCCCTGTCCCGCCGACGGGATTCGTGCGCCACCCGATTGATACAATGTAACAAAGGACCGCCCATGCCCTCCCGTCACCCTCGCCTCAAGCCGCATTCCCTGGCCCTGGCGCTTGCTGCGCTGCTGCCCTCCGTCGCCTTTGCGGCCTCCGACGATGATTCGCATCGTGACCGCCACCTGACCGAGCTGTCCTCGGTGCAGGTCACGGCATCGCCGCTGCAGGGTGATGCCGAATCGCTGGCGCGGCCGGTTGAAGTGCTGGCCGGTGAGCGCCTCGATGAGCAGAAGGCCGGCACCCTCGGTGACACCGTCGCCAAGCTGCCCGGCGTGCAGAGCACCTTCTTCGGCCCCGGCGTCGGCCGCCCGATCATCCGTGGCCAGGAAGGTCCGCGCGTGGCCGTGCTGTCCAACGGCATGGGCAACATGGACGCCTCCACCGTCAGCGCCGACCATGCCACCAGCATCGAGCCGTTCCTGGCCGACCAGATCGAAGTACTGAAAGGCCCGGCTACCCTGCTGTTCGGCAGCGGCGCGATCGGCGGTGCGGTGAACGTGGTCGATGGGCGCATTGCGCGCGAACTGCCGGATCGCCCGCTCAGCGGCCGTGCCGAGCTGCGTGGCAATTCGGTCAACGACGAACGCAGCGGCATGTTCCGCCTGGACGGCGTGAGCGGCAATGTCGTGCTGCACGTGGATGGCCTGGTGCGCAATGGCGATGATTTCCGCATTCCCGGCTACGCGGTGATCGAGGGCCTGGAAGACCACCACGATGACCACGACCACGCGGGCGAGGAAGGCGAAGAGCCGCGTCGCGGCCGCCTGGACAACAGTTCCATCCGCACCCGCGCCGGTGGCGTCGGCGCCACCTGGCTGGGCGAAGGCGGCTACTTCGGCGCCTCGGCCAGCACCTACCGCACCAACTACGGCATCCCCAACGGCGCCCACGTGCATGCCGACGGCGATGGCCACGACCATGGTCACGACCACGACCATGGCGAGGAGGAGGAAGGTGAAGAGCACGACGTGCGCATCGACATGGTGCAGAACCGTTTCGAGACCAAGGCCGGCATCTACAACCCGGTATCGTTCCTGAAGAACGTCAACGCGCGCGTGGCCTACACCGACTACGAACACGTGGAGCTGGAAGCCGGCACGCCGTCCACCCGCTTCACCAACCGCGGCATCGAAGGCCGCCTGGAAGCGGTGCAGCAGCAGATCGGCGGCTGGGACGGCGCCTTCGGCCTGCAGTTCGGCAACAGCGATTTCGGCGCAAAGGGCGAAGAAGCGTTCGTGCCCGATACCGGAACCAAGAACATCGGCCTGTTCGTTCTGCAGGAAAAGCAGTTCGGCCCGTTCAAGCTGGAACTGGGCGGTCGCCACGACCAGGTCAAGCTGGACCCGACCGGCGACTACCGCCGCCGCAAGTTCGACGCCACCAACCTGTCGGCCGCCGGTATCTGGAAGCTCAACGATGCGGTCGACCTGCGCATCGGCGTGGACAGCTCCGAGCGTGCACCGACCAATGAGGAGCTGTACGCCGCCGGTGCGCACATCGCCACCCGTTCGCTGGAAATCGGTGATGCCAACCTGAAGACCGAGCGCGGCCAACGCATTGAACTGGGCATCCACACCCACAGCGAGCGCCTGGACTTCTCTGCCGCGATCTACCAGACCAGGTTCAAGGACTTCATCTACCTGGCCGACACCGGCATCACCGAGAGCCTGCCGGTGCGCACCTGGACCCAGCAGGACGCGGTGTTCAAGGGCGCCGAAGCCGAAGCGCTGGTGCATCTGTTCGAAGGCGGCGCCGGCGATTGGGACCTGCGCGTGTTCGGCGACTACGTGCAGGCCAAGCTGGACGGCAACGGCAGCCGTACCCTGGACATCGCCGTGCCGCACGGTGACCACAACCACAACTACAGCGTGGAACTGGCCAACACCGGTTACCTGCCGCGCATCGCCCCGGCCCGTGTCGGCGCCGACCTGCGCTGGGCGAAGGATGGCTGGCGTGCCTCGGTGGGCGCGGTGCGTTACAGCCGGCAGAAGGACGTTGCGCAGAACGAGGAGCCGAGCAACGGCTACACCCTGGTCGATGCGCACCTGGCCTACCGCTGGGACCGCAGCGACAGCAACAGCTACGAGTTGTTCCTGGATGGCAGCAACCTGACCAACCGCGAAGTGCGTCCGCATACCTCGCTGCTGAAGGATTACTCGCCGCTGCCGGGTCGTGGCGTCGCCTTCGGGATCCGCGCGTTCTTCTGATGAGGCATCCACGCATGGCGTGGATCTACTGAAGTGCATCCACGCATGGCGTGGATCTACTGACGTGCATCCACGCATCGCGTGGATCTACTGAAGTGCATCCGCGCGTGGTGTGGATCTACTGACTTTGACGGCGGCATGCTGTCGTTCTCTCCCGGGGGGCCAGGTTGGCCCCCCGTCTTTTTTGATGACCTCGATCGACCCTCACGCATCCGTCACAAAGATGTGCGTACGACAACAAGCGGACAATCCCGTCGCCATCTGTCTCTCGCCATCCGGACATTTGTGTCCGAAAATGAAGCCATGACCACCCAACGTGCCGATGCCGCTGCCCGCCGAGCCCTCATCCTCGATGCTGCCGACCATGTGTTCGGCCAACACGGCGTCACCGCGCCGCTGGACCTGGTGGTCGAGCGTGCCGAAGTCGGCCGCGCCACCCTGTATCGGAATTTCCCTGACCGCACCGCGCTGATCCAGGCGCTGCTGCAGCGCACGGTCGACCGCATCCGCCGCCAGGTCGAGCAGCTTGGCGACCGCGACGACGCCCTGTTCGAGGTGTTTGAAGGCATGGCCCAGCGCATCGTCGATTCGCCGGCACTGGCCGATTACTGGCGCGCGGTCGATTCGGACGTGCCGGCCATGCGCACCGCACGCGAGACCGTGCGCGACCTGCTGGAAGCCCCCATCGCCCGCGCCAAGGCTGCTGGCCTGTGCCGGCCCGACCTGGAGAAGACGGATATTTCACTGATCTCGGGCATGCTGGGGGCGGCCCTGCGCGGCAAGACCCGCGATGAGCGCGCCCAGCTGGCCGGGCGTGCCCTGCAGCTGCTGCGCGGGGGACTCCAGGGAGCAGCCAGCGGGGAACGCTGATGGTGCAGCCGTACCTCAAGCCGGTTCCGGATTGGGAGGAGCACGAGAAGCCGACCATGCCCGGTTCGGCATCGATGCCCTGGCACCCGCCTTATCGGCGTGCAGCCTATGCACTGGTGTCGCTGCTGGTGGCCATCACCGGCGGCCTTGGCAACGCGCTGGTAACGGCCAACCTGCCCTTCCTGCAGGGGCAACTGGCACTCACTCCCACCCAGGGCAGCTGGCTGGTGGCTGCCTACGCCATGGTCAACGTGACCGCCAACCTGCTGGCCTTCAAGTTCCGCCAGCAATACGGCATCCGCCTGTTTGCCGAGATCGGCCTGGGGCTGTACGCGGCGCTGGCGGTGCTGCACCTGTTCGTCGGCAGTTTCGAGACCACCATGCTGACCCGCGCCGCCAGCGGTTTCGCCGGCGCGGCCTGTTCGACGCTGGGGACGCTGTACATGCTGCAGGCGCTGCCGCGGCGATTCACCGGCAACCTGCTGGTGATCGGCGTCGGCCTGTCGCAGCTGGCGGTGCCGATTGCCTGGATCGTCTCACCCGGCCTGGTCGATACCGGCCAATGGCACCAGCTGTATTCGTTCGAAGCGGGGCTGGCGCTGTGCGCGTTTGCCGCCGTGGTCGTGCTGAAGCTGCCGCCGGGAATCCAGGTCAAGGCCTTCGAACCGCTGGATTTCCTCACCTTCGCCCTGCTCGCGCCTGCCGTCGCCCTGCTGGTGGTGGTGCTGGCCCAGGGCTACACGCGCTGGTGGTTGAACACGCCGTGGCTGGGCTGGGCGCTGATCGCCTCCATCGTGCTGACCACCACCGCACTGATCATCGAACACTACCGGCGCAACCCGCTGCTGCAGATCCGTTGGCTGTCGACCCTGCCGGTGATGCACTTCATCGTCGGCGCCTTCCTGATCCGCTTCCTGACCACTGAACAGTCCTACGGCGTGGTCAACCTGATGCGCACGCTGGGCATGGGACCGGACCAGATGCGGCCGCTGTTCGTGGTGATCCTGGCCGGCGTGGTCACCGGCATCGCCGGTGCGTCACTGACCTTCGGCCCGAAGCGCCTGATTGCGCAGCTGTTGATGGCGATCCTGCTGCTGGGTGCCGCCGCGTTCTTCGACCAGCACCGCACCAGCCTGGATCGCCCGCACGACTTCTACATCAGCCAGTTCCTGGCGTCGGTTGGCGCCGGCATGTTCATGGGCCCGCTGATCATGCTTGGCATTTCCGCCGCGTTGAAACAGGGCGTGGACCACATGATCACCTTCCTGGTGACATTGTCGATCACGCAGACGCTGGGCGGACTGGCCGGCTCAGCCGTGCTGGGAACATTCCAGCTGCATCGCGAGCAGCTGTATTCCAGCGCGCTGACCAGCCAGCTCGATCCAGCCTACCCGGTGGTGGCACAGCGCCTGCGCATCCAGCAACAGCTGTACGCAGCGCAGATCACCGACCCGGTGCTGCGCAGTGCCCAGGGCAGCGCGCAGCTGGCGCAGACCACCCGCCGCGAAGCCAACGTGCGAGGCTTCAACGATGTGTTCACCCTGAGCGGTTGGCTGGCAATCGGTTTCCTGTGCTGGTTGCTGCTGCTGTCGCTGCGTACCGCCGTACGCAAACAAT
Source organism: Stenotrophomonas sp. 10L48 (assembly GCF_056395105.1). Lineage (NCBI taxonomy): Bacteria > Pseudomonadati > Pseudomonadota > Gammaproteobacteria > Lysobacterales > Lysobacteraceae > Stenotrophomonas > Stenotrophomonas sp. 10L48. The sequence continues at coordinate 490,569 of NZ_JBFTIX010000005.1, read as the reverse complement.
GGCGCAAGCGCCATCCTTCCTCCCCCGCTGCGGCTGCGACCGCGGCACCGCGCTGAGTCCACCGTCATGCCTCCCGTCCCGCCCCGTCCAGACGACACCGACGCTGCCGAGAACGTCACCCCGCCGCCGCCCACCGATGCGGCACCGGCGGCGACGCCTGCCGCGCCCGCCGCCGCGCCGAAGTACCTCAAGCCGAGTTCGCGCAGCGTGGTGGTGATGGTGGTGGTGGCCCTGCTGGGCATCGCGCTGATCCTGCGCGCCTGGCACCTGTGGCCGTTCACCAGCACCGTGATGGTGACCGACAACGCCTACGTGCGCGGTCAGATCACGGTGATGGCGCCGCAGGTGAACGGCTATGTGACCGACGTGCTGGTGAAGGACTTCCAGCACGTGAAGCAGGGCGAGCCGCTGCTGCGCATCGACGACCGCATCTACGCGCAGCGGGTGGCGCAGGCGCAGGCCACGTTGGACAGCGCGCGCGCGGCCCTGGCCAATTCGGACCAGTCGCAGGCGCAGAACCGCGCGCAGATCGCTGCGGCGCGGGCCACGCTGTCGGCCGGCCAGGCCGAACTGCAGCGCTCGCGCAACGAGGCCAAGCGTTACGAGGAACTGGCGGCGCAGCAGCTGGTGTCCATCAACGACCGCGACAAGTTCCGCACCAGCCAGGCCTCGGCGCAGGCCAGCGTGCAGCAGTCGCAGGCGCAGATCCGCATCGCCGAAGAAACCCTGGTCTCGACCCAGGTCTCGCGCAAGAGCCTGGAAGCGCAGGTGGAAAGTGCGCAGGCACAGCTTGAGCTGGCCCGCATCGACCTGGCCAATACGGTGATCCATGCGCCGCGCGATGGGCAGATCAGCGAGGCGAGCGTGCGCGTGGGACAGTACGTAGCCGCCGGTTCGCAGCTGCTGTTCCTGGTGCCCGATGCATTGTGGGTGGTGGCCAACTACAAGGAAGGCCAGACCTGGCAGATGAAGATCGGGCAGCCCGCCTCGTTCTCGGTGGATGCGTTCCAGGGCCAGGTGCTGCGCGGACGGGTGGAGCAGATCGCGCCGGCCACCGGATCGGAGTTCAGCGTGCTGCGCCCGGACAATGCCAGCGGCAATTTCACCAAGGTGGTGCAGCGGCTGCCGGTGCGTATCTCGATCAACGGGGACCAGGAACTGGCGGCGCGGTTGCGGCCGGGCATGTCGGTGATCGTGCGGGTGGATACCGCGACCAAGCCGATGGACTAGGGCGCCGGCCCGGTGGAGTCGAGCCATGCTCCATGCTCGGCTGCATTGTTATGAAATGGGGTCAGATCCCTTTGCCACTGGCAAAGGGATCTGACCCCAATCCCGAGGAAGCCGGCCAGCGGCCGGCACTGCCCTCGCATCAGCCTGCGCAGCGGGCGCAGAGTCCGTGTACTTCCAATGTCTGTGCCTGCGGTTGGAAGCCGAGCTCCTTGGCCCGCTTTTCCAGCTGGGTCACGATCTCGCGGTCTTCCAGTTCCACCGCGCTGTGGCAGCTGTTGCAGATCAGGAACGGCACCGAATGGGCCGCACTGCTGGGGTGGTGGCAGGCCACGAAGGCATTGACCGATTCCAGCTTGTGCACGAAGCCATTGGCCATGAGGAAGTCGAGCGCGCGGTACACGGTGGGCGGGGCGTCAGCGCCCACACCCTTGCCGTTGCGCACCCACTCCAGCAGCTCGTAGGCCTTGACCGGCTTGCCGGCCTCGGCGATCAGCTTGAGCACGTTGGCGCGGATGGGGGTAAGGCGCAGCCCGCGCTCGCGCGAGACACGCTCGACCACCGCCACGAAATCCGAAGCGTCGTGGACATGGTGGTGCGGGGCCGTACAGGCGGTTTTGGCGGACATGCGCGTTCTCCAGTTCGGGCGTGGGCCGCAGGGCTCAGGCCGTTGCTACCTTGGTGATGGCCACATCGATGCGTTTCAAGGCCTGCTCGCGGCCGGCCAGGTACACGGTATGGGAAATGTCAGGGCTGACCTGGGTGCCGGTGATGGCCACGCGCAGCGGCTGGGCGACCTTGCCCATGCCCATTTCCAGCGCGGCGGCTGCATCGTGCAGGGCCACGCCAACGGCCTCGGCGGTCCACTCCGGCAGGGCTGCCAGCAGCTCGCGGGCCTTGCCCAGCGGCAGTTCCGCACCGGCCTTGAAGTGCTTGGCCACGGCCGCTTCATCGTATTCGTTCAGCGGCTGGTACCAGACCACGGCCTTCTCGGCCATTTCCTTCAGGGTCTGCACGCGCTCGCGCAGGGCGATCACCACGTCCACCGGCGCCGGGCCAGCGGCCACATCCAGGCCCAGCTTCTGCAGCTGGTAGACCAGGTGCGGCACGATCGCGGCCGGCTCCTCGGTCTTCAGGAAGTGCTGGTTGACCCAGCCCAGCTTGGCCATGTCCAGGCGCGAGGCCTTGGAATTGCAGTCCTTCACATCGAACAGGTCGATCAGTTCCTGGCGGCTGAACAGTTCCTGGTCGCCGTGCGACCAGCCCAGCCGGGCCAGGTAGCTCAGCAGCGCATCAGGCAGGTAGCCGGCGTCCCTGTACTGCATCACGTCGGCCGCGCCGGTGCGCTTGGACAGCTTGGCGCCCTGCTCGTCCAGGATCATCGGCATGTGGCCGAACTTCGGCACCGGTGCGCCGATGCCTTCGTACAGGTTGATCTGGCGCGGGGTGTTGTTGATGTGGTCGTCGCCACGGATGACTTCGGAGATCTTCATGTCCCAGTCGTCCACCACCACCGCGAAGTTGTAGGTGGGGTAGCCGTCCGGACGGAAGATGACCATGTCATCCAGCTCGCTGTTGGCGATCTCGATGCGGCCCTTGATCAGATCATCGAACACCACCGTGCCTTCAAGCGGGTTCTTGAAGCGGATGACGCGGTTCGGGTCGTCCCTGTACGGCAGGCCCTGCTCGCGGGCAGCGCCGTTGTAACGCGGCTTTTCCTGCCTGGCCATCGCGGCCTCGCGCATGGCGTCCAGCTCTTCGCGGGTTTCGTAGGCGTAGTACGCCTTGCCGTCGGCGATCAGCTGCTCGGCCACTTCCTTGTACCGGGCGACGCGCTCGGTCTGGTAGAACGGGCCTTCGTCGTAGTCCAGGCCCAGCCACTCCATCGCCTCCAGGATCGCATCGATCGCACCCTGGGTGCTGCGTTCACGGTCGGTGTCCTCGATGCGCAGCACGAACTCGCCGCCACGATGGCGGGCCTCCAGCCAGCAGTACAGCGCGGTGCGGGCGCCACCGATATGCAGGTAGCCGGTGGGACTGGGGGCGAAGCGGGTGCGGCAGGTCATGGAGGGCTCGAGGAACGGGTATCCCCCGATTTTACCAGCCCTCCGCCCCCTGCGGAAAAAGGGGACGGAGGGGGGCAAGTCACTATTGCCGCGCTCCCGGGAGAACGCCGATGCAGCGGAGGGGAAACACGACTTGATCCCCTCCGTCCCTTTTTCAGGGCTCGGGCTTGCGCGGGAACGGCTGCTCGCGCATGGCAGCGTGGTAGGCGAAGGAGGCGACGATGGCGGCGGCCTGCTTCAGGTCTTCCGGTTCGGCGTGGTCCCAGGTGTCCAGGTGGCTGTGGTGGACGTTGCTGAAATAGTCCAGCTTGTCCTGGATGAACTGGAAGCCCGGCAGGCCGATGCGGTCGAAGCTGATGTGGTCGGTGCTGCCGGTGTTGCGGGTGGCCACGGTGGTTGCACCCACGTCATGGAACGGGGCGAGCCAGGCTTCGAAGATCGGCATCGCCGCCAGGTTTTCCTGTGCGTAGATGCCACGGAAGCGGCCCGAGCCGTTGTCCATGTTGAAGTAGACCTGGAACTTGCCGTAGTCGCGGGTCTTCTGCAGGGCACCGGTCGGTTCACGCAGCGAGGCCGGCAGCGCCTTCTGCGCCGGGTCGGTGGGCTCGGGGAATCGACCGAAGTGCTTGGCCACGTACGCCTGCGAACCGATCAGTCCCTGTTCCTCGCCACTCCACAGCGCAACCCGGATGGTGCGCTTGGGCTTGGCGCCGCCGGCCTTGAGGATGCGCATGGCCTCCATCATCACCGCCACGCCGGCGGCGTTGTCGGCCGCGCCGGTGCCGCTGTGCCAGGAATCCAGGTGCGCGCCGATCATCACCACCTCGTCCGGCCTGCTGCTGCCACGGATCTCGGCCAGGGTGTTGTAGCCGGGCTGGTCGGCCTCGTCGGTGAAGCGTGCGGCCACATCCACGCGCAGGCGCACGCTTTGCTTGGCTTCCAGCGCGCGTACCAGCGGATTGAAGTGCTCGGCGATCATCGCCAGTTCGGGAATGCCGGCCGCTTCACCGGCCTTGCGCGAGCCGCCACCGGCCACGCGGATGATGCCGTTGTCCCAGCTGCTGATGCTGATCGAGGCCAGCGCGCCTTCTTCAACGAAGAATGCGTTGACCTTCGCCGCCAGCGCCTGCTTCTCCTGGTATTCCTTGACCCGCTTGGCGCGGTCGGCGGCCACGTCCTTGTCCTTGGGCAGGGTGAATTGCTGCAGGCCTTCCAGCGAGGTGGCGTCGTGCCGGTGCGAATCGGCGTCGGTGCCGCGCTTGTATTCGCGTGCCTCGCCCAGCAGCAGGATCTTTCCACGCAGCTTGCCGCGATATTTCTCGATGTCCTCGGGCTTCTTGATGTCCACCTGCAGCAGGTCGCCCTCGACCGGGCCGTTGGTGCCCGGCGTCCACGCCTTGGGCAGCGCATGCAGTGGCTGCACGCGATCGCCCAGCATCTCCACGCTGGCCGAGGTGAATTCCCAGCCACGGCCGAATTCGTCGAAGGCTTCGTCATGGACATTGTCCAGCTTCCATTCGCTGAACTTGCCGCGGGTCCAGGCGTTGGCACGCCCCATCGCCGGCGAATTGGTCAGGCGCGGCCCGATGCGTTCGGTGAGGTAGCTGAAGGTATCCATCACCTGCGACTTGTGGAACGCCTGCTGGCGGATCTTGCCGACCATGTCCAGGTCCACCGGCTCGCGCTGCTGCGCCACCGCATTGCCACCCATCGCCAGCACTACTGCCAGCACGCCCCACTTCAGCCCGCTCCACGTCAACACGCCGCACCCCTGCCCTTCGGCTCGATCATCATCCGCTCGAGTCTAGCCAGCCGGGGCGCCCGGCCCCCGTCCCATCGGTCATGGGCATCTGGTAGATCCACGCCGTGCGTGGATGGCGCCTTCCCACCGAAGAGCGGTGCGGACCAAGGTTCGCACCCAGCAGAGGCCCCGTAGAACCACGCCACGCGTGGATGGGCCTTCCGCTGTCACCCCTTCCACCCCAGCCACAGCTGCGCGCGTTCGGGCAACAGCAGCAGCCAGTGCCGCTGGTCGATGCTGCTGCAACCAAACACCGTCGCATGTTCCGGCCAGTCTGCCGGCAGCCCATCGATGCCGATCTCCGACAATGCCCCCGCCCCGGCCTTCCATGGCCGGTAACGGGGCACCTTGCCGGCGAGCGCGCCGCGTCCGTGCCGCGCCTCCCGCAACCAGTCCAGCCCGCGCCGCTGCAATCCTTCGCAGGTGACGGCGGCCAGCTGGAAGCGGACCAGGCCGGGCGCGATCCGTGCCCCTGGCAAGGCCGCCAGTACCCCATGGGCCTGCAGCAGTGCATCCACCTCCAACAGCGCGGGAATGCCCTGTCGTGCCCGTTGCTGCAATCCTTGGCGCCAGCCCATGGCGTGCTCCTTACTTCTGTTCGGCCAGGGCGTACCAGTCAACCCGACGGGTCACCCACATCGCCAGCGCGAGGATCACGAACAGCAGCAGCGAGCCCATCAGCAGTGCATTGTTTTCCGAGACCAGCAGGCCATACAGCGCGCCGTACAGCACCGTCAGCATCGCGGCGAAGCCCAGGCCCCGCTTCCAGTGACCCAGCACATTGGCCAGGTACACCGCCTGCAGGCTGATGCAGGCCAGCGCGGAAACCAGGTAGGCCTGCCAGAAGGCGATGTGCTCGGACAGGCTGATCAGCAGCAGGAAGAAGATCGCCAGCGCCAGGCCGACCATCAGGTACTGCAGCGGATGGATGCGCAGCGACTTGATCAGTTCGAACAGGATGAAACCAACGAACGTCAGCACCACGAACAGCACGCCGTACTTGGACGCGCGGTCGGCCTGGGTATAGGTATCGACCGGGTCGACCAGCGAAACCTGCACCGCCTGCGCATCCAGGTCATCGCCCTCGCGCAGTCGCTGCTGTGCGTCCGATGCCAGCGAGGACACGGCCCAGCGTGCATCGAAGCCCTGTGCATCCACACGCCGCTCGTTCGGCAGGAACGCACCGGCAAACGACGGGTGCGGCCAGCTGGACCGCAGCGCGATCTGGTTGTCATCGCCCACCGGCACCACCGACAGCGAGCGGCTGCCATCGAGCTGCAGTTCCAGTTCCACGCTGCTGGCCGCCAGGGTGCCTCCGGTGCGGGCGATGCCGGCGATCGGTGCATGCAGCCCACGGCCCAGTGCGGATGCGCCGGCCACGCCCGGCAGCAGCTTGACCTGCTGTCCATCAACCCGCAGGTTCGGCGTACCAACCAGGCCACGCGCATCGGACACGCCCAGCGCGATGTAGGCCTCGCCATAGGTCATGCCATCGTGCTCCGGGTAGTCGTCCTCGCTGAAGGTCGCCTTGAGCTGGCCATTCCAGCTGTACACCGGCACCTTGAACAGGCCGACCGAGCGCTGGCTGGGCAGCAGCTCGCCACTGATCTGCAGGGTGGCCGGCGGCTGCAACCAGTAACCCTCGGTGGTCTGCAGCTCGGTCTTCTTGTTGCCCTGCGCATCGACCACTTCCACCTGCTCGCGCTTGGACCACGGCACCACGCGCACCGGCCCGACCACGCGCTGGGTACCGGCACGGCTTTCGGCCACCCGCGAGTAGGCCTCTTCGCGATAGGCGCTGCGCTCGGTGATGACGCTGCGGATCAGGAAAAGCGGGATCAGCAGCAGCAGGATCAGGCCGCCGACAATGGCGAACCGCAGCAGCATCTTCAGGGATTTCATCGTCCGTCCTCGTTGGAGAGGACTGCAGGATGGACGGCTGCGGTGAGCAGGGTTTGTGGCGAATTTGAAGTGGGTGTGAAGTCAGCGCCGCAGACGCTGGCCCGGTATCGCCAGCGGCAGCCACAGGCTGGCCACGGTGCCGCCGCCTTCGCGCGGCTGCAGGCTGGCGCGGCCGTCATGCAGGCGCACAACTTCCTGCACGAAGGGCAGGCCGAGGCCGGAACTGCGGCGGCCGGTGCCGGGTCGGGCCAGCGAATAGAAGCGCTCGAACACGCGCTCGCGTGCGTAGTCGGGAATGCCCGCGCCACGGTCGGCAACCTGCAGGCGTACGCCCTGCCCGTCCAGTTGGGCATCCAGTTGCACCTGTGCCCCGGGCGGCGAGAACGCAATGGCGTTGTCGATCAAGTTGTGCAGCGCTTGCCGCAGCAGATAGCCATCGCCCTGCACGCGCAGGTCGGGCACCTGCTCGATATGCAGCTGGACACCTGCGGCCTGCGCGCGTACCTGCGCCGCCGCCGCGGCTTCCTGCAGCAGCACCGGCAAGGCGATCGGATCACGGGTCTGCAACCACCCGTGCTGCTCGACCTCGGCCAGCGCCAGCAGCTTGTCGATGGTTTCAGTCAGCCGTTCCTGCTGGTCGACGATGCTGCGTGCGAAATGCGCACGGTCGGCGTCGGCCATCGGCTCCTGCAGCAGTTCGGCGGCACCGCGGATCGCCGCCAACGGGCTTTTCATCTCGTGGGTCAGCGATTGCACGTACTGCTCGACGTACGCCTTGCCTTCCAGCTTGCGCCGCATGGTCTCCAGCGCCTGGCCAAGATCGCCGATCTCGTCGCTGCGCCGCTTCGGCGGCGGCACCGGTTCACCGGCGCTGACCGCACGCGCATAGCGGCTGAGCTGGCCCAGGCCGTTGGTCAGCCACATCGTCACCAGCACGCCCACCAGCGCCGACAGGCCGATCAGCCACGCACCGCGCTCGATGATGGCGCGCTGGCTGGCGGCGATGAACGGATCGATGCTGCGGTTGGGCTGGGCCAGGCTGAGCACGCCGATCAGTGTGCTGCCATCGGCCGGGTCATACACCGGCGCGGCCACGTGCATCACCGTGTTGCTGTCATCGCCCGGCGTTTCCGGGCTGGAGCGCGCACCGTATTCGCCGCGCAGGGTGCGATAGACATCGTTCCAGCGCGAATTGTCGCGGCCCACGTCGCGGCCCAGCGAATCGTAGATCACGATGCCCTTGGCGTCGGTGATCGTCACCCGGTAGTCCAGCGCACGCTTGGGGAAGCGCCAGACCATCGCCTTCAGGTCGCGCTGCCGGGCCTTGGCCAGGTTGCGGGTGAAGGTGCCGTTGCGGATGGTGCCGGCCTTGACGTCGGCGGCGGCCATTTCCGCCAGCACGTTGGCCGCATCCACCAGGGTCGATTCCATCGCCTGGCGCACACCCGGCTTCACTTCGTTGACGAACACACGCATCACGAAGAACGCGGCGATGCCAACGATCAGGAAGAAGCCCAGGAACAGTTTCAGGACCAGACGCACGCGTCAGACCTCCAGGGCGTAGCCGAGGCCGCGATGGGTGCGGATCGGTTCACCGCTGGCGCCGGCCGCACGCAGCTTGGCGCGCAGTGTCTTGACGTGGGTGTCGACGGTGCGGTCGGCGCTGTCGGCGGCGCTGTCCCAGCCACGGTCCATCAACTGGGCACGGCTGAGGATCGCGCCGGGGCGCTGCAGCAGCGCCTCCAGCAACGCATATTCGTAGCGGGTCAGGTCCAGCGCATGGCCCTGGAAGCGGATGCGGCGGCCATCGCGATCGATGGCGAAGGCACCGTGTTCCTGCCAGCCGCTCTCGACGGACGGGGCCACCGCAGCGGGCGTGGCACGCCGCAGCCGGGCACGCACCCGCGCCACCAGCTCGCGCGGCGAGAACGGCTTGGCCATGTAGTCGTCCGCCCCCAGCTCCAGGCCCAGTACGCGGTCGAGTTCGTCGTTGCGGGCGGTCAGGAAGATCACCGGCACCTGCGCCACCGGCCCCGTCAGGGCCCGCAGCCGGCGGCAGACCTCGAAACCACTGAGGTCCGGCAGGCCGACATCCAGCACCACCAGGTCGATATCGCCGGCCTGCAGCTGCTGCAGCGCCTGCCCGCCCAGCAGGCAATGGCTGGCAGCGTAGCCTTCGCTGCGCAGCGCATAGAGCACGGTTTCGGCGATGGCCGCTTCGTCTTCGACCACCAGGACATGGGTAACAGGGGCTGTCATGGCGCGCAGCATAGCCGCTGCGGCCCTTGCCCCGTACACTGCCGCCCATGAACTATCGCCACGCCTTCCACGCCGGCAACCACGCCGATGTCCTCAAGCACATCGTGCAGCTGGCCCTGATCGACAGCTTCAAGCGCAAGGACAGCCCGTTCTTCGTGCTCGACACCCACGGCGGTGCCGGCCGTTACCTGCTGGCCAGCGAAGAAAGCCGCAAGACCCTGGAAGTCGAATCCGGGGTCATGCGGCTGATGGCCCAGCCCAAGCTGCCGGAGGTGGTCGAGCGCTACCTCAAGGCGGTGCAGGCCGACAATCCGGTCGGCGCGATGATCGCCTACCCCGGCTCGCCGCTGCTCAGCGCGCAGGCCATGCGCCCGCAGGACCGCATGGCGGTGTGCGAGCTGCAGGAGGATGAGGCCGCTTCGCTGAAGACCCTGTTCGCCCATGACAGCCGCGTCGGCGTGCACCCCGGTGACGGCTATGCGCTGCTGCGCTCGCTGCTGCCGCCCAAGTCCAACGGTGCCAAGATCGGCCGCGGCCTGGTCCTGATCGACCCGCCCTACGAAGCCCAGGACGCCGAGTACCAGGCGATCCTTGCCGCGCTGGCCGAGACCCTGGCGCGCTGGCCGCAGGCCACCTGTGCGGTCTGGTTCCCGATCAAGCAGCGCCGCACCATCCTGCATTTCCTGCGCAAGGCCACCGCACTGCCGGTGAAGTCGGCGATGACCATCGAGTTCCTGGTCCGCCCGGACGACTCCCCGCTGCGCCTCAACGGCAGCGGCATGCTGGTGCTCAATGCCCCCTGGCAGTTCGACCGCGTGGTCGGCCCGGCCCTGCCGGCCCTGCGCCAGCATCTGGGCGAGCCCGGTGCCAGCACCCGCCTGGACTGGCTGAAGACGGCCGAATAGGGGCCTTCACGAGGCTGTACGACCGTGAGCCTTTCGTTCACGGAATGCAGCCCCGGTGATGACACAATCGATGGACCACCAAGGAATCACCCGGTATGGCCACTCGCAACCGCATGCCGCCCTGGCATGAGATCTTCAAGGCTCCCAGCGGCCACGAGCTGCTGATCCGCCCCATCCGCCCCGAAGATGGCGCGCCGCTGCAGGCCGCCTTCAGCCTGTTCGGGCCGGAAGAAATCCGCGACCGTTTCCTGCAATCGGTGACCGAGCTGTCACCGGAAACCACCCAGCGCCTGACCCATCCCAACCCGAAGACCGAGATCACCCTGGTCGCCGCCGAGTCGCTGCCGGCCGGTGAGGCCGTGGTCGGCGCGGTGGCCCGTGCCTCGATCATCCCCGGTACCCGGGAAGCCGAGTACGCGATCCTGATCAGCCGCTTCCTGATCGGCCAGGGCCTCGGCCGCCAGCTGATGCGCAAGCTGGTGAAATGGGGCCGCGGCAAGTACCTGGACCGCCTGTATGGCGATGTCGCCGCCGAGAACGAGCCGATGAAGCAGCTGGCCGCCTCGCTGGGCTTCAAGCCGGTCCCCCATCCGAACGGGGCCGAAGGCCTGGTGCGGATGGTGCTGGAACTGGACAACTGACGGCAGCGCCGGGCCCTGCCCGGCGATGTTGATCCGACCGCTGCGCTCGCCGGGCATGGCCCGGCGCTACCCCGGTCACGTAACGATCATGGGCCAGGCGGGGGCTTCTGCTAAAATCCGCGGTTCATGTCGCGTACTCAATACCCCGCCCCGCCGCTGCCACGTGCCGGCCAGCTTCGCGCCTGGTGGCGCGCCCCCGCCTCGCCCACTGCCCTGGCCTGGTATCTGGCCCAGGCAGCGCGCACGCATGACGCACCGCTGCTGGTGGTGGCCCGTGACAACCACGGTGCCAACCAGATCGAAGCGGATCTGCATACCCTGCTGGGAGGCGACCCGAGCCTGCCGGTGGTGGCGTTCCCGGACTGGGAGACGCTGCCCTACGATCGCTTCAGCCCGCACCCGGACATCATTTCGCAGCGCCTGTCGGCCCTGCACCGCCTGCCCACGCTGAAGCGCGGCCTGGTGGTGGTGCCGGTGCAGACCCTGCTGCAGCATCTGGCTCCCCGCAGCTATGTCATCGGCGGCAGCTTCAATCTTGAAGTCGGCCAGCGCCTGGACCTGGAAGCGGAGAAGCGTCGCCTCGAAAGCGCCGGCTACCGCAACGTGCCGCAGGTGATGGACCCGGGTGATTTCGCCGTGCGTGGCGGCCTGCTTGACGTCTACCCGATGGGCGCCGACGAGCCGCTGCGGGTGGAACTGCTGGACGAGGACATCGATTCGATCCGTGCGTTCGATCCGGAAAGCCAGCGCTCGCTGGACAAGGTCGAGGCGGTGCACATGCTGCCCGGCCGCGAAGTACCGATGGACGACGCCAGCATCGCCCGGGTGCTGGCGACCCTGCGCGAGCGCTTCGACGTCGATACCCGACGCAGTTCGCTGTACCAGGACCTGAAATCGGGCCTGGCCCCGGCCGGCATCGAGTATTACCTGCCGCTGTTCTTCGAGCGCACCGCCACCCTGTTCGACTACCTGCCTGCCGGCAGCCTGCCGGTCGTCTGCGTGGGCGCCGCTCAAGCGGCAGAGACGTTCTGGACGCAGACCGGCGAGCGCTACGAGCAACGCCGCCATGACGTTGAACGGCCGCTGCTGCCACCGTCGGCGCTGTACCTGTCGCCGGACCTGCTGCGCGAGCGTTTGAACGACGCACCGCGCATCGAAGTATGGGCTGCCGATCACGCCCGCATCGCCGAGGCGCATGCGCTGGGCGACCAGCCGTTGCCGCCGCTGCCGGTGGCCGCGCGTGAAGCACCGGCCGGTGACGCGCTGAAATCCTTCCTTGGCCATTACCCTGGCCGGGTGCTGATCGCCGCCGATTCGCCGGGCCGTCGCGAGGCCCTGCTGGAAGTGCTGCAGGCCGCCGAGCTGAAGCCACCGGTGGTGGCCGACCTGCTGTCCTTCCTGGCCAGCGACGAACGCTTCGCCATTGCCGTGGCGCCGCTGGAAGACGGCTTCGCCCTGGATGCGCCGCACATCGCGGTGCTGACCGAACGCCAGCTGTTCCCCGAGCGCGCCGGCAGCACCCGTCGCACGCGCCGCGCCGGACGAGAGCCGGAAGCGATCATCCGCGATCTGGGCGAACTGACCGAAGGCGCGCCGATCGTGCACGAGGACCATGGCGTCGGCCGCTACCGCGGACTGATCGCGATGGACGTCGGCGGCATGCCCGGCGAGTTCCTCGAAATCGAGTACGCCAAGGGCGACCGCCTGTACGTGCCGGTCGCACAGCTGCACCTGATCAGCCGCTATTCCGGCGCGTCCGCCGAAACCGCGCCACTGCATTCGCTGGGTGGCGAACAGTGGAGCAAGGCCAAGCGCAAGGCCGCCGAGAAGGTGCGCGATGTGGCCGCCGAACTGCTGGAGATCCAGGCCCGCCGCCAGGCGCGTGCCGGACTGGCACTGCAGGTGGACCGCGCGATGTACGAGCCGTTCGCCGCCGGTTTCCCGTTCGAGGAAACCCCGGACCAGCTGGCCGCCATCGACGCCACCCTGCGTGACCTGGCCAGCAGCCAGCCGATGGACCGCGTGGTCTGCGGCGACGTGGGCTTCGGCAAGACCGAAGTTGCCGTGCGTGCCGCATTTGCTGCCGCCAGCGCTGGCAAGCAGGTGGCGGTGCTGGTGCCGACCACGCTGCTGGCCGAACAGCATTACCGCAATTTCCGCGACCGCTTCGCCGACTATCCGATGAAGGTCGAGGTGCTGTCGCGCTTCAAGAGCACCAAGGAGATCAAGGCCGAGCTGGAAAAGGTCGCCGCCGGCACCATCGACGTCATCGTCGGTACCCATCGCCTGCTGCAGCCGGACGTGAAGTTCAAGGACCTGGGCATGGTCGTCGTCGACGAGGAGCAGCGCTTCGGCGTGCGCCAGAAGGAGGCGCTGAAGGCACTGCGCGCCAACGTGCACCTGCTGACCCTGACCGCCACGCCGATTCCGCGTACGCTGAACATGGCCATGGCCGGCCTGCGCGACCTGTCGATCATCGCCACCCCGCCGCCGAACCGGTTGGCGGTGCAGACCTTCATCACCCAGTGGGACAACGCGCTGCTGCGCGAAGCCTTCCAGCGCGAGCTGGCACGCGGTGGCCAGCTGTATTTCCTGCACAACGACGTGGAAAGCATCGGCCGCATGCAGCGCGAGCTGTCCGAGCTGGTGCCCGAAGCGCGCATCGGCATCGCCCATGGGCAGATGCCCGAGCGCGAGCTGGAAAAGGTGATGCTGGACTTCCAGAAGCAGCGCTTCAACGTGCTGCTGTCGACCACGATCATCGAATCGGGCATCGACATCCCCAACGCCAACACCATCATCATCAACCGTGCCGACCGCTTCGGCCTGGCCCAGCTGCACCAGCTGCGTGRCCGCGTCGGTCGATCGCACCACCGCGCCTATGCCTACCTGGTCGTGCCCGACCGTCGTTCGATCACGCCGGATGCGGAAAAGCGCCTGGAAGCGATCGCCTCGATGGACGAACTGGGCGCCGGCTTCACCCTGGCCACCCACGATCTGGAAATCCGCGGCGCCGGCGAACTGCTGGGCGAGGACCAGAGCGGGCAGATGGCCGAAGTGGGCTTCAGCCTGTACACCGAGCTGCTGGAACGCGCAGTGCGCAGCATCAAGCAGGGCCATCTGCCCGACATCGATGCCGGCGAAGAAGCGCGGGGCGCCGAGGTCGAGCTGCACGTGCCGGCGCTGATTCCGGACGACTACCTGCCGGACGTGCACACCCGCCTGACGCTGTACAAGCGCATTTCCAGCGCGCGCGACAGCGATGCGCTGCGCGAACTGCAGGTGGAGATGATCGACCGCTTCGGCCTGCTGCCGGATGCGGCCAAGAACCTGTTCGCCATTGCCGAGCTGAAGCTGCAGGCCAGCTCGCTGGGCATCCGCAAGCTGGACCTGGGCGAGAACGGTGGCCGCATCGTGTTCGAATCCAAGCCGAACATCGATCCGATGGCGGTGATCCAGCTGATCCAGAAACAACCGAACCTCTATGCCATGGACGGTCCGGACAAGCTGCGCGTCAAGCATCCGCTGCCGCTGCCCGAAGACCGCTTCAATGCCGCGCGGGCACTGCTGTTGACCCTGGCCCTGCGCTGATCGATCTGCAGGGTGCCGGTCCGCCGCGGGCGGCAGACCGGCGCCCTTTCCGTTTCCTGCGCCCGCGACAAGGAGTGTTGCCGTGAATCGTTTCGCCCCCCTTCTGCTCGCCACCAGCCTGGGCCTGCTTGCGGCCTGCCACAGCGGCATGAGCAACCGCGATTACCTGCATGAGAATGTCGCCAGCTGGAACGGCACGGTCAGCGTGGTCGAGCAATGGACCAACGGCCCGAACGGCGAGTCCTTCCATGCGTCGCTGCAGGACGGCAAGAGCATGCAGCAGCATCGCTTCGGCCTGAAGAACGCGCACAAGGAAATCGCCGACCGGCTGGTCTTCGTCCAGCAGTTCACCCATGGCAAGGACGCCGACGCACTGCACCAGAACCTGCTCGATTCCCTGAAGAGCACCGAACACATGTTCGCCGTGATGGAACAGCTGGCCGCCCTGCCCGATGGCTACAGCGAAGAACAGGTCACCCCGCTGCTGCAGACGCTGGATGAGGCCGTGACCAGGATGGACGAAGACATGCAGACCCTGAGCGACGCGCAGGACGCCTTCGCCAAAGCCCATCGCATCCACCTGCAGACCACCGGCTGATCCGCGCAGCCCCGGTTGCGATGCGGCCGGGGCCAAATGCTGCATGCGACTGAACGCACAGCCCCACGCGGGACCGTCGATGCCCCCCGCGTGACACCGATGCGGGTACCCTATGCGCCGCCCCGGCCCGCTCTCGCGGGCCTTTCCGTTTTCTGCGCAGCTTCGCCGCGCCGCCAGTTCCGATGCCCCAGCCCAGACCTCCCGACCTCCTGCACGCGCAGGCCTGCCTGATCGACGCCCTGTCGATGTCACTGCAGATGCGTGATGCCTATACCCGCCACCACTGTGACCGCGTGGGCCTTCTTGCGCAGCACCTTGCCCTGCACTGCGACCTGGATGAGGACGCCTGTGCGCAGGTCGGCCTGGCCGCACGCTTCCACGACATCGGCAAGATCGGCATCCCCGACGAGGTACTGCTGAGCCCGCGCCGGCACAGCGACGAAGAGCGCGCGATCATGCGCGAGCACCCGGTGCGCGGCGAGCACATTTTCCTGGCCACCGGCCGCAGTGATGCCGCGCCGGTCGCGCGACTGATCCGTGCCCATCATGAAGCGTTCGATGGCAGCGGCTATCCCGATGGCCTGCACGGCGAGGCCATTCCGCTCGGCGCCCGCATCGTCACCATTGCCGATGCCTACGATGCAATGACCAGCGTGCGCCCTTACCGCGCGGCGATGGAGCACGAGACGGTGCTGCGGATCCTCGATGAGCAGGCCGGTGGCCTGATCGATCCCTACGTGCTGCAGCGTTTCCACGGCATGCTCAGGAACGAGCCGGCGCTGGCCTGAGCCTTCACCGGCTGGACGGCGCCTCGCTTGCGCAGCCGCGCCGATCCCCGCAAGCTGAGGGTCGGCCGCAGACGGCCCTGCTTACGAGGAGCATCACCCATGAAAGGAAACACCCGTATCGCCGCACCGCTGGGCTTGTTGCTGTTGGCCCTGGCGCCGTTCGCGCAGGCCCAGCAGGATGGCACCGCGCCAGCCGCCGCATGCCTGTCGCGCAACCAGGTCACCGCTGGCACCTCACCTGCCACCCTGATGAATGCCCTGCCGCGCTGCGTGCAGGATGGACGCATGCAGGACGCCATCGATCTCTACAACATCGCCGGCGTGTTCGCTCATTTCGATCGCCAGCGCGTCGCAGACGAGACGGGACACGCTGCCTACAACGCGCTCAAGGCGATGGCCGGTTCGGCCATGGGCGAGGAGAATCTCGGTCGCTTCGACAGCGCATTGAAGGCGCAGCTGAGCCCCGACAAGGCGCCAGCCTACGTCGCTGGCATCTGCACCTTCAGCAAGCGCATGGGGCCGCCCTCGTACACCCCGACCTACATGCTGGCCCATGGCATGTCCAATTTCACCGGCAAGGGCGGTGGCCTGGTGCCAGGCTTCGACCCGGCCAGCGCATGGCAGGCCACATTGTCTCAGTACCTGAAATGCCCGGGCTGATCTGCCGCCTGTTCTAGCCGACTGCAACGAGAAGGCCCGGCATTCGCCGGGCCTTCTGCTTCACGCGTTACCGGCGATCGCTTACCAGATCACCACGCGCTTGTCGTCCGCACGCACCATCGCATCGCCGGCCTTGCACTGGAACGCGGCGGCATAGGACGGCATGTTCGACGGCGCGCCGTTGGCACGGAAGTTCGCCGGTGCATGCGGATCGGTGTTCAGGCGCACGCGCAGCTCACCGTCGGTGAAGTTGCGACGCCACACGGTGGCCCAGTTCATGAAGAAGCGCTGGTCCTGGCTGTGACCGTCCACCTCGACGTTCGCCTTCGGGTTCTCCTTCAGCGCCATCTGCAGGGCATCGTAGGCCACGGTCAGGCCACCCAGATCACCGATGTTCTCGCCCAGGGTCAGCTTGCCCTTCACGAACACGCCCGGCACCGATTCATAGCCGTCGAACTGCGCGACCAGCTGGTCGGTGCGTTCGGTGAAGGCCTTGCGGTCGCTGTCGGTCCACCAGTTGTCGAAGTTGCCGTTGGCGGCGAACTGGCTGCCCGAGTCGTCGTAGCCGTGCATCATCTCGTGGCCGATGACCGCCCCGATGCCGCCATAGTTCAATGCCGGATCGGCCTTGGCATCGAAGAACGGTGCCTGCAGGATCGCCGCCGGGAACACGATCTCGTTCTTGGTGGCGTTGTAGTAGGCATTGACGGTCTGCGGGGTCATGCCCCACTCGGTCTTGTCCACCGGCTTGCCGATCTTGTCCAGCATGTAGCGGTAGTTGAACGCACGCGCTGCCTGCATGTTGCCCAGGTAGCTGTCACCGTTGGTCTGCAGGCCCGTCCACTCACGCCACTTGTCCGGGTAACCGATCTTCGGGGTGAAGCTGGCCCACTTTTCCAGTGCCTTCTTCCTGGTTTCCTCGCCCATCCACGGCAGCTGCTCCAGGCGCGCCTTCAGCGCCACCGACAGGTTCTGCACCAGGTGCTGCATGGCCTCCTTCGATTCGGCCGGGAACACCGCGTCCACGTACAGCTGGCCGAGGGCTTCGCCCATGCCGCCGTTCACCGACTCCAGCACGCGCTTCCAGCGCGGCTGCATTTCCTGCTGGCCGCGCAGGGTCTTGCCGTAGAACTCGAAGTTGGCCTTCTCGAACTGGCTGCTCAGGTACGGCGAGGCGTCGTCGATGGTGTGGAAGCGCAGGTAGGACTGCCAGGTGGCGGCCGGCACGTCGGCCAGCATCTTGTCCATTTCGCTGAAGAAGCCCGGCTGGGCCAGCGAGAACTTCTGCGCGGCCGGCACCTTCAGGGTGTCAAACAGCGCGGTCCAGCTGAAGTTCGGGGTCAGCTTGTCCGCGTCGGCGGCGCTGAGCGGGTTGTAGCGCTTGGCCGGGTCACGCATTTCGATGCGCGACATCGAGGCCTTGGCCAGGCGGGTCTCGAACGCCATCACCGCCTTGGCCTGTTCGGCAGCCTGCGCCGCGTCCACGCCGGACAGCGTCAGCACCTGCGCGATGTAGGCCACGTAGGCGTCGCGGATCTTGGCCTGCGCGTCGTCGAAGTAATAGCCCTTCTCCGGCAGGCCCAGGCCGCCCTGGCCGACGTACGCAATGACGTTGGCCGAATCCTTGTAATCGGCATTGGCGAACAGCGAGAACAGCACGCCCTGGCCCTGCGCCTGGCTGTCGCGCAGGTACTGGGTGATGGCGGCGGTGTCGTTCAGCGCAGTGATCTTGTCCAGCGTCGGCTGCAGCGGCGCCAGGCCGGCGGCCTCGATCTTCGCTTCGTCGTTGCCGGTCTTCCAGATGTCACCGATCTTGGCTTCCACCGAGCCGGCCTTGGCCTGGCTGGCGGCGGCCTGCTGCACCAGCGCGTGCTGCACTTCCAGCGAGCGCTCGCGCAGGATTTCGAAGCTGCCCCAGGTGGTCTGGTCGCCCGGCACCGGGTTGGCCTTCAGCCACTTGCTGTTGACGAAGCCGTTGAGGTCGGTACACGCGGCGATGGACGGATCCAGATCGGCGCTGTTGAGGCTGATCAGCGCGGTCTTGATCTGCGACTGGTCGAACGCCGGCTTGGCGGCGTCGGCAGCGGGCGCGGTCTCGTTCTTGCCACAGGCGGCGAGCGAAGCGGCGATGGCGATGGTCAGGCCCAGCGGGACCAGATTACGGACGTTCATGGCGTGTCTCCAACGGCGAATCGTCCAGCGTAGCCGCTGCGGCGATGGTGGGGACCGGCCAAAGGTCACGCCGCAGGCTCCACAGCTGTTGGATTTCGCCTTTGGGGTTTTCCGCTATCGTGCTTGCTAACATCGCCCCAATCGGATCTACCGCAAAAATCATAAAAAATGGAGAAGATATGCCTTACGAACTAAAGGATCGTTTGGTGGTAGGTGTCGCATCTAGTGCAATGTTCGACTTGAGCGAGTCGGATAGGGTCTTTCGAAACGAGGGGGAGGAAGCCTATCGCACATATCAAGAGCAGCACAGGAACGATGCACTCCAGCCGGGAATGGCTTTCTCCTTCATCCGACGCCTTCTCTCTCTCAATGACCTAAGTCCCGCCCCCCACGCTCCGC
This sequence comes from Stenotrophomonas sp. 10L48, assembly GCF_056395105.1. NCBI lineage: Bacteria > Pseudomonadati > Pseudomonadota > Gammaproteobacteria > Lysobacterales > Lysobacteraceae > Stenotrophomonas > Stenotrophomonas sp. 10L48. Next base: position 471,560 of record NZ_JBFTIX010000005.1, on the reverse strand, counting down.
TGGTCGAAGTCGTCCTTCTATCTCGTAATGATCCAGATACGGGACTTCGGGTGATGAATTCAATTGCCCACCACAACTTGAGCATCTCTCGCGCAATTTTTCAGCAAGGCCTTTCGCCCTACGCATATGTGCCTGCGCTCAACATATCCCTATTCCTATCAGGCAATCAGAGCGATGTTCTCGAAGCGATTGCACTTGGACTGCCGGCCGGATATGTAATGGATTCAAAGAAAATTGACGACCCAAGCGACACAACACTTCGCATTGCCTTCGACTTCGATGGAGTTCTTGCTGACGACTCATCCGAAACCGTGATGCAGAATGGAAACCTTGCGCAATTCCACACTCACGAGACAGCCAATGTCATGGAACCTCACGGTGGCGGCCCACTAAAGCAGTTCCTCCTCAAGATCTCAACAATCCAGAAGGCCGAGGAGCTGAAAAGGAAGTCGGACCCAACATACAAAAATAGGCTTCGTGTCTCCATCGTCACCGCCCGAAATGCTCCATCGCATGAGCGCGCAATCAACACACTGAAGAGTTGGGGCGTAATTGTAAACGACGCATTCTTCTTGGGTGGAATTGAAAAACGCTTGATCCTCGAAGTCCTCAAGCCTCATATATTTTTCGACGATCAATCACTGCACCTTGCCGCAGCAAGCCAAGCCGCACCATCTGTACACATTCCCTTCGGAATAACGAACAAACCGAAGACGACATCGCCACAGACGGAAGAGCTAGCGGCGACCGGTCAATAAATTGGATCACCCAAGAGAACCTCACATGCAACAGGCAAAACCGACCTGCTTTGTGATTCAGACTTTCGATGGGAACGTCTACGACCGAAGATATAGAGAGACCATACGCCCGGCACTTCTTCTTGCAGAAGTGGAGCCTCAAAGAGCAGATGAAATCCTTGGTCTAAATCCGATAATTGAAAAAATTGAAAGCGCAATCGCCAGCGCATCCACCTGTATCGCCGAAGTTTCCGAAGACAACCCCAACGTCTGGCTAGAACTCGGTTACGCACTAGCCCTCAATCGACCTGTTGTCATACTCTGTGAAAAAGGAAAGCGCCCCAGGCTTCCTTTTGATGTTCAACATCGACCTGTTGTCTTTTACCGAACTGACTCCAGAAGCGGCTACGAAGAACTGGAAGCCAATCTTGTCAAACTCATTCAACACGAATTGCGCAACGAGCAACGATCACAGCTTGCGCCAACGTTGAATCCCAACATCGCGAACAACACAGACCTTGATGCAAATGAGATCGCGGTCTTGTCCTTGGCGTTTGCATTCTGGCCCACCGAAATCGGAAGCATCAGCCACTGGGAACTGGATAGAAAGCTCTCAAGCGCCGGCTTAACTGAGGTGGGCATCGCCCTCGGCGTCGCGACACTGACCGAAAAGAGTTTCCTAATTTCCCGGAGCCTTGTTGAGGAGGATTCAAACGGGCAAACATACCCCGTCAAGCACTACCAAATAACTCCTGAAGGCATCCAATGGATGAAGCTTCACAAGGATCTTCTTGTTACCCGCAGAGAACCCATTCGTCCCAGCACCCGCTTCATTGAAGACGATGATATTCCGTTTTGACTAGCTTCTTCGGTCTTGAAACTCCAAGTCTTAGAAAGGCCGGCTTGCGCCGGCCCTTCGTTCTTACTTGGCCTTGCCCTGGTTGGCCACGGCTTCGGCGGCCTTGCGTGCCGCTTCCGGGTCACCCAGGTAACGGAACGACTTCACGGTGAGGTCGTCGTTCAACTCGAACAGCAGCGGAATGCCGGTCGGGATGTTCAGCTCGAGGATTTCCTCGCGCGAGACGTTGTTGAGGTACTTGTACAGCGCGCGCAGCGAGTTGCCGTGGGCGGTGACCAGCACGGTCCTGCCATCCTTCAACTGCGGCGCGATGGCGTCGTGCCAGTACGGCAGCACGCGGTCGAGCGTCGTGGCCAGCGATTCGGTGCCCGGCAGCGCGTTGCGATCCAGCCCGGCATAGCGGCGGTCGTGGATCGGGTGGCCCGGATCTTCCAGGTCCATCGCCGGCGGCGGGATGTCGTACGAACGGCGCCACACCTTGACCTGGTCCTCGCCATGCTTGGCGGCGGTCTCGGCCTTGTCCAGGCCCTGCAGGCCACCGTAGTGGCGCTCGTTGAGGCGCCAGGACTTGTTCACCGGCAGCCAGTCCTGCTCCAGCTCGGCCAACGCACCCTGCAGGGTGTGGATGGCGCGCTTGAGCACGGAGGTGTGGGCGACGTCGAACTGCAGGCCTTCCTCGCGCATCAGGCGGCCGGCGGCAGCCGCTTCCCGGCGCCCCTGCTCGGTCAGATCGACATCGACCCAGCCGGTGAAGCGGTTGTCCAGGTTCCACTGGCTCTGGCCATGGCGCAACAGTACGAGTTTACGGGTCACTGCAGGGTCTCCAACGCGAGGAAAGGCAGGCGGCCATTGTAGCCCCGGCGCCCGCTCACCGCGCCGTGGCGGTGTGGATGTCATCCTGTGGCCGATGAATACACTGATCGACCCCGGGCGCTGGGAAGGCAGCGTCAGCGCCGCCCGCGAACAGCAGAAGCAGCTGGCGACCCGCGTGCAGCGGCAGGACCGGCTGCCCGCTACCGTGCGCTGGCTGGCCGGGCTGGATGTCGGCTTCGAGGAAGACGGCGCGATCACCCGCGCTGCGGCCGTGTTGCTCGACGCGGACACCCTGCAGCCGGTGGCGCAGGAAATCGCCCGCATCCCCACCGTGATGCCCTATATCCCGGGCCTGCTCAGCTTCCGCGAACTGCCGGCGCTGCTGGCTGCGTTGGCGTTGCTGCCGCGCGCACCGGACCTGGTGTTCGTCGATGGCCATGGCATCAGCCATCCGCGCCGGCTGGGCATTGCCGCACACCTGGGCGTGGTGACCGACCTGCCGAGCATCGGCGTGGCCAAATCGAAGCTGGTGGGCCGCTTCATCGAGCCCGACCCTGAGGCCGGCGCGCACACGCCGTTGCTGGACGGCGGCGAGCAGCTCGGCTGGGTGTTGCGCAGCAAGCTTCGCTGCAAGCCGCTGTTCGTCGCCGGCGGGCATCGGGTCAGTGCCGATACCGCGCTGGCCTGGGTACAGCGCACGCTGCGCGGCTATCGCCTGCCCGAGCCGACCCGGCTGGCGGATCGGCTGGCCTCGCGGCGCGACGAACAGAGGTAGCGCCGGGCACCGGCCGCCACACCCGCTTCAGCGATGCACGTGACCGCGATGGCCCTGCGCATCGGCAGCTGCATGATCGTGCCCGGCGTGATCGTCGTCCCTCGTCGCCGACGGCTGGCCACAGGCTTCGCCGCAGTGGTCGGCTTCGATCTGCAAGGTCACGTGTTCGATACCGAAATCATCGTGCAGGCGATCACCGAGTTCGCGCCGCAGGCGGTCGGCGTCGTCGCCTTCGCGCATCACGATGTGCGCGGTCAGTGCCGGCGTGCTGGACGCCAGCGCCCACACGTGCAGGTCATGCACGTCCAGCACTGCGTCGTGGTCGGACAGGCGGTCGCGGACCCTGGCCACGTCCATGCCCTTGGGCACGCCTTCCAGCAGCACGTTGATGGCCTCGCGCATCAGCACATACGTGCGCGGCAGCACCCACAAACCGATCAGAACGGCCAGGATCGGGTCGATCGGCTTCCATCCGGTCCATTGGATCAACAGCGCGCCGGCGATCACCGCCACCGAGCCGAGCATGTCGGCCCACACTTCCAGGTAGGCGCCCTTCACGTTGAGGCTCTCGCCGCTGCCGGCCTGCAGCAGGCGCATGGAGATCATGTTGATCACCAGGCCGACCGCTGCAATCACCAGCATGCCGGTGGAGGCGATCTCCTGCGGTTGGCGGAAGCGACCGATGGCTTCCCACAGGATGTAGCCGGCAACCACGAACAGCATTGCGCCGTTGATCATCGCGCCCAGTGCTTCAAGACGTGCATAACCGTAGGTGCGGCGCGCATCCGGCGGGCGCCGGCTCAGCCGCACGGCCACCAGCGCGATCATCAGCGCCAGGGTGTCGGTAGCCATGTGCGCGGCATCGGACAGCAGTGCCAGACTGTTGGTCCAGAACGCACCGACCACCTCCACGACAAGGAAGGTGGAGGTCAGGCCGAGCGCCCACCACAAGGGTTTCTCGTGGCGGATCTCGGATGGCAGGTGATCGTGGTCGTGACCCATGGCAACAGCTCCTTGGCGATGGGAGTCAGGCTACGCCGGCGGGTGTCGGGAAACTATCACGGTGTTTATAACATTGCAGAATCCGCGACGCGGGTCGCTGCGGCTTGCGCCCGTGCCGGGCCACACTATGATGGCCGCATCCCCTCTGGACGGGGACGGGCAGCCGTATCGCCTCGGCGTGGCTGCCCGCAATGGACACACAAGCACAAGGAATTCGGAACATGTGGACTACCAAGACTCCCTGGGTCGCCGTCGCCGTGGCCTGTACGCTGGGCATGGCCGCAAGCGCCTCGGCCAAGACCTGCCAGCAGAATTTCCGCTCGGTAGGTGACCCCCGCAATGGCCAGTTCTTTACCTCCGAGGTCACTCTTCCCGGCCTGAAGCCGCGCAGTGCGCTGGGCCAGCTGCGCAAGGCGGCACTTGATGAGGGCAACAATTTCGTCAGCGGTGACGTCATCACCGAGACGGAAGGCCAGATGTACGTGCTGCAGACCGACACGAAGGTGCCGCTGGTCAGCGTCATCACCGCCTCCAATGGCGGCAACGTGGCGGTCGGCACCAAACTGTCACGGGGGCAGACCGCCAAGGAAGAGGACGCACGCAGCGCGCTGTGTGGCTGGCTGGACAAGCTCAAGACCGGCCCCGAGGGCGAGGCGATCGCCGAAGCCGTGCGTGTCTCCAGTGGCTTCGACAAGCCGATCCAGGCCACCGCGGTCGGCATGTCCACCGAAATGGGCAAGGACTCCAAGCGGCTGCAGCGGGAAATCAATACCGCACCGCTCAAGGCGCTGTTCTCCGGCTCCAGCACCCCGCCCGACACGGAAGCAATGTACCAGCCGTTGCTGGTCAAGTATTTCGGCCGTCGTTTCATCATCGATGGCCAGGTCTACACCGCCCAGCCCAACCGCTTTACAAACACCATCGAGGTGGGCTATCTGGTCACCAAGATGAAGGGCATCGGTGGCATCGGCGGGCGCCAGTCGAACGACAACAACAATGCCAATTTCACCGTTCACTGTGCGTTGGCCCCGGATCAGATGGCGCTGGGCGCCACCCTGCGCGAGAACGACTGGGTGAAGCTGGACGGCGTGGTCGACAAGATGGACACCGGTGGTGTCCACCTTCGCGATTGCCGCCAGGTAAAGTAAGCCATCAGGCTGCGCCGGAACCCTCCCGGCGCAGCGCTCATCGGATCAGAAGCCGAAACGCAGACTGGCCCAGTACGCGCGGCCGGGTTCGTTGTAGGTCGCCGCACCGGCGTCACTGCTGTTGGCCTCGCGGAACAGGCGCTTGTCGGCCAGGTTGTTGACGCCGAAGCCCACGCTGACCGTGTCGGTCACCTTGTAGCGCGCGCTCACGCCCCAGACGTTGTACGCGCCGCGGGTCTGCAGCACGGTGGACGCATCGCAGTTGGCGGTGCAGCGCGGATCGTTGTTGATGTTGGCCGTGGCCGGTTCCTGCTTGCCGTAGAAGGTGCCGGTCAGCAGCAGCGACAGCTGCTCGGTGGCCTGCCAGTCCAGCATGGTGTTGACGGTGTACTTGGGAATCACCGACAGCGGCTGGCCGGTGCTCTTGTTTTCGTTCTCCACCATGTAGGTGAAGTTGTTGCTCCACTTCAGGCGGTCACCCTGCTCGCCCAGCAGCGGGATCACCAGGTTGCCCTCGAGCCCCTGCACGATGGCCTTGGGTGCGTTCTCCCAGCGGAAGATGCGGCCCTTGCGGTCGGCCGTCAGGCCGATCTGGGTGTAACCGGCCTGGATCTTGTCCTTGTAGTCATTGTGGAAATAGGTCAACGAGGCCTGCCAGCCGCTCTGCGGTGCCCACTCCACGCCCAGTTCCTTGTTCAGGCTGGTCTCTGCCCTGAGATCCGCATTGCCCTGCATGTAGCAGCCGGCGCCCAGGCTCGGCAACGCGTTCGGGCAGCCGTTGCCACGGGTGTAATACAGATAGTCCGGGTTGGACTGGTACAGGTTCGGCGCCTTGAACGCGCGTGCGATGCCGCCCTTGACCACCCAGTCACTGTTGAGCCGGAACTGCGCGTTGAGGCTCGGACTGGTGTTGTTGCCGAACTGGCTGTGATGGTCGAAACGCAGGCCCGGGGTCACGATCCAGCGTTCACCGAGATAGATGTTGTCTTCCACGTAGACGGCGGTGGTCTGTGCCTCGGACTTGCCGCGTGCACGATCGGCCGAAAGGCCCGGAATGCCGCCACCGCTGCTGCTGGACTGGCTCATCGAATAGGGATCGGTCAGTCGGCTGTCGAGGTACTCGAAGCCCAGCGTCCACACGTTCTCCGCGCCGCCGAGGGTGGTCGGGAAGCTGACCTCGCCGTCCAGCTGGTAGTTGCGCAGGCGCGAGGTCGACCAGTCGGCGCCATTGAAGCTGCCTTCCGGACCGCCGGCCAGGCCTTCGTTGATGCGCGAATTGTTCACCCCTTCCACCGCTGCCGTCAGCCGCGAGCTGACATCGCCCCAGCGTCCGCGATGGGTGATCGCGCCGGTGGTGCGATACATGCGGTTGGTCTCGGCCTGCTGCTCGGCCAGCGCGGCCAGGTCGACACCGGTGGAGGTACCAGTGGTACTGACCGCACGATCGCCGGCATAGATGTTGCCCTGGCGGCTGGTACCGGCCTCGAACTCGACCACCTGGTTGGCGGTCACGTCCCAACGCAGCAGCGCGTTGACGTCGCGGTTCTTGACGCCTTCGCGGCCCGCTGGCGGTACCGCATTGGCACCGGTGGCGAAGTCGCGGTTGAGATCCAGCGAATCGGCATCGGTCTTGTTGAGGTTGCCGTACAACCGGAACGACAGCGTGTCGGTCATCGGCCCGCTCAGCTGCAGGCCGAGGCGTTCGCTGCCGCCCTCGGCACTGTGTTCGGGTACCAGGCCGTACAGGTCAACCGCACCGGTCAGGTCGCCGGTCGGGCGCTTGGTGATGATGTTGACCACGCCACCGGAGGCACCCGAGCCATAGCGTGCCGCTGCCGGGCCGCGCAGCACTTCGATGCGTTCGATCATTTCCGCCGGCACCCAGTTGGTATCGCCGCGCGTGTTGCGCTCGCCACTGCGGCCCATGCGCACCGCGTCGCGTGCACCCACGCGCTTGCCGTCGATCAGGATCAGGGTGTTTTCCGGCCCCATGCCGCGCAGATCGATCTGCCGGTTGTTGCCGTACTGGCCCGATGCACTGTTGCCGGTCAGATTGACACCGGGCATCGTCCGCAGCAGTTCGGCGATGTCGTTGACCGGCGGCCGCTTGGCGATGTCCTCGGCGGTAATGGTGGAAGTGCCCAGCGCCTGCCGCGCGATCTGCGAGGCAGTGACATGCACGGTGTCGATATCGGTGGCATCGGTTTCCGCATGGGCGGTGACGGCAGCGGTGGCCAGCAGCGCAGCGATGGCAAGCGCCAGCGGGCGCGGTGAAAGAGTGTTTGCAGGCATGTTCTGAACCTTCTGGCAGGGCAACGGAAGCCTCTGGCATAGGGCACGAGGCGGCGACGGGGGAGGCGGAACGATCACTGCGGGATGCCCGCATGCCGGTTCCTGCCATCATTTTTTCATAAATGCGAGTGATTCTCAAATGCGTCAACGCATTGCGGCATCGGCCGGCATGTGCTTCATCCGCGTTTTTCGGCCTGCATGGCGCTTAAACTGGCCGGCTTCCCTGCCATCAACCGTCGACAGCTGCGGCCGATACCGTGGTCTGTTGTGCGCCGTTAGAGATCGACGTGGATACACCCCAACTGGACGAAGCCAGCCAACCGCTGGCTCAGGCCTGGCAGCAGTGTCTGCTGCTGGCCGGCCCCGCCGCCGCCGCGCTGCTGCATGCCGTGGCCGCCGATGCACCGCCGACGCTGGCGCAGCGCTTCTACGAAGTGCTGCTGCAGGACACGCGTGCGCGCCGCTTCCTGTCCCACGAACAGGTCAAGCAGCGCCTGCAACCGGCGATGCAGCGTTGGCTGGCCCAGCTGCTGACCACCGATGCGGATGGCATTGCCGCTACCGTCGCCGCACAACGGGTGATCGGCGATGTGCACGCACGGGTCGGTATTCCGGTGGACCTGGTGGCCCGCGGTGCGCGCGTACTCAAGCACGAGCTGTTCATCCGCCTGCGCGCCGATGCCGCTGACAACGACACCGCCTTCGCCGCCATCGATTGCCTCAGCGCGATCATGGACATCGCCATGGAAGGCATGACGCTGGCCTATACGCACGCCCGTGAGCGCTCTTCGCGCACCGATGCGGCGTACCGGCTGTTCTCGCTGGTGCAGAACGTCAGCACCGAGCGCGAGCGCCAGCGCGCCCTGCTGCTGGATTGGGAAAACAGCCTGCTGTACACCCTCGCCGGCCATGCGACCGGTGCCGACAACGCCAGTCTGGCGAGCTCGGAATTCGGCCTGTGGTTCACCCACAAGGGCATTCCCAGCTTCGGCGAAAGCAGCGAGACGCAGCAGGTGGGCCAGCTGATGGCCCGCATCGACAACCGCCTGCAGCGCGCCACCGATGAAGATCCGGCACGGCGGCTGACCGCCCTGCCGATGATCCGCGAAGACCTGGCCACCATCCGCAACCTGATGACCTTGCTGTTCGAACGCATCGGTGAACTGGATGCGGGCAGCGATGCGTTGACCAACCTGCTCAACCGGCGCTTCCTGCCGACCGTGCTACGTCGTGAGATCGAGTTGTCCACGCGCAACCACACGCCGTTCTCGTTGTTGCTGCTGGACCTGGACCATTTCAAGGCGATCAACGATGGCCACGGTCATGACGCCGGCGACCGCGCGCTGCAGCACGTCGCAGCCCTGCTCGGCCAGCAGACCCGAGGCAGCGACTACCTGTTCCGCTACGGCGGCGAGGAGTTCGTGGTGGTGCTGGTGGCGGCAAGCGAGTCACAGGCGGAGGTGATCGCCGAAAGCCTGCGCCGGCAGATCGCACAGTCGCCGATCACCCTGCCCAACGGACAGACGCTGGCGCTGACCGCGAGCATCGGCGTGGCCGGACACGATGGGCATCCCGATTACGAGCGGCTGATGGCGCGCGCCGACGCGGCGATGTATGCCGCCAAGCGACAGGGCCGCAACCGGGTGGTGGTGGCCGACGACGCACTGCCGGAAGCTCCGGGACGACGCGCGCTGCAACGTTGAGCCTGCAGCGCGCGTGACGTGGCGCCGGACGGTCTCGACGCTACGCAGCGTCCTTGCGCGGTATGCGCCACGTCGCCCACCACGTCAGTGCCAGCAGCGCGATGCCCGCGCCCAGCGCGCACACCGCCGGCCACCCATGGCGCGCCTGCGTCCAGGTGCCTGCCGCAGCCCCCACACCGCTGCCCACGGCATAGAACATCATGTACAGCGCCACCAGGCGTCCATGCTGTTCGGCCGGTGCACGCAGCAGCAGGGCCTGGTTGGACACATGCAACGCCTGCCCGCCCAGATCCAGCACCACTACGCCCAGCAGCAACAGGGCCAGCGAGTACGGCAGGCCCAGCAACGGCAGCCAGGCGACCAGCATCAGCAGCAGCGCCCCCAGGCTCACCCGGTGGGCAAGGCCACGATCCATCCAGTGCCCGACCCGCGCTGCCAGTAGTGCGCCGATGATGCCGGCCAGGCCCAGCGCGCCGATGGCGGCGGTCGACCAGTTCAACGGCGGCGCCGACAACGGCAGTGGCACCGCGGCCCAGAACACGTTGAGACCGGCAAACAGGAACAATGCCAGCGGCCCGCGTTCGCGCAGCGCGCGATCCTGCCGCAGCATATCGGCCATCGAACGCAGCAGGTTGCGCCACGACGGCGGCATTGCGGGCACCGGCACGTGCGGCAGGCGCCGCCACAGCAGCAGTGCCAGCGCCGCCATCAGCAATGCCGACAGCAGGTACACCGCGCGCCATCCCGCTACGGCGGCTACCGCACCTGAGACCACGCGTGCCGACAGCAGGCCGATGAACACGCCGCCCTGGACCATGCCGACCACCCGCCCGCGTTGCTCCGGTGCAGCGAGGTTGGCGGCGTAGGCGATCAGTCCCTGGGTGAGCGCGGTACCCAGCAGACCCGCCAGCAGCATGCCCGACAGCAACCACGCGGTACTGCGGGCGGCGGCCAGCCATAGCAGCGCCACCACCAGCGCCAGCAGTTGCACCCGCAGCAGTCGACGGCGGTCGCCACGGTCGGCCAACGGCAGCAGCCCGAGCAGGGCCAGCACGCTGCCGGCCTGGGTGGCAGCCAGCACTGCACCGGCCACGGCGGCATCCAGGGCGAAATCGCGGGCCAGGCGCTCCAGCAACGGCTGCGCGAAATAGACATTGGCCACGCTGGCACCGGCAGCAATGGCGAGCAGGCCCAACACGGGGCGGGACAGCGAAGGCATCATCAGTGTGGTTGCATTTTGAAACCAGGTGCACGGTAGCGCCACTGGTTTTAAACTGCAACCACAATCGAGGGAGTCCGCCATGCACGCCAACAGCCCCTGCCCCGTGGCCCGCAGCGCCGATCTGCTCGGCGACCGCTGGGCGTTGCTGGTCATCCGCGATGCCTTCGATGGCGTCAGTCGCTTTGGCGATTTCCAGCGCAGCCTGGGCGCGGCGCGCAACATCCTCAGCGACCGCCTGCGGCGCCTGGTCGAGGCGGGGCTGCTGGTGCAGCAGCCCGCCGCCGATGGCAGCGCCTACCACGACTATGTGCTGACCGCGGCCGGCCAGGACCTGTTTCCGCTGCTGGTGGCCCTGCGCCAATGGGGAGAACGGCATTGCTTCGCTGCTGGCGAAGCGCACTCGCAACTGATCGAATCCAGCAGCCGCCGGCCACTGCCCTACATGCAACCCCATGGCCGTGACGGCCAGCCCGTGCGCGCCGCCGATACCCGCGTGCGCAAGCTCAAGGGGGAAGGCGGCCGGGCCTGATCCGCCCGTTCGCGCACACCGATGGCGTCCGTGGACGGTTAGCATCGCTCGTCTCCTGCCGCTGGATGCCGCCGATGCCGAACCACGCCCGAACCCTGTCGATCCTGCTGCCACTGGTCCTGCTGCTGGCCGCACCACTGGCCTCTGCCCGCGACGTGGCAGCACCTGCAGAGCACGTGGACAGCGACGGCCCTTACCTGTTCCGTGAAGGCGCGCAGCTGAAAGCGCAGTGGATCTGCCAGGACCAGGTGGAAACCCACAGCGTGCAGGCCGGCACCGATGGCACGGAGGTTGCCGCGCGCTGCGGCTACCCGCATGCGGTGCATGTGCTGCCGCCGAACGCGCCGTCGGCATCGATACTGCCGGCCGTGCCACGCATCGTCGCCGTGTCCGACATCCACGGCCAGTACGCGCTGCTGGTCCGCCTGCTGCGCGCCAACCGGGTGATCGACACGCAGGACCGCTGGGCACTGGGCACGGATACGCTGGTGATCGCCGGCGACGTGTTCGATCGCGGCCCGCAGGTGACCGAAGCGTTCTGGCTGCTGTATGGCCTGCAGCAGCAGGCGGCCGCCGCCGGTGGCGCGGTGCATTTCGTGCTCGGCAACCACGAGACCATGGTGCTGTACGACGACCTGCGTTACGTCAATCCGAAATACCTGCGCAGCGCGCAGCTGCTCGGTCGCAGCTATCCGCAGCTGTATGCTGCCGACTCGGTGATCGGCCAGTGGCTGCGCACGTGGCCGGTGCTGCTGCAGATCGGCGATACCCTGTTCCTGCATGGCGGCATCTCGCCCGAAGCGGTGCAGATGGCATTGGACCCGGCCCACACCAATGCCGCCTACCAGGCCTCGCTGGGCATTCCCAAGGCCGAGGTGAAGGCAGACCCCGTCACCGCACCGTTGTACGACGGCAAGACCAGCCCGATCTGGTACCGCGGCTACTTCGACGGGCGCCTGGACAGCCAGGGCGTACAGGCGGTGCTCGACCGTCTCCAGCTCAAGCGCATCGTGGTCGGCCACACCTCGATGCCACACGTCAGCAGCTTCCACGACGGCCGCGTGATTGCCATCGACAGCAGCATCAAGAATGGCGAGAACGGCGAACTGCTGTTCATCGAGGACGGCAAGCTCAGCCGCGGCCTGCTGGACGGATCGCGGGTGCCGCTGGCCAAGGGCCAGCCTGGCCTGCAGGACTGAACGAAGGGCCAGCGCCGGGTGCGCCTGGCCCCCTCACGCCTGCCACCTCCCCCCGTTTGCCGCTACCCTCGGCAGCCGAGAGGCCCGCCCTGTCCAGCGGGCGGCCCATCCGCCCCCAGGAGCCCCGCGCATGCGCGTACTCATCGCAGAAGACGATCCGGACATCGCCTCTGGCCTGTGCGCCTCGATGCGCCGGCAGGGCCACGTGGTCGACCACGTGGACAACGGCGCGCATGCCGATGCCGCCCTGAACTCCACCCAGTACGCGCTGCTGGTGCTGGACCTGGGCCTGCCCCAGCTGGACGGCCGCGATGTGCTGCAGCGGTTGCGCCAGCGCGGCGATGGCCTGGCCGTGCTGGTGGTCACCGCACGCGATGGCCTGGCCGAGCGCGTGCGCGTGCTCGACCTGGGAGCCGACGACTACCTGGTCAAGCCCTTCGCCCTGGACGAATTCGAAGCACGCGTGCGCGCGCAGTTGCGCCGGGTCACCAGCAACGGCAACCCCGACCTGCGCATCGGCCGGCTGCGCCTGGACCTGACCGGGCACCGGGTGTGGATAGACGAGCAGACGCTGGAGCTGACCGCGCGCGAATTCGGCCTGCTGTCCGCCCTGGCGGTGCGTGCCGAGCGCATCGTCTCGCGTGCGCAGCTGGTGGAGGCCCTATGCGACTGGGGCCAGGACCTGACCGACAACGGCCTGGACATCGCCCTGCACCGCCTGCGCCGCAAGCTGCAGCCGGGTGGTATGGGCATCCGCACGGTGCGCGGGCTGGGTTACATGCTGGAAGACGCCAGCGCGTGATCAGCGGACCGCCCAGCCTGCGCCGGCGCCTGCTCGCCTTCCTGGCGTTGCCGATGCTGGGCCTGCTGACCTTCAACACGCTGCTGGCCTACTACGTGGCGCTGGACTACTCCAACCGCATCCACGACCGCAACCTGACCGATGACACGGTGTCGTTCGCACAGATGCTCAGCACGATGCCGGTCAGCAGCGACCTGTCTCCGCAGGCACGTTTTCTGATCGAGTACGACCCCGACGGTCATCGCTACTTCAACGTCGACAGCAGCCGCTTGGGCACCATCGCCGGCAACGCAGATTTCAGCGCCTATGCGCCCTCGCAGGACTGCAGCGGTACGCACCCGGCGCTGTACGAAGGTGAGTTGAACGGCCAGCAGGTGCGCATGTCGACGGTCTGCACCCAGGCGATGAACGATCCGCAGGACCAGCTGGCAGTGACCGTGGCCGAAAGCATGGCCGACCGTCGCCAGCGTGCGCGCGAAATCCTGATGATCGTCATTCCGCTGATGGCCATGCTGGCGCTGGGAATGGCCGCGCTGGTCTGGTTCGGCGTCACCCACGGCCTGCGTATCCTGACCCCGCTGACCTCGCGCCTGGCCCAGCGCCGCGGCGAGCTGGCACCGATTTCCGACGCGGACGTGCCCGAGGAAATCCAGCCCCTGATCAGCACCATCGATGGCCTGTTCGCGCGGCAGGCGGAAATGATCACGCTGCAGAACCGCTTCATTGCCGACGCCGCCCACCAGTTGCGCTCGCCGTTGGCGGGCATGGCACTGCACGTGGACCAGGCACTGGCGCACGGCGATCCAGAGACCGTGCGCGAAGCGCTGCAGAACATCCGCCGGCTCAACCAGCGCACTGCACGCGTCAGCACCCAGCTGCTGGCGTTGAGCCGGGCACAGACCGTGCCGGAGACGGTGGAGGCGTTGGATGTGTCCGAGCTGGTGCCGCAATGGGTGGGCATGCGCGTGCCCGAAGCGATCCGCGATGGCATCGACCTGGGCTACCTGGGTCCGCAGCAGCCGGTGCGGATACTGGGCAACGGCGCACTGCTGCACGAGGCGCTGGACAATCTTATCGACAACGCCCTGCGCTACGCCGGCGCGGATGCGACCGTCACCGTCGGCGTGCAGGCCCTGGACGACAACGATGTCGAGCTGTACGTCGAAGACAATGGCCCGGGCGTGCCCGAGGACGTGATGTCGCGGCTGGGGGAGCGCTTCTTCCGTGCGCCCGGCACTGCAGCCAGCGGCACCGGCCTGGGCCTGGCCATCGCCCATGAGGCCGTCGAGCACCTGGGCGGACGCCTGGGCTACCTCAACCGTCCCGGCGGTGGCCTGAAGGTGTCCATCACCATACCATTGCTGAAGGGCCCTTGATCCAGACGAACCGCTGAAAGGTTGCCGAAAATCGCGCTTGCGATGCTGGCCTTCCCGACTGCCGCGCTGGAGCCGACTGGTGCCTGCATCCCATGAGTTCTTTCTTCCCGGTGGCCCGCAGGGTGTCCTGCTGATCCATGGCCTGACCGGCACGCCCGCCGAAATGCGCATGCTGGGCAAAGGGCTGAACAACGCGGGCTTCAGCGTGCATGGCGTGCAGCTGCCGGGTCACTGCGGCAGCGTCGAAGACCTGCTGCAGACCCGCTGGGAACAGTGGTACCAGGGCGTGGAAGACGCGGCGGCGGACCTGCGTGGCAAGGTCGACCAGCTGTTCGTCGGCGGCCTGTCGATGGGGGCGGTACTGGCGCTGGCGCTGGCCGCGCGGCGGCCGGACTGGGTCTCCGGCGTGGGGGTGTACGGCGCCACCTTCCGCTACGACGGCTGGAACATTCCGGCGGTCGCACGCTTCTCGTTCCTGTTGCCGTGGTTCAAGCGCCTGGGGATCGGCCGCGACCGCATGTTCATGGAAGAGCCGCCGTACGGCCTGCGCGACGAGCGCCTGCGTGCGCAGGTCAGCGCCGCCATGCTCTCTGGTGACAGTGCCGCTGCCGGCCTGCCAGGCAACCCGTGGCATGCATTGGCCGAAATGCGTGCACTGAGCACCTGGACACGCCGTCACCTGCACCAGGTCACGGCACCATGCCTGGTGATGCATGCCCGCGAGGATGACGTGGCCAGCATGGGCAATGCCGAACTGGTGATCTCGCGCGTCAGCGGACCGACCGAACTGGTTGTACTGGAAGACAGCTACCACATGATCACCATCGATCGCGAACGGCGCGAAGTGATCCGCCGCAGCGCGCGCTTCTTCAGCGACATCGGCGAACGTGCGGGCGTGCTGCAGGCGGTCGCCTGAGATGGGATCGCTTGCGACCCTGCTGTGGCTGGTCAACGTGGTGCTCGATACCGGCGGCCAGTTGGCCTTCAAGGCTGCCGCCAGCGACCCGCAGGATGTCGAAGGCCTGCAGCGCTGGAAACACATGTTCGGCCGTCCCTGGCTGTGGCTGGGCATCGCCTGCTACGTGCTTGAATTCGTCGCCTGGATCGCCTTCCTGTCGCTGGTGCCGTTGTCGCAGGGCGTGCTGCTCGGCTCGATCAACATCGTCGCGCTGATGGTGGCCGGCCGCATCCTGTTCCGCGAGCGGCTGACGCCGTTGCGGGTGACCGGCATGCTGCTGGTCAGCGCCGGCGTTGCCGTGGTCGGAGCCGGAACATGAGGCGGCTGTACCTGGTCGGCTTCCCGCTGCTGATGGCCTTCGACACCCTGGCCCAGCTGTGCTTCAAGTATGCCGGAGACGCCGCGCTGCCGGTCGAGGCCAACAGCGCATGGCTGCTGCGCGTGCTGTCACAGCCTTGGGTATACGGCGCGATGCTCGGTTACGTCGGCGCGTTCTTCACCTGGATGAGCCTGCTGCGGCACGCGCCGATCGGCCCTGCGTTCGCGGCCTCACACCTGGAAGTGATCAGCGTGCTGCTGCTGTCGGCGTGGCTGCTGCACGAACCGTTGACGCTGCATCACCTGATCGGTGCGGTGCTGATCGTGGCCGGCATCATCTGCCTGGGCCGTGCCGAGGCGGATGATCCGCATGCAGTTACCGAAGCGGCCCCGTGAGCCTGCTGTCGCGCGAGTTGCCTCCCACCGCTGGCCTGCCCCTGCAGGCCAGCGATTTCCTTCCCGGCGGCGGCGACCTGTGCACGATTCTGGCCGGGCAGCTGGGCACGCCGCCGCTGCAGCTGACCTGCTCGGGCACCCATGCCCTGCTGATCGCCCTGCGCACCCTGCGCAGGCGCGCGCCGCAGCGCGATACGGTGATCCTGCCGGCCTATACCTGTCCGCTGGTACCGATTGCCGTGCACAGCCTAGGCCTGCGCATACACCTGTGCGATACCCGCCGCGACCATTTCGATTTCGACCCGGTGGCGCTGCACGCCGCAGCCGATGCACGCACGCTGGCGATCATTCCCACGCATCTGGGCGGGCGCATCACCGATGTTGATCGCGCATGTGCCATTGCGCACCGCGTCGGTGCGTGGGTGATCGAGGACGCTGCACAGGCACTGGGTGCACGCGTGGCCGGCAACAGCGTCGGCCTGCGCGGCGACATCGGCTTCTTCAGCCTGGCCGCCGGCAAGGGCCTGAGCCTGCATGAGGGCGGCCTGCTGCTGACACGTGATGAAGAACTGCGTGCGGCATTGATCGAGCAGGCCGCAGGACACACGCCCTTCAACCCGCGCTGGGAGCTGACGCGCAGCCTGCAGCTGCTGGGCCTGGCGGCCTGCTACCGCCCTTCCCTGCTGTCGCTGGTGTATGGAAATCCGCTGCGGCGTGCCCTGCGCCGTGGCGACCTGGAAGCTGCGGTGGGTGATGTGTTTCCACTGGATATTCCGCAGCATCGCGTCAGCCGCTGGCGGCAGAACGTCGGGGCACACGCTGCACAGCGCCTGCCCGCCTTCCTGCAGGCCGCCCGCCTGCGCGCGCTGCAGCTGCGCGTGCAGCTGGAATCGCTGCCTGCCGTTGAAGTGGTGGACGGGATGCCTGGCACTCTTGGCACCTGGCCGATGCTGATGCTGCTGCTGCCCAGCGAACTTGCGCGTGACAAAGCGCTTTCATCGCTGTGGCAGCGCGGCCTGGGTGTCAGCCGCATGTTCATCCACGCCCTGCCGGACTATGCCTATCTGCGAGGCGTCGTCGCAGACGCGGACGTACCCAATGCCCGCGACTTCGCCGCCCGCTCCCTGACCGTGGGCAACAGCCCCTGGCTGACCCACGAAGACAGCTGCGAGATCGTGAAGGTACTGGCTGGTCAGTAGAGGTTGAAGCCGGGCAAAGCCTGCTTCGCGCTCACTGGCTGAACGCTTCCCGAGTGCCTCCGTTCGGGCTTTCAGGTGGAAAGGAACGAGAAAGACGGCCTGCCTACATTGGCCCCGTCGCCGGCATCGTGCCAAGGCCTCTCTTCATCGACGGAGCTGCCCATGCAATGGAGCATCCTGTGTGACTTCGATGGCACCATCAGCCTCGAGGACGTCATTGATTCGCTGCTGGAAAACTTCGGCCAGCCCGGTTGGCAGCAGCTGGAAGACCAGTGGCGCTCAGGCGAGATCGGTTCGCGTGAATGCATGCAGGGCCAGGTCCGCCTGCTGAAGCTTGATCCGGCCACCCTCGATGCACACCTGGACCAGGTACGGATCGATCCGGGCTTCGCCGCTTTCGTCAAACGCGCGCAGGCGTTGGGCCTGCCACTGCGCATCGTCAGCGACGGCCTGGACTACGCAATCCATCGCATCCTCGCCAATCACGGCCTGCCGCCGCTGCCTGTGGTGGCCAATCACCTGCGCTGGTCTGACGGCCATTGGCAGCTTGAATCTCCCTACCAGGCCGAAGGCTGCCGCAGCGGCACCTGCAAGTGCACCTGCGCGGCGCAGGCGCGTGCTGACGAAGCTCCCCGCGTGCTGATGATCGGCGATGGCGCCTCCGATTTCTGCGTATCCGAACACGCCGATTTCGTGTTCGCCAAGCGTCGCCTGATTGCCCATTGCACCGACGCCGGCATTCCCCACGCCGCCATCGACACCTTCCACGACGCTACTGCGCTGCTGCCGCGCCTGCTCGACGGCAGCCTGCTTCAGCCCTCGCTTCCGCGGCTGCTCGCCACCGCCTGATCGCTCCGCCCGTTGCTTCCTTTGAATGCCCTCTCCGGAATCGAACCGATGAATATTTTTGACAAGAACGCCGATGCCGCCATCACCGATGCACAGCTGCTGGCAGATGAAGCCCGCTACAGCTCCTTCGGCGACACCGTGCACTACGTTGATCCGCCGAAGATCTTCCAGCGCTGCGAAGGCAGCTACATGTTCGATGCCGCCGGCACCCCGTACCTCGATCTGCAGATGTGGTACTCGGCGTGCAACTTCGGTTACGCCAACCAGCGCCTGAACAATGCGCTGAAGGACCAGATCGACACCCTGCCGCAGGTCGCCAGCCAGTACCTGCACCCCACCCGTGTGCAGCTGGCCAAGACCATCGCGGTGGACATGCACGAGAAGTTCGGCCTTGATGGCCGTGTGCACTTCAACGTCGGTGGTGCGCAGGCGGTGGAGGATTCGCTGAAGATCGTCCGCAACGCGCGCAACGGCAAGAGCCTGATGTTCGCCTTCGAAGGCGGCTACCACGGCCGCACCCTCGGCGCCTCGTCGATCACCTCCAGCTACCGCTACCGCCGCCGCTACGGCCATTTCGGCGAACGCGCGATGTTCATCCCGTTCCCGTATCCGTTCCGTCGCCCGAAGGGCATGACCCCGGACGAGTACTCCGACCACTGTGTGCACCAGTTCGAGCGCCTGTTCGAAAGCGAGTACAACGGCGTGTGGGATCCCAAGGTCGGCCAGGCCGAGTACGCCGCGTTCTACGTCGAGCCGATCCAGGGCACCGGCGGCTACGTCATTCCGCCGCGCAACTTCTTCAAGGGCCTCAAGCGCGTGCTGGACAAGTACGGCATCCTGATGGTCGTCGATGAGATCCAGATGGGCTTCTGGCGCACCGGCAAGCTGTGGGCCATCGAACACTTCGATGTCACCCCGGACGTGCTGGTGTTCGGCAAGGCGCTGACCAATGGCCTCAACCCGTTGTCTGGCCTGTGGGCGCGCGAAGAGCTGATCAACCCGACCGTGTTCCCACCGGGCTCCACCCACTCCACCTTCAACTCCAATCCGCTGGGCACGCGCCTAGGCCTGGAAGTGCTGAAGCTGGGCAAGGAGATGGACTACGAGCGCACCGTGCCGGAGAAGGGGGCCTACTTCCTCGACGGCCTGCGCGGTCTGCAGAAGCGCCATCCGGAAATCGGCGATGTCGATGGCCTCGGCCTGGCACTGCGTGCGGAAATCTGCGCCGCCGATGGCTTCACCCCGAACCGTGAACTGCTGGACCGCATGGTCGACATCGGCCTGGCCGGCGACCTGCTGCACGACGGCAAGCGCATGGGCCTCGTGCTCGATGTGGGTGGCTGGTACAAGAACGTGATCACCTTCGCGCCCTCGTTGAACATCAGCTACGAAGAGATCGACCTGGCGATTACCCTGCTGGACCAGCTGCTGACCAAGGCCAAGGGCTGAGCGGGAATGCGCTGCCGGTTCCCGTGCCCCGCATGGACATGATCCCGCGTGTATCCAGCACCGCGCTGGAACCGGCCGCGCTGCTGGAGGGCTTCCTGGCCCACCCTCCCCTGGGGTTCGATGCCAGCCGCCTGCCCAGCGGCCTGCCCAGTTTCCGTGCGCCATTGGATCTGACCACAACCCTGGACGATGCACTGCGCTCGCGCCTGCTGGGGCTGCCGCTGTCGCGCCTGTGGCGGCCGTGGCTGACCTGGCAGACGCGGTTCATCGGTGCCACCAGCACCGAGTACACACCGCTGCCGGCGCATGTGTCGGCGGCTGCACTGGCCGACGACGTGCTGCGCCATGGCGTCGGTGACAGCCGGCTGCTGGTGGTCAAGGATCTGGCGATCGATTCGCCCTTGCTGGACGATGCCGCCAACGCACACAGCCACGCCTTCCTGCAGGCGCTGGAAGCACGCGGTTTCATCCCGCTGGAAGGCATGCCGCTGGCATGGGTGGCGATCGATTTCGATTGCATCGACGCCTATCTGGCACGCCTGTCCGCAGCGCGTCGCAAGAACATCCGGCGCAAGCTGCGCTCACGCAGCAACCTGCAGATCGACTGCATCGCCACCGGTGACCCTGCCCTTGCCGAACCGCGGCTGCAGGCCGAACTGCATGCGCTGTACCTGCAGGTGTATGCACAGAGCGCCGTGCATTTCGACCGGCTTGAGCTACCCTTCTTCCAGCACCTGCTGGCAGATACGCAGGGACAGGGGCGCTTGTTCCTTTACCGCCACAACGGCGAGCTGATCGGCTGGAACCTGTGCTACGTGCATGCCGGCAAGCTGGTGGACAAGTACATCGGCCTGTCCTATCCGCAGTCGCGCGACCACAACCTGTACTCGGTCAGCTGGATGCACAACCTGGAATACGCGTTGCAGCACGGCCTCAGCCACTACGTTGCCGGCTGGACCGATTCACGCATCAAGGCCGAACTGGGTGCCCGCTTCACCTCCACCGTACACGCGGTGCATGCGCGTTCGCCGCTGCTGCGCGCCGTCCTGCGCAGGCTGGCCCCGCACCTGCAGGCTGAGCCGGATGGAGGAGGCTGACCGATGCAACTGCGTCCGCCGCTGATCCTCGACCTCGATGGTGGCGTACTGCCATTGCCACAGGCACGCACGCTTGCGCTGCAGCACTGGCATGACCCGCTGCGCTTTGCCTGCCGCAACGCCACGCTGTCACGCTTCGCCACTGAAGTTCTTCGGCCGCTGCCGGCACAGCTCGGCACGGTCATGCTCGGCAGCGGCGACTTCCACCATCTCAGCCTGCCGCTGCTGCAGCACCTGCACACGCGTGCCCCGTTCCAGCTGGTGGTGCTGGACAACCATCCGGACAACATGCGCTTTCCCTTCGGCATGCACTGCGGTTCCTGGGTCAATGCTGCCGCCGCATTGCCGCAGGTATCGCATGTGCATGTGCTGGGCATCACCTCCGCCGATATCGGCCTGGGCCATGCGTGGGAGAACCACTGGCGGCCGCTGCTGGGGCGGCGGCTGACCTACTGGTGCATGGATGTGGATGTGGGCTGGGCCAGCCGCGTGGGCATGTCAGCTGCCTTCCGCCACTTCGACCATCCCGAGGCCCTGGTCGCCGCGTTCGCCGCCGAACAGGCGCAGGCCCCTCAACCGACCTACCTGTCGATCGACAAGGACGTGTTCGCTGAAGATGTCGCCCGCAGCAACTGGGACCAGGGCCGCTTCCAGCTTGAACACGCGCTGATGGTGATCGAGGCCCTGCGCACCGGTGGACTGGTGGGCAGCGACATCACCGGCGAGGTGTCACTTGCCAACTACCAGAGCCGTTTCAAGCGCTGGTTGTCATCGCTGGATGGTCAGCCCGACGTCAGCGCCGATGCCTCGTTGTTCCCGGGCTCACGAGGATGCCGGCCAGCGGCCGGCATTACACTGGACGTCTGCCCCAGGAGCCCTCGCCATGCCCCAGACCGTCATCCCGCAGCTGCGCATGCGCCATGCCGATACCAGCCTGCCCTTCTACGTGCAGGGCCTGGGCTTCCTCGTCGACTGGGAGCACCGCTTCGAACCCGGCTTCCCGCTGTTCGCCCGGCTCACCCGCGAAGGCCAGACGATCTTCCTGACCGAACACACCGGCGACTGCGAGGTGGGCGGTGCGGTGTATTTCATCGTCACCGACGTCGATGGCCTGCACCGCGCGTTCAGCGCTGCGGGAGTATCCATCGAGCAGCCGCCACACGATACCGACTGGGGAAGCCGCGAGATGCTGATCGTCGACCCGGACGGCAACCGCCTGCGCTTCGCCACCGACGCTGGCTGAATGCCACGCGCTTGAACGGGGATATACGCTTCGTATACGCTTCGTATACTCCCAATCGAGAACGCCCATGGGCATCGTCAACATCGATGACACCCTGCACGACCAGCTGCGCCGTGCCTGCACCGTCTCCAACCGCTCGATCAACGCCCAGGCCACGTTCTGGATCCGGGTCGGCATGCTGTGCGAGATGAACCCGACCCTGAGCTTCCAGGACGTCGTCGCCAGTGAACTGCGCGCCGCCGGTGTGCAGCCGCAGCTGCTTGCCCCCGGGCGGGCCTGAGCCGATGGCCATGATCAAGCGCCCCGACGAGATCGACCGCCTGGCCGAGTCCGGACGACTGCTGGCGCAGGTCTTCGCCATGCTCGACGCCCTGCCTCTGCAGGGTCGCAGCACGCTGGAGATCAACGACATCGTCGAGCGGATGATCGTCGACGAGCTGCAGGCGCGGCCCGCCAGCAAGGGGCAGTACGGGTTCCCGTACGTGCTCAATGCCTCGATCGACAACGTCGTCTGCCACGGCATGCCGTCGGCCGATGACGTGCTGCGCAATGGCCAGATCGTCAACCTCGACATCACGCTGGAGAAGAACGGCTACATTGCCGATTCCAGCACCACGTATGTTGTGGGTGATGCCGACTACGCCGCGCGCAAGCTGGTGCAGGTGACCTACCAGGCCATGTGGAAAGGCATCGCCGCCGTGCGGCCCGGCGCGCGCCTGGGCGATATCGGCCACGCCATCGCCCGCCACGCCCGCAGCCACGGCTACAGCGTGGTCAAGGAGTACTGCGGCCACGGTATCGGCCAGGAGATGCACGAGGAACCGCAGATCCTGCATTACGGCCATGCCGGCACCGGCATGGAGCTGCAGGAAGGCATGGTGTTCACCATCGAGCCGATGCTCAACCAGGGCAAGCCTGCCATCCGCCAGCAGCCCGACGAATGGCCGGTGTATACCCGTGACGGCAAGCTGTCGGCGCAGTTCGAGCACACCGTGGCCGTGACCGGCAGCGGCGTGCGCGTGCTGACCCTGCGCCCTGGTGAAACCCCGTTGTGCGCGCTGGATGCGGCCTAGAGCGGGCGCAGCAGCAACAGCAGCGCAAGGCACAGCATGAAGGCCGCCACGCCAGCATCCAGCAACCGCCATGCTGCCGCGTTGCGGAACACCGGCTGCAGCAACCGTGCGCCGAACCCCAGCCCACAGAACCAGAGCACGCTGGCCACGCAGGCGCCCGCTGCGAACGCCCAGCGCAGGTCACCCGGGTAGCGCGTGGACAGGCTGCCCAGCAGCACCATCGTATCCAGGTAGACGTGCGGGTTGAGCAGGGTGAACGCCAGGCAGGCCAGCAGCACCTGCCGCCGGCTGCCACCACTGGCATCGGCCGCGGCCAGCGCGCTGCCACCGCGCCACGCGCGCAGCCCAGCCTGCAGCCCATAGCACAGCAGGAAGGCGGCCCCGCCGAAGCGCAGCACCTGCAACAGCAACGGCCACTGCAGCACCAGCGCCCCCATGCCGCCCACGCCGGCCAGGATCAGCGCGATGTCCGCGCCCATGCAGGCCAGCACCACCATGCCCACGTAGCGGTGCTGCAGCCCCTGGCGCAGCACGAAGGCGTTCTGCGCGCCGATGGCGATGATCAGGCCAGCACCTGCAAACAGACCGGCCAGGGCCGCAGCAATCCACATCCGACGCTCTCCACCTTGAGAAGAGGCGCAGGGTGCGACCAACGGACTCGTTAAGGCAAACTGGTTTTTCTTTATCCTGTGCAGAAAAACTGAAGAGGCACCGCGTGGACCTGGTACATCCGCAGTTGAGCGCCTTCACCGCCGTGCTCGAAGAAGGCAGCTTCGAGGCCGCCGCACGCCGCCTGTCGATCAGCCCGTCGGCGTTGTCGCAACGGATCAAGGCGCTTGAAGACCGGCTGGGCCAGGTGCTGGTGGTGCGCCAGGCCCCGTGCCGGCCTACTGCTGCCGGCGAAGTGCTGCTGCGGCGGGTGCGGCCGATGCAGGCACTGCAGGCCGAAGCGCTTGCCGAACTGCTGCCGGAACGCGGCAGCGATGCCACCCGTACACCGATTCCGCTGGCGGTCAACGACGATTCGCTGGACACCTGGTTCGTCGCCGCCATCGCCGAGCTGCACCAGCGCCACGGCTACCTGTTCGACCTGCGCATGGACGACCAGGACCACACCCTGGAACTGCTGCGCACCGGCAGCGTGCTTGGCGCGGTCACCGCCGAACGCAGACCGCTGAAGGGTTGCAACGTGCATCCGCTGGGCGCGATGCGCTACCACGCCATCGCCTCACCGGCATTTGCGCGCCGCCACTTCAGCACGGGCATGCAGGCCGAGGCGTTGGCCTCGGCGCCGATGATCGTGTTCAACCGCAAGGATGAACTGCAATGGCGTTTCCTGCGCAGGCTCACCCGCGCGCGAATGCAACCGCCCGTACACTACCTGCCCTCCTCCACCGGCTTCGTCGATGCTGCCGCGCGTGGGCTGGGCTGGTGCCTGGCACCGGAGGCCCTGGTCAGGCCAGCGGCAGAGGCCGGACAGATAGTGGTGCTGGAACCGCGTCGCTGGCTCGACGTACCCTTGTTCTGGCAGCATGCCGCCGTGCGTTCGAGCACGTTGCAACACATCACCCACGCGCTGCGTACCGCCGCGGGCAATACCCTACGTTGAAAAGAGCATGATCCAGACCACCGCAGACCCCGGCTTCACGCGCGGACCACTACCGTTTGCCCACTTCTTCACTACAGGAACGGCATGCGCCTGAGCTGCCCACGGACAAGGATGCATCGCGCGCTCGGCGCTGCCGGCCTGGCCTTGCTGGCCAGCCTGCCGCTGGCTGCAGCGGCACAGACCAGCGCGCCTCCCGCACTGGAATGGGAACAGGCGCGGCAGCGTCTGGAACAGGTCTCCGACGCGCTGGCCGCTGCTGATGCCGGCGTGCGCAACAAGGAAGACCTGCACGAGGCCACCCGCCTGCTGCGCCTGCCGGAGATCACCGGCGAAGTGCGGCGGCTGCAGTTCCAGAAGACACTGACCCTGCCGCTGGGCTCGCTGGCGCCGGTGGCCGAAGCCTTTGGCATCGACTCACCGCTGTCGTTCACCGAGCGCGACTGGCGCACACGGCCGGTGGTCACTGCGGTGCTGCCGCTGTACACCGGCGGCCTGATTCCGGCCGCGCAGCGTGCTGCCGGCGCGGCCAGCGAACAGGCCAGCGCCGAGCGCGAAGCGCAGCGGCAGTCGCTGACCGTGCAACTGGCCCAGGCCTACTTCGGTCAGCGCTTGGCCGAACAGGCAGTGGTCGTGCGCCGCGACGTGCGCGATGGCTTGAACCGCCACCTGTCCGATGCCGAGAAACTGGAACGCGAAGGCTTCGCCACGCGTGCGCAGCGCCTGCAGGCCACCGTCGCCCGCGACAAGGCCGAGCGCGAGTACCAGAAGACGCTCAATGATCTGGCCACGCTGAAGGCTGCGCTGGCCACGCTGTTGCGCAGTGGCGGCGATGTGCAGCCGCTGTCGCCGCTGTTCGTGCAGCGCGCGCCGCTGGAACCGGTCGCCAGCTTCGAGCGCACCGCGCAGGCACGGCAGCCGCAGATCGCCCGCCTGCGGGCGATCGTGGCGCAGGCCGAACAGGGCGTGCGCGTGCAGCAGGCCAAGCTGAAGCCAACGGTATTCCTGTTCGGCCAGTACGACTTCCGGCGCCGCGACGAAATGCTGACCGATCCGGACTGGGCGTTTGGCATCGGCCTGAAGTACACGTTCCTGTCGCCGAACTCACGGCCGGCACAGATCAGTGCGGCACGCGCGCAGCAGGAACAGGCCGAGGCCGGCCTGCGCGAGGCCGAGAACCAGGTCGCGCTGGGTGTGCGCAAGGCCTGGAACGAGCTGGAAACCGCACGCCAGCAGTTCGTGCTGCTGGACAGCAGCATCGCCCAGGCCGACGAGAACCTGCGCCTGCAGGAGCTGGCCTTCCGCGAAGGCCAGGCCACCTCGCTGGACGTGATCGACGCACGGCTCGGTCTTGGCGGTGCCCGCGTTGAACGTGCGCAGGCCGCCTACCAATACGATATCGCCTTGGCACAACTGCTCGAGGTGAGTGGACAGATGGACCGCTTCGAAGACCATCGGCGGCGTGCAGACGAGGTAATTGATCATGAGTGATGTGTTGCACGACGAAGCAACGACGCCCCCGGGCAAGCGCCGGCTGGGGCCGATTCTGATGGTGGTGCTGCTGGTGGCGGTGGTGCTGGGCCTGTGGCTGGCCTGGCGCAGCCCCGCCGACCAGATCCAGGGCATGGCCGACGCCGACACCCTCAACGTGTCGGCCAAGATCACCGCGCGCGTGGCCGAACTGAAGGTCCGCGAGGGCGATCGCGTGCAGGCCGGGCAGGTGCTGTTCCTGCTCGACAGCCCCGAAGTAGCAGCCAAGGAACAGCAGGCACACGGCGCACTGGCTGCGGCGCAGGCGGTGGCCGACAAGGCTGCCGAAGGCGCACGCAGCGAAGACATCCGCGCGGCCGAAGCCAACTGGAAGCGCGCCGAAGCCGGTGCCACGCTTGCCGATGCCACCTACCGGCGCGTGCAGAACCTGTTCAACGAAGGGGTGATGACCCGGCAGAAGCGCGATGAAGCGGCGGCCCAGGCCACCAGCTCGCGCGAACTGGCCCGCGCCGCCCGCGCCCAGTACGACATGGCGTTGACCGGCGCGCGCGAACAGGACAAGCGTGCCGCGCAGGGCCAGGTGCAGCAGGCCCAGGGCGCGGTGGCGGAAGTCAACGCCGCGCGCGTTGAAGTGGAAGGCCGCGCGCCGGTGGCCGGCGAGATCAACAAGCGCATGGCCGACCCGGGCGAACTGGTACCAGCCGGCTACCCGGTGTTCACTCTGGTCGACATCGACCGCATGTGGGTGTCGATGAACCTGCGCGAATCGCAGATGCAGGGCCTGAAGGTCGGCAGCAAGCTGCAGGGCAGCGTGCCGGCACTCGGCAAGGACGGTGAGTTCGAGGTCTACTTCATCAATCCCGCGGGCGACTACGCCACCTGGCGCACCACCCGCCAGTCATCGGGCTATGACGTGCGCAGCTTCGAAGTGCGGGTGCGCCCGGTACGCCGCATCGAGGGCTTCCGCCCCGGCATGAGCGTGCTGTTCGCATGGCCGCAGCACTGAACACCAGCCGCAGCAGCTTCGGCAGCTCATGGCAGCGCGAACTGCGCCGGTTGCGCAGCAGCCGTGCGGACCTGGCGCTGGTCACCGTGCTGCCACTGTTGATGCTGGTGGTGATGGCCTGGATGTTCTCCGCATCGGTGATGCGCGATGTGCCGATTGCCGTGGTCGACCTTGACCACAGCAGCGACAGCCGCCTGCTGCTGCGCATGCTCGACGCCAGCCCCGGCGTGCGCATCGCAAGCCAACCGGTCGATATGGATGAGGCGCGCGCGCAGCTGCGTCGGCTGGAGGTGTTCGCGGTGGTGCTGGTGCCGCGCGATGTGACCCGCCAGGCGCTTCGCGGCCGGCAGGGCACGGTGTTTTCCTATTACAACGCCACCTACATGACCACCGGCCAGTCCGCCGCGCGGGATATCGGCGACGCGGTCTCTGCGTGGAACGCGCGGTTGCTGCGCGAACGCATCGGCCTGCAGGTCGGGCCGGGCAAGCTGCGTGCCGCCCCGATCGCGGTGCAGTCGGACATCCTGTTCAATCCGGCGCGCAGCTACGAGCTGTTCCTGCTGCCACTGATCTTCCCGGCGGTACTGTCGCTGGTACTGGCGCTGGCCGTGGCCGGCAGCCTCGGCCGTGAGATCCGCGACGGTACCCTGCCCGCCTGGCTGGGCCATGCACCATGGTCGGCCATTGCAGGCAAGGTGCTGCCCTACGTGCTGCTGTTCTCGTTGTACGGCGCGCTGGGCGCGGCCTATCTGGCCTGGCTGCGTGGCGACGGCATCGCTGGCAGCGTGCTTCTGCTGCTGCTCGCACAGCCGCTGTTCTACCTGGCCACCGCGGCCTATGCCCTGTTCTTCGTCGGCGTCACCCGTGACATGGGCACGGCCCTGTCCGCCGTGGGCCTGAGCATCGGCACCGCGCTGGCGTTCTCCAGCGCCACGTTCCCGGTGATCGACGCACCGTTGTTCACCCGCGTCTGGCACCTGCTGCTGCCGCTCAGCGCCTACATCAAGCTGCAGACCCAGCAGCAGTTCATCGGCTCGCCGTTGGCGGTGTCGCTATGGCCGCTGGCCACGCTGCTGCTGATGATCGCGGTTGCTGGCGGCATCGGCGGCTGGCGCCTGCTGGCGTTCGCGCGCACGCCGCAGGCCGCGCAGCCGGCCGGGGCAGGCACATGAGCCGGATCTGGCACAGCCTGCGACAGACCCTGTTGGCCGTGCTCTGCGACCGCTACGCGATCGTGGTGATGGTCGGCGCGGTGATTCTGTACTCGTTCTTCTACCCCGCCGCCTATCGCCACCAGGTGGCCGGCAACCTGCCCGTGCTGGTCGTCGATGAAGACCACAGCGCGACCAGCCGCGAACTGCTGCGCAAGCTCGATTCGCTGCGCGTGGCCCATGTGGTCGGGCAACCGGCCGACCTGCAGGAAGCGCGCGCACAGCTGGAGGCCGGCCATGCCGAAGGCATCGTGCTGATCCCGGCCAACCTAGAACGCGACATCCTGCGCGGGCATCCGGCCAAACTGGTGCTGCTCGGCAACGGCGCCTATCTTGGCCGCGCCAGCTGGGTGCTGGGCAGCGTGGCCGATGCACTGGGTGCGTTCGGCCGTGAGGCGGCGGTCACCCAGGCCGCGTTCATGGGCGCGCCACAGGCACCACCGGTCACCCTCGTGCAGCGGCCCTTGTTCAACACGCAGGAAGGCTATGGCAGCGCGATCGTGCCCGGCGTGGCCGAACTGATCGTGCACCAGACGCTGCTGATGGGCATCGGCGTGCTGCTCGGTGGCCGCCGGCTGGTGCTGGGCCGGCGCCTGCAGTTCGACCTGCCTACCCTGACCGGCATGGCCCTCGGTTTCGGCCTGATCGGGCTGTTCGGGCTGTTCTGGTACGCCGGCTTCACCGCCTGGGTGCAGGACTATCCGCGTGGCGGCAACCCGCTCGGCCAGCTGCTCGGCGGCACCCTGTTCATCGCTGCCACGGTGGCGTTCGGGCTGTTCGTCGGCAGTTTCTTCCGCACGCGCGAACGCGCCTTCCAGTACATCATCGCCACCTCGATCCCGCTGTTCTTCCTGGCCAGCCTGTCGTGGCCGGCGGTGATGACCCCGCGCCCGCTGGTGTGGCTGGCGCAGCTGCTGCCGACCACCTCCGGCATCAACCTGATGGTGCGCCTGAACCAGATGGACGCCAGCCTGGCCGAGGTCAGCCGCGAACTGATCACCCTGGCCGTGCTGCTGGTGCTGTACGGCGCCCTCGCCCTCTGGCGTCTGCACAGCCCAAAGGGGACGAAGGGGATTAAGTCGTAGCTGGCACGGAGAGGGAGAAATCGACTTAATGCCCTCCGTCTCCTTTTACGGCTCCGGCGCGTACCAGAACGGGATGCTGTATTCGCGACGACGGCTGGGGCCGCGTTCGCCGCCGTCCACGTTCCAGACCAGTCGCAGGTCATGCCGGCCCGGCTCCAGGTCCGCCATCGGCAGATAGCCCACCAGCCCGCGCATGTCCAGGTCGCGGCGTTCCATCGGCACGAAATCATGCAGGTCGACCTTGCCGCCGTCGAGCTGCACCGTCCACAGCGTGGCCATGCAGTTCACCGCTGCTGTCGCGGCCAGTGCGCCCTGCGCTTCGTTGCGTGCACCACCGGCGCAGCGCTGTCGCGCCACCGGGTTGTCACGCTGCGGGCGATGGGGAATGAACAGGCGCAACCGCGATGCACTGATGGTATCGGCCGGAATCATCGGATAAGGCAGCAACTGGTCGTGCGCCGAGCGCAGCGATTCGTAGTGCGCGCCCAGCATGCCGTGGTTCACTGCCTCCTCGGTCAGCACGCTGTAGCGGTTGAACAGCGAGAACGTCATCGAGCCATAGACCTGCAGGGCGGCGAGCACCATCGCCAGCATCACCGCCGAAATATAGATCACCGTGAACGAGCGGCCGCGCAGGTTGCTCTGCAGGGTCCACTGCATGGTCTGCAGCAGGCGCAGCATGGGTACCCGCTGCAGGCCAGCCAGCACCGACTGCAGTCGCTTCTCCTGCCGTGCCGTGTCCAGGCCCCGCGCGCGACGCCG
Source organism: Stenotrophomonas sp. 10L48 (assembly GCF_056395105.1). Taxonomy (NCBI): domain Bacteria; kingdom Pseudomonadati; phylum Pseudomonadota; class Gammaproteobacteria; order Lysobacterales; family Lysobacteraceae; genus Stenotrophomonas; species Stenotrophomonas sp. 10L48. The sequence continues at coordinate 441,360 of NZ_JBFTIX010000005.1, read as the reverse complement.
CGCGATCGACTTTTCCAGCAGCATCGGCACCATCGCCAGACCGAGCAGACAGAGCATCAACACCGCAACGATTCCCAGCGTGATGCGATCGACATCGCCGAAGGCGGCGCCGATGGCCATCGCCACGCCAAGCGAGACAATGGCTACCACCAGCGTGCCGGCCAGGGTCTGCACGCACAACAGCGTGGTCGAGAACAGCATGGTGGCAAGCCGGTCCGCGCGTTCAATGGTGCCGTCGAGGCCGCCGTCGCGCTGCTGCAGGAACGCGCGTGAGAACGGCCCCAGCATCGTCAACCGATCCCAGTCGATACCGTTGGGGAAGTGCGATTTCAGGCCGATCAGGCCGATCCAGTAGCCGCGCACGGCCAAGTGGATGATCAAGGCCACCGCCAGCACGTAGCACATGCCGACGCCGATGCTGAAGGCGAACCACAGCGCCTGGAAATAGACACCTTCGGTATGCAGGCTGCTGCGCGCCCACGCATCGAACAGGTAGCCCGGCACGGCGAGCAGTGCGAAGGCGAGCAGGCCGGAAATGAACAGCTCCAGCTCGTCGGTGCGGTCACGCACGCGGGAGTAGCTGGCTGTCGTGCGAGGCATTGCATCAGCAACATCGGACGGTTCCCGACGGTCTACAGCGCTCGACTTGTTCACTGGCGATTCATCCCTGGAGGTCGGCGCAGTATAGGCATGCGCCCTGCCCCACGGAACGGGTCCGGAAACGGAGAACGCCGGCACAGGGCCGGCGTTCGGGGTACAGCAGTGTGGAAGGGGTTATCGCATGGAGGCATCAGCGATAGACGCGCTCACAACGGCGCTCGACCACGCGATCGCCGGTCTTCTGCTGATGGTTGCCCTGGATCTGCCGCCCAGCTGCACCGCCCGCCACGGCACCGGCGACGGTCGCCAGCTTCTTGCCGTTGCCGCCGCCTACCTGGTTGCCCAACAGGCCGCCGACCACGGCGCCCGTAGCGGTACCGGTGATGCGGTTGGGATCGCGGGTATTGCGCTGTACTTCCACGTTCTTGCAGACCACGCGGCTGCCATCGTTGAACTTGCGCCCTTCATCACGCGGGCCGTAATTCTGTGCGCCAGCAACGGACGAGGCCGCCAGCAGGGTGCCCAGCACCATCAATCGGGTCGAGGTCTTCATGGCCATCTCCTGTGCTCCGGTATGGCGCAAGTGTCTGCCTGCACGTGGCAACTGCAGGTGAAATCCACGTCTCCGGAGGCTGAGCGGCCATCATCGGTTCAGGAAACAAAAATGCGCCCATCGCGACCAGCCTCGCGATGGGCGCCGTCTCCCACCCGGCTTAGAACTCTTCCCACCCACCCGTGTTGGCAGCGAGCGACGGGGCATTCCGCAGCGGCACCCCGGTCACGCGACGCACCGGCGGCACGCTTGCAGCGACCGCTGCCAACATCGGACGGACCGCTGCCGCCGCCACCGAAGCGCCGGTGCGGAACACCGACACCGCTTCGGCCAGCAGGTTTGCCTGTTCTTCCATCGACCGCGCAGCAGCGCTGGCCTCTTCCACCAGCGCGGCGTTCTGCTGGGTGGTCTCGTCCATCTGCATCACGGTCTGGTTGACCTGCTCGATGCCCGAGCTCTGCTCCTGCGAGGCTGCAGAGATCTCCGCCATGATGTCGGTCACCCGCTGCACCGAGGCGACAATCTCGCCCATCGTCGTGCCGGCCTGACGCACCAGCGCCGAGCCGTCGGACACCTTGCCCACCGACTCCTCGATCAGGCCCTTGATCTCCTTGGCCGCACCCGCCGAGCGCTGTGCCAAGGTGCGCACCTCGCTGGCCACCACCGCAAAGCCCCTGCCCTGCTCACCCGCACGCGCGGCCTCCACGGCGGCGTTGAGCGCCAGGATGTTGGTCTGGAAAGCGATGCCATCGATCACGCTGATGATCTCGGCGATCTTCTTCGACGACGCTTCGATGGCGCTCATGGTGGTCACCACCTGGCCGACCACCTCGCCGCCCTGCGAAGCCACCCCATGTGCACCGATCGCCAGCTGGTTGGCCTGGCGCGCGTGTTCGGCGTTCTGCTTCACCGTGGAGGTCAGCTCCTCCATCGACGCTGCCGTTTCTTCCAGGTTGGCCGCCTGCTGCTCGGTACGCCGCGACAGATCGGTATTGCCGGAGGCAATCTCCCCCGCTGCCAGATTGATGCTGGATGCACTGGCCTGGATACGGCCGACGATCTGGGTCAGCTGCTCGACGGTCGCGTTGCAGTCGTCGCGCATGCGGGCGAACACACCGTGGAAATCGCCCTGCATGCGTACTGTCAGATCGCCGCGCGAGATCGCCTGCAGCAGGCTCGACACCTGCACCAGGTTCTCGTCCGTGGTTTGCATCAACCGGTTCAGCCCGGTCACCATGTCGCCGAAATCATGCTCGAAGCGTGTTTCGTCGCCACGCAGGCTGAAGTCGCCTGCGGCCGCGGCTGTGGCCAGCCGGCGGATCTCGCCGTTGATGGCCGACAGACTCGATTTGGTCTCGTCCATGGCCTGGGTGATCGCCGCCTTCTCGCCCGGCAGGCGATCCATGTCCACCGACAGGTCGCCGCGCGCGTAGTGCTTCATCACCTCGATCAGGCGGTTCTGCACGTGCACGTGCGAGCCCACCAGCGCGTTGGTGTCATGCACCATGCGCCCGTAGTCGCCGGGGAAGGCGCTCTCGTCCATGCGATAACCCAGGCTGCCATCATCGTGCTGCCGCGCCATCTCGCCCTGCGCGGCCATCACCGCCTGCAGCTGCCCCTGCATGCGCTGCATGGACTTCAGCAACTGGGTCACCTCGTCGTTGCCCGAGGCATCGATGACGTTGTCCAAGCGACCGTTGGCGATGCCATCGGCCAGCTTCACCGCGCCCGCCAAGGGGCGGGTCAGGCTGCGGGTGATCGCCCACGCGGCCAGTGCGCCGAGAATCAGGCTGAGCACACCGAAGGCGATGGACAGGGTTCCCGTCCACGCTTCCGTGGCGCGGTATTCCTCACGGCTGCGTTCGGTCAGGGTTTCCTGGTGCCGCAGCAGGCTGGAGATCGCTCCATTCCAGGCCGTGGCCAGACCGTGCTCGGCCAGCAGCTCGGTGGCTGCACCGTCGTAGTCGCCCGCCTTCATCCGCTCATGCAATTGTTGAGTGGAGACGTCGGTGGCCTTGCGTGCCGCCGCGATCTGCGCCACCAGCGTATCGCCGGTGGGATCGCGGGGAATCTTGACGTACTTGTCCCAGATTCCATCGTAGGTGCGGCTCAGTTCCTGCGCCCGCTGGTAATCCTTGTCGAACTCCTCGCCGCGCTTGATCACCATCAGGCGGCGATGCATCAGCACCGCGTTGTTGGTATCGAGCATGTCGTTCAACAACCGCATCTTGACCATGTTCACGCCCACCACTTTCTCGAACTGGGCGGACTTCAAATGGTTTCCGTACAACACCAGGCCGACAATGGCCAGGATGAACAGCAACAGCAGACCGAAGCCGGCAGAAAGCCGGGATCCCACACGGAGGTTGCGTAAGGCGAGCATCTCAATTCCCTTGATCGTGGCCCTATATCGGTGGCGGCACGACTGCGGGAAACTTTAAGATCAGTTATTGAAACAACGCCGCGTTAACATAAACGCGTTCAAGCAGAATCTCACCGTGAGGAAATCAGGCCCGTGGCGGGAATCAGCCACGCAAGCCGATGACGGTATGGCGGGTGAAGAACCGCATTTTCCCCTCGACCGTGAAATCGGTACGCCTGATTTCGACGAGCAGTTGCTCGCGCTGTGCTTCGTCCAACGTGCAAGGCTCCAGAACATTGGCATCCAGCACGGTACCCGGTGGCGTCAGACGTAGCTCGACAATGCAGACATTGTTGTCCATTGGAACACCCGCCGGCCACGCCGTCATCGCGATCGCACGCAGCTCCTCCTGGTACACCTCCCTCTCCGCATATTCGAGATCCGGGTCCGGCCGGTTCGCCGGCAGGTGCAGTGAAGACTGCCTGGGCGCTGCCTTCGGCATCGAACGAACTGCCAGATTGATCAGGGTGTTCTGTGAGGCCGTTACCGCCAAGGCGATCACCAGAGCGGTGTAGCTGACACCACCGGCCTTCTGCAGTTCGGCACGCCGCCGATGCGCGCCTCCATGCCCGGCAAGCACCTTGCGGGCAATCCTCCGGCAATGAGACAGGTACAGGGAATTCGCCAGAATTCCGGCAAGCACGCGGCAGACCACGAAGACGACTACCGCGAACCATGGCAGACCCATCTGAGTGAACGTGGTCATCGCCAAAGGCGGAACGATGAACCAGATCGTGCCCCATACAGGCATGCGTCGGAAGAAGAACCACAATGATGAAAACAGGAACGCCGGCCAATGCCACCGTCTCGGCGCCCTGCCGGCTGCGTCGTCCAGCCTCCAGAAATGGCAATAGGTGGAGAACCGGTCCCCAACCACAATCGCCAGCGCACTCTTTTCACTTGACTCGTCAGCGGCCGAGTCTGCGTCTCGCTCCGCGCCACCCTCTGCACTACCGAAAGTGGGCTCGATCTTCATCTGCACTGATTCTTCATCCAAAAAAAACACACTGACAGTCATTCGAAGGATTGACTGTTCTAGCCGGGTAACCCGGTAGCCGATCAATTGCCCGGTCCGGCATCGCCTGCCCCTTTCACACTCTTCCACAAAAGCCACATTCAGCGCATCAAATGAAGCAGAACATCGTCCGAACCGATGGCGATCCTTGGAATATGATTTCGAACACGCTCGGGAAGGTCGTCATCGCGAAGCGCAAGCTCCGGCTTGGCGATAAGGCGATAACCATCCCCGCTTACGTCATGACTAAAAATCCCGCGACTTGCCATTTCAAGGAAAGAGCGAAGATAAGCCTCGCGCTGAGCGAGGCCGCTGAAATCAGGCAAGCTCTCTTCAACCACGATGACGCCCGAGCAAATAGGAAGCGAGTAAATATAGTCACACACCAATTGCCAGCCCTCGATGGACGACGCAACCTGGCGCGGCACGAAACCACGCCCTCCCGTAGCAAAATGACAAACATATCCATCAGCACCAACTGCAAACCAATCTATGTCATTGACCTCAAGAAATTCCTCATCCATCTCCATATATTACTCACCTCCAAATATATTCTTGCAATTATCACATCTAGGAACAGGAAGACCACTTCTTGGCCGAACAGCAGCAGTGAATTTGATATCCTCAAGCTTCAGGCGTGGATTTGCCAGCATCAGTTCGTTTGCAGCTCTGAATTCTGCGCAACGACCAATAGTATTCCCACATGCCGTCTTGACACCAAGGCCTCCGAGCGAATCGGCGTACGCCTTCAGTTCCGGTGCGATCACGGCAGGAACAGGGCCACTCGACATAGTCACAATTCTACCAGTTGTAGGATCAACGGCACCGATCGCGGTTGCTGGCGGGTTCCTCCCAATACCTGCGATGTACTTTATGAGCTGCTGTTCCGCATCGGCGATAAGTCTTACCTCCGAAGCAGCCGTCATGGTCCTCTTGGCGAGGAATGCCCCCGGCCCGACCAAGGAAGTTCCGATGTCAAACGTGAACTTTCCACCAATGTCAGCCGCTTGATCTACGTCTTCAAAATTCCACGAGTTCCTACCACCAGTCAGGTAGTACGCAAGGCCTGCCGTCTTCTCCATGTACTCATTGATGCCCTGACTGATCGCGTTGTTGCGTTTTTCGGAGAAGGCTTGCAAGCCAAGCTTGTCCATCTCCTTGTAATCCGAGAAAAAGCCCAGCAGAACACTGATCTGGTTCATGCTTGCCGCACCAGCTACAAGGTCCTTCCCCCCGGTCCAGAGCCCGTTTACGAACGCAGCACCAGCGACCGCTCGATTCGTCGACAACAGCCAGTCGGCTTCCGCACCGTAGCCTGCACCACGCAATAGATCGACAGTGTTCGAACCGCACTCACCAACCAGCGAACAGTACACCTTCCTTTGCAGATCTTCGGTGGAAGAGTGAATTGCCAACGTGTCAAGGTTGACCCCAGAACCGGCATTCTTGCTCGCAGCGATGAGCTTATCGGCGTTTTCCGCCATCCAGGCGTCATACTCCCCCTTATATATAGGAGAGTTATGCGATTCCAATGCAATCTTCGCCAGTGATCGCTGCTCACTGCACGCGATAGACCCTGGCACTTGGCATGCCATCATCAGCTTGTAATCGCGCTCAGCGGAGAGCCGCTCGAAGTTCTCCTTGATATCGCAGTCTTTACCTGCATCAGAACAGATAACAGTCGCCTGAAGGTACTCCATCCGCTCGTCGTGATTCAGGTAGTTGTTCTCAACGGAGTTTTTCGCGATACCCATGCCCAATGTCGCGCCAGAAATTCCTGCACCGGAAAGTCCTCCCGCCATTGCGCCGACCGCTTGTCCGAGCACCCTTACTTGCTCCGCCTGCTCGGGAGTCAACTGCCCGCCATTCTGTTTGGCGTAGTAGTCGCCAAGGAACTTCGCTGCCAGCTCACCCCCACCCGCCGCCAGCGCCCCACTCCCCGCCGAGCCACCATTGGCCTCCGCCAACAATGCTCCCAGCAGTGCGTGCGACAGCATCTGCATGGCCTCACTGGGGACCGCGCTCTGCTTGTTCGGATCGAACGTCTTGCCGATCAGTTCCGCCGCATACGGCGCTAACGCATTGGAGCCCAGCTGGCCCAAGCCCTGCCCGGCCACGCCACCGACCAATGCGGTGGTGACCGCACCCAGCGCGCGGCCATAGACGCCATCGGGGGCCCACTTCTGCTGGGTCACCAGCGCTTCGGGATAGGCGGGATCGAACGCCACCAGACGATTGAACTGCTCGTCCCAAGGAAGGTCATCAAATACCCGTCTTTCTTCGACGCTCAGCCCTTCCCGATACTTGTCGGTGATCTTGTTCGCTCCAGCACTGCCAATGTCGTTGGCGATCTGCTGGCTTGTGGAAAGCACCGTCCCCGCCGCAGCCGCCATCGCCTGCTGGTCCGCCAGCAGCTTGGTGGCATCCGGCATCGCCTCCAGCGCACGATGCGCTGCACTGGCATCGGTATTGATACCCAGCTCCGCCGCCGTGGTCTGCTTGCCACCGATGGTGATGTTGCCTTCGGTCAGCGTCGCAAGCGTTGAACTGCTGTCGCTGCCGTTCTCCGTCATCGACATGCCTGGGCCACCGCGGGGGGCGGTAGTGCCCGCCTTCGGGTCCCAACCCTTCATCTGCCCGCCCGCACCACCGCTGATGCTGCCGGAGCTGGCCGAGTAGTCCATCTGGTTCTGCAGGTCGCTGAAGGTCAGCGTCTGTGCGGTCAGTTCACTGTTGGCCGCGTTGGTACTGGAAATCGCGCCGCCAATCAGGTTCACGTGTCCAGCATCCACGTGATAGCCACCGTTGCCGGCAAACAAGCCACTCTGCTGGCCCACGCCCTGGTAGCTGCCCTCGGCCTTGCCTGCGCTGGCATAGCCATCGGCATTCCACGCATTACCGAAGGCCACCTGCACGCGCCCACCCACTTGGCTGTTCTTGGACATGCTCTCGGCAATGTCGTGCAGCGATTCGATCGTCAGCGTGCCGCCGGTCTTGACGTCGATGCGATCGGCCGTGGCAGTCGCGCCACGCAAGGTGGTATCACCCTCGGCCTTCAGCGAGATGTTCTGGCCGGTCAGCGTGGTGTTCTGCCAGGTATTGCTGTCCGAGTTCGCCTTGCTGCTGCCCACGCTGGCTTCGGCATACACATACACGCCTGTCTGCGCGCCCACGACAACGCCAACGCCCACTTCGGCGCCGGCATTGCTGCTCTTGCTGCGGTCTGCCACGTGTGCCTTGCCCGCTTCCAGCAGGATGTCGCCGGCCGAATCCAGGCTGAGCGTGTTGCCCGCGCTCAGGTTGCCCTGCACCACGTGGATGTCGCCCGTGGTGCTGGTCAGGTTGACGTTGCCGCCGCCCTGGATGGTCGAGCCGCGCGAGACCGTGCTGCTGCCATCGGCGCTGCTGTTGGCCGTCTTGAAGCCGATGCCGGCTTCAGCACTGAACAGGTCGCCGCTGCCGGCACGGCCGGACAGCGCCGAGATCGCACTGGCCGCTTGATACGCGTTGGCGCCGGCGGCCATGCCCTGCATCTTCTGCAGGCGGTCATCGGACTGACGGGCCGCGTCCACGTTGTTGATCAGGTCGATCAGCGGCGACTTCACCCGTGCGAACACGCCGATCTTCAGGTCCTTGTCGCTCTGCGAGTAATGACCGCTTTCATCGGCGGTCAGCAGCTCGATCTCGGCGGCAGTGATGTTCACGTCCTTGGCGGCCACCACGTTGCTGGCCGTCTGCGTGTACTTGCCGCCAGCCGTCAGGTTCACGTTGCCGCCCAGGCTGCCGATGCTGCTGGCCACCTGTGACACCTGCGCGCTGTCGTCCTGGTGCTGCTCGCGGTGCCAGCCGGAGAACTTTTCGGTATCGGAAATCTGCACCGAGCCGATCGCCTTGCTGTCCGACGTATTGGCATTGCTGACCGTGTCCTGCCCGCTGCGCACCAGCAGATCACCGGCCGCACGGATGTTCACGTCCTTCTCGGCGGCGATGTTGGCCGCGGTCAGGCTGATGTTGCCTTCGGTGGTGGCCATGCGAACGCCACCTCCCACCGACAACTGAGTGCCGGTGATGGTGTCGCTGCTGCCGCTGCCGTCGCTCTGCGAGTTGTTGGTGCCAAACGGCAGGCCACTGGTGTTGTTGGCCAGGCCCCAGCCCTTGCCCCGGCTGCTGCTGTCGCTGCGCTCGGTGTTGTGGGCAACGTCGAACACGATGTCCTTGGTGGCCAGCAGCACGGCATTGCCCTCGGCCGACATCTGCGTGCCCTGGCTGAGGATCGAGCCTCCGTTGGCAATCAGCGTAAGATCGCCACCGGCAGCCAGCTGGCTGACACGCGCGTCACTGGTCGAATGGCTCTGCTCGCTGTTGGACCGCTGGCTGCCGGCGGTCACCACGGTCGACGTGGTGGCTGCACGCAGGCCGGAGGCCGCACCTTCAGCGGTGCGGGTGATCCGCCCCATCGCCGAGCCACTGTCGCCCATGCCGTCGGTGGTCGAGTCGCGGGCGCTGCGGTAGGCCTTGGTCGGGTCGTAGGTCACGCCCACCGAGAAGCCGCTGGACTTGCTCGCCTGGCTGGATTGGCTGTCCGTGATGTCCTGCCGCGCCAGCAGCGCGATGTCCTTGCCCACCAGCGTCAGGTTCTCGCCAGCGGCGACGTCCGAAGCGGCAATGGTCAGCTGGTTGCCGGCATTGATCAGCACATTACCTTCGCGTGAGGCGATGGCCGAGCCGACCTGGGTGGTGGACTGCTCGGCGCTGGTGCTGCTGTTCTTCGCGCTGCTGTAGCCCACCGACGCCACGCCGTTGCCAAAGCCTCCGGTAATACCGGATTTCTTTTTGCTCTCGCTGGACTCACTGCTGTGATGGTCCTCTGCGGCGGTGATCAGTACATTGTTGCCCGCTCCCAGAATCACGTTGCCAGTGGCATCGACCACCGCACCGACTGCGGTCAGATCGCGACCGGCAGTGATGTTGATGCTCTCGCCCTGGATCGCCGTGCCGATGGCATAGCTGTCGCTGTTGTCGACGCTGCGCGTGGTGGTGGTGCTGGAGAGCGTCTTCTTTTTCTTCTCGTAGCTGTCCAGGCTGTAGTCGTGCGTCTCGTTGGCCGAGAGCAGATTCACGTCGCGGCCAGCGACTACGCTGACTGCGCCATCGCTGCTCTCGACCAGTGCGGCGGTCAGGTTCACGTCGCGGCCAGCGCTCAGCAGCAGATTGTCCCCTGCCTGCAGCGTGCTGCCCCGCACCGTTTCATCACTCTGACTGACCTGTCGCGAGCTGCGTTTGCCCGCCGCGCTGGAGTCGCTGCTGACACTGTCCACCAGCGCCTGGCTGTTGATGTCACCGCCGGCCTGCAATGCCAGGCCACCACCGGCCTTGATCTGCGCTGCAGCAAGGTTGATGTCCTTGCCGGCAGCGAGCACCACATCGCCGCCGCTCTGCACACTGGTGGCTGCGTGCGTAGTCTGGCTGCTGCGCACATGATTGCGCTCGTCGTAGGTGGAGTCGTTGCGCTGGCCAAGCGTCAACGCGCCCAGATCAAGGCTGCCGCCTGCCGCCAACTGGGTAAGACCATCAGCACCGGCATTGCGGATCTGCGCGGCCTGCAGGCTGATGTCACCGCCGGCCACCACCGACAACACGCCATCGCCGCTTGGGTTGGTCACATACAGTCCGGCGACACGATCAAGCTGGGTAATCTCGAACGCATGCGTTCCACCTGCGCCGAGGGTCTCCACTGTCGAGGCCACCGTGACATTGCCCGCCGCCTGCACCGACAGCGCATCGGTCGCCGTCACGGTCGCGCCGGCAATGCGGATGTCCTTGTCCGACGCCAACCCGACGTACTGTCCGGAAATGCTGCCGCCCAGGTGTTCGATGTTGCCGGCATCGATGGTCACCAGCTTGCGGCCAGCGATGTCACCGGTGTTGACCAGGCCATTGGCCAACTTGATATCGACGTTGGCGCCGGCAAGTAGCGTCCCCTGTCCATCCAGATCGCCCGGGCGCAGGCGCAGGTAGACCTGCGGCACCAGTGCGGTGGTGGTGCTGCCGTCGGCCAGCGTCACGGTCTGCTCGACGAGCCAGACGATGTCACTGGTCAGCTGCGCCATCTGCGCCTCGGTCAGCGCCACGCCGGGGCGCAGGCCCCATTCGCTGGCCACGGTAGCGCCGGCTTCCAGCAGCGCGCGGTACTGCGCCTCGTCGCTGGCGTAACCGTCCAGGAAGCGGCGTCCGGTCAACTCGCCGATCTGCTCGCGCACCAGCTTCTGTTCGTAGTAGCCGTCACCCAGCCGCTTCTGCACGGTATCGGGCGAGTAGCCCATCTGCCCAAGCAGGTGGTCCGAGCTCAGCCACGTCTTGTGGTCGGTGAAACGCGGATCGGTTTCAACCAGATAGTTGCCGCCGTTGCGGTTGACGTTGAACAGGCTGGCCGTGGGTGCACGGGTGTCCGGCGCGCCCATCGCAATGCGGTCCGGCGAGCCGCCGGCCGCCGCGACCACGCGCGCCCCGGATGCAGTGCCATTGCCGGCGATGCCCCCGACCGTGCCGCCCTGCTGCGTGCCGGCGGCATCTGCCGCCCGTGCCAGCGCGCGTTCCGCCCCCGTCCCTCCGCTGTGGCCCGGTCCCTGCGCACCGTTATGGCCAGGGCCGTCCGGCAGCGTCTTCGGCCCCTGCACGTTGAGGTTGGCCATTGCCGCGCCATCCTGCACGTTGGGTGCGTTGCGCCCTTGGTTGAGGTTGCTCAGATCGCCGACGTCGATGCTGAGCGTACCGTTGGCAGTGATCTGCCCGCCCAGTTGACCAATCTTTTCGGAGATGGGTGCTGCTTCCCACTGCGTGCGGGTGCCGTTGTAGGCAATCGATGTGTTGTTGAACGTATGCGTTCGAAACAGCTCCACGCCCTCATTGCGCACACGGCTGTCCGCGCCGTGGCCAACGATCTGCATATTGCCGCCGGCAGCGATCTGCGCGTAGAGGTTGTTCAGCTCATCTACCGAAAGGCGCATGTTGCCACCCGATCGAATGACCGCATCGGCGCCGACGCCGGACTGCAGCTGGTCCTCGTAGGCGACATGGTGCGCCAGGCGGTTCTGCTCGTTGAGGCTGGTTTCCTGGGTGTGCTGGCGCCGCCCGAAGATGGTCGCGTCTGGGTTGTTGAAGCCGGCGGGGGTGATGAACTGGATGCACGTGGTACTGCAGGTTCCGTACGCGTTGGAGAACGTCAGACGGTCGGTCTGGTAGGTGAACTTCTCCTTGGACTTGAGCACATCGAAGGGATCGCCACCTGCCACCTGGTCCGGATTGGCGGCAGTACCCTTGCTTACGTAGTAGATCGTGACCGTCCCGTTCACCGGATCCATGCGCCAGCGCTCGCCACGCACGTCATAGCCCAAGCCGCCGGAGCCGAAGAAGAAGCGCGAGGTGTTCGCAGTCAGGCGGATCACCGCCTTGCCCAGCCGGGTGCCGTCGGCGGCAATGAAGGGTTCATCCTGCAGCACGTCTTCCGGCGCGATGTAGTAGAACTCCCATGCTTTGTAGTTGCTGGTGTCGCTGACCGTTCCCGCCGTGTTCTTGCTGTTCTTCTGCCACGACGCAACCGTCATGCTCGCGGTGGTGTCGATCGTCTTTGTCGAAACGACCGACACGTTCTCACGGATGTTGTTGATCGCGCCCGCATCGATCGCCAGGTTGCCGCTCACATCAATGATCGAACCGATGTTGTCGATCCTGCCGGCCGTGCCCGCAGCAATGCGATCAGCCCCCAGCGATCCACCGATGGCCGCGTCGCCGCCGCTGTAGAGCAGGCCCTTGCCGGTGTTCTGCAGTTCGCGCACGCCCAGGTCCAGGCGCTCGCGCGCGGCCACGGTGCCGACGCGGGTGGCACCGTTGGCATCCTCGGCATGGTTCTTCAGCACGCCGGCCGAGATCGCCACGTGGTCGCCATAGATGCGGCCGGTGCCAAGGTTGTCCAGCACGTCGGCTTCGAGGTGGGTCACCTTGCCGTCGATCAGGCCGCGATTGGTCAGCTGGCCGCGTGCATTGAGATGGGTGATGCCTTCGCTGGAGATCTCGCCGTTGGCCGCGTTGGTGATGTTCTGCGCGTTGAGATCGAGGTTGCCGCCACGCAGTACGCCCTGGTTGTCCAGGTCGCCGGACAGATGCAGGGCCAGCGTGCCGTTGGCCACCCATTCGCCGCGGTTGCTCAGGCCCTGCTGCAGGGTCAGGCTCAAGTCGCGCTGGGCGTGTACCTGGCCGTCCTCGCTGAGCGCGCGCGCCACCAGGGTCTGGCTGCCATCGGCCCGCAGCAGGCCGCCACTGTTGGCGACGCTGTCGGCACTGCTGTCGAGGTTGCCGCCGGTGGTGATGACACCCCCGTTGTTCTGCAGCTGGCCGTTGACCTGCAACCGCGCGCCGCCATCGGTGACGATCTGTCCCTGGCTGTTGTCCAGCCACTGCGTTCCGAACTGCAGCTGGCCTGCCTGCAGGCCGCGGGTGCCATCGCCGCCGCGGGTGTTGCGGTTGTCCACGCTGGCTGCGGTGAGGGTCAGCAACTGGCCGGCGGCGATCGCGCCGGCAGTGTTGTCCAGGTGCCCGCTCAGGGTCAGGTCGAGATTGCGCCCGGCCTGCACGCGCCCGGCGCCGTTGGCCAGCGTCGTCGCCTGCAGCGACAGGCCCGACGCGCTGGCAAGCGTACCGCCAGCGCTGTTGTCGGCACTGGCCAGCACCAGCCGCGCATCGCCCTGTGCGTTCAGCGTGCCACCTCGGTTGTCCAGCGCACCAGCGTCCAGCTGCAGTGTGCCCGCCGCCAACAGGCCACCACTGCTGGCGGTGTCCCGGTTGTCGATGGTCTGCCCTGCGGTATCGATGCGCAGATCGGCGGCCGACTGCACCCGGCCGCCCTGGTTGAGCAGCGCGCCACTGTGCACGGTCAGCGCACCCTTCTGCGTACCCAGCGTACCTGCGCTGTTGTCCAGCCGCTGGCCGCGGGTATCGACGGTCAGCTGCCCCCCCAGCAGCGTGCCGCGTTGGTTGTCGAGGCCATTGGCCTGCAGCTGCAGCAGCTCGCCGGCCTGCATCGCGCCATCGCTGTTGTCCACGCCTGCAACCGTGGTCAGCAGCAGGTCCTTGCCTGCCACCACCGTGCCGTGCCGGTTGTCGAGGCTGGCGGCGCCCAGGGTCATCGCACCGGCGCTGGACAGCAGCCCCTGGCTGCCGTTGTCGAGGCGACCGTCGATGCCCAGCACCAGTTCGCTGCCGCCGGCATGGACAGTACCGCCGAGGTTGTCGAGGCTGGCGGCATTGATCGTGCCCGCGCCACCCAGCAGGATGCGCCCGCTCTGGTTGTCCAGTGCCTCGCCGATGGCCAGGGTGGAACGGCCGCTGCCGGCGCCCTGCAGGGTGCCCTGCGCATTGATCAGCTGCCGCGCGGAAACGTCGAGCACGCCATTGCTGGCCAGCGATCCGCCGCGATTGTCCAGCAGCCCCTGCACCCGCAGGCGCAGAGCTTCTTCGCCGGTAGCAGTGAGCGCACCGCCGGCGGTGGTCAGGCTATCGGCGTTGATATCGATGCGGCGCGCCGAGGTGGTCGCCTTCGACAGGTCAAGCGTTTTGCCCTCCAGCACCAACGTGCCATTGCTGAGCACGCTGCCGCCCGCACCCAGCAGGGTCTGTGCGAGCACCTGCAACTGGCCGCTGCCGGCGTGCTGGATCTTGCCTGCGCTGTTGTCCAGCGTCTGCGCCTGCAGCGTCAGGTCACCATTGCTGGCCAGCGTACCGCCGGCATTGCCCAGCGTGGTGGCATGGATGCGGCTGGCACCCTCGCCACTTGCGATGATGCGGCCGCCGGTGTTGTCCAGCGTTCCGGCCTCGAGGTCGAAGCGATCAGCCCCCAGCGTTGCGTCGCGATGGTCTACCTCATCCGCGCGCAGGGTCAGCGTAGCCGCAGAGACCAACGTGCCCTTGCTGCCATCCAGGCGGGCCGTGGTGATATCCAGGCCCTGGTTGCCGGCCTGGCGGATGGCACCGGCGGTATTGTCCAGCTGTGCGGCAGTGAGGGTCAGCCGGTTGGCATTGCTGGCGATGGTGCCTTCATGGTTGTCCAGCGTACCGTCGACCTGCAACGTGCTGTCGGCTGCACCGGCAGCACTGAGCGTACCCTTGCGGTTGAGCAGTTCACCGGCCTGCACATCCAGCGCGCCGTTGCCTGCGATCGTGCCGCCGCTGTTGTCCACGGCCTGCGCCACGCGCAGCTGCAGTGCATCGCTGCCGGTGGAGCTCAGGTTGCCGCCGGCGTTGTCCAGGCGTTCGGCATTGATCGCGACGCGCTCGGCCTGGGTGGTGCTGCCGGCACCCAGCACCAGCTCGCCGCCGTCAAGCATCAGCGACGACTGGCTGAGAATCCGCCCGGCTGCGCCCTGCAACGCATCGGCACGGATCTGCAGCGAGCCGCTGCCGGCGTGCTCGATTGCACCGCTACGGTTGTCCAGCCGCGCCGCCTGCAGCAGCACGTCTCCGCTGCCGGCCAGACGGCCGCCATTGCGGTTGTCCAGCAGTTCGCGGGCCTGCACCTGCAACAGGCCGCTGCCCGCAGCAAGTACCTTGCCGCCCTGGTTGAGCAGGCTGCCGACGTGCAGCTGCAACTGGCCGTTGCCAGAGATCGCACCGGCGCTGTTGTCCAGTTCGTCGCGCACGGTCAGTGTCGCGCCCTGGCTACCGGCCGACTGCAGCGTGCCCTCCTGGTTGTCGATGCGGCCCGCATCGATGCGCAGGCCCGCGTTGCCAAGCACCTGCCCGCCTTGGTTGTCGAAGGTGCCACGTACATCCAGCGCCAACTCGGAATTGCCGAGCGACACGATCTGGCCACCGGCGTTGCGCAGGCCGTCGGCCTGGATCTGCACGCTCTGCGCCGAGGTGGTGCCGCCACTCACATCCAGCTGGCCACCGGTCAGCGTCAGGTCACCGTTGCTGAGCAGGCGGCCCTCGCTGCCACGCAGAGTATCGGCGTGTACACGCAACGCGCCGTTGCCGGCCTGCTGCAGCAGGCCCTTGCTGTTGTCCAGCGTCCCCGCCGAGACGGTCAGCTCGCCATTGCCGGCCACGGTGCCACCGGCACTGTTGTCCAGCGTGCCGGCGCGCAGCATGCTGCCCTGGTTGCCCAGCGACAGCAGGCTGCCGCCGCGGTTGTCCAGCGTGCCGGCGACGATCTGGAACTGCGCTGCAGTGAGCGTGCCATTGCGCACGTCCGCATTGCCCACCGTCCAGTCCAGGCGACCGAGCGTGCTCAGGCGACCGCCGGCACCGGTCCAGTCGCCCGTGGTCAGCAACAGGCCGCCGTTACCGGCATGCTCGATGCGGCCACCGGCGTTGAAGACCCGACCTGCCCCCAGCGTCAGGCGCTCGGCATTGGTCGCCAGCAGGCCGCCGTCGTTGTTGAACGCGCCTTGCACTGTCCAGGCCGACTCGGCACTGCCGGCATGGCGCAGCTCGCCTGCCCGGTTGTCCAGCGACTGTGTCTGCAGCTGCAGCGCACCGGCCACACTCAGCGCGCCCTTCTGGTTGGACAGCGCCCCCAGCTGCAGCGCAGCGTCACCGTGCACCTGCAGTGTGCCGCCATCGTTGTTCAGATCGCCCGTGGCGCGCAGCGAGGCCACACCAAGGCGGCCTCCGCTGTTGTCCAGACCATTGCCCGCAACCAGCGATACACGACCGCCGTTGCTGATGCTGCCACCGTCGTTGTCGAGCGTGCCGGCGATGTCCAGCACACCGGCGGCCAACGGAACAGCCGGCGTCACCGGCGTACCGTCGCCAGTGCCGGTACCCGGTGTACCCGGAGTACCCGTACCGGGCGTGCCGGTTCCGGGCGCACCGGTACCTGGCGTTCCGCCGCTTCCCGGCGAGGTGCCACTGGGGGTACCGCCGGAGCCGCCCGACGCCACCGCATCCAGCGCACCGATCAGGCCTTCGCTGCGATTGCTCACGCTGCCTGCGGTGAGGCTCAACGCCTGCACGCCGGTCTGCTCGATGGCACCGCCACGGTTGCGCAGAGCCTGTGCCTGCAGCTGCAGGCGCTGTGCATTGAGCTTGCCGCCGCTGTTGTCCAGCGTGCCACCGGAGGTGATCGCAGCTTCATGCGTGGCAGCGATGGTGCCGGCATTGGCCAGATCGCCGCTCGCCTGCACGCGCACGTTCTGCAGTGACTGCAGCGCGCCGGTGTTCTCCAGCCGGCCGTCCACCGTGACCACGAGTTCGCCGGCCTGGGCACCGATGCTGCCGGCATTGCGCACGCCCACGCCGTGTTCATTGCCGACCAGCCAGATCTTGTTGGCGAACATGCCCCCCAGCGCGCCCACATCCAGCGCAAAGGTCGGCGCATCGCCGCTGGCCGCCGCAGCGTTGACCTGGCTGTGGTCGGCACTGACCACGTTGTTGCCGAGGGTCGCCTGCAGCTGGTTGGCCCAGATGCCGGCGTTGACCTTCAGCGATCGGGTGATCAGGTCGGTGTAGTCGGCGCGGCTGGCATCGAGGCCATCGCCGTTGACCTCGATTGCCCCACCACTGACTCGATAACCTTCCAGCGAACCGCTGCCGCTGAACACCGGCGCGCCGGTGGTGAGCGTGACGCGGCTGGCATTGAGGAAACCGCCACCGTTGACCTGGATGCCGGCAGGATTGGCGATGATCACCTCGGCGCGCTGTCCGGCCACTTCCACGTAGCCATTGAGCCGGCTGGCCGGGCCGTTGACCTCGTTGAGGATGACCCGGGCGCTGCCGGTGGCGAGCCACGGATTGCCCTGCACCCAGCCACCCAGCTGCGTCTGCACCTGGCCACGCGCGTTGTTGAGGATCACGCCCTCGCGGCCGACATCGAACTGCGAGTAACGGTTGCGCGAAACACCACCGGCCGATGGCGTGGTGATGTTGACCATCGGCACACCGTTCGGCGCGGTGACCACGGTGGGCCGCTCACGGCCTGGCGCGTTGGGATCGGACACGATGTGGCCGACCGATTGCGCTGCAGCCACGGGCGCCAGGCTGACCCATCCCAACGCGCACATCAGCGCGAAGCCGAGCGGCGACACGGCTGCCGTCTGCCGGCCGGCGACCTGGCCGACCAGGCCGCCACCGCCTTTCACCAGTTCCGAAGCGACCTGCCACACGCGCAGCGCGCGGTTGAAAACCAGGCGATAGATGCTGTTCATTTCACGAATCCTTGTGCCAGATCAGTAGCGCCACGCCAGGCTGAAGCCGAAGGTGGTGTAGTCAGTCGGGAAGTTGGAGGGCTTGTGCAGGGCCGAGCCCACGAAACCGTCCCAGGAAAGCTGCTGCCAGCCGCCGCGCAGGCCCAATGCCATGCCGGCCAGATCCCGGCCGGATTGCCATTGCGCCGATGGCCCGCCGATGCGGCCGTAGTCGGCGGCGACGTAGAACTCCTGGCCGCCGCCGATACCCAGCGACAGGTCGTTGCGCAGCGACCAGCCGCGCTCGCCGCTGAGCGAGCTTTCGCCATCGAAGCCACGCACCGTGTAGCGGCCGCCGATCGCAAAGCGATCCTGTGGCGACAACGGTGTGCGGTTCCACTGCGCGCGCCAGGCAGCGGTGTAGCGCAGGCGCTGCTTGCCCAGCTGGAACGGCACGCTGAACTGCGCGTCAGCCGTGATCAGCTTCATCCGCGAGGTGCCTTCCAACGGCAGGCTTGGATCCCACGCCCGGGCCATCTCTTCCGGGGAGCGCAGTGCATGGAAGGCACCGGTGCCGCGCCGGTATGCCAGCGTGGCATCAAGCGTGGCCGCACCGATGAACTGCTTGTGGGTCAGGCCGAGCTCCCAGCCCGAGGTACGGCGACGCTGCACCTCGATCTCGGTATCGTCGATGTAGTTCTTCGACGTGCGCTGCCAGCCGCGGCCGTAGATGCCCAGCTTGGTCTTGGCATTGCGCAGCAACAGGCGATCCACGCGTGCCTCGGCGTTGCCGCTGCGGCCGCTGTAGTCATAGCTTTCGTACGCGCCCACCACGGTCTGGCTGTAGTCGTAGGCACTGGCCGTGGCGCCGAACAGCCAGTAGCCGTAGGGCACGTCGTAGTGCGCGGTCCAGCTGTTGGTGTCCTTGCCTTTGCCATTGAACACGCCGCGCCCCGCGCTGACGTAGAACAGCTCGTTCAGGCCCAGCGGGTTGTCCAACGACAGCGTGGCGTTGGCCTGCAGCTTGCCGGTGCCCTGGCTGCCTGCATCGTCCAGGGTCAGGCTGGCACGCACCGGCGAACGCTGTTTCCAGTCGATGTTCAGGTCGCTCTGCCCGGGCGCGGCGCCTTCGCCGTCTGCAGGTGCGATCTTGATGTCAGCAGTGACGGTGGGCACGCGCTGCAGGTTCTCCAGCCCCTGCTCGATGTCGCGCAGGTTCAACAGGCCGCCACTGCGGATCGGCAGCGCATTGGCGATGGCCGGATGCCGCCCATCCGCCTCGGTGAACACCGCCTCGCGGAATCGCCCGGGCACCACCGACAGTGTCAGCGTGCCGGTATTCAGATCCTGCGGGGCCGACAGCACGCGGGTGGTGACATAGCCACGCGCGATGATCGCGTTCTGTACGCGCTTCATCACCACGTTGATGCCTTCAGTGCCCAGGCAGCGGCCGCTGGCGGGATCTTCGCGCGGATCGGCTGCGGCCAATGCCCACTGGAAGCCCTTGGCACCCTCGCCGTCCAGCACGATGCGATCAATACGCACGCAGGGCTGCTCCTGCGTCGGCAGGCGCTCCCCCTGTTCACCCTGGCTGCTCTTCAGGCGTACATCGGGCCGGCTTTCCTGCTGCTCGCGCAGCACGCGTTCTCGTTCCTGCTGGCGCAGCAGCTCCTGCGCGCCCGGGTCACCCACCTGCTGGGCAGCAACACTGAAGGCCATGCCCAGAAGCACCAACCCTCCACCACTGCGGCGCGCACCGCGCACAGACATCTTCCTTGCTTGCACAATCAATTCCACGTGTTGATGCCACGCGTCAGCGGTCCTGCTCCCGGAAAGGAGAAGGGCCAACCCAATGGCTTGAATCGAGGTTCGCCGGGGGTATGCAACGGCATGCCACCGCGCCCGACGCGAAGTGGCGCATAGGCTATCGGCCGCCCGAAGGATTTCTATAGGGAAATTTTCAAATGCCCAGGACTACGGGGACAGAACACCGCAGGCAGAGATCCAGAGTATGCGCACGCACGCGCCACGTCGCAAAGCAACGGCGTTCAGCACAACGCCTTTCGCCGGCCCACGCTACAGTCGGCGCATGACCGTATTCCTGCAGATCAATGGCACCGCCATTGTTGATATCCCCAGCCTCTATGCGGAGATCAACCGGGTATTCATGGCCGGCGAAGCCTGGCAGCTCGGGCCCAGTCTCGATGGGCTGGACGATCTGCTGAACGGCGGTTATGGCGCGCTGGCCGGGCACGAAACCGCCACGCTGGTCTGGCGCGACATCGACCGCAGCCGAGAGGCACTCGGATTGGAGGCCACGCGCGCGTGGCTGGAAGACAAGCTGCGGCAGCCGGGTACGTTCAATGCCGAAACCATCGGCCGCCAGCTGGACGCCCTGCAACGTGGCGAGGGGCAGACCTACTTCGACATCGTGATGGAGATCTTCGCCAGCCACCCGGACATCACCCTGGTACAGGCCTGAGGCTGCCACGCCTGCTGCCGACGCCCATCAAGGAACGTGGCAACAGGTACCACATGCACAGCAGGAGCTTGCACCACAGCACTTGAGCGACTGTCCGCTGCCATCCTGGCACTTCGCTGCACAACATCCCTTATCGCGAGCGGTTGCCATTGGCGAGGCGATGGCACAGGCAGTCGCCCTGCCATCTCCTCCCAAGGGCGACGCCTCCACCGAATAGTCCAGCACCTGGACGTCGGCCTGTACCCCGCCCAGCCCACGCTTGCGGACACCCAGCGGCCGCCCCTCCAGTGCCGCCGCCTGCACCATCGCCGGAGAGA
This sequence comes from Stenotrophomonas sp. 10L48, assembly GCF_056395105.1. Lineage (NCBI taxonomy): Bacteria > Pseudomonadati > Pseudomonadota > Gammaproteobacteria > Lysobacterales > Lysobacteraceae > Stenotrophomonas > Stenotrophomonas sp. 10L48. The sequence continues at coordinate 420,793 of NZ_JBFTIX010000005.1, read as the reverse complement.
TCGTCAATGCGCCCTTCTGCAGCAGCGTCCCGTCCTGCCACAGGCTCCACTGCAGGTCTGCACCCGCTTCGCCGACGATGGCCTCCGCTTCGGCAATGTCGACCACCAGGCTATAGCGTTGCCCATGCCTGCCCTCCAGCGCGACGGTCGCCGTGCGCCCCTGCCGCACGCTCAGCCGGGGCGAGAACGCGGGGACCCCGTCGTGCAGCACCCGCAACGCAAGGTGGTGCAGGTCATTCGACGGCGCCGCCTCTGCCGCCAGGGAAAGACCCGCGGTGCAGGCCAGAAATATCGCAAGCAACACCCGAAGGAACATGCATGACTCCGTTTGACCGCCCGATTGCGGCGATCCACCCTCCGCCGGACATCCCTCCGAAAGCTGTGACCCATAACGCGGATTCACCCAGCACCAGCAGGCTGGCGCCGGCAACGACCGTTTCACTCGCAATTGCCCATCGCCCGAGCCTCCCGCACAACCATTGAGAGTCGCACGCGCCACCGCAGCTGTTCACCTGCGACACGTGCCACGCCCCCGGCAAAAGCGTCCCCCCTGCCGCGACCAGTTACCATGGACAGCCCTGTACCGGCTCCGCCCCGCTGCCCTCCGGCGCGAGCGGACGCCCCTGATCCACGAGTCCCATGTCCAAAGACAAGTCCGCCGAACACACCCCGCTGATGAAGCAGTTCTTCGCAGCCAAGTCCGACTACCCGGACCTGCTGCTGTTCTTCCGCATGGGCGACTTCTACGAGCTGTTCTACGACGACGCGCGCAAGGCCGCGCGCCTGCTCGACATCACCCTGACCCAGCGTGGCAGCTCCGGTGGTGCACCGATTCCGATGGCCGGCGTGCCGGTGCACGCCTACGAGGGCTACCTGGCACGACTGGTCGCGCTGGGCGAATCGGTGGCGATCTGCGAACAGATCGGCGACCCGGCACTGGCCAAGGGACTGGTCGAACGCAAGGTGGTGCGCATCGTCACCCCCGGCACGGTCACCGACGAAGCGCTGCTGGACGAGCGTCGCGACACCCTGCTGATGGCCCTGTCGCGCAACAAGAGCGGCTATGGCCTGGCCTGGGCCGACCTGGCCGGCGGCCGTTTCCTGGTCAACGAAGTGGACACCGATGACGCGCTGGAAGCCGAACTCGCGCGCCTGGAGCCGGCCGAACTGCTGGTGCCGGATGAGGAGAACTGGCCGGAGTTCCTGCGCCAGCGCAGCGGCGTGCGTCGCCGCGCGCCATGGCTGTTCGACGCCGACAGTGGCCGCCGCCAGCTGCTGAACTTCTTCAAGCTGCATGACCTGAGCGGCTTCGGCATCGACGACAAGCCGCGCGCAACGGCCGCTGCCGGCGCCCTGCTCGGCTATGTCGAGGAAACCCAGAAGCAGCGCCTGCCGCACCTTACGTCCATCTCGATGGAAACCGCCGGCGAAGCGATCGCGATGAACGCGGCAACGCGGCGCCATCTGGAGCTGGACACCCGCGTCGACGGCGATACCCGCAATACCCTGCTCGGCGTGCTCGACAGCACGGTGACGCCGATGGGCGGCCGCCTGCTGCGCCGCTGGCTGCATCGGCCGCTGCGCCTGCGCGAGGTGCTGGTGCAGCGCCACCACGCGGTGGAAACACTGATCGACCGTGGCGCGGACGCAGATATCCGCGAACAGTTCCGCCGCCTCGGCGACCTTGAACGCATTCTCACCCGCGTTGCCCTGCGCTCGGCACGGCCGCGCGACTTCTCCACCCTGCGCGATGGCCTCGGCCTGCTGCCGGCCGTACGCGAGGTGCTGGCACCGCTGGATTCACCGCGCTTGCAGACCCTGCACGCCGCGCTCGGCGAACACGACGAATGCGCCCACCTGCTGGCCAGCGCGATCGCCGACATGCCGCCGCTCAAGCTCAGCGATGGTGGCGTGCTGGCCGATGGCTTCGACGCCGAGCTGGATGAGCTGCGCCGCCTGTCGACCCACGCCGACCAGTTCCTGGTCGACCTGGAGCAGCGCGAGCGCGAGAGCAGCGGCATCGCCACCCTGAAGGTCGGCTACAACCGTGTGCACGGCTACTACATCGAAATCAGCAAGGGCCAGTCCGACCGTGCGCCGGTGCACTACACCCGCCGGCAGACACTGACCAACGCCGAGCGCTACATCACCGAAGAACTGAAGGCGTTCGAAGACAAGGTGCTGTCCGCCCGCGACCGTTCGCTGTCGCGCGAAAAGTACCTGTACGAGCAGCTGCTGGACACGCTGGGCACCCAGCTGGAGCCGCTCAAGCAGTGTGCTGCCGCACTCAGCGAACTGGACGTGCTGGCCGCCTTCGCCGAACGTGCGCAGGCGCTGGACTGGGCGCGCCCGGAGCTGCAGGCCGAGCCGTGCCTGAAGATCGAGCGCGGCCGCCATCCGGTGGTGGAAGCGGTGCGTGACCAGCCGTTCGAGCCCAACGACCTGGATCTGCACCCGGACCGTCGCATGCTGGTCATCACCGGCCCGAACATGGGCGGTAAATCGACCTACATGCGGCAGAACGCGCTGATCGTGCTGCTGGCCCACATCGGCAGCTTCGTGCCGGCCAGCCGTGCGCTGATCGGCCCGATCGACCGCATCCTGACCCGCATCGGCGCAGGCGATGACCTTGCCCGCGGGCAGTCGACCTTCATGGTCGAGATGGCCGAAACCAGCTACATCCTGCATCACGCCACCGCGCATTCGCTGGTGCTGATGGACGAGATCGGCCGCGGCACGTCCACCTACGACGGCCTGGCCCTGGCCGACGCGGTAGCGCGCCACCTCGCCTACGAAAACCGCTGTTACACGCTGTTTGCGACCCATTACTTCGAACTGACCGCGTTGGCCGACGAACAGCACGAAGGCGGCCGCAGCGGCATCGCCAACGTGCATCTGGATGCCGTCGAGCACGGCGAAGCACTGGTGTTCATGCATGCAGTGAAGGACGGTCCGGCCAACCGCAGCTTCGGCCTGCAGGTGGCTGCCCTGGCCGGCCTGCCGCGTGCCACCGTGGCACAGGCGCGCCGACGCCTGGCCGAACTGGAACAGCGCGGCGGCGAAAGCCATGCCGCCGAACTCGCCCCGCAGGCGCTGGATGCCCCGCAGCAGTTCGGGCTGTTTGCCGCTCCGCCGAACAAGGCGCAGGAGGCGCTGGCCGCGATCGACCCGGACGAGCTGACCCCGAAGCAGGCACTGGAAGCGCTGTACCGGTTGAAGGCGCTGCTGTAAGGCAGGCCGCAGGTTCCGCCGGCCCTGCCCGGCGGACGCCCGCCATGAAGCCTTCGCATTGCCGTCGTGTACACGGCGTTATGCTCGGGCGGTTCGTCCTTCACAGACCGGAGACCGCCATGAACACCGAATCCCTTGCTGCATCCCTCTTCCAGCAGCTGCAGCAGGGCCAAGGCCTGCAGCAGGTCTCGCAGCAGCTCGGCCTGGACAGCAGCCAGGCTACCCAGGCCGTCGGCAGCGCGCTGCCGCTGCTGCTCGGCGCGATGGGCCAGAACGCCAGCGAGCCGCAGGGTGCGCAGTCCCTCCTCAATGCCCTGCAGCGCGACCACCTCGGTTCGGGCGGCGGTGGCGGTGCTGGCGGCGGTTTCGACATCGGCAGCATCCTCGGCGCGGTGATGGGCGGTGGCGGCGGCAACGCCACCAACGGTGCCGGCATCCTCGGCCACGTGTTCGGTGGGCAGACCTCGCAGGCGGCCGAAGTGCTGGGCCAGAAGACCGGCCTGGACAGCGGCAGGTCCAGCCAGCTGCTGGCGATCCTGGCCCCCATCGTCATGTCGTTCCTGGCCCAGCGGTTTGCCCAGAGCGGCAACGCCGGCCAGCTCAGCCAGGCCCTGGGGCAGGAAGCACAGCAATCCGGCGGTGGCATCGGCAGCCTGCTCGGCGGTGCGCTCGATCAGGACGGCGATGGCCAGTTCGGCGCCAGCGATCTGTTCAAGCTCGGCGCGGGCCTGCTCAAGCGCTGATCGCGCACAACGATGCAAGCGCCGCCTGCCATAGGCGGCCACTATCGCATCGGTTGAATCAATCGAATTTACCCATCATTAGGCGATGCCTATGGTGGGTAAGCGATCTGATTCCCTCATTCGCCAGCCCACAGGTAGAGACCCATGAAAAGCGAAGCGAAGTGCCCGTTCAACCATGCCGTCGTCGGTGATGCGACGACCAACCGCGACTGGTGGCCGAACCAGCTGCGCGTGGATCTGCTCAACCAGCACTCCACGCGCTCCAATCCCCTTGATACGGGCTTCGACTACGCCAAGGCCTTCAACGGGCTGGACTACAGCGCCCTGAAGGCCGACCTGAAGGCGTTGATGACCGACTCGCAGGACTGGTGGCCAGCCGACTTCGGCCACTACGGCGGCCTGTTCATCCGCATGGCCTGGCACAGCGCCGGCACCTACCGCATCGATGACGGCCGTGGTGGTGGTGGCCGCGGCCAGCAGCGCTTCGCTCCGCTCAACAGCTGGCCCGACAACGTCAGCCTGGACAAGGCGCGACGCCTGCTGTGGCCGATCAAGCAGAAATATGGCCAGGCCATTTCCTGGGCCGACCTGCTGATCCTGACCGGCAACGTCGCACTGGAGTCGATGGGCTTCAAGACGCTCGGCTTTGCCGGCGGCCGTCCCGATACCTGGGAGCCGGACCAGGACGTGTACTGGGGCCGCGAGACCACCTGGCTCGGTGGCGACGTGCGCTACAAGCACGGCTCGGAGGGCGTGCAAGAGGACCACGGCGTGCTGGTGTCCGATGACGACGCTGATGGCGATGTGCACTCGCGCAAACTGGAAAACCCGCTGGCCGCGGTACAGATGGGCCTGATCTATGTGAACCCGGAAGGCCCGGATGGCAATCCCGATCCGGTGCTGGCCGCGCATGACATCCGCGACACCTTCGGCCGCATGGCGATGGACGATGAGGAAACCGTCGCCCTGATCGCCGGTGGCCACAGTTTCGGCAAGACCCATGGTGCCGGCCCGGCCGACAACGTCGGCAAGGAACCGGAAGCAGCGGGCCTGGAAAGCCAGGGCCTGGGCTGGGCCAACAGCTTCGGCAGTGGCAAGGGCGGCGACACCATCACCAGCGGCCTGGAAGTCACCTGGACCCGCACCCCCGCGCAGTGGAGCCACGACTTCTTCGAGATCCTGTTCGGCCACGAATGGGAGCTGAGCAAGAGCCCGGCCGGCGCGCACCAGTGGGTCGCCAAGAATGCGGACGCAGTGATTCCCGATGCGCACGATCCGTCGAAAAAGCACCGCCCGACCATGCTGACCACCGACCTGTCGCTGCGCATGGACCCGGCCTACGAAAAGATCTCGCGGAAATTCCTTGCTGATCCGCAGGAGTTCGCCGATGCCTTCGCCCGCGCTTGGTTCAAGCTGACCCATCGCGACATGGGCCCACGTGCGCGCTATCTCGGCCCGGAGATTCCGGCCGAGGAATTCATCTGGCAGGACCCGGTGCCGGAAGCCAGGCACCCGTTGATCGACGCCAAGGACATCGCCGCGCTGAAGCAGAAGATCGCAGCGACCGGTCTGAGCGTGGCCGAGCTGGTGTCCACGGCGTGGGCCTCGGCCTCGACCTTCCGCGGTTCGGACAAGCGTGGCGGCGCCAATGGTGCGCGCGTGCGCCTGGCACCGCAGAAGGACTGGGCGGTGAACCAGCCGCAGCAGCTGGGCAAGGTGCTGGCCGCGCTGGAAAAGGTCCAGGCCGAGTTCAACGGCGCGGGCAGCAAGCAGGTGTCGCTGGCCGACCTGATCGTGCTGGCCGGTGGCGTCGGCATCGAGCAGGCAGCGAAGGCCGGCGGCCATGACCTTAGCGTGCCGTTCACTCCGGGCCGCACCGATGCCAGCCAGGAACAGACCGACGTCGAATCGTTCGCGGTGCTGGAACCGGCTGCCGATGGTTTCCGCAACTACCTCAAGGGCGCTTACAGCGTGCCGGGTGAGGCGCTGCTGATCGACAAGGCACAGCTGCTGACCCTCACCGCACCGGAAATGACCGCCCTGGTCGGTGGCCTGCGCGTGCTCGGCGCCAATGCCGACGGTGGCAGGCACGGCGTGTTCACCAGCCGTCCCGGCACGCTGAGCAACGACTTCTTCGTCAACCTGCTGGACATGGGCACCACCTGGAAGGCGACCGGTCGCGAAAGCTATGAAGGCCGCGGCCGCAGCGATGGCGCTGCGCGCTGGACCGGCACCCGTGCCGACCTGGTGTTCGGCTCCAACGCCGTGCTGCGCGCCCTGGCCGAGGTCTACGCCAGCGCCGATGGCGAGAAGAAGTTCGTGCAGGATTTCATCGCCGCCTGGACCCGGGTGATGGAACTGGATCGCTACGACCTGCACGGTTGACCGGATATGCCAGGTGCCAACCTTGGTTGGCACATGGCACGGCGCCCACCAAGGTGGGCGACTACCCGACCCCGCTGTGGGGTCTTTACCCGGTGGATGCCGACCTTGATCGGCACATGGCACGGCGCCCACCGAGGTGAGCGACTACCAGACACTGCTGCGGGGTCTTTACCCGGTAGATGCCGACCTTGGTCGGCACATGGAACAGCGCCCACCGAGGTGGGCGACTACCAGACACTGCTGCGGGGCCTTTACCCGGTAGATGCCGACCCTGGTCGGCACATGGCACGGCGCCCACCAAGGTGGGCGACTACCAGGCACTGCTGCGGGGTCTTTACCCGGTGGATGCCGACCCTGGTCGGCACATGGCGCAACGCCCACCAAGGTGGGCGACTACCAGCGCCCGGGCGGCGCCGTCACAGGGCGTCGATATCACCCAGTGCACGGATCAACCGGCGTGCGCGCTTGTCCGGCTTGTGCTCCGGTGCCTGGTAGCCATCACGCGCGGCAATGCGCAGCGCACGCTGTTCGGCGCGGCGGGCCTTGGAGGCTTCGCTCTCGGCATACAACTGCTGCGCCACCGGCGCCGGACCGCGCTGGTCGCTCAGGCCCAGCACCTGGATCTCGAAGTGTTCTTCACCGCGATCGACCAGCAGCTGCTCTCCCACGCGTACTGCGCGCGAGGATTTCGGACGCTGCCCGGCCACGGATACCTTGCCGGTCTCGATCGCCTGTTTGGCCAGGCTGCGGGTCTTGAAGAAGCGGGCCGCCCACAACCAGATGTCCAGACGGACGCTGGGCGCCAACGGGGAAAGCTCGGACATCGGTGGGGACTACTCCGTTCGCTTGTTCAGGGGGCGCGGATTGTCGGGGTCGGTGCGGCAGCCGCTGCCCCCGATCAATGCCGGCGTGCCGGCCGCCAGGTCCTGGCGCTGGCTGCCGACCAGGCACTCGGGGCGGTCGGTCGGCCGCACCTGGGTATCGCCCAGCCGGTCACCCGACGAACATGCGGCCAGTGCCGCTGCGATCAAGGCCGCCACGATCATCCGCATCGCCTGTTGTGGTTGATGCATTGCCACATCCTGCAAACCGGCTTGATGCTAGTGTGCGCCTCCCGGGAATCGATCACCACTCCATGGCCAAAGCGCCGCTTGACCTGACCTCCGGCCCGATCGGCCGCAACCTGCTGCTGTTCGCGCTGCCGATCCTGGCAGGCAACATCGCGCAGTCGCTGAACGGCTCGGTGAATGCGGTATGGGTGGGGCGCTTCCTTGGCGAAGCGGCACTGACCGCGACCGCGAACGCCAACAACATCATGTTCTTCCTGATCGGTTCGGTGTTCGGCTTCGGCATGGCCTCGACCATCCTGATCGGCCAGGCCATCGGTGCGCGCGACATCGCCCAGGCACGACGCGTGGTCGGCACCAGCGCCACGTTCTTCATCGGCCTGTCGGTGATCATCGCCATCGCCGGCTGGTTCCTGGCCCACCCGCTGCTGGCGGCGATGGGCACGCCCGCCGCCTCGCTGCCGTTGGCCGAGGCCTACCTGCGCATCATCTTCCTGGCGATGCCAACGCTGTACGCCTTCGCCTTCCTCAGTGCGGCGCTGCGCGGTGCCGGCGATTCGCGCACGCCCTTCCGCTTCCTGCTGGTCTCGGTGGTGCTGGACATCGCCCTGAACCCGGTGCTGATCTTCGGCATGGGGCCGTTCCCGGAACTGGGCATCGCCGGCTCGGCCTGGGCCACGCTGGTGTCGCAGACGCTGTCGCTGGCCGGCCTGCTGCTGTACATGCGGCACAAGCGGCACACGCTGTGGCTGGGCCGCGCCGACATGCACCTGTTCAAGCTGGACATGACCATCCTGCGCGCGCTGGTGGTCAAGGGCGTGCCGATGGGCCTGCAGATGGTGCTGATCTCGCTGTCGGTGATCATGCTGATGACCATGGTCAACCAGTACGGCACTGACACCGGCGCAGCCTACGGTGCATCGCTGCAGCTGTGGAACTATGTGCAGATGCCGGCGATGGCGATCGGTGCGGCGTGTTCGTCGATGGCCGCGCAGAATGTCGGTGCGCAGCGCTGGGATCGCGTGCGCGGTACCGCACGCCAGGGCATCGCGTTCAACTTCCTGCTGACCGGCGCGTTGATCCTGCCGCTGGTGCTGCTGGACCAGTATTCGCTGGCCTTGTTCCTTCCGCAGGGCAGCGAGTCGCTGCAGATCGCGCGGCACCTGAACCACATCGTGATCGGTTCATTCCTGTTCTTCGGCGTCAGCTTCGTGATCTCCGGCGTGGTGCGCTCCACCGGCGCGGTGCTGCCACCGCTGCTGATCCTGGCCGCGTCGCTGTGGGGCGTGCGCGTGCCGTTCGCCGAATTCCTGCAGCCGTACTGGGGTGCCGATGCGATCTGGTGGAGTTTCCCGGCCGGCTCGCTGGTGTCGATGCTGCTGTCGCTGGCGTATTACCGCTGGGGTGGCTGGCGTAAGGCGAAGATGATCAGTACACCGGTGCATGCCGAAGAACTCGCCACGCCCTCGGAGATTCCCGCCTGTCCGCCTTCGCCGGTGGCCGACCCGGATGCGGCGCTGGAAACCATTCCACCGCGTTGAACATGTACCGGTAGTGCCGGCCGCTGGCCGGCAACCGCGCGATACCTGGGAAGTCCATGGGATTGCCGGCCAGCGGCCGGCACTACCGCTTTTTCTTTTCCGCGTTGTGCCTGGCGGCGGCGCGCAGCAGTGCTTTCAGCGCCGCGGCGTTGGGCATGCCGCCTTCGTGGATGTCGATCGCGCGGCGTGTGCCGCCTTCCAGGCTGGCATTGAACAGGCGCTTCGGGTCCGGCAACGCGGCGCCGTGGGCGAAGGTCAGCTTCACTGCCTGCTTGTAGGTTTCGCCGGTGCACAGGATGCCATTGTGTTCCCACACCGGTGTGCCGCGCCATTTCCAGGTTTCCTCCACGTCCGGCAGCGCCTCGTGGATCAGCGCGCGCACGCGGGCGAGGATGTCGCCGCGCCAATCAGGGAGCTCGGCGATGCGGGCGTCAATCAGGGCGGCAGCGGGGAGAGCGGCATCTGCGGGATCGGACTTCTGCGTGGCCATCGCGTGGTCTCGTTCGGGGAAAGAACCTGGGGGATTACATGCGTTCGCCAGGCAGCTGGCTGGCCTGCCGCACCCAGTCGAGGAACCGCGCCTCGTCCAGCGGCTCGTCCCCAAGGATGTGCAGGTAGCGCGTGTCGGCGCTCTTGGACGGTTCAGGCGGAACAGGCTGCAACAGCGCGCCGCGGAAGAATGCGACCTTGATGTAGCGGGCGAAGCAATGGAAGCTGAGGAACCAGCCCTCGCCGGCAGCAACGCCGTACATCGGCGAGTTCCATTTCACTGCCTTGTGCACGCCGGGCACGGCCTGTTCGATCAGGGCGTCCAGACGCTCACCAACGGCCCGTTTCCAGTCCGGCATGGCAGCGATATAAGCCTGCACGGGCGCATCGCCCTCACCCTTGGCGATCTGCGGGTTACCGCCGGACAGCAGCTTCGGCGCGGCACTGCTGGCAGGTCGCTTGGCGGGCATCGCAGGGGCCATGAGGGTCGAAGGCCCGAGCGTACGCCGCCGCCCGGCAGCGGTCACGGCGCACTGCGCCATGGTCTCAGAGGCTGCTGCGGAACTGCCGCCAGGTGGGCAGCTTGCGGGCCCCGCGCAGGAACCACATCAGGGTGGCCATCACCAGGCCGAACATCACGCCTGCCGCCACCCCGGCAAGCAACAGCAGTTCCAGCGCCGGGGCCCTGCCCTGCCACAACAGCAGCCACATCAGTACCGTCCAGAACACGCCAAACAGCAGGCCCTGCAGCAGCGTATTGGTCAGGAAACCGGCCAGTATCGGCGGCGGCAGCGCGACACCCAGCCGCCACAGCATGCGGTGCAGCAAGGGGGCCGCTTCCCTCCGTGGCACCCCGGAACGGTCCAGGAAGCGCAACGCCACCTGGATGTCCGCCGGGTATCGATGGTCGCTCTCATCCATTCACTGAAACTAACGAGGCGGCAGCACAAACGCAAACGGCCGCCCGAAGGCGGCCGTCGCGGCAACAACCGAAGTTGTTTATCAGCCCTTGGTTGCCAGACGGGCAGCCTTGGCGGCAGCAGCAGCAGCCAGATCTTCCTTGATGCGGGCAGCCTTGCCTTCCAGGCCACGCAGGTAGTACAGCTTGCCGGCGCGGACCTTACCACGACGCTTCACTTCGACCGAGTCGATGATGGCGCTGTGGGTCTGGAACACGCGCTCGACGCCGTAGCCGTGCGAGATCTTGCGCACGGTGAACGAGGAGTTCAGGCCGCCGTTCTTGGTCGCGATGACAACGCCTTCATAGGCCTGCACGCGCTCGCGGGTACCTTCCTTCACCTTCACGTTGACGACAATGGTGTCGCCCTGGCTGAACTGCGGCAGTTCGCGGGTGATCTGGGCGGATTCGAATTCCGCGACGATGGACTTGTTCAGCTTGCTCATGGGTTACACCGATTCATTGTTCGGGTGGGCGTGTCATTCGACAGCGTGGGCTCATGCAGTCACCGGACTGTGCTGCACGTTTGTTTTGGGTACTGCGCACCGGCCGGGGCCGGCGTAATTGGCCATGATAGCCGATAAAGCAGGGCTGGCGCTAGACCTTGCCCTTTCCCGCCGGGACCTGGCGGGCCAGGGCCAGCAGCTTGCGGTCGGCCTTGCCCAGCGCCTGTTCATCCAGCAGGTCCGGGCGCCGCTGTGCGGTACGGATCAACGACTGCTGCCGGCGCCAGGCGGCGATGGCGGCATGGTTGCCCGAGCGCAGCACGTCCGGCACGTCCCCCAGCGGATGCTGGGCCGGCTGGCTGTAATGCGGGCAGTCGAGCAGGCCGAGGTCGCCCTCGAAACTGTCCTGCGCCGCGGATTCGGCGTCATTCAAGGCGCCTTCCTGCAGCCGGGCCACCGCGTCGATGATGACCGCCGCCCCCAGCTCGCCGCCGGACAGCACATAGTCGCCGAGGGAAATCTCCTCATCGACATTGGCGGCCAGGAAACGCTCGTCGATGCCTTCATAGCGGCCGCAGAGCAGGACCATGCGCGGCAATGCCGCCAGTTCCCGCACCTTGGCCTGGGTCAACGGCGCGCCCTGCGGGCTGAGATGGATCACCCGCGCAGGCGTCGGATCGGCCTCACGGATCGCCTGCAGGCAGGCCTGCAGCGGTTCGATCAGCATCACCATGCCCGGGCCACCGCCGAACGGACGATCGTCCACCCGGCGGTAGTTGCCCTCGGCGTAGTCACGGGGATTCCAGCCATGCAGGCTGAACAATCCCTTTTCCTGCGCACGGCCGACCACGCCCAGCCCAGCGGACTGGGCGAGGAAATCGGGGAACAGGGTGATGACGTCGAAACGCATGCTCACACTCAGAACTCGGGGTCCCAGTCGACCACGACCAGATTGGCCTCGAAGTCGACGGATTTGACGAACTCCGGCACGACGAACGGAATCATCCGCTCGCGATCACCGCGTACGACCACCACATCGTTGGCGCCGGTACTGAACAGGTGCGAGACCTGGCCGAGGGCAACGCCTTCGACGGTCTTCACATCCAGGCCTTCCAGATCGACCCAGTAATACTCGTCGGCATTCGGCGGCGGCAGCGCACTTCGGGCCACGAAGACCTCGGTGCCATGCATCGCCTCGACCGTGTCGCGATCCTCGATGCCCGGGAAACGGGCCACCAGATGCTTGCCGGTATCCCGGCCACGGGCGCCTTCAAGCGTCGATTCCTGCCCGTTGGGGCTGCGCAGGATCCACGGTTGGTAACGGAAAATAGCGGAACGCGGCTCGGTCCAGGACTCGAGCTTTATTTCGCCGCGCACACCAAAAGCGCCGACAATCCTGCCAAGCAGGATGCGGCGCTCGTTATCTTTCATCTGCGTTCAATCAGATGGGCCGCACCAGGGTGCGGCCCGTCAGGATCAGGCCGCAGCGGCCTGGGACTTGCTCGCTTCCTTGATCAGGTTGCGAACTTTCTCGGTCGGCTGGGCGCCGTTCTTGACCCAATGGTCAACGCGGGCCAGGTCCAGCTCGATGCGCTTCTCGCCGCCCTGTGCAACCGGGTTGTAGAAGCCAACGCGCTCGATGTTGCGGCCGTCGCGGGCGCTGCGGACGTCGGTGACGATGATGTGGTAGAACGGACGCTTCTTGGCGCCGCCGCGGGTCAGTCGAATCTTGACCATGGTGGTTTTTTCCTATTGCCCAGTCGCCAGGATGGCGCGGTAAGCGGGCGATTATAGCGGCAGAGTCCGGCCGAGCCAACCCCGGGCGTCTACCCCGGGGTCAGATCCCTTTTACCGAGCAAAAGGGTTCTGACTCCAACGGTTCCATTCAGGAAAGCGACTGCCAGGGCACCCGGGCCAACACCGCCCTGCCCTGTTCGGCCAGGGCCTGCGAACCCGGCAGCGCCTGACCATTGATGGCATCCAGCGCCCACACCCCACTGGCGTTGCAGGCGAAGGCGGCCTGCATGCCGGCCAGCTCATCCAGCCGCAACGGCCGGCCCTCCTGTGGGCCCACCCAGCCCGCCTGCAGCAGCGCTTCAGCGGTTCCCCGCAGCGCAGGCGCCTGTGGCCAGATCAGGTGTTCGCCGTCATGCACGGCCAGGTTCCAGGTGGTTCCCTCGCTGATCTGCCCGTCGCCAGTGACGAACAGCGCATCGTCGAAACCCGCTGCCAACGCGGCACGGCGCTGGGCGAACAGTCCAAACGTACCGACATGCTTGATCTGCGGCAGCTCTCGCTGCCATGTCGCGCTGCGTACGCGTTTCGGCGCGGTCAACGCGACCGGCGCGGAGACGGCAACCAGTACATCCACCGGCACGCTTGCCAGAGGCGCGCGGAAATCGAAACGGCGCGAGAACACGGTGACCCGCATCGATGCGTCGACCTGGCCGGCCTGTTGCAGCGCCTGCGCCATCCACACCTGCACCTGCGCGATATCGAGCCCGCTGCCGAACAGTTCCTGCGTTGCCCGCGCCAGCCGCTGCAGATGCAGATCAAGCCCCTGCACCGCGTTGCCGCGCACCTGCAACGAGGTGAAGTGGCCGTAGTTGGTCAGCGCCGGCAGCAGGTCTTCGGCCCGCGCCGTTGCGCCGTTGCAGGTCACCGTCATCGCAGCAGCGCCTGTGCCTGTTCCCACATGCCACGCAGCACGTCGGCGGCCGGCGCTGCCGGTGCCATCCATGCCGACTGCCCGGCCCAGGCCTGCATCGCAGCAAGCCGGTTTTCCTGCGTGGCCTGCTTGCGCATCGGTCCAGTCAGGCCACGCTGCACAGGGTACGGGCGCGGCGCGGGTGCGCCCTCGGCAGCAGCTGCACGCACGTAGGCAGTCGCCAGGCCGCGGCCCAGGCGCCCACTGAACGCGCGCGTCGGCCAGGTGTCTTCGGGTTCGCTGCGGGCCAACGCATCGGCCCATGCCGGCGCCACCGCTGCTTCGGGTGTGCGCAGGAAGGCCGTGCCGATCTGCACGGCGCTGGCCCCGAGCATCAGGGCAGCAGCAATGCCGCGACCGTCGCCGATTCCGCCCGCAGCGATCACCGGAATACTCAGGTTGTCCGCCAGCCGCGGCAGCAGTGCGAACAGGCCGACCAGCTGCTGCTCTGCACGCATCGGATCGAAGGCGCCGCGATGGCCGCCGGCTTCGGCGCCCTGCGCGACCACCGCGTCAGCACCCGCGTCCTGCGCAGCACGCGCTTCGGCCAGCGTCGTAGCGCAGGCGATCCAGGCGATGCCCGTATCCTTCAACTGCTGCACGTGACGCGGCGACAGCACGCCCATGATGGTCGAGGCCACCGCCGGCCGTGCCGCCAGCAGCGCACTGAACTGCTCCTCGAAATCGGCAGGCGTGGCATCCGCTGCGCTGGCCGCAACCTCCGGCCCCCACTGGCCCAGGAACGCACGCGTGGCGGCCTCGGCGGCCACATCGCGCACCGGCGCGGGATCGGGCAACCACAGGTTCACCTGCGCCGGCCCGCTGGACGCTGCACGGAAGTCCTGCATCCAGCGACCGATATCCGCCGCCGGCGACAACACGGCCCCCATCGCGCCCATGCTGCCGGCGTTGGCCAGCGCGGCGGAAAGCGGAACCGGACAGGCACCGGCCATCGGTGCCAGCAGGATCGGCAGCTGCAATGAAAAACGCCGACAGAAATCGTCGGCGCGTTCGAGAATCGGCGAAAGGCTCACGCGACGCACCTGTGGGAGGAGTCGCTGCCAGCATACGCCAGACACTGTGGACGGGAGCGTCGCCGCGGGCGATCCGCTCCCGCCTGGCTCAGCGTGCAGACACCGCGTAGGTGCGGACCAGCTGGCTGTCCATTTCTTCGTTGAACTTGAACGTCACGTAGCGCGCGTCATCAGCGGCGAACTCTTCCTCGGCGCTGGCGCGACCGATCTCGGTGCCCTCGGCATCCAGCGCACGCGCCACCAGCTTGCCCTTGAAGGCCTTGTCCGCCACCACGTACACCGCCGCGTCCTTGGAGCCCATGCCACGGCTCTTGCCGAGGGTGACGGTGAGGCCCTGCGCGGCCAGGCCCGGATCGGCCTGCAGCGTCACGTTCATGCGCTTGTCCACGCCCTCGCCCAGCCCGGCGACGAAATCGGCAGCGGTACCACTGATGGCACTACCGGCCTTCTGCGACACGGAGGTGTCGTCCTTGCAGGCAACCAGGCCCAGGGCCAGCGCCATCACCACGATCGACTTGTTCATGCACATTCCTTTGATTGATTCCGCGGGTTGTTCAAGCGTTCGATACAGCGCGCGCTCAGCGGAACGGCATGCCACGGCCGCCCATGGCGCCCATCATGCCCTTCATGCTGCGCATCATGCCCTTCATGCCGCCACCGGCCATCTTGCTCATCATCTTTTCCATCTGCATGTACTGCTTCATGAGCTTGTTGACGTCGGCCGGGGTCACGCCCGAGCCCTTGGCGATGCGGGCGCGACGCGAGCCATTGAGCAGGTTCGGGTTGCGCCGTTCCTTCTTGGTCATCGAGCCGATGATGGCGATCATGCGCGGCACTTCCTTGCCCTGGCTGACCTGCTGCTTGAGGTGCTCGGGAATCTGGCCCAGGCCCGGCAGCTTGTCCATCAGGCCGCCGATACCGCCCATGTTCTGCATCTGCTCGAGCTGGTCGCGCATGTCGTTCAGATCGAACTTCTTGCCCTTGGCGACCTTCTCGGCCAGCTTCTGCGCCTTGTCCTTGTCGACCTGCTGCTCGACCTGCTCGACCAGCGACAACACGTCGCCCATGTCGAGGATGCGGCTGGCGATACGGTCCGGGTGGAACACGTCCAGGCCTTCCGGCTTTTCGCTGACACCGACGAACTTGATCGGCTTGCCGGTGATGTAGCGCACGCTCAGCGCGGCGCCGCCACGGGCGTCACCGTCGGTCTTGGTCAGGACAACGCCGGTCAGCGGCAACGCATCACCGAAGGCCTTGGCGGTATTGGCCGCGTCCTGGCCGGTCATGGCATCGACCACGAACAGCGTTTCAGCCGGGTTGACCGCAGCGTGCAGGGCCTTGATCTCGGCCATCATCGCTTCGTCGATGGCCAGGCGGCCGGCGGTATCGACCAGCAGCACGTCGACGAACGACTTGCGCGCGTCATCGATGGCGGCGCGGACGATGGCCTCCGGCTTCTGCTCGGCGCTGGACGGGAAGAACAGCACGCCCACCTGGTCGGCCAGCGTCTTCAGCTGCTCGATCGCCGCCGGACGGTAGACGTCGGCCGAGACCACCATCACCTTCTTCTTGCGCTTTTCCTTCAGGTGCTTGGCCAGCTTGCCGACCGTGGTGGTCTTGCCGGCGCCCTGCAGGCCCGCCATCAGGATGATGGCCGGCGCGGGAACGTTGAGGTTCAGGTCGCTGGCTTCGGCGCCCATCACCGCGGTCAGCTCGTCGCGCACGACCTTGATCAGGGCCTGGCCCGGGGTCAGCGACTTCAGCACTTCCTGGCCGACCGCACGCACCTTGATGCGTTCGATCAGGGCCTGCACCACCGGCAGCGCGACGTCGGCTTCCAGCAGGGCGATGCGGACCTCGCGGGTCGCCTCGCGGATGTTTTCTTCGGTCAGGCGGCCACGGCCGCGCAGGCGCTCGATGGTGCCGGAAAGGCGCTGGGTCAGGGACTCGAACATGCGGCGCAACCTGTCTGAAAGCGGGGGACAATAAGGCCCACAGTATAACGGGTCCACCGCGCTCCCCGGACTGCGACGCCACGCCCGTCGCCAGCACCGCGGGGGTATGCGAAACTTCAACGATGACAATCGTTCTCATCGCCGTCCTGCTCTACCTGGCCGCCAGCGCCCTGCTGGTGCGCGCCCTTGGTCGCAACGACGGGGTGACCTCGCCCGCCTGGCTGTGGCCTGCGCTGCCGGCGATGCTGCTGCATGGCGGTTATCACGTGCTCGTGGCGATGCGCACGACCGGCGGCCCCGACATGCACTTCTTCGCCGCGTTGTCGCTGGTCGGCCTGGGAATGGCGTGGCTGACCTCGCTGGTGGGCGCGCGCGGGCGCATGTCCACCCTGGGCGTGGTGGTGTTCCCGCTGGCCGCGCTGCTGCTGGTGGTCTACCACGGCTACGGCCATGAACCGAGCAAGGTGCTGGGCTGGCGCTTGGCCAGCCACGCCTGGCTGGCACTGCTGGCCTACGCCACGCTGAGCATCGCCGCGCTGCTGGCGATCATGCTGTGGCTGCAGGAGCGTGCGCTGCGGCGCCGTGAATTCCGTCCGTGGCTGCGTGCGCTGCCGCCGATGGCCGATCTGGAATCGCTGCTGTTCAGGGTGATCACCGTCGGCTTCGCCCTGCTGACCCTGACCCTGGTCACCGGCGTGCTGTTCGTCGACGACCTGCTGGCGCAGAAGCTGGTGCACAAGACGGTGCTGAGCGTGCTGTCGTGGATCGTGTTCGGCGTGCTGCTGATCGGCCGCCGCCGCTATGGCTGGCGCGGCACCAAGGCAGTGCATTGGACGCTGACGGCGATGCTGTTGCTGCTGCTGGCGTTCTTCGGCAGCCAGTTCGTGATCGAGCTGGTGTTCGGGCATTCGCGCTAGAGGCGTGCCGGCCAGCGGCCGGCAATCGGAGCACGGTAGATCCACGCCATGCGTGGATGCCCCGGATGCTCAGGGCAGCGGTTGGGCCAGGATCCTGCGCACCGAGCGACCACTGTTGGTGAGGATGTCGTCGACCTGCCAGCAGCCCTCCCCTTTGCGCACCATCGGCACGCGGGTCACGTAGGCCTTGCCCCAGACCGGATAGCGCATTTCGACCTGGCCGGCCGTGGCCGAGGCCTGCTTCCAGCTGTAGCGCACCGGGCTGTCGATCTCCCCGTCCTGCGCGTCCAGCCACGGATCGGAATCGAGCGTGCAGATGCCCTCTTCGCGCACCTGGCAGGCACGCTCGCCATGCAGCGCCTTGGCAAACGCCGCACTGACCAGTGCCTGCGGCGGCTCCAGCAGGTCGCCCTTGCCGGTGGTCGCTTCGAAGAAGGCCCGCGCCACGTCAGCCGGTTGCTGGCAGGCCGGCGCGGCCTGCACGGTGGGGGCCAGCAGCAGGCCGATGATCACCCACGTCCCTGTCTTTCTCATATCCAGTTCCTTGACGGTGGAAGGACGCCGGGCATGGCCCGGCGCTACCCATGCGTGTTGCCCGGTAGCGCCGGGCCATGCCCGGCGAACGCGCAGCGCGGCAGGGATTACAACCCGTACCGTTCGATCGCGTCCAGATGCGGCTGGCGGTCCTGGTCGCAGGCCTCGGCCAGGCGCAGCCAGCAGTGTGGATGTGTCCAGTCCGCCGTGGCCTGCTGCAGGAAGCGGTGCAGCGCCAGCGGCGCATGGTCCTGCGGCTGGGCGACGGTGAACAACAGGCCCGGCAACGTCCCGTCTTCCGCATCCGGATCGGTCACGGTGTAGTCCGCACGGCTGTGCGACCACACCTTCCAGCCCTGTCCCTCGGCTGCCTCCACGAAAGCGTTCCATGCCTCCTCGCCCGGGTGCGCGCCGTCGACCAGCCAGCTGCGCGCGAAACCACCCCGCTCCAGCACATGCACCTGTGCATAGGTCGGTATGAAGTGCTCGCGCTCCGCTTCGTCCTCTGGTGCGGGGTGTATCAGGCCGGCGTCGAACACCACCCAGTCCCCCACCTGCTGCGCGCGGTTGGCCGGTGCGTTCTCGACGATGCGCGCGGTCACCGGGCCGCTGCGGCGGGCGTAGTACTCCATCGGCTCGCCGCCTTCTTCGCTGCGGATGATCACCCAGCCCCAGGGCTCTTCGACCACGCCCTGCTGGCTGGACAGTTCCATGCCGATCGCTGCCGCCGAGCGGCGCACCGCATCCCAGTCGCGCGCCGCACTGGCCGCACTCATATGGTCCCAATGCGCGGCACTGGGCTCTTCCAGCAGTTCCACCAGCTGCGCATAGCAGGCCTGTGCTTCGCTGAAGCGGCCGGTCTCCATGTACATGCGGGCAAGCGTCCCGCGTGCGCCGTTCGAGCCTGGCGACAACGCCAGCAATGCCTGCGCGGCCTGTTCCAGTGCAGGCCAGTCGGACGCGCGCCGTGCACGCTGCACCTCGCACCAGTGCGCGAACACCGGCACGCTGTCGCGGTAGGTCGCGGCCAGCCTGCGCAGGCCATCATCATCGCCCTGCTCGGCCAGCCAACGCATCAGCGTGTAGGCCGCCGCGCCGTCTTCCTGCGCGTGGCCGCGCACGAAGTCCCACAGCAGCGCCTGCGCTTCCGTCTTCGCGCCACATGCGTGCAGCGCCGAGGCGGCGACCTCGGCCAGCGCGCCGTCGTCCGGCCGCTCGGCGTGCGCCTGCAGCAGCCACTGCGCTTCGCGCTCGGGATCGCGCGACTGGTTCTGTTCGCCCTGCGCTTCCAGCCACGCCAGCAGTTCAGCGGCAGGCACCGGCAGCGGCGCCATCTGCGGCAGCGCTTCGATGCGTGCCGCCAGACCGGCCACCAGCGCGGCAGCGCCACGGTCCTGACGCAGCTGCGCCAGATGGGTGCGGGCCAGACCCAGCTGGCGCTGCGCCACCCAGCGTGCACCGCGCTGCAGGGCCAGCTCCAGGCTCAACGCGGCGATCTCGATCACCAGGCGATGCGCGCCGACAGCGGCGAAGTGCTCGATGATCGTGTTGAAGCGCGTTCCCAGATCCCAGGTGTTGCGGGCGGCATCACGGCTGCACAGTGTCGAAGCCGTATTGGCCCACAACCGCCAGTGATTCGGCGTCAGCTCGCTCCATGGCACCAGCTGCTGCAGCGCCTCTTCATCGCGCCCCAGCTGGGCCAGTGCCCAGGCCTTGGACAGCCGGCGCGGCACCGTGCAGTTGGCAGGCTCGTATTCGCCCGCAGCGGCCACTTCGGCTTCGCGCTTCTCGATCAGCGCCAGCGCTTCCTGCGCACGGCCGCTGGCCAGCAGGATCTTGATCTGCATTTCAGGGAAGCTGTCGAACACTTCCTTGCCGCGCGCCTGGATCGCCGCCGCCTGCACCTGCAGGTAATCCAGCGCGTCCTGGCCGCGGCCGTCGTCCAGCAGCGCGTCGGCCTTCTCGCAGCTCAGGCACTGGAAGCAGGCCCAGCTCGGGTCGATGCGGCCCAGCGTCTCGTCGCAGACCTCGATGCGTTCGGGCACCCAGCCCGGACCATCGATGTTGCCGTAGCAGGCGGCAAGATCCTGGGTGACGCAGATCGACTGCGGGCAGTCCAGGGTATCGGCACGGTGTGCGCGCTCGAACAGCGCCACCGACTCGCCCAGCGCGCTTTCGCCTTCCACGCGGTTGCCGACGCGGTTGCGCAGCGCCCAATGGCCGACATAGACGTCGACCCAGGGGTTGTCCAACGCCTTGCCCAGCGCGCGCGCTTCGGGCAGCAGTGCATCGACGCGGTCGACCTGCAGTTCACTGACTTCATCGGCAAGGCGGGTCAGCAGGTGGGCGTTCTGCGCCTGGCCTGCCTGGCGCAGGTCTTCCTGCAGTTTTTCGACCCAGTTCCAGATATCCATGGGGGTAATGCTCCTGTCTAGCGAAGGCTGGATGAGAGGGAGTAGCGGTGCTCAGCGCAGCATCTGCTGCAGGGCACCGGCAATGTCGGTAAATGCACCATTGAGATCGGGGCCCGGCGTCGCCGCGCTCTGCTGCAGCGGCCGGCCCTGTGCGGACACGATGATCTTCAGCGATCGCAGCAGGCGCGCGGCCGCCCCGGCCTGCGGGTGGCCCTCGCGCTGGGCCTGCAGCAACGCCTGCACCGCTGGATTGTCCAGGTTGAGGTACAGCCGCGACGGCGCACGCGCCTCGATGCGCGCGGTGAACTGGCGCGCCAGCCGCAATGCCGCCATCGATACGCGCTTGTCGTTCTCGTCGTCTTCCAGGCGCTGTTTCAGTTCGGCTTCGCGGTCGGGCACCACCACCACCGGCAGCGCCTCGGGGCTGAACCGCGCCGGCAGCAGCTGTTCGCCATCGCCCAGGTGTTCGCGCAGCCAGGCCAACTGCGTATCGTCAAGGCTGTCGTCGGTGCGGAACAGTGCGCGGTTGCCCTGCTCGGTACCGAGTTCGACCAGGCGCAGGCCCTTGGCCTGGGCCCAGCGCCGCAGGAACGGCACCACCGCGTAGCGATGACCATGCGCGACCGGCACGCCCATCGCGCGGAACAGCATTTCCTCGAAGCCACCACCGTTGTCGAGGATCACATGCACTGCGCCGCGCGCCGGCAACGCGCTGGCCGGCAGGTCACCCTGCGAAGTCGGCACGCGCACGTGTTCCAGCAGCAGGTCGAACAGGCGCTCATCGCACAGCGCCGCGCCCAGCAGGGCTTCATTGTGGCGGCTGAGTACGCGGCGCCAGGCTTCGGGCTGCTGCCGGGCGACGTCGGCCAGGCCATCGATCAGCGCTTCCAGCAGGGCGTGCTGCACGGCGCGATAGTGGTCATCGCGCTGCAGGTCCTCGCGGCTGGCGGTCGGGGTCAGCTTCGACGATTCGATCACCCCGCCGATGAAACCGGCCCAAGGCGGCAGCAGGTCGCGCGCATCGTCGTCCAGCAGCATGCCGCGCACGAACACCGACAGGTTGCGGTTGTCGCTGGTGCCGTAGGTGGCACCGTCCTGCACCCAGAGCATGCCGACGGCGTCGCTGCTGCCATCGGACTGCAGCGGCATCGTCACGATGGGCTCGAAATCGTGTTCGAACCGGGCCGCGAACTGCTGCGCCTGGCGGCGTGCCTGCACCGGATGCAGGGCGACGTCACCCTGCCCGCGCCACGGCGGCGGTTCGGGATTGATCGCGGCGGCCGCCGCACCGATGAAGATCGGCTCGGACAGCAGCGCGCAGTAGCGGCCCAGCACCTCGTGCAGGCGCGCTTCGTTGGCCAGCGGCAGGAAGTCCGGATGCAGCTCCAGCTCGACCTCGGTGCCGATCGCGCGCGCCGGCACTTCGCTGACGGTGTACTGCTCGGCGTTGCTGGACACGTACAGGTGGCCCAGCTGCGGCGCCTGGTAGGAGGTGGTACGCACGCTGACACGGCGCGCCAGTACGAAGGCCGACAGGAAACCCAGGCCGAACATGCCGATCAGGCCTTCATCGTCCTCGCCGTCCTGGCGCAGGCCCCGGGTGTAACCGACACCGACCGTGGCCAGGTAATCGTGGATTTCCTGCCGGGTCAGGCCGGCACCGGTATCGGTGATGCGCAGCACACCGGCGGCGACATCGACCTGCACGTCGATGCGCGACACACTCTGGATGCCGGGCTGCTCGATACGGCGACGGATGATCGAATCGTGCGCGTTCTGCACAAGCTCGCGCAGCGCCACCATCGGCGTGGAATACAGGTGCTTGCCCAGCACCGTCATCAGTCCATTGAGATCGACCCCGGCGCGGCGGATTTCGGCGGCGGGGGTGCTGAACATCGGGTCCTGCATGTAAACGATTACTCCTTGCCACGGAAAGGCGCCAGGGGGCGCCTTCGTCGAGCCGGGAAAACTAGCACAGGCTGGCTGACCGCTGCTGTGCCGTCGGCCGCATCTGCAGGTCCGAGCACGGACCCGACCCCGGTCACGCCGCGTCGATGGCCTCGGACAGGCGTTCGACCGCGATCACTTCCATGCCCTTCACCGAGCCGCCCTTGGGGGCATTGGCCTTGGGCACGATGGCGCGCTTGAAACCGTGGGTCGCCGCCTCCCGCAGGCGGTCCTCGCCGTTGGGCACCGGCCGGATTTCACCGGACAGGCCGACTTCGCCGAACGCGATGGTCTTCTCGGCCAGCGGACGGTCCTGCAGCGAGGACAGCACCGCCAGCAGCACCGGCAGGTCGGCGGCGGTCTCCTGCACGCGGATGCCGCCGACCACGTTGACGAACACGTCCTGGTCGCCAACCAGCACGCCGCCATGCCGATGCAGCACCGCCAGCAGCATGGCCAGGCGGTTCTGCTCCAGCCCCACCGCCACGCGGCGCGGATTGGACAGCGGCGAGGCGTCGACCAGCGCCTGCACTTCCACCAGCAGCGGCCGGGTGCCCTCGCGGGTAACCATCACGCAGCTGCCCGGCTGGTGCGTGCTGGCACCGGAAAGGAAGATCGCCGACGGATTGGAGACCTCCTTCAGGCCCTTGTCGCCCATCGCGAACACGCCCAGTTCGTTGACCGCACCAAAGCGGTTCTTGAACGCGCGCAGCAGGCGGAAGCGGCTGCCGCTCTCGCCTTCGAAATACAGCACGGCATCGACCATGTGCTCCAGCACGCGCGGGCCGGCGATGCCGCCTTCCTTGGTCACATGGCCGACCAGGAACACGGCGGTTCCGGTTTCCTTGGCGAAACGCACCAGCCGTGCGGCACTCTCGCGCACCTGGCTGACCGAACCGGGCGCGGCGGTCAGCGTCTCGGTCCAGAGCGTCTGTACCGAATCGGCCACGATCAGCCGCGGCCCACTCTTGGTGGCGTGCTGCAGGATGGATTCGACACCGGTCTCGGCCAGCGCGTTGACGCCCTCCAGCGGCAGCTCCAGCCGATGCGCGCGGCCGGCGACCTGGGCCAGTGATTCCTCACCGGTGACGTAGAGCACCGGCAGGACCGCAGCCATCTTCGCCACCGCCTGCAGCAGCAGGGTGGATTTGCCGATGCCCGGATCACCACCGACCAGCACCACCGCGCCCTCGACCAGGCCGCCGCCGAGCACGCGGTCGAATTCACCGATGCCGGTGCTGACCCGGTTGTGTTCGGTCTGCGCCACGTCCTTCAGTGCGGTGATCTTCGGCGGGTCGATCTTGCCCGCCCAGCCGGCACGGCGCGAGGCGGGCGCCTTGGCCGCCGCAGCGCTCTCAAGGACGATTTCCGACAGCGAGTTCCAGGCATTGCACTCGGTGCACTGGCCTTGCCACTTGCTGTATTCGGCGCCGCATTCATTGCAGACATACGCGGTGCGGGCTTTGGCCATCGGAGATTTCCTGCAGGGGCAACGAGCGTGGCAGGATAGCCGAGCCGGGTCGCAGCTGCTGCGACCACTCAAGTCCCACCCGTCGGTGCCGATAGCGGTGGCGGGCGTGCGCCTTGCGGGCGCCCCTCCCTCCTCCTCTGGATTCAACATGACTGGTAGTTACAGTCAGAGCCTGGTCGCCATCTCGTTGCTGGTGGCCATGCTGGCATCGTATACCGCGCTGGATATGGCCGGCCGCCTGGCCACGGCCGAGGGCCGGGTCGCCCGCTGGTGGCTGGCCGGCGGTGCCGCCGCGATGGGCCTGGGCATCTGGTCGATGCACTTCATCGCGATGCTGGCCTTCAAGCTGCCGGTTCCGGTCGGTTACGACCTGGCGATCACCCTGTATTCGCTGGCGGTGTCGATCGGCGCGTCGGCCTATGCGCTGTGGCTGGTGTCGCGCCCCAGCCTGCCGTTGCAGCGGCTGGCCGCGGGTGCGGTGCTGATGGGACTGGGTATCGCCGCCATGCACTACCTGGGCATGGCCGCCATGCGCATGCAGCCCGGTATCGATTACCACCCCGGCTGGTTTGCCGCGTCGATCGCAGTGGCCATCGCTGCCGCCGGTGCAGCGCTGTGGATTGCCTTCCGGCTGCGCGTGGAACAGCGCAACACGGTGCGCCTGCGGATGCTGGCGTCGCTGGTGATGGGCCTGGCCATCGTCGGCATGCACTACACCGGCATGGCCGCCGCGCGCTTCCCGCCAGGCAGCGTCTGCGGCGCCATAGGCAGCGGCGGCATCGATCCCCGCTGGCTGGCAGTGCTGGTGATCGTGACCACCCTGGCCACGCTCGGCATCGCCCTGGTGGCCTCGCTGTTCGACCGCCAGATGCGCGTGCGCACCGGCCTGCTGGCCGATTCCCTGGCACACGCCAACAACAAGCTGATCCAGGCCGCACTGCACGACCCGCTGACCCAGCTGCCGAACCGCATGCTGCTGCAGGATCGCATCGAGCAGGCCATCGAGAAGGCGCAACGCCGCCAGCAGTCGGTGGCGGTGATGTTCTGCGACCTGGATGGCTTCAAGGCCGTCAACGATGCCTATGGCCACCAGCTGGGTGACCGCCTGCTGGTCGCGGTGGCCCAGCGCCTGGGGGCGCAGCTGCGCCCGC
This sequence comes from Stenotrophomonas sp. 10L48, assembly GCF_056395105.1. NCBI lineage: Bacteria > Pseudomonadati > Pseudomonadota > Gammaproteobacteria > Lysobacterales > Lysobacteraceae > Stenotrophomonas > Stenotrophomonas sp. 10L48. The sequence goes on along the minus strand of NZ_JBFTIX010000005.1, from coordinate 395,803 downwards.
AGGACACTCTCGCCCGCCTCGGCGGCGACGAGTTCGTGATCGTGCTGGCCATCGATACGCCTGATGATGCGGTGGTGGTCGCCGAGCGGGTGATCGCCGCGGCAGGTGAACCGTTCGTGCTGGACGCGGCCGAGCTGCAGGTCACCGCCAGCCTGGGCATTGCCCTGTATCCGGACGATGCCAGCGACGAACGCGAGTTGATGGCACATGCCGATGCGGCGATGTACCACACCAAGGAAACCGGCCGCAACGGCTACACCTTCTTCATTCCCTCGATGCAGCTCAGTGCCAACCGCCAGCTGCGGCTGCTGCAGGACCTGCGCAAGGCGATCGCGCGCAACGAGCTGCTGCTGCACTACCAGCCGAAATTCCCGGCGGCCGATGCACCGGCCACCGGCGCCGAGGCGCTGCTGCGCTGGCAGCACCCGGAACTGGGCCTGCTGGCGCCGGACGTGTTCATTCCCATCGCCGAGCGCAGCGGCCTGATCCTGCCGATCGGCGACTGGGTGCTGGACCAGGCGTGCGCGCAGCTGCGGGCCTGGCATGACGGCGGACACAGCCATTGGACGATGGCGGTGAACCTGTCGCCGCTGCAATTCGCCTCACCGGCCCTGCTGGAGAGCGTGCGTTCAGTCCTGCAGCGGCACCGCATCGACCCGGCGCGGCTGACCCTGGAGATCACCGAAACCACGGCGATGAAGGATGTCGAGGCCAGCCTGGCGATCCTCAACGACCTGACCGCGATGGGCGTGCACATCGCCATCGATGATTTCGGTACCGGCTATTCCAGCCTGCTGTACCTCAAGCGCATGCCGGCCACCGAGCTGAAGATCGACCGGGCGTTCGTGCATGACCTTGAACGCAATGACGAAGATTCCGCCATCGTGTCCTCGATCATCGCGCTGGGCCGTACCCTGCAGCTGCAGGTGGTGGCCGAGGGCGTGGAGACCCAGGCCCAGCGCGACTACCTGAGCGAGCTGGGCTGCGACCAGCTGCAGGGTTACCACTTGGGGCGGCCGATGGAGGCCGAGGAATTCCTGCGCAAGGTGGGTTGAGAGGCAACCGCATCCACGCATGGCGTGGATCTACTGCATCCTCCGGGTGCATTGAACGGCAACCGCATCCACGCATGGCGTGGATCTACTGCATCCTCCGGGTGCATTGAACGGCAACTGCATCCACGCATGGCGTGGATCTACTGCATACCCCGGATGCATTGAACGGCAACTGCATCCACGCATGGCGTGGATCTACTGTGCGGGGACTTCGCGGTGACGGGTAGATCCACGCCATGCGTGGATGCGTTCCCCGCGATCGCGCAACAAACAGAAAGGCCGCCCGGGGGCGGCCTTTCTGCGTGGCAATGTCGCGAAGACGTCAGTGCATCATGTGCACGTTCATGTTGTGCATGACCCACAGGGTACCGACCACGATGATGCCGATCACCACCACGGTGAAGGCCGCAGCGTTGACGTTCCAGCGGCTCTCCGACGAGCGGTCCAGGTGCAGGAAGAACACCAGGTGGACCAGCATCTGCAGCACCGCGGTGATGGCGATTACCACACCGTTGACGGTGCGCGAGAAATCACCCGACATCACCATGTAGAACGGGATGACGGTCAGCACCACCGCCAGCACGAAGCCGATCAGGTACGACTTCACGGTGCCGTGGCTTTCGCCGCCGGCGGCGTGGTCGTGTGCATGGTTGTCATGTGCCATTACAGCGCTCCATTGAGGTAGACGACGGAGAACACGCCGATCCAGATCAGGTCCAGGAAGTGCCAGAACAGGCTCAGGCACGCCATGCGGGTCTTGTTGGTCGGGGTCAGGCCGTACTTCTTCAGCTGCACGAACATCACCAGCAGCCACAGCAGGCCGGCGCTGACGTGCAGGCCGTGGGTACCGACCAGGGCGAAGAACGCCGACAGGAACGCACTGCGGTCCGGACCGTAGCCCTGATGGATCAGGTGCTGGAATTCATAGACTTCCATGCACATGAAGCCGAAGCCCAGCAGCCAGGTGATGCCCAGCCACAGGAACATCTGGCCGACCTGCTTGCGGTGCATGGAGATCATGCCCAGGCCGAAAGTCAGCGACGAGGTCAGCAGCAGCGCGGTTTCCCACGCCACGAACGGCAGCTCGAACAGGTCCTTCGCGCCGGGGCCGCCATCAGTGCCGCCGGCCAGCACCACGTAGGTGGCAAACAGCGAGGCGAAGATGAGGCAGTCGCTCATCAGGTACACCCAGAAACCGAAGACGGTGTTGCCGCCGGTGTCGTGGTGCTCGTGGTCGTCATGGCCATGGGCCGCCGCGTGTGCGGCGTGCCCGTGGCTCAGGGTCGAGGTATTGGTGCTCATGCCTTCAGCTCCGACTTCACCAGGCCCTGGGCTTCCAGGTGCTTGCGGTGTTCGTTCTCGATGCGTTCCACCTCGGCAGCCGGGACCCAGTAGTCCACGTCCTGGTCGAAGGTGCGGTAGATGAACGTGGCGATCATGCCGACGAAGCCGATGATGGCCAGCCACCAGATGTGCCAGATCATCGCAAAGCCGAACACCAGGCTGAAGGCGCCGATGACAACGCCGGTGCCGGTGTTGCGCGGCATGTGGATGTCGGTGTACTTGGCCGGCTTCGGCCAGGCTTCACCACGCTGCTTGCGCTCCCAGAAATCGTCCAGCTCGGTGACTTCCGGCAGGGTGCCGAAGTTGTAGAAGGCCGGCGGCGAAGAGGTTTCCCACTCCAGCGTACGGGCATCCCACGGGTCGCCGGTCAGGTCGGCGGTCTTCTTGCGGTCGCGGATCGACACGGCCACCTGGATGATCTGGCACAGGATGCCGGCACCCACGATGAAGGCGCCCACAGCGGCCACCAGCAGGAACGGCTCGTAGGCCGGGTTGACGGTGCTCTGCAGACGACGGGTCATGCCCATGAAGCCCAGCACGTACATCGGCATGAAGGTCACATAGAAGCCGATGAACCAGCACCAGAACGCGCACTTGCCCCAGAACTCGTTGAGGCGGAAGCCGAACATCTTCGGCCACCAGTAGGTGATGCCGGCGAACATGCCGAACACCACGCCGCCGATGATGACGTTGTGGAAGTGGGCGATCAGGAACAGGCTGTTGTGCAGCACGAAGTCGATGGCCGGGATCGCCAGCATCACGCCGGTCATGCCGCCGATGGTGAAGGTGACCATGAAGCCGATGGTCCACAGCACGGGCGTGGTGAACTGCACGCGACCGCGGAACATGGTGAACAACCAGTTGAAGATCTTCACGCCGGTGGGGATGGAGATGATCATCGTCGTGATGCCGAAGAAGGCATTGACGTTGGCACCCGAGCCCATGGTGAAGAAGTGGTGCAGCCACACGATGAACGACAGCACGCCGATGCAGGCGGTGGCGTAGACCATGCCCTTGTAGCCGAACAGGGCCTTGCGCGAGAAGGTCGCGATGACCTCGGAGAACACGCCGAAGGCCGGCAGCACCAGGATATAGACTTCCGGGTGGCCCCAGATCCAGATCAGGTTGATGTACAGCATGGCGTTGCCGCCACCGTCATTGGTGAAGAAGTGCGTACCCAGGTAACGGTCCAGGGTCAGCAGCACCAGGGTGATGGTCAGCACCGGGAAGGCGGCGACGATCAGCACGTTGGTCACCAGAGCGGTCCAGGTGAAGACCGGCATCTGCATGAGCTTCATGCTCGGGGTGCGCATCTTGAGGATGGTGATGAAGAAGTTGATACCACTCAACGTGGTACCCAGACCCGCCACCTGTAGTCCCCATATGTAGTAGTCCATACCTACATTGTTGCTGTACTCGATGCCCGACAGTGGCGGGAAGGCCAGCCAGCCGGTGGCGGCGAATTCACCGATCCACAGCGACAGCATGATCAGCACCGCACCGGACACGAACAGCCAGAAGCTGAGCGAGTTGACGAACGGGAACGCGACGTCGCGCGCACCGATCTGCAGCGGCACGGCCAGGTTCATCAGGCCGGTGATCAGCGGCATCGCCACGAAGAAGATCATGATCACGCCGTGGGCGGTGAAGATCTGGTCGTAGTGGTGCGGCGGCAGGTAACCCTCGGAACCGCCAACGGCGATGGCCTGCTGGGTACGCATCATGATCGCGTCGGAGAAACCGCGCAGCAGCATGACGAAGGCGACGATGATGTACATCACGCCGATCTTCTTGTGATCCACCGAGGTGAACCACTCCTTCCACAGATAGCCCCACAGCTTGAACTTGGTGATCAGGGCCATCACGCCCAAGCCACCCAGCACCGCACCGACCAGAGTGGTCAGCACGATTGGATCGTGGGGGATCGACTCAAGAGAGAGTTTTCCCAACATGTTCATTCTCCCGAACCCATGTGGCCTTCATGGCCAGCGTGTTCGTGTTCTTCGGTGGCATCCAGGTTCTTCCCGGATTCCTTGGCATCATGCGCGTCGCTCGGGGCGTGCCCCTCGTGCGCTTCATGGCTGGACGCATCGGCAGCAGCCGCACCCGCATGGGAATGCTTCATGCCGTAGTGCTTGTTGTCGCCCATGTGCTTGGCGATGACCCAGTCGAACAGGTTGTCTTCAACCTTGCCGAAGTAGGTGACCGGGTACCACTCGGAATTCTTCGCTTCACCCAGCGCCTTGAACGAGGCCTTGTCCAGGCTCTGCTCGCCGGCACGGACCTGGTCCAGCCACTGGCGGTACTGCGCATCGGTGACCGAGTAGGCAGTGAAATGCATCTTGGCGAAGCCTGCACCGCTGTAGTGCGAGGACATGCCCGGGAATTCACCGGTCTCGTTGGCGATCAGGTGGAGCTTGGTCTCCATCGCCGCCATCGAATAGATCATGCTGCCCAGGTGCGGGATGAAGAACGCATTCATCACCGTATCGGAGGTGATCTCGAAGTTCAGCGGGGTGTTGACCGGGAACTTGATCTCGTTGACGACCGCGACCTTCTCTTCCGGATAGATGAACAGCCACTTCCAGTCCAGCGAGATCGCCTGGATGGTGACCGGCTTGACGTCCGATTCCAGGGGCTTGTACGGATCCAGCGCGTGCGAGGACCGCCAGGTCAGCACCGCCAGGACCAGCACGATCATGCAGGGGATCGACCAAACCACCACCTCGATCGCCGTCGAGTGGGACCACTTCGGCTCGTAGCGGGCCTTGGTGTTGGAGGCGCGATACTTCCACGCGAAGGTCAGGGTCATGATGATGACCGGGATGACGACCAGCAGCATGAGCACGGTGGCCGTGATCAGCAGTGTCTTTTCATCCTGGCCGATCTGGCCCTTCGGACTGAGGATGGCCACGGCATCGCAGCCGGTGAGCATCACCAGCAATGCGAGCAGCAGGCCCGGGCGCAACCAGCGCCCAAGGGTTTTCAACGGAATCATCGGTCGATCCAATTGCGAGGGAATGCCGTTCCCCGTCCTGCCCGCACCGGCCAAAGCCGGGCCCACCCGTCCAGAAGACAGGCAGGTGAGGTGGGGTCGAGTCAGCCTTTCAATTTTAGGCCGTCACCCACCATTTAAGAAAGGCATTGACAATGATCAGGCGCAGGAAAGGCCCGGATCTGGATGCGACACGTTGTCGCACCGCGCCATTGCGGCAGGCAGAACGCGCGGGGACGGCAGCGTAGCATCGGCCACGAGGGCGACGAGGCCCCTCGTTCGGCACAGTCGACTGAACAGGTTCAGCAAGTTGTGACTCCCCTTTCTTCGAGGAACCCGGCATGGACAGACCCTTCAGCGTTGAACGCATCGACCACCTGGTGCTGAGGGTGCGCGATCTGGCCCGCAGCGAAGCCTTCTATGGCCAGGTGCTGGGCTGCGCGGTGGTGCGGCGGCGCGAGCACCTGGGCCTGGTGCACCTGCGCGCGGGTGCATCGATGATCGACCTGATCAGCCTGGACGGCACGCTCGGTCGCCACGGCGGCAGCGGACCGGGCAGCGAAGGGCGCAATGTCGACCACCTGTGCCTGCGCGTGCACCCCTTCGACGAAGCCGCGCTGGTCGCCCACCTGGCCGCCCACGGCGTACCGGTACCGGGGCCGGCCGAAGTCAACTTCGGTGCCGAGGGCGACGGATTGTCGTTGTACTTCAAGGATCCGGACGGCAACACGGTGGAGCTGAAGGGGCCTGCCAACGGAGCCGCGCAATGACCCGGTCCGCCACCACGCCGGCGAAGATCGACTTCAAGACGCAGGACAAGGCGCTGTACCGGCCACCGGTCGGCTCGTTCGTGCGGATCGAGGTGCCGCCGATGTCCTTCGTGATGGTCGATGGCCAGGGTGATCCGAACCAGGCGCCGGCCTATCGCGATGCGGTGGAGTGGCTGTACTCGGTCAGCTACGCACTGAAGTTCGCGATGAAGGCCGAAGGACGGGACTACGTGGTGCCGCCGCTGGAGGGACTGTGGTGGGCCGACGACCCGTCCAGCTTCGTGGCACGGCGCAAGCACGCGTGGCGCTGGACGATGATGATCCGCACACCGCTGGACGTCGACGTTCCGCGTTTCAGCGAAGCGGTTGCCAAGGCATCGGACAAGCGTGGTACCGCGCCGCAGAGCCTGCGCCTGGCGCTTTACGAGGAAGGCCTGTGCCTGCAGACGCTGCATGTAGGCGCCTACGATGACGAGGGCCCGACACTGGCCGAACTGCATGAACGGATCATGCCGGCACAGGGGCTGACCTTCGCCGGGCCGCATCATGAGATCTACCTGGGCGACCCACGCAAGGTAGAGCCTGCTCGCCTGAAAACGGTGCTGCGGCAACCGGTACGGGCGCGGTGACGGCCGCGTCCCGGGCTGATCCGTCAGCCGCCCTGGAACTGCACCGGGAGACGCAGGGTTATCTGCTTGACCGTGGTCACCGGCCGCCGGGGGGTGACGTGCCATTGCAGTGCAGCCTCACGGGCGGCGCGATCCAGCGCAGGATGTCCGCTGCTGCGGTCCACGGTCACATCGAGCACGCGCCCCTCGGCTGACATGGTGATCAGCAGCTCGACGCTGCCTTCCAGCACCGTCTCCCCGTCACCACGCGGATAACGCGGGGGATGACGGCGCGTCATCGCCGCCAACTGCGCGCCCAACGCCTGCTCGGGGTCCAGCTGCGGCGGCGGCGGGTCCATGGCCGTCGGCGCTGGTGCGTCCACGGTCACCGCTGGCGGCGTGGCGGCGACAGGCGCTTTGAACACGACCGTCACCTGCCTGCGCTCGCCGCCTGTGGGCACCTTCGACGCGCTGAGCCAGGTGCGTGCGCCCCGGCGCGCGGCCTCATCCAGCTGGGCGCTGCCACTGCTGCCTTCCACCAGCACCGCCGTAACCACGCCGGTCTGCCAGACATCCACCTGCAGGGTCACCATGGTGTCGGCCTCCACAGGTGCGCGCAGCGGGATGCCATGGCGCAGGTCCTTGAAGCCGGCGGCGGGCAGGTCGACCAGCACCTGCCCATACTCTGCTGGTGGCGACGACGGCGGCAGAGAGGGTGACGTACGCAACGCCAGGCCCTTGCGATCGACCAGCATCCCCGCTGGCGGCATCGCGCGTTGCGCCTGCCTGGCGGTGTCCGCTTTCGGGACCGCCGGCGGCGAAGGCTCCGACACCGCCGGGCCAGCGGGGTCTGCGGCGGTGTCGGCGGCGTCCGGCGCATTGCCTTTGCCTGCCTTCGCCTGCCGATCGTCATCGCCCAGCAGCAGTGTCGCGCGCGCCGTCAGGATCTCCATGCGGTCTTCGGACGCACTGGCCAGCAGCGTCGAGAGCATGAACACGTCGCTGCCAAGCAGCAGCGTGTTCACGTCGAACCGGGCGGGATCGGACGAAGCGTTCTTGTCACTGCGGTCGATCAGTCCGGCAATCACCAGCGCGCCCAGCGCCAGCTCTTCGTCCGTGTCGACCATCGTCGAAGCGTAGGCATTCCACAGACGCTCCTCCAGCGGTGCATAGGCAAACAACACCTCCTGCGTGCCGTGGATGCGCCACAGGCGCTCTTCCAGTGCCGCGTCGCCCTCACGGTCGAACGGCTTGCGGGGCGACCACCGTGAGCGGATCGCCAGCTCCTGCAGATCCGTCGCCAGCAGGCGCATCGCAACCGAGGTGCTCGATGGCGAGAGCTTCCACATCTGCTGCAGCAGCTCGACCTGCTTCAGCTCCAGCTCGCGCGCTTCCTCTGCCGTCAGCCGGTCCACCATCGCGCCCGCATCGCTGGCCAGCCCCGCCGTCCTTTGCGTGCGGCGGCCGGACCGGGCGGCAAGGGTCTCGATGGTCTCGTTGTACGCCGCGCGCAGGCGCTCGTACTCGGTGCGGTCTTCGCGCAGCACGGGGCCATTGCGCGCCCACAGATCCAGCTCCTGCATCAGCGCCTGCGTACGCGGCAGATCGCCACGGGCAGCAGTGCGCGCGGTTTCGTGCACCTTGTTGAGCATTTCCCGCTCGAAATGACCGCGCGAGTACCAGCGCGGAACCGTAGTGCGATCCTCGCCGATCAGTACCGAGCTCGGCCCCTGTTGACCGCTTCCTGCGCCCGTAGCGCCATTCCCAGAAATGCCGGTGACGATGAAGACGACGAAAGAGAGGAAGCCGAACATCACCGACGCGATCAGATAGTCCACGGCCCGGTCCTGCACCGCTACGCGCAGGAATGACAGCACCGACACCGCTCCGCCGATCAGCAGCGCAGCACGCAACGCCGCCCTGCCATCACTCAACACGCCGCTCGACAGCACTCGTCCGAGCCAGCCGATCGAGCTGTAGACCAGCACGCCGAGGTCGCCCCAGAACGGCGCCATCCCGATCAGTGCCAGCAACAGCACGGCCAGTACTCCCAGCAGCTTCATGGGCGCTTGCTCATGATCAGCATCGGCACGAACAGGATGAACAGCAGGATCGCGATCGCCAGCATGGCCATCTGCACGGCCAGCCCCACGCCATCCCAGATGCCCGGGTCCACCAGCGCGCTGTAGCGGCGGTAGGCCGGCATGCCCCAGCCCATCACCCAGCCCAGCAGCAGCGTGCCGATCACCGCCATCGTCACCCGCGACATCACGCCGGGAACGCCGCTGGCCGCCGACGCCTGCGCGGCGACCGGCTGCGCCTGGGCGACGCGCGCGGCGGTGCGTGCACGCTGCTTGCGGGCCTTGTTCGGCTTCTGCCGCGTGCGGGTCTGCGCCGCGCGTGCGCTGCCGGCCAGCAGTTCGGCGCGGGCGCAGGCGGCACAGGGCATGCCGACAAAATGCTGGTGGGCCGCATCCTTGCCGCACGCCACCAGCTGACCGGCGTTGCGCCGTGCGTATTCCAGCAGCAGCGTGGCCCATTCCTGCGCCGAAGGCCTCCGCCGCGCCTGCGCCGAGAACGCACGATCAAACATGTCGCGCAGCGCCGGCGGAAACATCTCATGGCCGCTGACCGGCGAGGGCAGCATCCGCGGATGCGGCTTGCCACGCGCGTAGGGGTACAGGTTGGCGGCGATGCGTGCCGGCAGGTCACTGGGCACCGTCGCCCCCTGCGGCCGGCCCGCATACGGATGCAGGCCGGAATTGAGCAGCTGGAACACCATCACCGCCAGCGCGAATCGATCCTGCGCCTCCTCCTGGCCCGGCTTCACCCCCGGCTGCTGGAACTCGGACGCCAGATAGTCGGTGGTGACCTGGCCGGCCGGAAAGCGCTCGCCCTTGCCCTGGATGCTGAAACCATCGCAATCGAGCATCGCGATGAACAAGGTGCTGCGATAGAACCGCACGTTCAGCGGCTTGAGGTCGACCACATAGTGCTGCCGCCGGTGCAGCGCGGCCAGCATCACCGCCAGGTTGGCGGCCAGGGTCATCTTCGCGCCCAATCCGGTAGGCAGCCCCTCGGCGCGCGCCTGCCGCTCCTGCAGCACATGTTCCAGATCGCTGGTGGCCGACAGATCCAGGATCGGCATGGTGAAGCCGATGAAACGCCCACTGCGATCCCGCAGCAGGGTCATCGGCCAGGCAATCTGTACCTGGTCGGCCCCCTGCCCTTCCATCGGCGGCAGGTCCGGCTGCAGCTCCAGCATCGCCTGCAGCTTGCGCTCGTAGACGCGCGCGTCCTTGTCCGTATGGTAGAGCTTGGCCACTTCGCGCGGCCGCTCCTTGAGGGTGAACACGCTGCCCGCACCGCCACTCTTGAGCAGCCGCTCCAGGGTGAGCGGCCTGCGCTGCGCGTCGTAGACCTTTTCGCCGCTGCGCCCGGGCATGTGCTCAGGCCGGCAGCGCGACCAGCAACGTCTTGTCGTCGCCGGTGATCTGATCGGTGCGCGGGTCGGCCAGCGTCGCATGCAACGCTTGGCTGCCGTGGGTCTCGTCCACGCCGGCCAGATAACGGATCACCGGTGCGATGAACGGTTGGAACAGGCTGTCGCCCGCGCGCGACATCGCAAACGGCTGCACGCCGTCGGACATCAGCACCAGCGCATCGATGGCCCCTTCGAAGCGGGTCAACCGCAGCTGCTCGCGCCAGTTGCCACCGGTCACGAACCAGGTTTCGTTGGCGTACTCGCCATTGGCAGGCAGCGATACCGCATCGGGCGATTCATTGCTGAACGCACACGCGGCCACGCCATCGCCGACATGGAAGAACCAGCCGCCATCGCGCGTAGCGACCGCCCCTACCAGCGTGCAGGCATGGTCGGATAGCTTCAGGCCCTGGCTCAGCGCAAGCATCGCCAGCTGCCCGCGCGCATCGTCGACAGCGGTTTCGATGATGCTGCGCAGCGTGTCCACCGGCAGTGCCAGTGGATCGGCGCCGAGCTGCGCGGACCCGGTAACCGACGCCGCCACGCTGCTGGAAACGTGCCGGGCGCCCACATCGCTGTGCGATGCGGAGCCTGCGCCATCGCAGACCACCGCGACCAATGTCTGCCCCACCTGCACCGACGCATAGGCGTCCTGGCAGGGCTGCCCGCGGTCCAGATGGGACCGTCCCGTGGCCGATGCGGCCATCACGCGCCAGGCCATGGTCAGACCGGCACTTGTGACCAGCTGTCGGTGGCCGGCAATTGCACCTGGCCACCGGGCGTCGAATTGGAGACCACCCGCATGCTCGCGCTCAGCCACAGGAACAGTTCCTTGAACTGCAGGCCCTGCAGGCGCTTCACGCCGCGCTCGCCATTGCGGCTGAACTGACCCAGCACGCTCATGTCAGCATTGCCGACAGCGATCGGGAACACCGCCACCTTGTTCTGCTGCTCGGCCTCGCGGCACTGCTCGGCCACCGCCTCCCAGGCGTCCGTGGGCTGGCCATCGGACATCAGGAACAGCCACGGCCGGGTGTAGGCAACACCGGCCTGGCGGAAGCGCGCCTTCTCGTCTTCAATCTCCTGCAGCGCCACTTCCACGGCCGCACCGGTCGGCGTGGTGCCATTGGCCGACAACGTGGGCGCGGTGAAATCCATCGCATCGCACCAGTCACCGCTGATGGCCGCGTTGTCCATGCCGCCGTACTCGACCAGCAGCACGCGCACACGCTTGGCCGCGATCACATCGGCTTTCAGCTCCTGCTCCAGCAGCTTCAGGCCCGCGTTCAACTGCTCGATGGGGCCACCACTCATGCTGCCGGAACAGTCCAGCACCAGGATCAGCGGCGTGCGCTGCTCACTGTTGTCGACCAGCGAAACATCGGGGATTGCAGCAATGGACATGATGGGAAGCCTCCGTGCGGGTGAACCAGTGCAGGTGATCTGCGCGGCCGATTATAGGCAGAGCTGAAGGGCCCAGGGGCGAGGGCCGACGGAGAACCGTGCCGCCCAAACAAAAAGCCCCGACCAAGGCCGGGGCTTTTGCTGAAACTGGTGCCGGAAATAGGAATCGAACCTACGACCTACGCATTACGAATGCGCCGCTCTACCAACTGAGCTATTCCGGCGAAGCTGGCAATTTTACGGTCGCCCTGCCCCTGCGGTCAATCCGGTCGTGACGATTGCCGTCAAACGCCCACCCGCCCGGCCCCTCAACCCGCCGCTACCCGGTTGCCGCACTCCCGCCCCGCCGCGAAATCGGCCAGGTTGCCCAGCGTGATCGCCGAGATCTCCTGCAGCGCCTCCACGGTGAAGAAGCCCTGGTGGCCGGTCACCAGCACGTTGGGGAAGGTCATCAGGCGCTGGAACGCCTCATCGTCGATGATCTCGCCGGACAGGTCCTGGAAGAACAGCGCGCTTTCCTGCTCGTAGACGTCGATGGCCAGGTGGCCCAGCCGGCGCGACTTCAGCGCGCGGATCACCGCTTGGGTATCGACCAGGCCGCCACGCGAGGTGTTGACCAGCATCGCGCCGGGCTTCATCCGCGCCAGCGAGGCGTCGTCGATCAGGTGCTGGGTATCCGGGGTCAACGGGCAATGCAGCGAGACAATGTCCGAGCGCGAGAGCAGCTCGTCCAGTTCAACCATTGTGCCGATCCCGGTGAACGCCGGCGAGGGATACGGATCGTGCCCCAGCACGGTGCAGCCCATGCCGCGGAAGATGCGCGCGGTGGCCAACCCGATCTTGCCAGTACCGACGATGCCCACGGTCTTGCCATGCAGGGTGCGGCCGAGCAGGCCATCGAGCATGAAGTTGCCCTCACGCACGCGGTTGTAGGCGCGATGCGTGTGCCGGTTGAGGGTCATCACCAGCGCCAGTGCGTGCTCGGCCACCGCTTCCGGCGAGTAGGCCGGCACGCGGGCGACGAACAGGCCGAGCGCATTCGCGCTGGCCAAGTCCACATTGTTGAAGCCGGCACAGCGCAGCAGCACCGCGCGTACGCCCAGTGCATGCAGGGTCTGAAGCACCGGTGCATCGAGCCTGTCGTTGACGAACACGCAGACGGTGGCGCAGTCCTGTGCCAGCGCGGCGGTGTGCACGTTCAGCGCCGCGTCGAAGTACACGAACTGGAAATCCTGCCCTGCCCCCTCGCGCTGGTTGGCTTCCTCGAGAAAGCGGCGGTCGTAGGGACGGGCACTGAAAACGGCGATCTGCATGGCAAGGTCTGCGCGGAAATCCGCCACGACCATAGCGCACCCGCACCCCGATGGGGATGGCACCGGCGGCGCGACGGCCGCCGGTGCCGGTACTGCCTTAGAACGTATAGCCCAGGCCCAGCATCACGCCGTTCTGCAGCTGGCCGTCGCGGCGCTCGCCCACGTAGTCGACCATCACCGACAGGCGATCGGTGGCGCGGCTGGTCACACCCAGGTTCCAGGCCAGCACCTGCTCGCCCACGGTCTGGCTGCTGGCACCGAACACCAGGTCCGGCGCCGCGGCGAAGCCGGTGCTGTAACGGGCCTGGGTGTCGCCCAGTTCCTTCTGCCAGACAACGCGCGCGCGCGGGGTGATGCGCTCGCCGTTGTTGCCTTCGAAGGTCTTGAACACCTGCAGGCCCGCACCAACGCGGATGCTTTCCAGGCTGTCACCACGCCCCACCAGTGCGCCGGCACCCTGCCCTTCATTGAAACGGGTGGCCGAGGTGCGCGCGTAATCGACCACCGGCAGCAGCGGCTGGATCACTACGCCCTTGGCGGTGGTGAACGAGAAGCCGTGCTCCAGCCGGGCCGAGATCGCATCGTTGTTGTACTTGGCACGCAACGGACCCTGCAGGCCGTCGATGCCATCGATGCTGCGGCGGGTGTCGTGGCGCAGATCGGTATAGCGCACCGAGGCCGACAGGTAGCCACGCGAGTAGGTGGCATCCAGGTAGCCGCCCACATCCAGCGCGCGCACGTCGCCGCTGAAACCGGAACCATCGCGGCCCTTGGTCGACATGTCCGCGGCGGCAACGCTGACGCCCAGCGTCACCCGGTCATCGGCCAGCTGCGTATCGGCACCGAGCACGATGCCGCCGACGGTATGGCTCAGGCCGGCCACGCCGCCCTCGCCATCGATGCGGCCATGGCTGCCGAAGCCCCGGCCCCAGAGGCCGTGGCTGCGCGGCGCTTCGCCGCCGAAGTTGGTGCTGCCACCGCCCGTCCCCGCCGGCTCCACCAGATGCATCGCCAACTGGTTGAACAGGCTGCCATTGGCCATGCCCGGCTGCGCCGACGCCGCCTGCGCGGCCTGTGCGGCCAAACCACCGGCATCACCGCTGCCGCTGCGCCGTGCGGCCTGGTGCTGCTGCACCACGCTGCCGATGCTGCCAACCAGCGCGCTGTCGGCCAGGCGCAGGCTGGCATGGCCATCACCGCGCAGTGCACCGGCCTGCTGGGCGATCACATCGCGGTCAGCGAACTGCAGCGCCCCCAGCAGCGGCTTCAGCCCGGCATCCTGGCGCTGGCCGGCAGTAGCCAGCGCGCGACCGAGTCCATCGTTGCCATTGTTGCCGGTAAGCTGCGCGAGCTGGTCGAAGCCGGGGTTGGCGGTCAGCGACAGGCCCTCGGCGGTCTGGTTGATGTTGAAGCTCAGCAGCGAATTGTGGCGTGGCCGGAACACCTCGCCGTCGGTGATGCTGGCCGTATAGCCGGTGTCACCCAGGCGCACCGCATCGGTGAAACCGCCCTGGTAGATCGGGCCGCTCACCAGCTCACGCTGGTAGTTGCCGGCGTAGAAGCCCTGCGCCACGTTCAGTTCAAGGTGGGCGCCCGGCGAGATGACCAGCGCCCCCTCGTTGGCGCCGCTGTCGTAGAAGTCGCCCACGCGCAGACGGCCACTGTTGGCGCCGCCTGCCTCGGTCACGTCGAACAGCACCTTGCCGCCCGGCATGATGTTGACGTAGCCATGGGTAACCAGGTCACCACCACGCGGCATCAGGGTGCCGTACACGCGCAGGCGGTTGAAGCCATCCTCGCGGTACGACGGGCCGGTGCCATTGAGCAGTGCGCTCGAGTCGGTGGCAACCGAGGCGATGTCGCCGTGGCCGACCACCATGCCGGCCGCCAGCACGCGCAGCTCCGGCGTGCGCAACGCGCCGCCTTCCAGGGCGATGGTGCCGTTCTCCACCAGCATGAAATCGGCGCCGGTGGTTTCGGCGGTGCGCCAGGTGCCGCCCTTGGCGACGCGGATCACGCCAGCCGAATTGCCCAGCGTGGAAGCGTCCAGTTCATCCAGGCGCAGCTGGCCCAGAAGGAGCTGCTGTGTACCCGGATCGTTGAGGTAATCCTGCACCGAAGCCGGGCCGATGCCGTTCGGGCCGGCGCTGGAGCGGTTGTAGATGTTCACCGCATAGTTGATGTACGTGGTGGCGAAGTCGGTATCGTTCCAGCGCGCGAAGTCGTCATCGACGAACGCCTGCAGCTGGCGCGCAGTGCGCAGGTAGCCTGGATTGATGTCGCCGCTGACATTACCGGTGACCGTCAGGGTATCGCCCGGATCGCGGTAACCGGCGGCGGTGATGATGTTGTTGCTGTAGATGTCCTGGCCGGGGAAGGTCTCCAGCCTGCGGCCGC
Organism: Stenotrophomonas sp. 10L48; assembly: GCF_056395105.1. Classification (NCBI taxonomy): domain Bacteria; kingdom Pseudomonadati; phylum Pseudomonadota; class Gammaproteobacteria; order Lysobacterales; family Lysobacteraceae; genus Stenotrophomonas; species Stenotrophomonas sp. 10L48. The sequence goes on along the minus strand of NZ_JBFTIX010000005.1, from coordinate 380,433 downwards.
TGCCATCGGGATCGAAGCTGACCGAAGCGCCGGTGGTCCGGGCCGGGTCGCGGAACACCAGCAGGCCGTTGGGCTGCACCACCTCGTACATGGCCTTGTGCAGCAGGCCGGCATCCATGCCGCCGCCGTAGTTGCCGGTGTAGATCTCGGTCATCCGCGGCGACGGCGTGTAGATCACCTTGCCACTGTTGCTGGCAGCGTGGATCTGCACCGAGTCGACCAGCGGCAGGTCGCCGGCCAGGTAACGTTCGACGCCACCGGACTGCATGATCGAGCAGGACGAGATGCAGTGGCCGGACACGATGGTATTCAGGCCGTTGGTGCGGATCACGCCCTGCAGCCACTCACCCGCGATCAGCGCGCCACCATTGGAGGTGCGCAGCACGACTTCGCGGATCGGGCGGCCTTCGGCCTGCGCTTTGGCCAGCAGCGCCGGCAGCGCGACGACGTCGGCGACGGTGACACCGCCACTCAGCACGACGCGATCGCCCTGCACGTGATAATTCATTGCCATGACGTCATCCATCTGGCCCAGGGTCGCGATACCCACCAGGCCTGCCAGGGCGATGCTCAACTTCGAATGCTTCATTGCGTTCTCTCTCTCCGCCCGCACCACGCGGGTCGAAAGCAGAACGCAGCAGCGGGCTCGACGCCCCCAGTCGACGGCGAGAAAAAACATGAATGCATTCACAATGGAAATACGGAAGAAACGTGGGCTTCCCCATCCGGTCACCGTCGCGTAAAACTCGGTGACGCGTCCGTCATCGTCGTCCGAGGCCCTCCCCTGTCCGCGCCCTCCCCTTTGCTCCGTCCTGCGCCGGATCTGCCCGGGGTTCCGGATGCCTTCATCGCATTCGTGCGCGAGGAACGCGCGCCGCTGTGCGCTTTCCTGCGCGCCCGCGGTGTCGGCCCCGAGGATGCCGAGGACATCGCCCAGGACTGCATGGAGCGCCTGATCCGCTACCGCGCGCACGGCACCGAGGAGCTGCGGCTGCTGCTGTACCGCATCGCCCGCAACCGCCTGGCAGACCGCGGGCGCTCGCCACAATCGCGCAACCACCTGTCGCTGACCGAACGCGACGGCAACGAAGAAGCCGCCAGTGCTTCTCCTGATCCGCTGCGTCAGGCAGAATCCGGGCAGATGCTCGCCCTGCTGCGCCAGGCACTGTTCAAGCTGCCCGAACGTGCCCGCGAGGTGTATCTGCTCAACCGCATCACCGGGATGAGCTATACACAGATCGCCCGGCATTGCGGCATCACCGCCAAGACCGTGGAAAAACACATTGCCCGTGCATTGCAGGGCCTGCGCAAGGAGCTGGGCCCCGATCCTCTCCACAATGATGGAGATGCCGAATGATCCGCAACGACAACAGGGATGACACGTTGCTTTTTGAACACGCAAGCGCCTGGGTAGCCCGGCTGGACGCCCCCGACTGCAGCGCCGAAGAACGGCAGTCCTTCGAGGACTGGTTGGCCGAGGATCCGGCACATGTCAGCGCGTGGGTGCAGGCCGAGAAGCTGCACCAGCGCAGCGCCGGCCTGGCCAGCGACCCGTGGCTGCGCACCGCCGCCGCGCGTGCGGCACGCCGGCCGCAGCGGCGTTGGCTGCCCGGTGTCGCCGCCGCTGCAGGCGTGTGCCTGGCCGTTGGCCTGGGCTGGATGCTGTACACCGATGGCAATCCCACACCGCTGACCTACGCCAACGCCGGCCTGCTGCCACAGCAGCGCACCCTGGCCGATGGCAGCATCGCCACGCTCGACGCAGGCACCACGCTGACCGCACGCTTCGGCTGGCGCAAGCGCGAACTGGCGCTGGAACACGGTCGCATCCAGCTGCAGGTCGAACCGTCATCGCGCTCGCTGCGGGTGCAGGCCGGCGGCAGCTCGATCCGCGATATCGGCACCACCTTCCAGGTTGAACGCCTGGCTGACGGCCGGGTCGAGGTCGCGCTGCTGGAAGGCGTGGTGGAAGTCACCAGTGGCAGCGCGCAGCACACGCTCTCGCCGGGCCAGCAGCTGCAGGTCCTGGCCTCCGGCAAGATCCAACCCGGCCCGCAGCTGTCCTCGACTGCCGCCGCCGAGGCTTGGCCGCAGGGCAAGCTGGTGTTCGACGGCACGCCCCTGGCCACTGTGGTCGAGCGCATGAACCGCTATGGCAGCACGCCACTGGTGGTCGCCGACCCGGATATCGCCGACCTCGCGGTCAGCGGCACCTTCCGTGCAGGCGACGCGCATGAACTGCTTTCCGCCCTGGAACTGGGGTGGTCCATTGCTGGCCAGCCGCGCTCGGATGGCGCGCTGGAACTGCGCCGCACCTACTGAGGCGGCGGCCGATGCCGGCGCCTGGTGTGCTTCGTTGGGACGTGCTTCGTTGGGAGGTGCTTCGGTGGGACGTGCTGCGCTGGGGTCTGCTGCAGGCCCTGTTGTGCGTTGTGCTGGTGCCCGGTGTGGCGGCAACGGCGGCGTCAGCAGAAGCCGTCAGACAGGTCGACTACCGTATCGCTCCCGGCGCCCTGCCGCCGGCCCTGCAGCAATGGGCACGCCAGAGTGGCATTGCCCTGGTGTTCGACGCACGTGAACTGACCGGCCTGCGCACCGGTGGCGTCGCCGGCTCGCTGGCGCCGGCCGCCGCACTCAAGCAGCTCGTCGCCGGCATGCCGGTGAACATCCTGCAGACCCCCAGCGGCGGATTCGTGGTCCGCCGGCACGCTGCCCCACCCGCAGTGGTCGCGCAGCCGGTACGGCGGCCACCGCCGCCCGCGCCAGCCAAGCCGGTGCAGGTGGAACTGGCGCCGATCCATGTCACCGGCAGCCGCTTGCCGCGCACCTCCGTGCAGACCACGCTGCCGGTAACGGTGATCGATCGCGAGGACATCCTGCGCAGCGGCTACGGCACGTTGTTCGACCTGTTGCGCCACCTGCCCGGCATGAACGGCCATCCGCCATTGAGCACCTCGCGCAGCGGCGACTCGCTGTACCTGCCGGTCGGCGCGGCCGCCACCACCAGCCTGGACGGCATGGGCCCGCGCGCAACCCTGTTCCTGGTCAACGGCCGGCGCCTGCCGCGTTATCCGATGGTGTCGCTGGAAGAAGGCGGGCTGACCGATCTGGGAGGCATTCCGCTCAGCTTCGTCGAGCGCATCGAGCTGGTGCGTGGCGGTGCTTCGGCCATCTACGGCGCCGATGCGATGTCCGGCGTGGTCAACATCATTCTGCGTGACCAGGCCGAGGGACCGGAAGCGACGCTGCAATCGGGTGTCAGCAGCCGTGGCGATGGCGATCAGTACCGGCTGCAGGCGGCCACGGGCGGCGTGCGCGAAGGCGGCGACCGCTGGTTCGCCGGCATCGATCTGCATCGCCTGCAGCATGTGGCCGGTGACCAGCGCGACTGGCATGCGGAAACCTCGCTGTACCCGATCGGGCTGATCATGCCCAACGGTGATTACTACCCGGCCACGCAGTGCCATCCGCCATTGCAGAGCGAAGACGACGGCTGCTGGTTCGACAACGCACGCCCGCGCTCGCTGCAACCGGCGTCGGAAACGCTGTCCGGCTACCTGCGTTATCGCCACGAGCGCGGTGACGGACGCTACGCCTACGTGGAAGCACGCGCCAGCCACAACCGCCAGCGCTTCGAGCTGGGCCCGACCGCCGTCGCCCTCAATTTCAGCCGTGGCGCGATCCTCAACGTGGTCCTGCAGGAAGGCGGCGAAGTGCGCCCGCGCGTGCATGCCACCGAAGGCGACATCAGTTTCGGCATGGGCCGTGAGCGCGCCGGCCGCAGTTGGGATGCTGGCCTCAGCGCGCAGCGCAGCCAAGTGGACCTGCGCACCGAAGGCACCGTGCGCAGCGAACGCCTGCTGGAAGCAGCACGCACGCTGGACTTCCTGCCCGGATTTTCCACCCTGCCGGCGGGGCTGGCAGAGGAGCTGTTCCCGGCCATCCACAACCGCGGACGTACCGAGCAGTGGCAGGGCTGGTGGGGCATGCAGCGCACCCTGATGACACTGCCCGGCGGTGCAGCACAACTGGCCACCGGTATCGATCTGCGCCGCGAGCGCTGGACCTCGCTGCCCGATCCGCTGCTGGGCAAGGGCGAGCTGGCGCTGGGACTGCCGATGGAGCAACGCCGGCTGTCGCGGCAGAGCAACGCCGCTTACGCCGAAGTGGGCCTGCCGTTGGCGCCGACACTGCGCCTGGACGTGGCCGCGCGACTGGACCGCGATGGCGGTGACACTGCGTTTTCGCCGCGTGCCGGCCTGCGCTGGAGCCCCAGCCCGCACTGGTCGTTCCTGCTTGCCAGTGGCCGCGGCTACCGCGCTCCCAGCATCTTCGAGCGCCGGCGGCCACCGGGCTACTTCGGCCTGTATGGCCTGCCCGCCTCGGAGTCCCTGCCGACGTGCGCGCGCCCGCTGCGCGATGGCGGCTGCGCGGTGGAAGTGGAGGTGGCGGAGAACGACGGGCTGAAAGCCGAGACCTCGCGCAGCCACTCGCTGGCCGCCAGCTGGACACCCAACGATGCGTTCTCGCTGTCACTGACCCACAACATCGTCGAACTGCGCAACGAGATCCTCGCACTGCAACCCAGCGATGCACTGTGGAATCCCGGCACCTGGGAACTGGATGAGCAGGGCCGCCTGCGTAATCTTCGCCTGTCATTCGACAACATCGGCCGCACCACCTCGCGCAACTGGGTACTGCGTGGCGAGTACCGGGTGGATACCGGTCGCAACGGGCAGTGGCTGTTCTCGCTGGATGCGTTGAAACAGCAGGAGCTGCGTCGTGATCGCGGCCATGGCGAATCGGTGGACCTGCGCGGGCATGCCACGCCGGCGAACGCGGGCATCCTCAACGTACAGTGGCAGAACCCGTCCTGGGACATCGCCCTGCGAGGCAACCGCGTCGGCCGCACCCGCGCATGGCTGGCCGGTGAAGCGTGCGCGCAGGAGCAGCATGACCAGGGCCGTTGCATGAACCCGGCGCAGCTGCGCTGGAACCTGCATCTGGCGCGGCGGCTGAGCCCGCGCGTGATTGCCGCACTGGACGTGCACAACCTGCTTGATACGCGGCCGGTAAACCACCTGGTCGGCAGCGGCGGGCAGATGCCCGGGCTGGACGATCCACTCGGGCGCTACTTCCTGCTGACCCTGCAATTCCGCTGAGCGTAGTACCCTACGCCGCCTGTTCCACGGCGTCGAAGGCGAGTCATGAAAGCCTACCTCTGGTTCCTGGGCGCGCTCATGCTGTTCTTCGCGCTGCCCTTCCCCTGCCTGCTCTACTTCGGCACCAGCTGGCCGCTGGAAGCGGGCGACCGCAGCGCGCCCTGGCTGGCACTGGCCCTGCTGGCGACGTCGCTGACGCTATGGCTGGTGCTGCTGTACGCCTTCCTGCATTACCTGCTGCTGGCGCCACCCCGTGCGTTACAACGTGTGCGCGGCATCCTGGCCGACGGCACGCCCCGCAACGCACGCATCGAGCAGGCCGAAAAGACCGGCGTGCAGGTGCGCGGCTTCGCGCAGTGGCGGCTGCAGCTGGCCTTCGACAATCTGTCCGGCACCCCGATCACCGAAACGCTGGTCGTGGTCGACAGCAAGCCACAGCTGCAGCGCTTCACCGTGGGCAGCCAGCTCGAGGTGCTGCTCAGCCCCACACCCGGCCCCGCGCCCAACCTGATGCTGGCAGGATCGCAACCGGAACTGGACCGCGCCAGCCTGTGGCGCCGCGGCATCGGCGGCCTGATCGGCATTGTCGTGGTCGCTGCCGCGTACGTCATGGCCTATCGCCTGCAGAGCGATGGACTGGGCTGGACGTTCCTGGGCTTCGGCCATCCGCTGCTGGTCTGCCCGCTGGTGCTGTGCGGCTACCTGATCGGCCTGCGTCTGCTGGCGCGCCTGCTGGCCGGCACACTGCAGATCGACGCGCGCGGCGAAGCGCTCAAGTACCGTGGTATCGGCGCCGAAGCGCAGGTGCTCGACGTGCGCCAGACCGGCACCTACGTCAACGAACAACCGCAGGTCGAGTTCAAGCTGGAATATCTCGACCGCGAGGGCAACGTGCAGCAGGCCAGCGTGCGCCGCTTCGTTGCGCTGCTCGAACTGGCCAACATTCCACGCGGGCAGGTCGACATCCTCTACGACCCGGATGATCGCCGCAGCGTGCGCATGGAGCACGCGTGAAGCGGCCCGTGTCCACGCCGCTGGTGTTCGCCGGGGTGGTGCTGGCCCTGGCCGGTGCCGCCACGGCAGGCGGCGCATTGCAGACCGTCAACGCGACCCTGCGTGGCGCCGCATCGACCGTGCCTGCGGATGCGTTGCAACAAGACCCATGGGAACAACCGTTGCGAACGGCGGCCATCGCAACGCCACGGGCGGCGCCCGAACCGATGCCGCTGCCAAGGCGCGCGCGGCCGAACCTGCTGCTCGACAGCGAGCGCCTGCAGGTGGCACGGCAGGCGCTGGAGGCGATGCCCGGACTGGCCGGCGAACGCCTGGTCGTTTTCCACAGCATCCACTTCCATGACGACGGCCGCATCGACATCGACCTGGTCGATCCACAGCAGCCGGGCCACGTGGATAGTTATCACTACCAACGTGGACAATGGCGCAAGGGCGATGCGGTGAATCCGCAGCAGTTCGCGCCGACCATCACCCTGCGCCGCAGCAGCACTGCATTGGCCAACATCGATTTCGATGCCGTGCCACGGGTGACGCAGGCCCTGCAGCAACAGCGCAATGCCCTGATGCGTTCGCCGGCCGACGTCGGCCATGTCTATGTGGTCATCCGCAAGGGCGGCAAGCTGGCGTGGTTGCCGGATGAAGTAGCCGGCGACCGCCAGACCGTGCGCCTGCGCTACGACGCCAAGGGCAACCTGCAGTAGAAAAAGGGCTATCTCACCGAGCGGGCGATGGCGTACTGCGCAGCGTAGTAGGTGGACAGCACCAGCAGGCTGGCCATCGGCAGGCCACCGCCGAAGCGATCCCACGCCAGCAATGAATCACTGGCCACGAACAGCAGTGCGCCAGCGGCAGCCCAACGCGCGCTGCCCGCTTCCAGTGCGTCGACGTGTGGCCGCTTCCAGTAGCGGGCCAGTGCCAGCACTGCCATCAGCGCCAGCACCACGACATAGGCCAGCACCGGAACGCGCATCGGCAGCGGTAGATGCGGCCACAGGCCGGTGACGTTGATCGAAGCGAATGCGGCAAGCAGCACGAAGGCAGCGAGCAATCCGCGGCCCGCGCGCAGGCCGGCACGGAACGCGGCGATGTAGCACAGGTGCGCCAGCAGGAAGGCCACCAGGCCTGGCACGAACGCGTCGATCGGCAGCATCAGCGCGATATCACCTGCACAGGACAACAGCATGCCGGCCAGCACCGCACGCCGGTAGAACGCATCCGTCAGCGGCCGCGCCTGCCAGGCGATGGCGGCGATCAGCAGTGTGGTCGCCGGTTTGGCCAACCAGTGCAGCCAGCGCCCATCGCCGTCCAGGTAGGCGCCGATGATGGCCAGCACGGCCACCACCAGGATCAACCCATCGCGCGTGCGCAACTTCATCGTGCCTTCCACAGCTCTGCAAGGCGATCCGGGCGGCCGGCGATGCGCTCCAGCACCGGATACTGCAGGCCACCGTGGTAGTCGATCTTCATCGTATCGATGCGGTCGAACTGCTTGACCAGCAGCGTGACCGGCGCCTTGTCCTTCGCCGCCGTGGCTACTGCATCCTTCAAGCGCTGGCTGCTGTATTCGCGGCCACCAACGGCGATCACCTTCATGCCCGGTGCCAGGCCGGCATTGAACGCCGGGCTGTCCCAGACCACATCACCGACCACGCCACTGTCGAGCACCGTCGCTCCCAGCGAGTAGGCCAGCAGCGCTGCCTTCGCGCGCTTTTCCTGCGCCTTGTAGGCCTCGTTAGGCGCATCGCGGTAGACCAGCTTCCAGCCCGCCAGTTCCAGGCCACCGGTCAGCGATCCGTGCCCGTCCAGGCGCTGGCGCAGGAAGCTCGCCCAGTCGTACGGCGCGATGCCGTTGAGGGTCGCCACTACGTCATCGAAGGTGTAGGGATTGACGTCCCAATCGCCGTTGCCGACGCCGAAGAAGGCACGCGCGAAGTCATCCAGGCTGCGCCGGTTGCCGGTCAGCCCACGCAGCTTGCCCTCCACCTCCAGCCACAACATCTGCCCGCCGGAGTAGTAGTCCTCGCTCATCTGGTAGTTGCGGTACGGCAGGGTGCGACGCTGGGCGATGGTCGGGTCGTTGGTGGTGTCCTGCAGCGGTCGCCAGGCCAGGCCCGGGCGACCACGATCATAGGTGGCGGCCACGTTGGCCAGCATGTCGCGCGCCTGCTCGCTGGACCACAGCCCCGAACGTGCGGCCAGTACCTGGCCCCAGAACTGGGTCTGCCCTTCGTACACCCACAACAGGCTGTCGCCCATCGGCGTATTGAAGTTGGCCGTGGCCAGGTCGGCACCACGACGGTACTTGCCGTTCCACGAGTGGGTGTACTCATGCGGCAGCAGGTCGCGCATCCACGCGTTGCTGTCCCACTCGGTGAAGTAGCCCGGGTCGGCGCTGTTCTCGCTGGAACGATGGTGCTCCAGACCGATGCCGCCGAGGCGATCGGTCAGGGCAAGCAGGAATTCGTAGTGGTCGTAGTGGCGCGCGCCGTACAGCTTGTCCGCCTGCTGCACCAGCGCACGGTGCACCTTCAGCTGCGCGTCGGTCGGCTTCAGCGATTTGGCATCGTCGGCGAACACATTCAGATGTACCGGCGCCTTCGCGCCCGGGTCGAGGTCGATGCGCTGGTGATGCTCACCGGCAAACAGCGGCGAATCGACCAGGTGGTCATAGGAAATCGGCTTGAACACCACGGTGTCGCCATCGCGGCGTGCGGTTTCCAGTGCGGTCGCGTAGGCCCAGCCCTTGGGCAGGGTCACGCTGGCCTGCGCCTGCAGGTTGCGCGCGTCCACGCCGGCCGGATACAGCGAGTTGGCGTTCCACTGCAGGTTGAGCATTTCCGGGGTCATCACCACCCGGCCCTGGCTGCCGCCCTGCGAGGACAGGAAGTCGAAGTGGGCGACGATCTCGCTCACGCCCTCGGGCACGTTCACCTTGAATGCATAGACGTTGTACTGGTCACGCTGCCAGGCCAGCGGCTTGCCGTTGGCAGTCACACGCAGGCCGGCCAGCTTGTCGATCGGGCCGGTGGGCGAATGGTTGCCGGGAATCCACTGCGGGTACAGCAGGGTCAGCGGGCCGGGCTTGGCCGGCACGGTGGCGGTCACCTTGAAGATGCGCCGGGCCAGGTCGCGTGCATCGACGTCGATGCGCAGCAGGCCGGGGGCGGCGGCATCACCCGGTAGCTGAGTCTGCGCCAGCGCGGGCGTAGCCGCCAGCGCGAACAGCACGGACATCACCAGGGCACGGGTATTCATCGGCAACTTCCAGCAGCGAAGGATTCCCCGATGCTAGGCCTGTGAGGTGCCGAGCCCCATGGCCGAAGGTCATGGTCAGTGGCGCATCGACCAGATGCGGCAAAGCCTCATCGGAGCGTTGGCGAAGACTGACAGCATCCACGCATGGCGTGGATCTGCTGGAAAGCAGAGCAGTACCGGGTAGATCCACGCCATGCGTGGATGACGTACAGCCGACAGTGCGAACCAGGGTTCGCACCCACCGGCAGCGCTGCCGGTCAGTCGAYCAGGCGCAGGCGCAGTTCCTTCGGCAGCGCGAACACCATCGATTCCGGCTCGCCTTCCAGCTCGCCCACGCCGCTGGCGCCCAGCTCGGCCAGACGCGCCAGCACGCCATCGACCAGCACCTGCGGTGCCGAAGCACCAGCGGTCACGCCGATATGTTGCTTGCCCACCACCCAGGCCGGGTCGATCTCGTGTGCACCGTCGATCAGGTAGCTCTCCACGCCTTCACGGCGGGCCAGCTCGCTCAGGCGGTTGGAATTGGAGCTGTTCGGCGAACCGACCACCAGCACCAGGTCGCAGCGCTTGGCCAGGTCGCGCACGGCGTCCTGGCGGTTCTGCGTGGCGTAGCAGATGTCGTCGTTCTTCGGCCCCTGCATCGCCGGGAAGCGCTCGCGCAGCGCATCGATGATGCCGCGCGTGTCATCCACCGACAGCGTGGTCTGGGTGGTGTAGGCGAAGTTTTCCGGCTGGTTGATCTGCAACGTGGCCACCTGCTCCACGTCCTCGACCAGGTAGATCTGGCCGGTGCCCGCTTCGCGGTTCCACTGGCCCATGGTGCCTTCCACTTCCGGGTGACCGGCGTGGCCGATCAGCACGACGTCACGGCCGGCACGGCAGTGGCGGGCGACTTCGAAGTGGACCTTGGTCACCAGCGGACAGGTCGCGTCGAACACTTTCAGGCCACGCCGCTCGGCTTCCTGGCGCACGGCCTGGGAAACGCCATGGGCGCTGAAGATGACGGTGTTGTTGTCCGGCACTTCGTCGAGCTCCTCGACGAAGATCGCGCCGCGCTGCTTCAGGTCGTCGACCACGAAGCGGTTGTGCACCACTTCATGGCGGACATAGATGGGCGCGCCCAGCGTTTCGATCGCGCGCTTGACGATCTCGATCGCACGATCGACACCGGCACAGAATCCACGCGGGTTGGCGAGCAGCACATCCATCAGTTCAGTCTCCCGGCAGCGGCCGGCTTACGGTTTCGGGTTGGCATTATCCGCCTTTTTGGCGGACTTGCCGTCGAACAGGCCAAACAGGGCGATGCCTACGGCACCCACCACGATGGCCGAATCGGCGATGTTGAACGACGGCCAGACATGCTCGCCGACGTACCACTGGATGAAATCGACCACGTGACCATGCACCTGGCGGTCGATCACGTTGCCGATCGCACCGCCGATGATCAGCGCGTACGGCACGGCGGCCTTCCAGTTGCCACGGGCGGTCGCGCGCAGCCACCAGGCCATCAGGCCGCTGATGGCGATCGCCAGCACGGTGAAGAAATGCTTCTGCCAGCCACCGGCATCGCTCAGGAAGCTGAACGCTGCCCCGGTGTTGTAGGTGCGGTACCAGTTCCAGAAGCCGTCGATGACCACCACCGGCTGGAACTCCGGCAGGCTCGACAGCACCCAGGCCTTCGACCACTGGTCCAGGCCGATGATGACTGCCGACAGCAGCAGCCAGATCAGCGCATTGGGATGCGGGCGCGCGGCGGCCATCAGAACCAGCTCCGCACTTCGCCGGCACCGGCGATGTTGGTCACGCAGCGGCCGCACAGTTCCGGGTGGTCGGCATTGCTGCCGACGTCGGCACGGTGGTGCCAGCAGCGCACGCACTTGGCTTTCTGCGTCGGCTGCGCGCTGACGAACACCTCGTCGGTGGTCGCCGGACGCACCTGCACGTCACCGCTGATGAACAGGAAGCGCAGTTCATCGGCCAGCGGCTGCCAGCGGGTCGCCTGCTCTTCGCTGGCGGCGATGGTGATCTCCGCTTCCAGAGCGGCGCCGATCGCACCATTGGCGCGCATCGGCTCCAGCACCTTGGCCACCTGCTCGCGCAGGGCCAGCAGCTGGTCGAAGTCGGCCGCGTTGAGCTGTGCGTCGGCCGGCAGCGGAGCCAGTCCCTCGTACCAGGTGGTGAACAGCACGTGGCCGGCACGGTCGCCCGGCAGATACCCCCACAGCTCATCGGCGGTGAAGGTCAGGATCGGCGCCACCCAGCGGGTGAACGCTTCGGCGATGTGGTACATCGCGCTCTGCGCCGAACGACGGCCATCCGAATCGGTCGGCATCGTGTACAGGCGGTCCTTGGTCACGTCCAGGTACAGCGAGCCCAGGTCCACGCTGCAGAAGTTCAGCAGCAGCTGCACGATCTCGGCCATGTCGTAGTTGTCATACGCGGCCTTGATCTTCTCCTGCAGTTCCCAGGCGCGATGCACGATCCAGCGGTCCAGCGCGACCATCTCGTCGAGCGGGCGCAGGTGCTGGGCGGGATCGAAACCGTCCAGGTTGCCCAGCAGGAAGCGTGCGGTGTTGCGCAGGCGACGGTAGGCGTCGGCGGTGCGCTTGAGGATTTCCTGCGACAGCGACATCTCGTTGCTGTAGTCGGCCGAGGCGATCCACAGGCGCAGGATGTCCGCGCCCAGCTTGTTCATGATTTCCTGCGGCTCGATGCCGTTGCCCAGCGACTTGGACATCTTGCGGCCGTGCTCGTCCACGGTGAACCCGTGGGTGAGGCACTGCTTGTACGGCGCGCGCTTGTCGATGGCCACGCCGGTCAGCAGCGAGGACTGGAACCAGCCGCGATGCTGGTCCGAACCTTCCAGGTACAGGTCGGCCGGCTTGCCGAAGCCACGGGCAGCCAGCACCGCTTCGTGGGTCACGCCCGAGTCGAACCAGACATCAAGGATGTCGGTGACCTTCTCGTAGTCGGCCGCTTCAGCGCCCAGCAGTTCGGCCGCGTCCAGCGAATACCACACGTCGATGCCTTCAGCCTGCACGCGGTCGGCCACCTGCTGCATCAGCTCCACCGAACGCGGGTGGATCTCGCCGGTCTGGCGATGGGTGAACAGTGCAATCGGAACGCCCCACGTGCGCTGGCGCGAGATGGTCCAGTCCGGGCGGCCGTCGACCATGCTCTGGATGCGCGCCTTGCCCCACGTCGGGAACCAGCCGACGGTATCGATGGCGGCCAGCGCATCGCTGCGCAGGTTGGCCTTGTCCATCGAGATGAACCACTGCGGGGTGGCGCGGAACACCACCGGCGTCTTGTGCCGCCAGCAGTGCGGGTAGCTGTGGCGGATCTCGACGAAGGCCAGCAGCGCGCCGCTGTCGCGCAGCACCTGCACGATCGCCTCCTGCGCCTTCCACAGGTGCTGGCCCGCCAGCACCACCTCGCCTGCCGGCGGCGTCGATTCCAGGTAGACGCCACGGCCGTCAACCGGGGTCACCTGGCCGGCGTTGTACTTGTCCAGCAGGCCGTACTTCTGGCTGACCACGTAGTCTTCCTGGCCGTGGCCGGGGGCGGTATGCACCGCACCGGTACCGTCCTCGTCGGACACGTGTTCGCCGTTGAGCACGAGGATCTCGCGCTCCGGGTAGAACGGATGGATCAGCAGCTGGTTTTCCAGCGCCGAACCTTCGGCCTCACCGTGCAGCACCACCGCGTCCACGCCGTAGCGCTGCAGCGAGCGCTCGGCCAGTGCAGCGGCCAGCACCAGCCAACGGCGCTTGCCGTTGTGCGCCGGGCCTTCGGCCAGCACGTAGCGGATGTCCGCGCCCAGCGATACCGCCAGCGAGGCCGGCAGCGTCCACGGGGTGGTGGTCCAGATCGGCACGGCCACTTCCACGTCGGCCGGCACGCTTACGCCGAACGCCTGCGCCACGGCCTGCGCATCGCGCGCGGTGTAGGCCACGTCGATCGCCGGCGAGGTCTTTTCCTGGTATTCGATCTCGGCCTCGGCCAACGCCGAACCGCAATCGAAGCACCAGTACACCGGCTTGGCGCCGCGCAGCAGGTGGCCGTTGGCGATGACCTTGGACAGCGCGCGGATCTCGTTGGCCTCGAAATCGAAGCTCAGGGTCTTGTACGGGTTGTCCCAGTCGCCGGTGACGCCCAGGCGCTTGAAGTCGGCGCGCTGGATGTCGATCTGCTCCTCGGCGAACTCGCGGCACTTCTGCCGGAACGCGACCGCATCGAGCTTCACCCCGACCTTGCCCCACTTCTTTTCCACCGCGATTTCGATCGGCAGGCCATGGCAGTCCCAGCCCGGCACATAGGGCGCATCGAAGCCGGCCAGGTAGCGCGACTTGACGATGATGTCCTTGAGGATCTTGTTGACCGCATGGCCCAGGTGGATGCGCGCATTGGCGTACGGCGGGCCGTCATGCAGCACGAACAGCGGGCGGCCGGCGGCGTTGTCGCGCAGCTGCTGGTAGAGCCCCTGCTCTTCCCAGCGCGCCAGAATGCCCGGCTCGCGCTTGGGCAGGTCGCCGCGCATCGGGAATTCGGTGGCCGGCAGGTTGAGGGTGGTCTTGTAGTCCTGGCTCACGCAGTGGCTCGCAATCTATGTTCGGAAAGGATGGCACGCGCCTGTTCGGCGTCGCGGTGCATCTGGTCGGTCAGCGCCGCCAGATCGTTGAATTTCTCTTCGTCACGCAGTTTGGCAACGAATTCGACTTCGATGTGACGCCCGTACAGGTCGCCCTGGAAATCAAACAGGTGCGCCTCCAGCAGCGGCTCCACGCCGTCCACGGTCGGCCGGGTACCGAAACTGGACACCGACGGCCACGGCTGGTCGAACACCCCGTGCACCCAGGTCGCGTAGATGCCCGACAGTGCCGGGGTCTTCGGGAAACGCAGGTTGGCGGTGGGGAAGCCCAGCGTACGGCCGAGCTGGCGCCCGCGCACGACCCGCCCGCTGATCGAGTACGGGCGACCGAGCAGGTCGCCGACGCGGGCGAAGTCGCCTTCCTGCAGCAGCTGGCGGATACGGGTGCTGGAGATGCGGTCACCATGCAGGTCGACCGCTTCAATCTCGCCGGCGCTGAAACCGAGCTCGGCGCCCAGCGCCTGCAGCAGGGCCAGATCGCCACGGCGACGGTTGCCGAAACAGAACTCCGGCCCGATCCACACCTCGCGGGCGTTCAGGCGCTGCGCCAGCAGCTGGCGCACGAAGGTTTCGGCGGGCATCGCCGCCATCGCCGCGTCGAAGCGCAGCAGGCCGATCGCATCAACGCCCAGTTCGTGCAGGATCTCGACCTTGCTGCGTGCCAGGGTCAACCGCGGCGGCGGCGTACCCTGGGCGAAGAACTCACGCGGCAAGGGCTCGAAGGCCACCGCCACCGCAGCCACACCCAAGGCGCGCGCACGCGCGACCGCGTGCCGCACCAGCGCACGATGGCCCAGGTGGAGGCCGTCGAATGCACCGATGCAGACCACGCTTCCGTTGGGGAACAGCTCCCCGCCCTCGACGCTTCTGAACAGCCTGCTCATCAACTCTCGTTCCGGCCGGCCGAAGCCCGCCCCTTCAATGGTGTAACCCTGAAGTATAGCCGCCGGGAGCCACGATCAATGCCCACGCAGGTCGCGCGGACGGAAGCCCATCGCCACCATCGCAAGCAGATAGGTCAGCCCGCCACCGCCGACCAGCAGGCCGAGCGCGCCGATCCGTTCCCACACGCCCATCGACGAGAAGCCCGGCAGCCAGTACAGCAGGGCCAGCAGCACGCCGACCATCGCCGTGCACGCCAGCAGCAGGCGCAGCAGGTAGCCACCCCAGCCCGGACGCCGCTGGTAGACATCGGTCTTGCCCAGCCAGTACCAGAGCAGCCCCAGGTTCAGGTAACTGGACAGCGCGCTGGCGATGCCCAGCGCCAGGTGCAGGCCGGGCTGCTTGCCCAGCGCCGCCATCACCCCCTGCGCCTTCAGCTCGTCGGGCACCATCACCTGGTACAGCACCGCCAGCAGGGCGAAGTTGAACACCATGTTGGCCACCAGCGCGGCGACGCCGGCGCGCACCGGCGTCCTGGTGTCCTGGCGCGCGTAGAACGCCGGCAGCACCACCTTCAGCAGCGCGAACGCCGGCAGGCCGAAGCTCAGGCCGTACACCGACAGCGCCGTCATGCGGGTGTCGAAGGCGGTGAACTGGCCGTGCTGGAAGATCGTGGAGATCAGCGGTTCGGCCAGCAGCAGCAGGCCCAGCATGGCCGGCACCGAGATCAGCAGGGTCATGCGCAGGCCCCAGTCCAGCGAGCGCGAGAAGCCTTCGCGGTCGGTGCTGACGTGGTGCCGGGCCAGCGCCGGCAGGATCACCGTGCCCAGGGCCACGCCGAACACGCCCAGCGGCAGTTCCAGGAAGCGATCGGCCAGCGACAGCCAGGACTGCGAGCCATCGGTCAGCTTGGCGGCGATGACGGTGTCCAGCAGCAGGTTGATCTGCGCCACCGACGAGCCGAACAGGGTCGGCACCATCAGCGTCATCACCTTGCGCACGCCCGGATGGTTCCAGCCCCAGCGCGGCAGGGTCAGCAGGTCGATGCCCTTCAACGAAGGCAGCTGGAACAGCAGCTGCAGCAGGCCGGCGGCCAGCACCGCCCAGCCGAGGGCGAGGATCTGCTTTTCCGGTGTGCCACCCAACCGCGGCGCCAGCCACAGCGCGCCGGCGATCATGCACAGGTTGAGGATGACCGGCGTCAGCGCCGGCATCGCGAAGCGCTGGAAACTGTTCAGCGCACCGCCGGCCAGGGCGGTCAGCGAGACGAACAGCAGGAACGGGAAGGTCAGGCGGAACAGGTCTATCAGCAGGCCCTGCTTGGCCGGGTCGGTGTCCACCCCACTGGAGAAGACCGACGCCAGCTGCGGCGCGAAGATCAGCGCCAGCGCGGTGACCAGCATCAGCACGCCGCCCAGGGTGCCGGCGGTGCGGGCCATCAGTTCACGCAGCTCGGCGTGGCTGCGGGTTTCCTTCACCTCGGTGAACACCGGCACGAATGCGGTGGCAAAGGAACCCTCGGCGAACAGCCGGCGCAGGAAATTGGGTATCCTGAAGGCGACCCAGAAAGCATCGGTGATGGCGTTGGTGCCGAAGGTCGAGGTCACTACCTGGTCCCGGACCAGGCCGAGAACCCGCGAGACCATGGTCATGCTGCTGAACGACAGCAGGCCCCGCAACATCTTGGGTGAACTCACTCAACGTCCCTCTTGACAATCGACTTGACGTACATTTCTTACGCCATCATACTAGCTAGCTTGCTGTTCCCATAACACCGATTTTTCAGGAAACCACCACCGTGGCCAATATCAAGTCCGCCAAGAAGCGCGCCAAGCAGACCGTCGTGCGCAACGCGCGCAACGTGGCTCAGCGCTCGATGCTGCGCACCGCTGTCAAGAAAGTGATCAAGGCGCTGGACGCCAACGATGCCGCCGGCGCTCAAGCCGCCTTCGCCGTTGCCCAGCCGATCCTGGATCGTTTCAGCGCGCGTGGCCTGATCCACAAGAACAAGGCTGCTCGCCACAAGAGCCGCCTGAACGACCGCATCAAGGCCCTCCAGGCCGCCTGATCCGGTTGGTTGCTGGAGCCCCGGCTCCGGCAGCACGCAAAAGCCCGGCCTCGGCCGGGTTTTTTGTTGCCTGCAATCTGGTAGTGCCGGCCGCCGGCCGGCAACCTCGGTGGATTGCCGCCCAGCGGCCGGCACTACCCACGTACAAAAAAACCCGGCCGAAGCCGGGTTTTTCGCGGGAACCACAACGGCATTACTGCGCGTTGCGTGCCGCCTCGAGCTCGTCTTCCTTCTGGCGATCGAAGAACGCCATGATCCGGCTCATGATCGGGAAGGTGCCTTCGCGACCCAGTGCGGACACCAGGAACCACGGCTCCTTCCAGCCCAGCTCGGCGACGATCTTCTCGGCAGCGGCCTTGGCCTCGTCCTCGAACATCAGGTCGGCCTTGTTCAGCACCAGCCAGCGCGGCTTGGCCAGCAGCTCCGGATCGTGCTTTTCCAGTTCGCGCTCGATGGCACGCACCTGCTCGACCGGCGACACACCTTCCACACCACCTTCCATCGGCGAAATGTCGACGAGATGCAGCAGCAGGCGGGTGCGCTGCAGGTGGCGCAGGAACTGCGCGCCCAGGCCGGCACCGTCGGCAGCACCTTCGATCAGGCCCGGAATATCGGCGATCACGAAGCTGCGGTAGTTTTCCACCTTCACCACACCCAGGTTCGGGTACAGCGTGGTGAACGGGTAATCGGCCACCTTCGGCGTCGCCGCCGAGACGGCGCGGATCAGGGTGCTCTTGCCGGCATTGGGGAAGCCCAGCAGGCCGACGTCGGCCAGCAGCT
The DNA here is from genome assembly GCF_056395105.1 of Stenotrophomonas sp. 10L48. Classification (NCBI taxonomy): domain Bacteria; kingdom Pseudomonadati; phylum Pseudomonadota; class Gammaproteobacteria; order Lysobacterales; family Lysobacteraceae; genus Stenotrophomonas; species Stenotrophomonas sp. 10L48. The sequence goes on along the minus strand of NZ_JBFTIX010000005.1, from coordinate 362,621 downwards.
TCAGCTCCAACTTCAGCGTGCGCTCCTCACCCGGCTCACCCGGCAGCGCCTGGCGCGGCGAGCGGTTGGTGGAGCTCTTGAAATGCATGTTGCCGAGGCCGCCGCGGCCGCCCTTGGCCACCAGCAGGCGGTCGCCATGCTGGGTCAGGTCGCCGATGATTTCATCGGTGGCCACGTTGATGATCACGGTGCCGACCGGCACGGTGATGACCAGGTCTTCGCCACCCTTGCCATAGGCCTGGCGGCCCATGCCGTTCTCGCCGCGCTGCGCCTTGAAGATGCGGTCATGGCGGAAGTCGACCAGGGTGTTCAGGTTTTCGTCGGCGCGGATCCACACGCTGCCGCCCGCACCGCCGTCGCCGCCGTCCGGGCCGCCGAGCGGAATGAACTTCTCGCGACGGAAGCCAATGCAGCCGTTGCCGCCGTTGCCGGCGAACACTTCGATTTCTGCTTCGTCTACCAGTTTCATTGTTTCGATGCCTGCGATGGGCGCGGCATGCACGCCGCCACCTTGATGTAGTGCCGGCCGCTGGCCGACAACCGGGCGATGCCCGTTTTACCATTGATTCCAACGAAAAGCCCCGCCGAAGCGGGGCTCTTCATGCAGCGAGCTCTTCATCCAGCACGGCCATGCCGAGGCATGGGCGCCGGACGCAGCCTTATCAGGCTTCGACCGAGACGACGCTGACGGTGCGACGCTTCTTCGGGCCCTTCACGGTGAACTCCACCTTGCCGTCCGTCAGGGCGAACAGGGTGTGGTCACGGCCGAGGCCGACGCCGGCACCCGGGTGGAACTGGGTGCCGCGCTGACGCACGATGATGTTGCCTGCTTCGATGGCCTGGCCGCCGAAGATCTTGACGCCGAGGTACTTCGGGTTGGAGTCGCGACCGTTGCGCGAAGAGCCTACGCCTTTTTTATGTGCCATGACCTATCTCCTTACTTGCTGCCACCGGCAATGCCGGTGATCTCGATTTCGGTGTAGTACTGACGGTGACCCTGGCGCTTCATGTGGTGCTTACGGCGACGGAACTTGATGATCCGGACCTTGTCAGCACGACCCTGGGACAGGACGGTGGCGGTGACCGCAGCGCCGCTCAGGGCGTCGCCGATCTTGATGCCATCGCTGTCGCCGAGCAGCAGGATGTTGTCGAACTTGATCTCGCTGCCGACTTCGACTTCGAGCTTTTCAATGCGGAGCTTTTCGCCCTGCGCCACGCGGTATTGCTTACCGCCGGTGACCAGTACTGCGTACATGACCAGACTTCCTCTGTAGTTATTGTGGTCTATGGACTGCCGCCGTCGAGGGCGGACAGGAGCGGGATTGTACGCAGAGGGGCCCGGACGGGTCAAGTCAACCCCCTGAACGGCCCGGGGGCCCCCAGGCAGGGGTCGGATCCCTTTTCACACGGCGAAAAGGGATCTGACCCCTGCCTGACAGGCGGTCTCACCGGGTGAGACACCGGGCTGGCATTGTCGCCCATTGCCCCCATCTGGTCACCTCGGTAGGCTGACCGATTGCCGCCCTATCGCTGGCCCGGCGGCCCAGCCACGCCCCCACAACCGGATTCCCCATGGCGATGGATTTCATCCGCATCCGCGGCGCGCGGACGCACAACCTCAAGAACATCGACCTCGACCTGCCCCGCGACAAACTGATCGTGATCACCGGCCTGTCCGGCTCGGGCAAGTCGTCGCTGGCGTTCGACACCATCTATGCCGAGGGTCAGCGGCGTTACGTCGAGTCCCTGTCGGCGTACGCGCGGCAGTTCCTGAGCGTGATGGAAAAGCCGGACCTGGACCATATCGAAGGCCTGTCGCCGGCGATCTCGATCGAGCAGAAGTCGACCTCGCACAACCCGCGCTCGACGGTCGGCACCATCACCGAGATCTACGACTACCTGCGCCTGTTGTATGCACGCGTCGGCACGCCGCGTTGCCCCGACCACGGCTATCCGCTGGAAGCGCAGACGGTCAGCCAGATGGTCGACCATATGCTGACGCTGGACCCGGAACAGCGCTACATGCTGCTGGCGCCGGTGATCCGCGACCGCAAGGGCGAGCACGCGCAGGTGTTCGACCAGCTGCGCGCACAGGGCTTCGTGCGTGTACGCGTGGATGGCGAACTGTACGAAATCGACGCGGTGCCGCCGCTGGCGCTGCGCCAGAAGCACACCATCGAAGCGGTGATCGATCGCTTCCGCCCGCGCGAAGACATCAAGCAGCGCCTGGCCGAGAGCTTCGAAACCGCCCTGAAGCTGGGTGATGGCATGGCGTCGGTGCAGTCGCTGGACGATGCCGCTGCAACCCCTACCCTGTTCTCGTCCAAGTATTCCTGCCCGGTCTGCGACTACTCGCTGCCGGAACTGGAGCCGCGCCTGTTTTCGTTCAACGCACCGATGGGCGCCTGCCCCGGCTGCGACGGGCTGGGTATGGCCGAGTTCTTCGACCCCTCGCGCGTGGTGGTGCATCCGGAGCTGTCGCTGGCGGCCGGTGCCGTGCGTGGTTGGGATCGCCGCAATGCCTATTACTTCCAGCTGATCGCCTCGCTGGCCAAGCACTACAAGTTCGACACCGACGCGGCGTGGAACTCGCTGCCGGCAAAGGTGCAGCAGGCCGTGCTGTACGGCAGCGGCGAGGATGCGATCACCTTCACCTACTTCACCGAGGCCGGTGGCCGCACCCAGCGCAAGCACCGCTTCGAAGGCATCATTCCCAACCTCGAACGCCGCTACAAGGAAACCGAATCGGCGGCGGTGCAGGAAGAGCTGGGCAAGTACATCAGCGAACATGCCTGCCCCGAGTGCAACGGCGCGCGCCTGAACAAGGCCGCACGCAACGTGTTCGTGGCCGACCGCCCGCTGCCGGAACTGGTGGTGCTGCCGATCGATGAAGCCCTGAAGTTCTTCAGTGAACTGAGCCTGCCGGGCTGGCGTGGCGAGATCGCCGCGAAGATCGTCAAGGAGATCGGCGAACGCCTCGGCTTCCTGGTCGACGTCGGCCTGGATTACCTGACCCTGGAGCGCAAGGCCGACACCCTGTCCGGTGGCGAGGCACAGCGCATCCGCCTGGCCAGCCAGATCGGTGCTGGTCTGGTGGGCGTGATGTACGTGCTCGATGAGCCGTCCATCGGCCTGCACCAGCGCGACAACGAGCGCCTGCTGGGCACCCTCACCCGCCTGCGCGACCTTGGCAACACGGTGATCGTGGTCGAGCACGACGAAGATGCGATCCGCCTGGCCGACTACGTGCTGGACATCGGTCCGGGTGCGGGCGTGCACGGCGGTGAGATCGTCGGCCAGGGCAGCCTGCAGGACCTCCTGGATGCGCCGCGTTCGCTGACCGGCCAGTACCTGTCGGGCAAGCGCGCGATCAAGATCCCGGCGCGCCGGCACAAGCCGAACCCGAAGATGACGCTGCATCTGCGTGGCGCCACCGGCAACAACCTGAAAGGCGTGGACCTGGCCATCCCGGCAGGGCTGCTGACCTGCGTGACCGGTGTGTCCGGCTCGGGCAAGTCAACCCTGATCAACGACACCCTGTTCTCGCTGGCTGCCAACGAGATCAACGGCGCCTCGCACCCGATCGCGCCGTACAAGGAGATCGATGGCCTGGACCTGTTCGACAAGGTGGTGGACATCGACCAGTCGCCGATCGGCCGCACCCCGCGCTCGAACCCGGCCACCTACACCGGCTTGTTCACTCCGCTGCGCGAGCTGTTCGCACAGGTGCCCGAATCGCGTGCGCGCGGCTATTCGCCGGGACGCTTCAGTTTCAACGTGCGTGGCGGCCGCTGCGAGGCCTGCCAGGGCGATGGCCTGATCAAGGTCGAGATGCACTTCCTGCCCGACGTGTACGTGCCCTGCGACGTCTGCCATGGCAAGCGCTACAACCGCGAAACGCTGGAGATCCTGTACAAGGGCTTCAACATCAACGACGTGCTGGAAATGACCGTCGAAGATGCACTGAAGCTGTTCGAACCGGTCCCGTCCATCGCCCGCAAACTGGAGACCCTGGTTGATGTCGGCCTGAGCTACATCAAGCTGGGGCAGAGCGCGACCACGCTGTCCGGTGGTGAAGCGCAGCGCGTGAAGCTGTCCAAGGAACTGTCGCGCCGCGATACCGGCCGCACCCTGTACATCCTCGACGAGCCGACCACCGGCCTGCACTTCCACGACATCGAGGCGCTGCTCGGCGTGCTGCACAAGCTGCGCGACGAGGGCAACACGGTGGTGGTGATCGAGCACAACCTGGACGTCATCAAGACCGCGGACTGGATCGTCGACCTGGGTCCGGAAGGCGGTCATCGCGGCGGCACCATCCTGGTGACCGGCACGCCGGAAGACGTGGCCGCATGCCCGGATTCGTATACCGGGCAGTTCCTCGCCCGGATGCTGCCGTCCACCAGCGCGCGACCGGACCAGCCCGCCGCCGTGGCCAACAAGCCCGATGCGCGCCCGCCGCGCAAGGTGAAGCCCGAGAAGCCGGCGAAGAAGGCAGCCGCCGCCAAGAGCACCGGCAAGGCCAGCAAGACCGCCACGGCCGGCACCAAGAAGAAGAAGGACGCCTGATGAGCAGCGAACACAAGATCCTGGCCCGCATTCCGATCAGCGTGCGCTGGCGTGACATGGACAGCATGGGCCACGTCAACAACGCCAAGTACATCTCCTACCTGGAAGAGGCGCGCGTGCGCTGGATGCTGGGCGTGGAAGGCGTGTCGATGACCGACCGCATCGCACCGGTGGTGGCCGCCACCAACGTCAACTACCGGTTGCCGATCGTGTGGCCCAACGACATCCTGGTTGAGCTGTTCGTCGAGCGCCTGGGCAACAGCAGCGTGACCATCGGTCATCGCATCGTCGACCAGCAGGACGAGTCGAAGCTGTATTCGGACGGCAACGTGGTGGTGGTCTGGATGGACACGCAGACCGGCAAGAGCGCGCCGCTGCCGGACGCGATCCGCAGCGCATCCACCTGAAGGTAGTGCCGGCCGCTGGCCGGCACTCTCCCCGCCGGGCATGGCCCGGCGCGACCGTTCCAATCAAAGGACTGACATGATCCACCAGACTGAACTGCGCGACCTGCTGCCCGGCATGGTCCCCTTCCCCGCCGACGTATTCCCCGATGACCAGGCTTGGCTTGGCCAGCACCTGTTGCCGCTGCTGAAAATCGACCTCGGCGTGCTGCGCCCGGAACTGGCCGGCAGCGTGGCCACGATGCTGTGCCCGATCGAGCCCTACGACGGCTGTATTGGTGAAACCACCGAAGAGCACCACAACGCGTTAACCGGCACCAACTGGATCGCCTTTGCACTGACCGCCGACAACCGCATGCGTTTCCTCGGTGAGGAGGGCTACTTCATCGGCGACCAGGTGCAGGACAAGCACGCGCTGAAGCACATCGCTGAGATGCGTGAGAGCTACAGCAAGGCACGTGCGTACTTCCAGCAGCATGGACGCCTGGCCAGCTATTCGCGCTATGGCGACGGCGAGCCCGGCGAGCAGGCGTACCTCGATGTGCTGGGCGGGCAGATCTCGACCGGCAACTGGATCGAAACCGCGGAGATTCCGGCCGCCTTCGCGCTGGCGTTCACCGAGGCTGCCGACGACCGGCATGCGCCGGACGATGCCGAGCGCGCGATCATCACCCGCGATGGCCACAAGTTCTTCGCCGTGGCCGAAGTGGCCGGCTACAACTGGTGTGCAACCGGTGCCGATGCGATCGTGATGCTGTACGAGCCGGAAAGCCGCACGGTGCTGTTCTCGTACGACTGGTCGTAAGCCCCACCGCGCTGTGCGCTCGCCGGGCATGGCCCGGCGCTACCGATTAAGCCCCACCGCGCTGCGCGCTCGCCGGGCCATGCCCGGCGGAACGAGCGCCGCGTTACGGCGCGGCCTTGCGCACTATCAGGGCCGTGCTGACTTCGGTGCCCCCCTCCAGTTGCACCTGCAGCCACACGGGCTGCCCCTCCTCCAATACGCGCCTGCCGTCCATCAACATCAGGTGCAGGCCGCCGGGCTTGAGCACGGCACGTTCGCCCGGCGCCAATGGCAGGCGCTCGACAGCACGCATGCGGCTGACCCCGTCGACGATCCGGGTCTCGTGCAACGACACATCACCGAAACTCGCACTGCGCGCACCGATGATGGTCACCGCGGTGGAGCAGCCGTTGCGGATCACGCCATAGCCGGCAGTCATGGGCGTCGCCGTCGGGCTGGGCGGCAGACGTACCCAGCCCTGCGAGACGGTGACGCACTCCGGCACCGCGGCCGCCGCCGATGCTGCGCCCGCACACATCATCAACAGTACGCCAACGAATGGTTTGGTTATCATCGCCCAGGTTCCTTCTTCGCAACGAGACCCGCAGCATGACGACGCTCATCGAGGTGATCAACCATGGCCCCATCCGCGAACTGCGGCTGGCGCGGCCGCCGGTCAATGCACTGGACACCGAGCTGTGCCGGCAGTTGATCCATGCCATCGAACTGGCGATGGCCGAGGACGCGCACGGCATCGTGCTGTCCGGCAGCGAGCGCATCTTCACCGGCGGCATGGACGTGCCGCACCTGCTCTCGCATGGTGATGACAAGCACAAGCTGCTGGACACCTGGAACGCGTTCTTCGGCGCGGTACGCACGCTGGCCGAGAGCCGCATCCCGGTGGTTGCGGCGATCACCGGCCATGCACCGGCGGGCGGCTGCGTGCTGGCCCTGTGCTGCGACTACCGGGTGATGGCACGCAGTGCCGATCCGGCGCGCCCGTATGCCATCGGCCTGAACGAAGTGCAGGTCGGCCTGATCGCACCGGAAGGCATCCAGCGCCTGTTGCGCCGTGCGGTGGGCGCGCACCGCTCCAGCGTGCTGCTGGCCACCGGCGCGCTGGTACCGGCCGAACAGGCGCTGCAGATCGGCCTGGTCGACGAACTGGTGGATGGCGAACTGGTGGCGGCCCGTGCGGTGGCCTGGCTGCAGGACCTGCTGAAGCAGCCGCGGCAGCCGATGCTGCTGACCCGTGCCATTGCCCGCGCCGAGCTGCACGACGCCCTGCATCCGGACCTGATCCAGCTCGACCGCTTCGTCGAGGCCTGGTTCGCCCCGGATGCGCAGAACGCACTGCAGGCACTGGTGGCGCGTCTCGGCAAGTAAACGGTAGTGCCGGCCGCTGGCCGGCAGCCTGGCGATCCTTCCGGGACGCCTGCGGATGCCGGCCAGCGGCCGGCACTACCGAAGATGGGGCATCCGGCCTACACCGGTATAATCGACCCCTCTTTCATCGCTGTGGCCGCCCCCTTGAACGACATGCCCGAACCCGTCGTCTCCGAGCTGATCGATCTGCTCACCCTGGAGCGGCTGGAGGACAACCTGTTCCGCGGCCAGAGCCGCGACATCGGTACCAAGTACGTGTTCGGCGGGCAGGTGCTGGGCCAGGCCCTGGCGGCCGCGCAGGCCACGGTCGACAATGGTCGCCATGTGCACTCGCTGCACGCCTATTTCCTCCGCGCCGGCAACATCGACCATCCGATCGTCTACGACGTCGACCGTACCCGCGACGGTGGCAGCTTCTCGGTGCGCCGGGTGACCGCCATCCAGCATGGCAAGGTGATCTTCTTCTGCGCGGCCTCGTTCCAGCAGGCCGAATCCGGTGCCGAGCACCAGCACAAGATGCCCGAAGTGCCGCAACCGGAAGACATCGAACCGAACCGGCCGTTGCCGGCGGAGGTGCTTGAGCGCTTGCCGATCAAGGTGCAGCGCTGGCTCTCGCGCGGCGGTCCGTTCGAGTTCCGCCATGTGTATCCCCGCGATGAACTGAACCCGCCCAAGCGCCCGCCCTACCACCAGGTCTGGCTGCGCCTGAGCGAGCGCGTGGGCGATGCTCCCGAGCTGCACCAGGCACTGCTGGCCTACGCGTCGGACTTCCACCTGCTGGGCACGGCGACCTTCCCGCACGGCATCAGCTACTACCATCCGCACGTGCAGATGGCCTCGCTGGACCACGCGATCTGGTTCCACCGCCCGTTCCGCGCCGACGATTGGCTGCTGTACTCGCTGGACAGCCCCAGTGCGCAGGATTCGCGCGGCCTGGCCCGTGGCCAGTTCTTCACCCGTGATGGCGTGCTGGTTGCCAGCACCGCCCAGGAAGGCTTGATCCGCGTGGTTCCGGACCAGGCAGCAGCGGCCGCCGTGCCGGCCAAGGATTGACCGATGCGTCAGATTTTCAGCAGCCAGCGCGTGGAAACCGTGGAAGGCGTGGCCGAGCTCCTGCGCAGCCACGACATCCAGGTGAAGGTCACCAACGGACGCTCGTACAAGACCCGTCGCCGGGGTCAGTTCAGCTATACCGACCTGGGCAATGCAGGCGCCTACCCTGCGGTGTGGGTCGTGCGCGCCGACGACCAGCCGCGTGCGCGCGAAATCCTGCGCGACGCCCGCCTGCTCGACACCACCCGTCGTGACCACCCGACCGCCGAATTCGCCTTCCGCGATGATGTGCAGGAAAGTGCCGGTGGTCGTGGCTGGGCCTGGCGCATCCGCATTGCCCTGCTGGTGGTGATCGCCGGGGTGGCGCTGGTGATCGGCCTGCGCCATCGCGGTGCCCCTGCCCCAACCGCGCCGGTGCCCACCCCGCAGGCACAGCCGCAGCAAGCACAGCCGACCGCGCCGGCACCGCCGGCAGAAGAGGAAGTGCGGGTCCGCATCCAGCCGTCCACGTAACGCGCAGGTAGTGCCGGGCCATGCCCGGCGAGCGCAGCGGCCTGACAGAAACGCCGCCGGGCATGGCCCGGCGCTACCGGGACGCGAACCGGTCACATTCGGCGCGCGGCTCCGTCATGGGACACAATCCCTGCAGGAGCCCGCCGCCATGACGATCTTCGCCGCAAGCATCGACGAAACCCTGGAACGCGAACTGCCGGCCGCCAGCAGCGGATGCCAGCATGCCTATGGCCGCATCGTGCTGGCCTGCCAGAACACGGTCACCGCCATCGCCCTGGCCATCACCGGCGACCGCCAGGCCAGCGAGGACATCGCCCAGGAAGCGTTCGTGAAGGGCTGGCAGCAGCTGCACCAGCTGCGCAGCGCGAGCAGCTTCCTGCCTTGGCTGCGGCAGATCACCCGCAACCTCGCCCGCGACTGGCTGCGCGCACAACGTGGCCGACCGCTGAGCGGCGAGGCTGCCGAAGTGGCGCTGACCATGGCTGCGGATCCGACCCCGGGCGTGGCCGATCGCCTGCAGCGGCTGGAAGAGGAAATCGCTGCCGAAGACATCATCTCTGCCCTGCCCGCCGACAGCCGCGAAGTCCTGCTGTTGTATTACCGCGAGGGCCAGCATTCGCAGCAGGTGGCCGACCTGCTCGGGCTGAGCGACGCGGCGGTACGCAAGCGCCTGTCACGTGCCCGTGCGCAGGTGCGCGAGGGCCTGCTGCAGCGCTTCGGCGAATTCGCACGCAGCAGCGCGCCCAGTGCTGCGTTCGCAACGGCGGTGGTGTCGATGGTGATGATCGCCGCGCCCGGCACCGCCAGCGCGGCGATCCTGCTGGGAACCGGCGTCGGCGTGGGGGGCAGCAAGCTCGGCCTCGGTGGCGCCAGCGCTGCCGGCGGCACCGCGCTCGGCTCGTTGACCGCCACGCTGGGCCAGCTGCAGATGCTGCCTGCGTCAAGCTGGGCCGCGATCATCGGTGGCGTCGTCGGTGGCGCACTCGGCAGCTATCTCGGAGGGCGTTTCCTGCTGTCCTACGCAGAGACCGGTGCCGAGCAGGTCCAGGTCCGCCGCTTCGTCAACCTCAGCACCGGCACCAGCCTGGGCTGGTGCCTGGCCATCCTGTTCACCGTGCTGCTGCAGGCGCCGATGTGGGCGCAGCTGCTGGTGCTGGCACTGGGCCTGGTGGTGGTCAACTACCAGTGCCTGGTGACGCTGCGGCGAATCATGGCGCCGCTGCTTGCGCGTGATGCAGCCCGGCGTGGGCGTAACGGGATCAACTGGAAGTACGAATCCATGTACGGCCTGACCGGCATGATGGCGGTGAACCTGATCGTCATCGGTGCCCTGGCCTACACGATGACGCTCAGCGGCCGCCTGTAACGGACAACGCCGGCAGTGCGCCGGCGTTGTCGTCGATCACTGCATTGAAAATCAGCGCTGCGGCTTCGGCGCGGCGGCGTCACGGGGGCCGCCGTGGCGCGGGCCACCGTGCATCGGGCCCTTGGCGGCGTCGAACTCGGCCTTGCTCAGCTGGCCATCCTTGTTGGTATCGGCCGCGGCGAACCAGGCGTCACGATGCTGCTTCATGCGCAGCTCGCGGTCGGCCTTGTCCAGGTAGCCATCCTTGTTGAGGTCGAGCTGGTCGAAACGCTCGGCCAGGCGCGGATCGGCCTTGGCTTCGTCACGGCTGATGCGGCCATCCTTGTTCGTGTCCAGCTTGGCCCAGCGCTCGCCGCCGCGACCACCGTGGCGGCCATGCTTCCAGCGCGGCAGCTCATCACGCGAGAGCTTGCCGTCCTTGTTCTTGTCCAGCTCGTCGAACTTTGCGGCCAGGCGCGGGTTGGCCGCCGCTTCGCTGCGGTCGATGACGCCGTCGCCATTGGTATCCAGCTTGGCCGAACGCTGCGCCGGTGCAGCCGGGGTGTCGGCAGCCAAGGCAATGCCGGTCGCGGAGGTGCCGAGCAGCAGGGCCAGCAGCAGGGGGGTACGGATCATGGGGTCACTCCTGGAAATGGGATTGGCATCGGGGTGAACACCTCACCCTCGGAGGACAACAACGCCTGACCACGACCTCGGTTGACGCAGCCGCCCATTCCATTCATCCGGCGGACAGTCGCCGCCATTGCGACAGGCTGGAGCTATGCTGTGCCCATGGCGAGACACGGCGACAGAGACGACGAACTGCGACTGTTCCAGACCGGCGAGCACCCCTGCGGGTACTGGCCGGACCGGGTTGCACGCGACCTGGTGCTGGACCCGCAGGACCGTCGCCTCGGCGGGCTGTACCCGCTGGCCCTGAGCTGGGGCTTCCGACGCAGCGGCGACCTGGTCTATCGCCCGCATTGTGCGAACTGCCACGCCTGCGTCGCCGTGCGCATTCCGGTGGCCCGCTTCGCCCCGGATCGCAGCCAGCGCCGCTGCGCCGCCCGCAATGCCGATCTGGAAGTGCGCATCACCGCGGCCATGCCACGCGAGGATCTGTTCGAGCTGTACCACCGCTACCTGGTGCATCGTCATGCCAAGGGCGGCATGGACGACCACGGCCCGCACGAGTTCGAACAGTTCCTGATCGGCAGCTGGTCGCACACGCGCTTCATGGAAATGCGCCTGCCCGGCCACGACGGGCAGCCCAGCCAGCTGCTGGGCGTGGCGGTAACCGATGTGACCGAGCACGGGCTGTCGGCGGTCTATACCTTCTTCGACCCCGCCCATGCCGCGCGCGGGCTGGGCACGTTCGCGATCCTGCAGCAGCTGGAGTGGGCCCGCCGCGAGGGCCTGCCCCACCTGTACCTGGGCTACTGGATACGCGAGCACCAGAAGATGGACTACAAGCGGCGCTATCGCCCGCTGGAGGCCTACGATGGCCGCCGCTGGCATGATTTCGATGACGAACTGGACGGACGCTGACAAACCACTGACACCGGGCCAGGTGCACAATATGGCCCATGAACGCCAAACCCCTGATTCTCGGCCTGGCCCTGCTCTGTGGCACCGCCGCTCCCGCCTTCGCCACGTCCCCCGCGATGACCGAAAAACCGTCTGCAGCGCTGCGCCTGGCCACCTACAACACCTCGCTGTATTCGGACGAAGCCGGCGGCCTGATCGCCGAGCTGGAAGGCGACAGCGAACATGCGCGCAAGATCGCCGCGGTACTGCAGCAGGCGCGCCCTGACCTGGTGCTGCTGAACGAGTTCGACTTCGATGACGCCCATCGTGCCGCCGACCTGTTCCAGAAGCGCTACCTGGAAGTGGCCCAGCCCGGTGGCGGCAAGCCGCTGCACTTCGCCTACCGCTACCTGGCGCCGGTGAACACCGGCGTGCCCAGTGGCCTGGACCTGGACAACAACGGCGTGGTCGGCGGCGAAGGCCGCGGTCGCGGCAACGACGCCTGGGGCTACGGCCTGCACCCGGGCCAGTACGGCATGCTGGTGCTGTCGCGCTACCCGATCGACGAAGCCAAGGTGCGCAGCTTCCAGCTGCTGAAGTGGAGTGCGATGCCCGGCGCGATCCGCCCGGTCGATCCGCGCACCGGCAAGAGCTTCTACAACGACACCGTCTGGTCGCAGCTGCGGCTGTCGTCGAAGTCGCATTGGGATGTACCGGTGAAGACCCCGGCCGGCGTGGTCCACGCGCTGGTCTCGCACCCGACGCCGCCGGTGTTCGATGGCCCGGAAAAGCGCAACGCCGCGCGCAACCATGACGAACTGCGCCTGTGGCAGGAATACCTGTCCAAGGGTGACAAGCCGTGGCTGTGCGACGACAAGGGCCAGTGCGGCGGCCTGGCCCAGGATGCGCGTTTTGTCATCCTTGGCGACCTCAACAATGATCCGGTCGATGGCGATGGCCGCCACGAGGCGATCGTCGAACTGATCGAGAACGCCCGCGTGCTGCGCTACCCCACCCCACGCAGCATCGGCGCCGAGCAGACCAGCCTGGCCTATGCGGCCAAGGGCATCACCCGCAAGGGTGCACCGTTCCATGCCACCGGCGATTTCGGCCCGAAGTCCGGCACCATGCGCCTGGACTACGTGCTGCCCTCGACCGGTTTCGAGTACCTCGGCAGCGGCGTGTTCTGGCCGGCCAATGAGAGTGCCGAAGCGAAGATCGCCGATGGCAGCGACCACCACCTGGTATGGGTGGATGTGAAATAAACCGATAGCGCCGGGCCATGCCCGGCGGCTTTTCCGGCCGCGTCGCGCGCCCTAGGGGAAGCCGCCGGGCATGGCCCGGCGCTACCGTTTTACGAGCGCAGCTCGACGCCGATCGCTTCGGCGGCATCACGCGCGATGGCACGTGCTTCGTCGACGGTCTCCGCGCGCGCCAGGGTCACGCCCACGCGACGATGGCCATGCACGCTGGGTTTGCCGAACAGGCGCACGGCGGTGTCCGGCACCTGCAATGCAGCGGCGACGTTGTTGAAGTACGGCACGCCTTCGCCATGCGCCAGCAGCGCGCACGAGGCCGATGGGCCACTCTGGCGGATCACCGGGATCGGCAGGCCGAGGATGGCCCGCGAATGCAGCGCGAACTCGCTCAGCTCCTGCGACACCAGCGTCACCAGGCCGGTATCGTGCGGACGCGGTGATACTTCGCTGAACCACACCTCGTCGCCCTTCACGAACAGTTCGACGCCGAACAGCCCCCAGCCACCGAGATCATCGGTGATCGCGCGCGAGATCTCCTCGGCACGCGCCAGCGCCTTGTCCGACATCGGTTGCGGCTGCCAGCTTTCGCGATAGTCGCCCTCCTTCTGCAGGTGGCCGATCGGCGCGCAGAACGAAGTCCCGGCGGCGTGGCGTACGGTCAGCAGGGTGATCTCGTAATCGAAGTCGATGAAACCCTCGACGATGCAGCGGCCAGCGCCGGCACGGCCACCGGTCTGTGCGTATTCCCACGCGGGGGCGATGTCCGCCTCGCTGCGCAGCGTGCTCTGGCCCTTGCCCGAGGACGACATCACCGGCTTGACCACGCACGGCAGGCCGATCGCCGCCACGGCGGCGCGGTACTCGGCCTCGGTGTCGACAAAGCGGTACGGCGAGGTCGGCAGGCCCAGCGTCTCGGCGGCCAGGCGGCGGATGCCCTCACGGTCCATGGTCAGGCGCGCAGCGCGCGCGGTCGGGATCACCCGCAGGCCCTGCTCCTGTTCCAGCTGCACCAGGGTCTCGGTATGGATCGCCTCGATCTCGGGCACCACCAGGTGCGGCTGCTCCTGGGCGATCAACTGGCGCAGGGCCATCGCGTCCAGCATGTCGATCACGTGCGAACGATGTGCCACCTGCATGGCCGGGGCATCGGCGTAACGGTCGGCAGCGATCACTTCCACGCCCAGTCGCTGCAGTTCGATGGCCACTTCCTTGCCAAGTTCGCCCGAGCCCAGCAGCAGCACACGGGTGGCGGAGGGGGACAACGGGGTTCCAAGCTTGGCCATGGCGGGGTTCCAGCAGCGATGTGAAGGCGGGTGGGCATTCTAGCCGGTCCAGCCGCAGTGCCTGGGCACGCCCAGCCGACGAACGGTAGCCCGAATGTGATATCACTTTGATATCTTCAATTCGAACCCTCAAGGACGTACCGCCATGAAAGAGAAGTCGCTGTCCTCCCTCAACGGCCTGGGCGCGCTCGCCGGGTCCCTGGTCGTAGCCTTCGCCGGCGGCGCCCTGTTCGTGGCCGGGGTCGCGGCGAAGGCCAGCACCGGCTCGCCCAACGTGCTGCTGATCCTGGCCGGCCTGCTGATCGCTGCGCTGGCGCTGGTCGCGCTGGCCGGTCTGTACACCGTGCAGCCCAACCAGGCGGCGGTGGTCAGCCTGTTCGGCGAGTACGTCGGCACCGTCAAGGACAACGGCCTGCGCTGGAACAATCCCTTCTTCAGCAAGCGCCGCGTGAGCCAGCGCGTGCGCAATTTCGAGAGCGGCAAGCTGAAGGTCAACGAGCTCGACGGCAGCCCGATCGAGATCGCCGCGGTGATCGTCTGGCAGGTGGTCGATGCCTCCGAAGCGGTCTACAACGTGGACGACTACGAGAGCTTCGTGCACATCCAGTCCGAATCGGCGCTGCGCGCGATGGCCACCAGCTACCCTTATGACCAGCACGAGGACGGCCAGCTGGCGCTGCGCAGCCATGCCAGCGAGATCTCCCAGCACCTGAAGAACGAACTGGCCGAGCGCCTGGCCGATGCCGGCGTGCAGGTGATCGATGCGCGCATCAGCCACCTCGCCTACGCCGCTGAAATCGCCCAGGCGATGCTGCAGCGGCAGCAGGCCAATGCGGTCATCGCCGCACGCACGCGCATCGTCGCCGGTGCGGTCGGCATGGTCGAGATGGCGCTGGCCGAGCTGCAGAAAAACGGCGTGGTGCAGCTGGACGAGGAGCGCAAGGCGCACATGGTCAGCAACCTGTTGACCGTGCTGTGCTCGGACCGCGGCACGCAGCCGGTCGTCAACACCGGCTCGCTGTACTGAGCCACCCTCGCAACGGGGCGCCCCACCGCCCCGCCAGGAGTCTGCATGAGCGAGAAAAAAGCCTATCCGCTGCGCATCAACGCCGAGGTCCTGGCGGCCGCACAGCGCTGGGCGGACGATGAACTGCGCAGCCTCAACGCGCAGATCGAATACGTGCTGCGCGACGCACTGCGCAAGGCAGGCCGCCTGCCGAAACCCAAGCCATCGCCGGAGGACAAGGAATGAGCAAGCGCTGGAGCTACCTGACCGTCGAGGTCAAGACATCCATGATGGGCCTGCAGAAGGCCGATGACATCCAGGCCGAACTGAGCCGCCAGGGCCAGCTGGGCTGGGAACTGGTCAACATCATCGTCCCGGCGCCGATGCGCCCGGCCCTGCTGGTCTTCAAGAAGGAGCTGTGACCATGAGCGCACGCCGCTCGTTGCTTGCTGTTTCCCTTGCCCTGTTGTCCGCCAGTGCATCCGCTGGCGAACCGCAGCAGGTCGCAGCACGCCTGCTCGATCACCTGCAGGCAGGGCGCACCGCCGATGCCGAGGCCATGCTGACCCCGCAGATGGCCGCGGCCGTGCCTGCCGACAAGCTGCAGGGCCTGTGGCAGTCGCTGGGTGAACTGAAGCAGCGCGGCCCGGCGCACAGCAGTGAGCAGCAGGGCCTGCATCTGGTGGAAGTACCGTTGCAGTTCGCCAGTGGCGCGGTGATCGCGCAGGTGGCGGTGAACGGGCAGGACCAAGTGGCTGGCCTGTTGCTGCGCCCGGCCCCGGCCGCCAAGGCAGCGCCACCGCCGGCCGACGCGAACTACAGCGAAGCCGATTTCAGCGTGCCACAGGCACGCGGTGCGCTGCCCGGCACGTTGTCCCTGCCCAAGGGCAAAGGACCTTTCCCGGCCGTAGTGCTGGTGCACGGCTCCGGCCCACAGGATCGCGACGAAACCATCGGTGGCAACCGCCCGTTCCTGGACATCGCCCGCGGCCTGGCCGCACAGGGCATCGCCGTGCTGCGCTACGACAAGCGCACCCATGCCCGTCCCCAGGACTTCCAGAGCGGCACCTTCAACGTTGATGACGAGACCACCGACGATGCCATCGCCGCGTTGAGCGCGTTGGCGGCGGACCCACGCATCGACGGCAAGCGGATCTTCGTGCTCGGCCACAGCCAGGGCGGCATGCTCGCCCCGCGCATCGCCAGCCGCTGGCCACAGGCGCGCGGCGCGATCCTGTGGGCCGCGCCGGCGCGCACATTGCTTGAACTGCTGCCGGAGCAGAACCGCTACCTGCTGTCGCTGGACGGCTCGATCAGCGCCCCGGAACAAGCGTTCCTGGACAAGCTCGACGCGCAGATCGCCGCGGCCCGCAGCAACGCGCCTGCACCCGCCAGCGAACTGCCACTGGGCACGCCGCAGACGTTCTGGAAAAGCATCGAAGCGGTGAACGCACGCGGCGACGCGGTTGCGCTGAAAAAACCACTGCTGATGCTGCACGGGGGCCGTGACTTCCAGATACCGGAAACGGATTGGGCACTGTGGAAAAAAGCCCTGGCCGATCGCCGGGACGTGCAATGGAAGGCCTACCCTGCCCTCAACCACATCGGCATCGCCGGCAGCGGCCCCAGTTCATTGAAGGAATACGCGCAGCCGGGCCACGTGGATGGGCAGCTGATCGATGACGTTGCGCGTTGGGTGGAGGCGCAGCGATGAGCGGCAGTGATGCACGCCCGTTCGAGGTTGCCGAGAGTTCTTCGCTGCGGGTGCTGTGGGTGCTGCTGCCACTGCTGGCGGTACTGGGCGTGGGCATGTGGGCACAGCTGCACGACAATCGCAGCGAGGCTCCCTGGATGGAGGTCACCCTGTCGCCGCCGTTCTTCCTGATGGGCGGCAGCGCGGCATGGAGCCTGGCGGTGATCGTGCTGATGGGCATCGGCCTGGGCTGGGCGTTCTTCCGTCGCCGGGTGGAGCTGGCAGGCAACGTGCTGGACGTGCGTTCAACCTTGTACCGTCGCCGCACGCCGGTGGCCGACCTGCTGCTGGACCAGGCCGAGGTGGTCGACCTGAGCCGTGATCGCCGCTATGGCATCCGTTTCAAGACCAACGGCTACAGCATGCCCGGCTTCTATTCCGGGCACTTCCGCCTGCAGGGCGGCGGCAAGGGCTTTGCCCTGGTCACCGACCGCGCACGCACGCTGGTGATTCCGGTGCACGGCGGCAGCACCCTGCTGCTCAGCCTGGAGCGCCCGCAGGCCCTGCTCGAGGCACTGCGCAAGGTGGCCGCCACGGCGCCACGGCAGTAAGCTGGATCGATGCACCGTAGCACTCCGCTGTTGATCAATACCGAGACCGTCGAAGTGTGGCCTGCGCCGCTGCTGCGCGCGCGCAGCAATCTCGACGCCCGCCTGCTGGCCCGCGCGCAATGGGTACTACGGCGCAAGCGCGATGGCCGCTACCTGGCGGCAGTACTGGCGCACGGTGTGCACTCGCTGGTGCCGCGCCTGCCACGCGAGCCCGGCGTGGAGGACGCGCTGGCCCTGCTGGATGGCGCACGGTCACGACCGTTCGGCGCTGCACTGGAAGACCAGTGGCTGCCGCTGGTTGGCCTGCAGCAGCGCCTGCAGCAGCTGGGCCTGGATGCACAGCGCTATGCGCACGACAGCGGGCTGGCACTGGAAGCCGAGCCGTGCGCGCTGCACTTGGCCGGACGTGATCGCTTTGCCCGCCCGTTGTGGCTGCGCCGCGGTGCCGCGCAGGGCTGGCGACGGATGCGCCTGCATGCCGCCCGGGATGGAGTTGCACTGGACGCGATCTCCGGCTTCCGCAGCCATGCGTATCAGCTCGGCATTTTCGAACGCAAGCTGGCGCGCGGGCAGAGCGTGCCGCAGATCCTGAAGGTCAATGCCGCCCCTGGCTTCAGCGAACACCACAGTGGTCACGCGCTGGACATCGGCACACCGGGGGATGCGCCGGCAGAGGAGACCTTCGAGGCGACCGCTGCGTTTGCGTGGCTGCAGGCCAATGCCGCGGCGCACGGGTTCCATCTGAGCTATCCGCGCGACAACCCGCATGGGATCGTCTACGAACCGTGGCACTGGTGCTGGAAACCGGCCAACGGCTGAGCCCCTCGTGGCAGCTGCTCGACTGCGGTCCTCGGGCTGGCCAGGAGGGTGGGCGGCGCAGGGGCCGCTGCAAGTACGTCCATGTAAGCTCGGGCGCGCCATCCATGGCGCTTACGCCCCTGCGCCGCCCATCCTCCCGGCCACGGACAGTTTCCGCGTGCGTCCGCCACGGAATTGAACAAACAAAAAAGCAAAGGCAGACGTGGGTCGCTGCGCTCGACCTCGGGCGTGGCCCGGCGCTACCAGTGCTTGGGCGTTGCGGCTAGCGCCGCAGCGCGTTGATCGCCAGCAGTACCCACCCGGCCATCAGCGTGGTGCCACCTACCGGCGCCAGCCGGGTCGGCCACTGCCACAGCGCACCGCCCACCAGGCTGCCGGAGAACAGCAGCACGCCCAGCAGCAACACGTACAACGCCAGATGCGCGATCGCGCCCTGCGCGCGGGGGCCGAGGGCGGCCAGTACCGCTCCGTGGGCAAAGGCGTACAACGCCGCCATGTTCAGGTGCTGCTGCGCCAGCGGATCGGACACGCCATGCGCGGCATAGGCCGAGAGACCGATCGAGGCCGCTGCCAGCAGCGCCCCCAGGCAGGCCAGCAACGACGGTTTACGCGCGCGTCGTTCGGAATTGAACATGACAGCTCCTTGCGCAATGCCCGACACCGGGCTCGGGATGAAAAAAAACGCGCCGCAGGAAGCGGCGCGTTTTCGTGTCCAGCACTACATGGGTCAGCCGAGGCTTACTTGACGGCCCAGTAGATGTCGTACGTCGCTTCCGGGGTGAACGACTTGTCCACGCCGTCCTTCCAGGTTTCGTACGGACGGTCGATGACTTCGTTACCCGAGGTCACGGCCCAGGCGCGCAGGGCGCTGCGGGCAACGTCCAGGCCTGCCATGTGACCGGTGTAGGCCGCATGCGCCGAACGGTGCGGAGCAACGCGGACGTACTTGACCGGAGCGCCACCGTCGATCTTGACGGTCAGCTGTTCGGCCGGCACGCCTTCGGCACCCTTCTTCTTCACCGGCTGGGCGATGTCGAAGGCGTACTTCTCAGCACCGAAATCGGTGGTGATGATACGCAGCGGACCGACGGCTTCCAGGCCATTGGCCTCGATCACGCGCTTGATCCACTCCTGGTTGTCCTTGATGGACTTGGTGATGGAATCCTGGCCACGGTCAACATTACCGGCGGTGACGACCAGCAGGTCTTCGGCCGGGACATCGACGATGCCCAGATCGGTCAGCGGAGCTTCGGAAGTGCGGTAGTCGACATTCGGCACGGTGGCCAGCATGTTCGCCAGGCGCGACAGACCCATCTTGATGTCATCGCCGATCTGGCGGCTGACATACAGGCCTGCGTAGCGACCGAACAGGTCGAAGCCATACTTCACCGAGTAGTCCTGGGTGATCTTGACGTTGCGACCGCCCTTGCCGGTCGGCTCCAGGGTGAAGGTGGTGACCTTGTCGTGACCCTTGGAGGCATCGTCGACGGCGATCACAACACGCTTGTTCTCTTCGGCTTCGGTCACCTTCCAGGAACCGGTGCCCAGGTCCTTGGAGGTGTAGTCGAGAGTGGCACCGACGCCGGAGGCCGGGCCGGACAGCTTCAGTTCAACGGCGGGATCGCGCAGTACCAGCGGGTTCCAGTCCTTGAAGCGGCGCAGACTGCTGACCGTGTCGTACACGATCGTCATCTTGCGGTTGGTCTCGATGCTTTCGGTGATGTGACGCTCGCCCGGCAGACAGACGCCAATGATGACGAACAGGCCAGCCACGATCCCCAAGGCGATCAGGAACTCGATAATACGGGTCATTCAGAGAGTCTCCGGGGCCGATCCCACGGCCGGGTTGATTGAAGCGAAGCGCCAATCCTAGCAGGCTTCGCGGGCATTGGTTATCGGGATTGGCGCACCGGTTTCCGTGCCGGCTGCGCATTTGTATGCACAAAGAATTCGAAGGGTAACGCATCCGCGTACCCGGCATGTAGGGGGCAAGTGGGGGGCAACCCTGAATCCGGGCCCAGACTACGTGCCAAGTCTTTGTCGCTAAAGGATTTTCCTCACACCAACTGGAGTTCAAACGCTTTCAGGACTGCACGCGTACGGTCACGTACGCCCAGTTTGGAAAGGATGTTGGACACATGGTTCTTGATCGTGCCCTCGGCGACCCCCAGCGAATTGGCGATCTCCTTGTTGGAGAAACCGCTGGCCATCAGCCGCAGGATCTCGGTCTCACGGTCGGTCAGCGGGTCGGGCCGGTCCAGGCTGACGAAGTCGTTGCGCATGTGCTCCAGCCCGGACAGCAGCCGCTGGGTCACCGCCGGCTGCACCAGTGAACCGCCATCGGCCACCGTGCGGATCGCCCCGACCAGCTGCGCCAGGGTCACGTCCTTGAGCAGGTAGCCCTTGGCCCCGGCCTTGAGCCCGGCCAGCACCAGCTGGTCATCGTCGAAGGTGGTCAGGATGATGGTCGGCGGCAGCTGTTCCTGCCGTGACAGCACCTGCAGCGCCTCCAGCCCGGACATCACCGGCATGCGCATGTCCATCAGGACCACGTCCGGGCGGATCTGCGGGATCAGCTCGACCGCCTGGCGGCCATCGGCGGCCTCGGCCACCACTTCGATGCCGTCGTCGAGCGCCAGCAGCGAGCGGATCCCCTGCCGCACCAGGGTTTGGTCGTCGACCAGGCAGACGCGAATCATCAACGCACTCCTTCAGGAACCTGGGTAAGGGCCGCCAGCACCGTTGCCGGTACCGTCGCCCGCAGCCGGAAGCCTTCGCCGGGGCGGGTTTCCACCTGCAGCTGGCCTCCACATTGTTGCAGGCGTTCGCGCATGCCGCGCAAACCATTGCCCACATTGACCGTTTCCGCCCCGACGCCGTCGTCGCGGGCTTCCACCACGACCTGGTCCGGGACCTCACGGTACACCCGCAACCACAGGTGGCGGGCGCCGGCATGGCGCACCGTGTTGGTGATGATCTCCTGGGTGCAGCGCAGCAGTACGTGGGCCCGCTGCGGGTCTTCCACGTTCAGCGGCTCCTCGATCTCCAGCTGGATGTCCAGCGACGGCACGTGCTCGGTCAGCGGACGCAGCGCAGCGGCCAGGTCGATGGCGCCGGTCTCGCGCAGCTGGCTGACCACCTCGCGCACGTTGCCCAGCAGCAGCTTGGCCAGGGCATGCGAGCGCTTCACGTGCTCCAGCGCCTGGCCCTCGGCGAGGTGGCCGGCCACTTCCAGATTCAGGGTCAACGCGGTCAGCTGGTGGCCCAGCAGATCATGCAGTTCGCGCGAAATGCGGGTGCGCTCGTTCACCCGCGCGCTTTCGGCCAGCAGCGCACGCGTGGCGCGCAGCTCGGCGTTCAGGCGGCGCTGCTCCTCACGCGCCTCGGCCTGGCGGCGGGCCACCAGCGCGATCACGAACACGAAGCTGGAAAAACCCATGTAGCCGACGGCCTGCAGCACGGCGATGACCGGCGGGAAGCCCAGCGGCTGGATGTAGACCGGCAACACGGCCAGGTTGCTGGCCACCAGCCACACCACGCCGATGCGCGGGCCCAGCAGCCAGGGCAGCAGGCCGGCCACCACCATCAGCAGGATGCTGCCCAGTGCGGTGCCGGAGAAATAGCTCACGCCGATCGCGCAGGCCGTCAGCAGGATCAGCGCGGCATGGTCGAAGAAGCCGGGCCGGCTTTCGCCCAGCGAGCGCGTCAGCACCCAGTACACGAAGCCGAAGGCCAGGTAGGCCGAGGCCCAGGGAATGATCCGGAAGCCGGCCTCGCCGTCCAGGCTTTCCAGTGTCAGCGACACCGGATCGATCAGGTAGATCGCAAGCCAAAGGCCGACGGTGCCCCAGGTGAACAACCCGGAGTAGCGCAGCATCGCATTGTGGTTGAGTCGGGCCAGCATGGCCCATCGTAGCCTGTGCGCGTCAGGGCCCAAGGGCATAAAGTCATGTTCGGTGCGGTCCCCTGTTCATGCCGCAGCCCACCCCGGGCATGCAATAATCATGCGCAGGGTCCGTACATGGGACCAACCGCGTTACCCCACGGAGTCACAATGTCGATTGTCATCCGCGACGTGCGCGAGCACGAGCTCGATTCCGTCCTGGCTTTGAACAACAATGCTGGCCTGGCCATCCTTCCCCTGGATGCAGAGCGCCTGCGCCTGTTCTATGCAACCGCTGAATATTTCCGCGTCGCCGAGCGCGACGGCAACCTGGCCGGCTTCCTGATCGGCTTCGGCAGCGACAGCCAGCACGACAGCAGCAATTTCGCCTGGTTCAAGCAGCACCTGGACACCCCCTTCTTCTATATCGACCGCATCGTGGTCGCCAGCCGCCGTCGCGGTGGTGGCGTCGGCCGTGCGTTCTATGCCGACGCCCAGAGCTTCGCCGAGCTGCGCTACCCGCAGATGACCTGTGAAGTGTTCCTGGACCATGGCGCCGATGCCGCCCTGCTGTTCCACGGCAGCTTCGGCTTCCGCGAGCTGGGCCAGAACACCATGCCGCAGGTGGACGTGCGCGCCAGCATGCTGGCCAAGGAACTGTGCAGCTTCCCGTGGGTGAATGAAACCTATGGCGGCAAGCTGCCTGATGTTGCATGGGCGCGCGACCGGCAGCTGCCGGCGCAGGCACAGCGGTCGACGGGGACCTGAGCGTGGCAGTGAATTTCGATTACGAACAGGCCGGTGAACTGAAGATCGGCCAGGTGGGCATCGCCAACCTGCGCATCCGCACCCTCGATGTTGAACGCCTCGTGCAGGAAATGCAGGAACGGGTAAGCCGTGCACCGAAGCTGTTCGGCCGTGCAGCGGTGATCCTGGACTTCGGCGGCCTCAGCCAGGTGCCCGACGTGGCAACGGCGCAGGCGCTGGTCGATGGCCTGCGCGGTGCTGGCGTACTGCCGGTGGCATTGGCCTATGGCACCAGTGCGGTCGACCTGCTCTCGCAGCAGCTCGGCCTGCCGCTGCTGGCCAAGTTCCGCGCCCAGTACGAGCGCGCCGAGGCAGAACCCGCCCCGCCGCCGGCAGCCGCACCGGAGCCGCGCCGTGCCGCACGCGCCGAAGCGAAGGCCGCGCCGGCTCCGGCTCCGGCCACGCCGATGGGCAAGGCTGCCGATGCCGCCGCGCCACAGCCGGGCCGCATGCAGCTGGGCAACGTGCGTTCGGGGCAGCAGCTGTATGCGGAAAACTGCGACCTGACCGTGATGGCCACCGTCGGCGCCGGCGCCGAGGTCATCGCCGATGGCAGCATCCATATCTACGGAACCCTGCGCGGCCGTGCGCTGGCAGGGGCCCAGGGCAACACCGCGGCACGCATTTTCTGCCGTGATTTCCATGCGGAACTGGTCGCCATTGCAGGCCACTACAAGGTACTGGACGATGTACCGGAAACCCTGCGCGGCAAAGCCGTGCAGGTGTGGCTGGAACAGGACCAGATCAAGATCGCTGCGCTGGACTGATGCAGCACCTCAAACAGAATCATCAGGAGAAGTCCTTTGGCTGAAATCATCGTAGTCACCTCCGGCAAGGGCGGCGTCGGCAAGACCACTTCCAGCGCAAGCCTGGCCTGCGGCCTGGCAAGGCGTGGCAAGAAGGTGGCGGTGATCGACTTCGACGTCGGCCTGCGCAACCTCGACCTGATCATGGGCTGCGAACGCCGCGTGGTGTACGACTTCGTGAATGTCGTGCACGGCGAAGCCACCCTCAAGCAGGCCCTGATCAAGGACAAGCGCTTCGACAACCTGTTCGTGCTGGCTGCCTCGCAGACGCGCGACAAGGATGCACTGACCCAGGAAGGCGTGGGCAAGGTCCTGAAGGACCTGGCCGCCGACGGCTTCGACTACATCATCTGCGACTCCCCGGCCGGCATCGAGAAGGGCGCCTTCCTGGCGATGTACTTCGCCGACCGTGCGGTGGTGGTGGTGAACCCGGAAGTGTCCTCGGTACGCGACTCGGACCGCATCATCGGCCTGCTCGATTCGAAGACCCACAAGGCCGAATCCGGCCAGGACGTGCCGGCCTTCCTGCTGCTGACCCGCTACACCCCGGTGCGCGTGGAAAGCGGCGAGATGCTCAGCATCGCCGACGTCGAGGAGGTCCTTGGCCTGAAGGCGATCGGCGTGATCCCCGAATCGGGCGACGTGCTCAATGCCTCCAACAAGGGCGAGCCGGTCATCCTGGATGGCGAATCCGCTGCCGGCCAGGCCTATGACGACGCCGTCGCACGCATCCTCGGCGAAGAACGCCCGATGCGCTTCACCAACGTCGAGAAGAAGGGCTTCTTCAGCAAGCTGTTCGGAGGGTAAGCATGGGCCTGTTTGATTTCCTCAAAGCGAAGAAGACCACCGCCGAAACCGCCAAGAACCGCCTGCAGATCATCATCGCGCAGGAGCGCAGCCACCGTGGCGGTCCCGACTACCTGCCGCTGCTGCAGCGCGAGCTGCTGGAAGTGATCAAGAAGTACGTCAACATCGACGTCGATGCAGTGAAGGTGGACCTGGTCAAGGATGGCCAGCACGACGTGCTGGACATCTCCGTGGCGCTGCCTGAAGGCCCGGACAAACCCTGACCCCCCTGCCCCGCCCGTGCCTGCATGGGCGGGGCTGCCTGACCCGCATGACTGATACCACGCCCGAACCGAACGTTACCCGCGTCGGCGACATCGCCTTCGCCGATGCCCAGCGCCTGCTCGCTGCACATGAGCTGCGCCTGCATCACGTTGCGGCCGGCGAGCCGATCCCGGGCAGTTACTGGGGCGAGCCCGAGGCGGGCATCATCGCCAGCGACGTCTACGTGCGCGATGACACGCCGGTGCATTCGATGCTGCACGAAGCCTGCCACCTGATCGTGCTGCCACCGGAGCGGCGCGCGCAGGTGCATACCGACGCCACCGATTCGGTGCCCGAAGAAGACGCCACCTGCTACCTGCAGATCGTGCTGGCCGGGCACCTGCCCGGTGTCGGCAGTGAGCGGCTGATGGCCGACATGGATGCGTGGGGGTATACGTATCGATTGGGGTCGACGAAGGCGTGGTTTGAACAGGACGCCGAAGACGCAAAGGCGTGGCTGATCGAACGCGGCTTGCCGGTGGCGTAACGCGTCGGTAGCGCCGGGCCATGCCCGGCGGCATGCACATCTGCCGCCGCGATGCGGTTCGCCGGGCATGGCCCGGCGCCACCGTGGGTCACGTGGCCAGCGCGCGCAGGGTGATGCCGACCACATACGCCAGATAGGTGCCGGTGGCATAGCCCATCGTGCCCAGCAGCACGCCTACCGGCGCCAACGCCGGATGGAACGCAGCGGCCACCACCGGTGCAGAGGCCGGGCCGCCGATGTTCGACTGCGAACCGATGGCGAAGTAGAAGAACGGCACCTTCAACAGCTTGCCCAGGCACCACAGCAGCACGATGTGCACGCTGATCCAGATGATGCCGAGCAGGAACAGCCACGGGCGATCCAGCAACGCCAGCAGATCCATCTGCATGCCGATGCAGGCGATCAGGAAGTACAGCAGCAGCGAGCCCAGGCGCGAGGCGCCCGCGCCTTCCAGCGTACGTGCACGGGTGAAGCTGAGGCCCAGGCCGAGCGTGGTCGACAGCACCACCACCCACACGAACGGCGCGTCCAGGCTGAACTGCGATGCCCAGCTGACGTGGACCTTGAACCAAGCCGCCAGCGGCGCGCCGATGGCGTGGGCCAGGCCGACGCCACCGAAGGCCACGGCCACGATCAGCATCAGATCGGTCAGGCTGGGAATGCGCTCATGCTCGGCCTGGAAGCGTGCGATGCGCTCCTTCAGCTCGTCGATGGCGGAGGTATCGGCACCGCTGCGTGCATCGATCTTCGCCGCGCGCCCAGCCATGAAGATCAACGCCGCCATCCACACGTAGCCGACACCCACATCGACCACCGCGAACTGGCCGAACGTGGTCGCGTTGACATCGAACACTTCGCGCATGGCCAGCATGTTGGCACCGCCGCCGATCCAGCTGCCGGCCAGCGCCGCCATGCCGGCCCAGGTATCGCCGGCGACGGTGTCCGGATGGATGGCACGCATGACCAGGAACGCGACCACCGCACCCAGCATGATGCTGGCCGAGGCGCCCAGGTACATCAGCACCAGCTTGGGCCCCAGCCGCAGGATGCCCTTGATGTCCACCGCCAGGGTCAGCAGGATCAGCGCCGCCGGCAGCAGGATGTCACGCGCGACCGGGTTGTACAGCTTGGTGTTCTGCCCGTCGATCAGGCCGAACGTGTTGTAGATGCCCGGCAGCAGATAGCACAGCAGCAGCGCCGGCACGAAGGTATAGAAGCGCTTCCACAGGCCCTGCTCGCGCGAAGCGGTCCAGAACACGGCGCCAAGGGTGGCGGCGATCAGGCCGAAGACGACGATGTCGTTCTGGATCAGGGCAGTCGAGGGCATGCAGGCATCCTGGTAGTACCGGCCGCTGGCCGGCAACCCCATGTAGGTAGGTCGCAACGTGCAGTTGCCGGCCAGCGGCCGGCACTACCGGAAAGCCGGGCGCCGCCACAAGGGCGGCGCCGGTATCGCTTACTCGCCGATGTGCTGCTTCAGCCAGGCGTTGACGGTGTCATGCCACAGGATGCTGTTGTTCGGCTTCAGCACCCAGTGGTTCTCGTCCGGGAAGTACAGGAACTTCGACTCGATGCCCTGGCGCTGGGCCGCGGTGAAGGCAGCCAGGCCCTGCTCGACCGGAATGCGGAAGTCCTGCTGGCCGTGGATCACCAGGATCGGCTTCTTCCAGTCAGCCACGTGGTTGACCGGGTTGAACTTCTCGTAGTTCGCCGCCTTCTGGTACGGGGTACCGCCCTGCTCCCACTCGGTGAACCACAGTTCTTCGGTGGCATAGCCCATCATGCGCTGGTCGAACACACCGTCATGGTTGACCAGGCACTTGAACGGGCTGTTCCAGTTGCCGGCGATCCAGTTGACCATGAAACCGCCGTAGCTGGCACCCAGTGCGCAGGCCTTGTCACCGTTGAGGAAGTCGTACTTCTTCAGCGCCGCGCTCCAGCCCTTCTGCAGGTCTTCCAGCGGACGGTCACCCCAGTGCTGGCTGATCGCATCGGTGAAGGCCTGGCCGTAACCGGTGGAGCCGTGGAAGTCGATCATCACCACAGCGTAGCCCTGGCCTGCGTACGTCTGCGGGTTCCAGCGGTAGCTCCAGCCATTGCCGAAGCTGCCCTGCGGGCCGCCATGGATCAGGAACGCAACCGGGTAGGACTTGCCTTCCTGGTAGTTGTGCGGCTTGACCACATAGCCGTGCACGGTGTCGTTGTTCCAGCCCTTGAACTCGAACTGCTCGTAGTCGCCGAAGCTCACATCCTTCAGCACTTCGCCAGCGGCCGGGGTCAGTGCGCGCAGCGCGCCGATCGGCTCGCCAGCGGCCGGCAGCAGGCCGACCAGCACCTGGTCGTTGCTCTTCAGGCTGTTGCGGGTGATGGCCACGCTGTTGCCGGCCACGTCGACGGCGGTGACGCTGCCATCGCCGATCAGCTTGGTGGCCTTGCCGCTGGCCACGTCGATCTGGAACAGCGGGTGTTCGCCGAGGTCGTCGGCGGTGGTGTAGATGCTGGCGCCGTCGGCGGACAGGGTGATGCCGCCGGCCGAACGGTCCCACTGCGGCGCGATCTCGCGCGTCTTGCCGCTGGCCAGGTCCATCGCCATCAGGCCGAAGCGGTCCGCCTCGAAGCCTGGGCGCTTCATCGCGCGGTAGAACAGGGTCTTGCCGTCGGCGCTGAACACCGGGCCGGCATCCCAGGCCGGGTTGGACGCGGTCAGGTTGACCGGCGCCTGCTTGCCGGCGGCATCGAAGCGGTACAGGTCGAAGTTGGTCGACCACGGCTCCTGCTTGCCGGCCACGCGGATGCTGGCGACCACGCTGCTGCCATCCGGCGACCAGGCGAAATCGTCATTGCCACCGAACGGCTTGGACGGAGCGTCGCCGTCGATGGTCGCGCTCAGCGCCGAAGCGCCCTTGACCGCACCGGCCTTGGCTGCCGGCAACGGGGCGACGAACAGGGTGTTGCGGCGGCCGTCGTTCCAGGTATCCCAG
Source organism: Stenotrophomonas sp. 10L48 (assembly GCF_056395105.1). Classification (NCBI taxonomy): domain Bacteria; kingdom Pseudomonadati; phylum Pseudomonadota; class Gammaproteobacteria; order Lysobacterales; family Lysobacteraceae; genus Stenotrophomonas; species Stenotrophomonas sp. 10L48. The sequence continues at coordinate 334,295 of NZ_JBFTIX010000005.1, read as the reverse complement.
TGGCGCACGAACAGCGAATCGAAGACCTTGCCGCTGGCCTTGGCGCCTTCCACGTCCTTCAGCTTCTTTTCGGTGCAGGCCAGGTCCGAGGCACAGGCCTGGAACACGCCGGCGCTGAACAGCACGCGGTCGTCCTGCGGCGACACGTGGTAGCTGTCCACGTCCACCGGGAAGTCGGTCAGCTGGCGCGGGGCGCCGCCACTGATCGGCTGTGCGTACAGCTGCTGGCTGCCGTTCTTGGCGCTGAGGAAGTACACGGTCTGGCCATCGGCCGACAGCGATGCGGAGTTGACGTTCCAGCCAGACGGCGTGATCTGCTTCGGCGGTGCCGCGTCGCGGGTGCGCAGGTTGCGCGCGAACAGTGCGGTGCTGGCCTTGAGGTTGGCATCGGTGCTGCGCTTGGCGAACACCACGGTGCCGCCGTCGGCGGTCAATACCGGCGCGGAGACGCGGTCCATGGCCACCATGTCGCGGACTTCCAGGCCACGGGCAGCGGCGACGCTGGGCAGGGCAGCCAGCAGGCTCAGTGGCAACAGGGCATGACGCAGTTTCATCGGGGTCTCCGCAGGACGGCAAAAAACCGATGGTAGGCCTGCGCGGCCGGGCCTGCCAAGGCCATCGGTCATGGCCGTGGCTGAGCTGCCGCCAGAAAAAGCAAACCGCGCCGTAGCGCGGTTTGCTTGGGACACCGGTAGTGCCGGCCGCTGGCCGGCACTCCCCCATCCCTTACGCCACGGCGCGCTTGCCGGTGCGGTAGATCAGCCAGCCGACCAGGAACAGCACGGCCAGGCCGATCCACTGCGCGGCCGGCAGGTGGAACGGCACGGCCAGCACGTCGGCACGGCTGCTGACCACGATCGGCACGGCGATGGCGATACCCATCAGCGCCTCACCGGTGATCAGGCCGGCAGCGAACAGCACGCCCGGCTTGTGCACGCGGTCGCGGCCCTCTTCGTCATCGGCGCGCACCTTGTGGAAGCGTTCGACCAGATAGGAGATCAGGCCACCGAGGAAGATCGGCACCATCAGTTCCAGCGGCAGGTAGATGCCGATCGCCGCGGCCAGCACCGGCACGCGGAAACGCGAGTTGCGCGACTTCAGCCAGCTGTCGAACGCGATGATGGCGGCACCGACCACGGCACCGATGCCGATGAAGGTCCACGGCAGCTCGCCACCGAACAGGCCCTTGGCCACCGACGCCATCAGGTTGGCCTGCGGTGCGGCCAGCGCATTCGGGTGCAGCTCGGACTTGACGCCGATGCCGTAGGCGGTGGCCAGCAGGTTCAGCACCGGGGCCATGATCAGCGCGCACGAGAACGCGCCGATGCCCAGCATCAGCTGCTGCTTCCACGGGGTGGCGCCGACGATGTAGCCGGCCTTGAGGTCCTGCAGGTTGTCGCCACCGACGGCGGCGGCACAGCACACCACCGCGCCGATCATGATCGCGGCCACCGCACCCAGCGGCGCACCGAAGGCACCGACCGGCTGCAGGCCATCCTTGCCCAGCAGCAGCACCAGCACCGCCGAAGCGAACAGGATGGTGGAGATGGTGATGCCCGAGACCGGGTTGTTGGACGAACCGATCAGGCCGGCCAGGTAGGCCGACACCGAAACGAACAGGAAGCCGGCGACGATCATGATGAGGGTCATCGGGATCGACACGTGCCACTGGCCGACGATGGCTTGGTACAGCGCCAGCAGCGGCAGGGTGAACACCACCAGCGCCACCAGCATCCACTTCATCGGCAGGTCGCGCTCGGTGTGCGCCAGCACCGGGCCACCGCTCTTGCGCGCGGCCGCAAAGCCACTCTTGACGCCGTTGAGCAGCGACTTGCGCAGCGAGATCAGGGTCCAGATGCCGCCGATCAGCATCGCGCCGACACCGAGGTAGCGCATCTTCGCACCCCAGATGGCGAACGCCGCTTCGGTGGACGAGGCGGTGGCGATCGAGGCGGCCAGCGCCGGATCGGTGTTCATGAAGAACGCCTGGTAGATCGGGATGGCGATGTGCCAGGTCAGGATCGAGCCGGACACCACCACGATGCCGACGTTGAGGCCGACGATGTAGCCCACGCCCAGCAGTGCGGGCGACAGGTTGGTGCCGATGAAGGCGGTGACCTTGGAGCTGCCGACATAGGCCGAGGTGGCCCAGGCGTCTGGGATCAGGCGCATGCCGCTTTCCGCGGCCAGCTTCACGAACGCACCGATCACCGCCGACAGGCCGAGGATCTTCAGGCCCGGGCCGGGGTTCTCACCGGCCTTGAGCACTTCGGCCGCAGCCTTGCCTTCCGGGAACGGAAGCGGATCTTCGACGATCATCGAACGGCGCAGCGGCACCGAGAACAGCACGCCCAGCAGGCCACCGAGACCGGCGATGCCCAGCACCCACCAGTACTTGAAGTCCGGCCAGTAGCCCATGATCACCAGCGCGGGGATGGTGAAGATCACACCGGCGGCGATCGACGAACCGGCCGAAGCGCCGGTCTGCACGATGTTGTTCTCAAGTATCGAACCGCCCCCCAGCAGGCGCAGCACGCCCATGGAAATGACCGCGGCGGGAATCGCGGTGGCGATGGTCAGGCCTGCGAACAGACCGAGGTAGGCGTTTGCGGCCGACAGCACCACCGCCAGCACGATGGCCAGGACCACCGCGCGGAAAGTGAGCTGCTTGGGCGCAGCGTCATGGTTCATGAAAGCCCCTGCTGGCAAAAAATCCCTGTCACGCTAGCGTTCAGGGGGCAGCAAGTCCAGCGTGCCAAAGGATGAGGGTTGCAGCTGGAACAGGCACGGGCCCGCAGCGGCACCCCCAGCCAACTAATGCGGCAAAGCCCGAGTGGGCACCTTGTAAACGATATGTTATAACTTTCGGTTGACCTGTACCCACCCACCGCATGTCCTCCTTCCCCTCCTCCCGGCTGGCCTCCATCGACCAGCTGCGCGGCACCGTGATGCTGCTGATGCTGCTCGACCACGTGCGCGAGACGTTCTTCCTGCAGCATCAGGTCAGCGATCCGATGGACGCGGCAACCGTGTCCCCTGCCCTGTTCGCCTGCCGCCTGCTGGCCCACCTGTGCGCGCCGGTGTTCGTGCTGCTGACCGGCCTGTCGGCCTGGCTGTACGGCCAGCGCCATGCCGATCCGCGCCGTGCCATTGCGGCTTTCCTGCTCAAGCGCGGCCTGTTCCTGGTGGTGCTGGAACTGACCCTGGTCAACGTCGCCTGGACCTTCCAGTGGCCGCCGGAGACGGTGTACCTGCAGGTGATATGGGCGATCGGCCTGAGCATGATCGCGCTGGCCGGCCTGCTGTGGCTGCCGCGGCCGCTGCTGGCCGTTCTGGCGGTGACGCTGGTGGTCGGCCACAACCTGCTGGACGGCGTACGGGTGCAGGGCGACGGCGCCCTGGCGGTGCTGTGGAAGGTGCTGCACCAGCGCGACTGGATCGAGGCTGGGCCGTTGAGCCTGCGTACCTCCTATCCCGTGCTGCCGTGGATCGGGGTGATCGCGCTGGGCTACCTGATGGCGCCGTGGTTCGCTGCCGGCAGCGACCCGCAGCAGCGCCGGCAGCGGCTGCTGTGGTCCGTGCTGGGCGCACTGGCCGCCTTCGCCCTGCTGCGCTTCGCCAACGGCTATGGCGACACGCCGTGGCAGTACCAGCAGACCACGCTGCGCACGTGGATGAGCGTGTTCAACATCACCAAGTACCCGCCCTCGCTGCAGTTCCTGCTGCTGACCCTGGGCGTGGGCCTGCTGCTGTTGCGGCTGTACGAGTGGCCGCCGCTGGCGCGTGCGCTGCAGCCGCTGGCCGATATCGGCGCAGCGCCGATGTTCTTCCATCTGCTGCACCTGTACGTGCTGAAGCTGCTGTACCTGGCGGCCCTGAAGACCTGGGGCCCGACCCACGGTTGCCTGTATGCACTGGACTCGGTGGCCGGCCTGCTGCTGGTGGCCTGTGCATTGGCGGTGGTGCTGTACCCGCCGACGCGGGCGTTCGCGCGGTTCAAGGCGCGCCGACGCGACCTGGCCTGGCTGCGGTACCTGTGAACGGTAGCGCCGGGCCATGCCCGGCGTTGCGCAGGACCGCCGGGCATGGCCCGGTGCTGCCCGGCGCGGCCTGCAGCGCACGCCTATAATTCCGCGATGAATTCCACTGCTATCGCTTCCGACGACTTCCTGGGCCATCCCAAGGGCGTCTACGTCTGCTTCTTCACCGAAATGTGGGAGCGCTTCTCCTTCTACGGCATGAAGGCGCTGCTGCTGCTGTACCTCACCAAGTACCACCTGTTCGGCGACAAGGCCGGGCTGGACCTGCTCGGCGCCTACGGCGGGCTGGTGTACTGCATCCCGGTGTTCGGCGGCATGTTGGCCGACCGCTGGCTGGGCATGCGCCGGGCGGTGCTGTTCGGCGGCATCCTGCTGGTGCTCGGCCACCTCGGCATGGCCTTCGAGGGCCACGCCGCATACCGGGTCAATGGCGAAGTAGTGCGCGACACCTCGGCATTGGCCGTGACCTACCTGTCGCTGGCGCTGATCATCATGGGCGTCGGCTTCCTCAAGCCGAACATCTCCACCATCGTCGGCAAGCTCTATCCGCAGGACGATCCGCGCCGCGATTCGGGCTTCTCGCTGTTCTATGCCGGCATCAACCTGGGCGCCCTGTTCTCTTCGCTGGTGTGCGGTTTCCTGGGCGAGGTCTACGGTTGGAAGTACGGCTTCGGTGCGGCCGGCATCGGCATGCTGGCCGGCCTGGCGATGTTCCTGTGGGGCCAGAAATACCTGCAGGGCCACGCCGAGCCGCCGCAACCGGCGACCTTGAAGCAGAAGGTGCTGGGCCTGCCGCGCGAATGGCTGATCTACCTGTGCGCGGTGATCGGCGTGCTGCCGGTGGCCTGGCTGATGTGGGCGGCCGGCAACGGTGCCTTCGCGCTTGGCGGTGAAATCAGCCTGGCACTGATGCTGATGCTGGTGGTGTTGGGCGGCGTGCTGGTCTGGTTCGCGTGGTTCACCGGCACCCAGTGCACGCCGGTGCAGCGCCAGCAGATGGTCGCGCTGATGGTGCTGATCTTCATGGCGCTGGTGTTCTTCACGATGTACGAGCAGTCGTATGGTTCGTGGGTGACCTTCACCGACCGCCTGCTGACCAAGGACATCGTGCCGGCGTTGGTGATCCGCGAAGGCTCACCGCTTCCGTGGTCGATCCTCTCGCTGCTGCTGGCACCGCTGGGCTTCGTGGTCAGCGCGCGCCTGTCCGAGCGTCGCCCCGGCTCGTCCGCGCCGCGCACGTTCTTCATCGCCATCGTCGCGCTGATGCTGGTGCTGCTGGTGCGCGACTGCCTGGTGATCCCGCAGACCGCCGGTTCGCTGACCTACCTCGGCGGTCTGTTCCTGGTGCTGCTGGCGCCGGCCTTCGCCGCGTTGTGGACCTGGATGGACCGCCGTGGCTGGGAACCGGGCAAGCCGGTGAAGTCGGCCTGGGGCCTGGTGATCGGTGCGTTGTCGTTCGTACCGCTGGCGCTGGCCGCGCAGCACGTTGGTGCCACCGGCGAGATGGCCAGCGTCTGGTGGCTGGTGCTGGCCTACTTCCTGCTGGCCAGCGGCGAGATGTGCCTGTCGCCGGTCGGCCTGTCGGCGGTCACCCAGCTGGCGGTGCCACGGGTGATGAGCCTGATGATGGGCACCTGGTTCCTGGCGACGGCCTTCTCCGAAACACTGGCCGCGCTGTTCGGCAAGCTGGCGGCGATCGACGTGCCCGAAGGCGAAACGCTGGACATGGCCGCGGCGGCCGGTGCCTATGCGCACCTGTTCTGGCTGCTGATGTGGATCGGCCTGGGCTGCGCGTTGCTGGCCTTCATCGCTGCGCCGCTGTTGAAGCGGATGATGCATGGGGTGAAATAACGCCCGGCGGCAGGATGCCGCGGCGGCCACCACTTCGGTCGCCGCCGCGTCTGTTTCAGGGCGCCTTGCCCTTGTCGGAAGACGTCGCGGCGGCAGCCGTGCTACCGCCAAGGCTGCGTGACAGGAAGGCAAGCAATCGGCTGTAGTAGTCGCGCTGATTGGCCTCGGCGTACAGGCCATGGCCCTCGCGCGGGTAATACAGCGCTTCCACGGGCACGCCGGCCTGCTTCAATGCCGCTTCCATGCGTTCGGTGTGCTGCACCGGGGCACGCAGATCTTCGCGACCAGCGGCCAGCAGCACGGGCACCTTGATGCTCGCCGCAAGATTCACCGGCGACACCGCCGCCAGCGTGGCCGGATCACCCAGCCACTCCTGCAGATAGGTCACGCCGGAGGCGCGATCCTGGATATCGCCGCGTTTGAACATCAACGGCAGGTCGTACACCCCCACATAGCCTGCCGCGCAGCGGTACAGCCCCGGCTCGCGCACAGCGCCCATCATGGCCGAGTACGCACCGTAGCTGGCACCGTAGATGCAGATGCGTGCGCTGTCGGCGATGCCTTGGCTGATCGCCCAGCGGGTGGCGTCGGTCACATCGTCCTGCATCGCGCGGCCCCATTGCCGGGCAGCGGCCTGGGTATGTGCACGGCCGTAGTTGCCCGAGCCGCGGAAGTTGACCTGCAGCACCGCGTAGCCGGCGTCGGCCAGCAACTGGTTCTCGCGCTCGAAACCACCGTCATCGAACACGCCGATCGGGCCACCATGCGGGACCACCACCATCGGCAGGTTGTGGCCATCACTGCCCCTGGGCAGGGTCAGGAAGCCATGCAGCGGCAGGCCGTCCCGTGCAGCCAGGGTGACCGGGCGAACGCTGGCACCGCCGTCACGATCAAACCAGCGATGGCGGCTGGTGAGGAACGCGGCGTTGCGGGTGGCGGTGGTGTACAGGAAATAGTCGCCGGGATTGGTCGCAGAGCTCACCTTCACCAGCAGGCGCGCGTTGTCGCGGGTGCCGGTGAGCAGGCTCACGACCTGCCCGGGAAACGCCTTTTCAAGCCTGCGCTGGGTGCTGGCGGTCGGCGACTGCTCATCGAAGAAGGCGGTGCGCGTGACGGCGCCGACGAACTGGATACCCACCGGCACGCGCGTGCCGGGCTGGTAGACCACGCGAGTGGGGTCGACGGTGTCGTCCTGCAGCAGCGTACGTCGTTCGCCGCTGACCGGGTCCCAGCTGACCACCGTATCGGGGCCACGGGCCTGCTCCACCACCAGGTAGGCCAGCCGGTTATCGGCGGAGAAGCCGATCGGGCGTTCGATGCGATGGCTGCTGCCTTCGTCGTTGACCAGGGTCCACTGATCGCGGTCCTGGCGATAGTAGAGCTTGTTGACGTTGTCGGCGGCGGCACCGTGGGCGAAGCGCAGTTCACCTTGATTGTCGGTGGTGAACGTTGCGCGCTGCACCGGCGAGCGCGAGACCAGGACGCGGCGCCCGGTGATGACATCCATCCGTTCCAACCGCGTATTGGTGTCGTTGGCAAATGGCCACAGCGAGATCAACACGTTGCGCTCGTCGGCAGCCAGCGGATCGGCCAGGAATGCAGCGACCTGCTCGGCCACCCGTCCGGTCACGAAGCCGGGCTCGTCCGGGCGCGCACGGTAACCGACCAGCAGATCACCGCGCTTGCCATTGGCATCGATGGCATACAGTTCGCCGGTCGGCCGTGGCTGGTCCAGTGGCCCCCATTTCTCGGCCAGGCCGATGAGCAGGCGGGTGTCACTCACCCAGTCGACCTCGGCTGCATGATTGTTGCGTGGCGGCCGGAAATTGCCGACCAGTTCCATCGTGTCGGTACGCAGCACCGCCACGGCAGTTGCGCCGTCCAGTGGCAAGGTCATGGCCAGGTACTCGCCGGTGGGCGAGAGCTGGATGTCATTGAACTCCGCGCGGCGCACGTAGCCGTCCAGCGAAACCTCCGCAGCCTCCGCCCCACCCACGCCGCAGATGGCCATCAATGCAGCCAGCACCGTTGCATGCTTCATGACGTTCTCCTTGAAGCCGGGCATCCCCCTGCCCGGCACCGGGTCCGCAGCGCGCCTGCCTTACGGCGCCTTGTCGGCGCCTGCGGTCGCGCTGGTGCTGGCGGTGCTGCCGCCCAGGCTGCGTGACAGGAAGGCCAGCAGCCTGCTGTAGTACTCGCGCTGGTGCTCAGGCCGGTGGAAACCGTGCCCTTCGGTGCGGTAGTACAGGCTCTCCACCGGTGAGCCGGCCGCCTTCAGCGCTGCTTCCATGCGCTCGGTGTGCTTGATCGGCGCACGCGTGTCTTCGCCACCAGCGGCCAGGAACACCGGCACTTTCAGCTGCGCGGCCAGGTTCACCGGCGAATGGGCTCCCAGAGTCTTCGGATCGCCTACCCATTCGCGCTGCCAGGCCATGGCCGAATCGCTCAACTGTGCCTCACCACTGAACATCAGCGGCAGGTCGTACACACCGACGTAGCCGGCCGCGCACTGGTACAGCCCGGGTTCGCGGATCGGCCCCATCATCGCGGCATACGCACCGTAGCTGGCCCCATAGATGCAGATGCGGTTGCTGTCGGCGATGCCCTCTGCGATGGCCCAGCGGGTGGCGTCGGTCACATCGTCCTGCATGGCCGCGCCCCACTGCTTCGCACCCGCCTGGGTGAACGCGCGGCCATAGTTGGCCGAACCACGGAAGTTGACCTGCAACACGGCATACCCTGCCGCCGCCAGCATCTGCGGCTCGTTGCTGTAGCTGCCCTCATCGAATACGCCGATGGGGCCACCGTGCGGCAGCACGACCAACGGCAGATTGCGCCCTTCGCTGCCCGGCGGCAGGGTCAGGAAGCCGTGCAGCGGCAGTCCGTCGCGCGCCTTCAGCGAGAACGGACGCACGGTGGCGGCCAGTTTCGGGTCGATCCATTCGCTGCGGCTGAGCAGATGCTCGGCGGCCTTTGCGCGGGTGTCGAACAGGTAGAAATCCCCGGGATTGCTGCCCGACCACGTCTGCACCACCACCTTGCCGCCATCACGGGTACTGGAGGTGATGAACACCGGGCCACCGAACGCCGCTTCAAGGCTGCGGTACTGACGGGCATCGGCGCCCTTCTCATCGAAGAAGCGCGTGCGCGGTGCATCGCCGGCAAACAGCGCGCCCACCGGCACGCGGGTGCCCGGGCGGAAGATGATCGCGTAGGGGTCGACCACGCCATCGCGCAGCACCTCGCGCCGTTGGCCGGTCTGTGGGTTCCAGCTGACGATGGCATCGGGCCCGGTGGGCTGCTCGACCTGCAGATAGGCCAGCGCGCCATCTTCGGAGAAGCCGATTGCGGTTTCTATCCGGTGGCTCAGCGACTCGTCATTGACCAGCGACCACTGCGCATTGGTCCCGGCGCGGTAGTAGAGCTTGTTGACGTTGTCCGACGCTGCGCCGTGGGCGAAGCGCACTTCACCCTGATGATCGGTAGTGAAATCGGCACGCTGCACGGGTGAACCGGAAACGCGCACGCGACGTCCACTGACCACATCAAGCCGCTCGACCCGGGTGTAGGGGTCCTCGGCGAAGGGCCATACCGCGATCAGCACATTGCGGTCGTCGCCCGCCAGTTCGTCGGTGAGGAAGGCCGCGACGTCCTCCACCTTCTTCGGCTGGATGCGCGTACCCAACCCGCGCCCCTGCACGCGGTAGCCGACCAGCAGTTCCCCGCCCTTGCCATCGACGTTGACCCCGTACAGTTCACCGGTGGGCTGCGGCGTATCGAGTACTCCGAGCTTCTCGGCCAGGCCGACCAGCAGGCGCTCGTTGCTCACCCATTCAAAGGTGTTGGCGTGGTTCTTGTCCTGCGGGCGGAACACGCCGGCAGGCTTGCGGTCGGACGTGCGCAGGATGACCAGCGCGGTGGAATCGTCCAGCGGTACGGTGCCGGCAACGTAGTCGCCGCCGGGCGAGAGCTTGACGTTCGAAAACGACTCCGGTTTCAGGTACTTCTCCAGGTCCACCCCGCCGGTACCCGCCGACGTCCCGCCCACCACCGCGCACAACAGCGCGGCAAGTACAGTCCTTCGCATCCTTCCCCCTCCCTGCCCGGACACCCTGTCCAGATTCGCCGATTCTAGGCAGGCCCGCGATGGCTCCGCCAGTGGCGAGGCCGCCATCGCCGGACTCAGGGCGCCTTCTCCGCATTGCCAGCGGCCGTCACCTGCGCCGTTGCTCCGCCCAGGCTGCGCGACAGGAACGCCAGCAGGTGGCCGTAGTAGTCGCGCTGGTTGGCCAGGTTGTACAGCCCATGCCCTTCGTTCTTGTAGTACAGGGCCTGCACAGGCGTTCCGGCCTGCTTCAATGCCGCCTCCATCCGCTCGGTATGCACCACCGGTGCGCGCTGGTCTTCGCGGCCGGCGGCCAGCAGCACCGGCACGCCAACCTGCGCGGCCAGGTTGACCGGCGAGCGTTCGACAAGATCCTTGGGCCGTCCCAGCCACTCGCGCAGGTAGATCAACCCGGATTCGTCACTCTGGATATCCCCGCGCGCATACATCAAGGGCAGGTCGTAGATGCCAACGTAACCTGCCGCACAACGGTAAAGACCCGGCTCTCGCACCGTCCCCATCAGCGCCGCATAGGCGCCGTAGCTGGCCCCATAGATGCAGATGCGTTCACGGTCGGCAATTCCCTGCTCGATGGCCCAGCGCGTGGCATCGGTCACATCATCCTGCATCGCCGCGCCCCACTGTTTGCGCGCAGCCTGCGCATGTGCGCGCCCGTAACCGGCCGAGCCACGGAAATTCACCTGCAGCACGGCATAGCCGGCGGCCGCCAGCATCTGCGTCTCGGTGGAGTACGTGCCATCGTCCAGGACCCCGATCGGACCGCCATGCGGCACCACCACCATCGGTAGCGCGCGCATCGGCACCCCCGGTGGCACGGTAAGGAACCCATGCAGGGGGCGGCCGTCGCGGGCCTGCAAGGTGATGGCGCGTACGTCGGCACTCTGCGCCGGGTCGATCCAGTCGCTGCGGCTGATCAGGTGCCGGGCGCGCTTGCCCAGCGTGTCATACAGGTAGAAATCACCCGGATTGCGGCCCGACCAGGATTCCACCAGGACAGTGCTGCCGTTGCGGGTGCTGGAGGTGATGTATACCGGAGCACCCAGCGCGGTTTCCAGGCTGCGATAAAGCCGGGCATCCTCCGAGGTCTCATCGAAGAAGCGTGTGCGTGGGGTAGTGCCCATGAACAGCGCGCCCACCGGCACCTGCGTACCGGGGCGGTGGATGATGCGTGCAGGGTCGGCGATCTCATCACGCAGAACCGTTCGCCGCTCGTTGTTCTGCGGGTCCCAGCTGACGATCACGTCGGGGCCTTCGGCCTGCTCCACCTGCAGATAGGCCAGGCGGCCGTCGGCCGAGAAGCCGATGGCCGCTTCGTTGCGCGGGTTCAAGGCCTCATCGTGCAGCAGTATCCATTCGCTGCTGGCACCGGCGCGGTAATACAGCTTCTTTTTCTGGTCAGGTCCGACGCCGTAAGCGAAGCGCACTTCGCCCCGGGCGTCGGTAGTGAAGGCGGCCTGCGCGATCGGCGCGCGCGCGACCGCGTTGCGGCGACCGGTGCTCACGTCCATGCGTTCGATCTGGGTGGCCGCGTTGTCGGTGAACGGAGTGACCGCCACCAGCACGTTGCGATCGTCGTCCTTCAACTCATCGGTGAGGAAAGCCGCCACCATTCCCGCAGGCTTGACCTTGATGTTGGTGCCCAGTCCGGTTTCAGCGGTGCGGTAGCCGACCAGCAGTTCTCCCCCCTTGCCGTTGGCGTTGATGCCGAACAGCTCGCCGGTGGGCGCTGGTCGATCCAGCACACCCAGCTTCTGCGCCATGCCCACCAGCAGGCGTTCATTGCTTACCCAGTCGAAGGTATGGGCGTGGTTGTTGCGGGGTGGGCGGAAGGTGCCGACCATCTTCATGTCGGCGATCCGGTAGATCGCCAGCGCCGTACCCGCCTCGATCGGAACCGTGGCAGCCACGTACTCGCCACCCGGCGAAATCTTGATGTCGGCGAATGCTTCCTGCCGCAGGTAGCGGTCCAGGTCCACCCCGCCGGTACCCGCCGACGTCCCGCCCACCACCGCGCACAGCAGCGCGGCAAGCACAATCCTGCGCATCCTTCCCCCTGAGAACGGGCCCCTGCCCGCAGTCTCGATTCTAGGCAGGCAAGCGGCCGCGCCGCCAGTGGGCAGAAAAAACGACGGCACCGTTGCCGGTGCCGTCGTTGCCACTACCTTGGAGAGAGAGTAAGGACGTGGGTTCGGGGGGCGTGCGCCGGGTCAATGGACCCCGCGCACCGCCAGAGTGAGGGCCAGGATGCTGAGGATCACCGCGATGGTGCCGTCCAGCACGCGCCAGGTGCTGGGCTTGGTGAACAGCGGCGCAAGCAGGCGCGCGCCCAGGCCCTGCGCGGTCAGCCACAGGCAGCTGGCGGTGACCACGCCGGCCGCGAAGGCCATGCGCGCATTGCCGAAGTTCTCGGCGATGGAGCCGATCACCATCATGTCCAGCCAGAAGTGCGGATTGATCAGCGAGAAGCCGACTGCCGCCATCAGCACCGCACGACGGCTGCCGTCATCGCTGTCGGCTTCGCCCATGCCACCGCCACCGGCGATCGCACGGCGTGCCGACTTCATCGCATACCAGGCCAGGAAGGCCACACCGGTCCAGAGGACGGCGGTGGTCAGCCACGGCAGCGCGGTGGTGAGCGTGCGCAGGCCGGCCACGCTGGCGAAGATGAAGATTGCATCGATGGCCGCGCAGGTGGCGACCACCGGCACGATGTGCTTGCGCAGGATGCCCTGGCGCAGGATGAAGGCGCTCTGGGCGCCGACCACGGCAAACAGGCCGATGCCGGTAGCCGCACCACTGAACCAGGCACCAAGGCCGGTGCTGGCGGAGATGACCGAGAACATGGGATTCACTACCTTGTCTTGCTTGGGGGGAGCGGTGCCTCGCGAAGGCGGACAGCACCGGAACGGGCGCCATTGTCGCGCCGCAACATAGAAAAGACGAGCTAAACTTACTAAACCAACATTAGCGGAGCTTAATCGCCATGCGCATCGACCATGCCCAGCTGCGGGCCCTGGCTGCGGTGATCCGCGAAGGCAGCTTCGACCGTGCCGCGCAGTCGCTCAACGTCACCCCCTCGGCCATCTCGCAGCGGGTCAAGGCACTGGAAGACCGCATCGGCCGCCTGCTGGTCAAGCGCGGCACGCCTGCGACCGCGACTGTCGAGGGCCAGTTGCTGGTGCAGCTGGCCGAGCAGACCGCCCTGCTGGAGCACGACGCGCTGCACCGGATGGGCCTGGCCGACGAGGACCTGCCGCAGGCCAGCATCCCCGTAGCGGTGAACCACGACAGCCTGGAGACCTGGTTCCCACAAGCCGCCCAGCAGTTCGCGCAGGGCACCGGCACCACCCTGGACCTGCGGGTGGAGGACCAGGACCACACTGTCGAACTGCTGCGCCAGGGCACCGTGCTGGGGGCAGTGACCACCCTGGACGAGCCGGTGCAGGGTTGCCAGATCCACGCGCTGGGCAGCATCCGCTACGCCGCCACCTGTACGCCGGAGTTCCGCGAGCAGCACTTTGCCAAGGGCGTGACCGCACAGGCGCTGGCGCAGGCACCGGTGCTGGTGTTCAACCGCAAGGACGACATGCAGTCGCGCTTTGCCCGGCGCATGGCCGGCGCCGACCTGCCCAGCACCGCGCCGACGTGGTGGATTCCTTCCACCCGCGCCTTCGTGCAGGCCAATCTGGGCGGGCTGGGCTGGACGATGAACCCGCTGCCGCTGGTCAAGCGCCATCTGGACGCCGGGCGCCTGGTCTACGTGCGGCAGCGCGCGTGGGAAGACGTGCCGCTGTACTGGCAGCACTGGAAAGGCGACGTGCAGACGATGGCGCTGCTGACCCGGGCAGTGCTGGACGCCGCCTCGGCACTGGTGCAGCGCAGGCGCTGATGAGGGGACGGAGAGGATCAAGTCGCTTGTGCTACAAACGCCTTGATCCGCTCCGCCCCCTTTTCATGCAAGCATCGGTGCAACCGACGAGGGGGCTGACCGATGGAAACCGAACCGGTATTCCTGCATATCCGCGTGGTGATGGGGATCATCCTCGGCCTGTCCATCACCACCCTGCTGAAGGGGCTGGCGCAGATCATCGAACACCCGCAGCGGCGTGGCTGTTCGGCGCTGCACCTGTGCTGGGTGGTGTGGACGCTGGTATCGCTGGTGACCTTCTGGTGGTGGGAATTCCGCCTGGTTGAAGTACACCGCTGGACGTTTGAAATCTATCTGTTCGTGATCACCTACTGCGCGACCTGGTTCCTGCTGTGCGCGCTGCTGTTTCCCGAAGACCTGCGCGAGTACGGCAGTTACGGCAACTACCTGATGCAGCGTCGACGCTGGATCTTCGGGGTGGTCGCGATATTGACCCTTCTGGATCTTGTGGATACCGCGATCAAAGGGGGAAGCCGATGGCGGCTGCTGGGCGAGGCCTACCCCCTGCATACGGTGCTGATGCTCATCGTCGCCGCGCTGGGCTGGCATCTGCGCAGTACGCGCGCGCAACTGGGGCTGGCCGCAGCGACGCTGGCCTATCAACTGGGCTACTTCGCGGCGGAGTACTTCACCATCGGCAGTGAGTGAGGAGCGCCGCCGGTCTCCATCCAATCTCCATAGGCGTCGGCCACAATCGCCCGGTTCCATTCGACCGCAGGTTTCCCAGATGACGATCCACTACCGCAATGCCCGTCCCGATGACGCCGCCGCCTGCATCGACCTGCGCGGGCGTACCCGCGAGAACGCCTTCAGTGCAGCGCAACTGGCCGAGCTGGGCATCACCGAAGAAAGCTGGGCCGCAGGTATCGCCGATGGCGATTCGATTGGCCGCGTCGCCTGGGAGGGCCAACGGATGGCCGGCTACTGCTTTGCCGACCGCGAAAGCGGCGAGGTGCTGGTGCTGGCCCTGCTGCCGGAATTCGAGAAGCGTGGCATCGGCCGGCAACTGCTGCAGGACGTGGTCAGCCTGAGCCGCGATGCCGGCCACAGCCGCCTGTTCCTGGCCTGCTCGGCCGACCCGCGCTCGC
This sequence comes from Stenotrophomonas sp. 10L48, assembly GCF_056395105.1. Taxonomy (NCBI): domain Bacteria; kingdom Pseudomonadati; phylum Pseudomonadota; class Gammaproteobacteria; order Lysobacterales; family Lysobacteraceae; genus Stenotrophomonas; species Stenotrophomonas sp. 10L48. The sequence goes on along the minus strand of NZ_JBFTIX010000005.1, from coordinate 319,262 downwards.
GTTCCCATGGCTTCTACCGGCACCTGGGCTGGAAGGCGACCGGCGAGATCGATGAGGCCGGTGACGAGATCCTTGAACTGGCGTGATCGAGGGCATCGCCGGGCGTGGCCCGGCGCTACCGGGTGAGGGTGCCGCGAGCCGTCGGATGCTGCGTTGCATCAAAATCGGACCAGAAGCGGTTAAAATTGCCACAGGAATGCTGCAAGGCGTTGTTTCTTCACGCTCTTTCCCTGTTTCTTGCGCATCCTGACCCCCTTCCCCGCCAACGATCCCGCCCCCATGAAGAAATTTGGCAAGGCCCTGCTCGCCCTGCTCGTGCTGCTGTTGCTGGTGGCCGCGCTGTTCCTGTACTGGCCGCTGACCCAGCGCTCGGTGCCCGCCGCGAACAACGACAAGCCCGTCGATGTCGTGCTGGTCGGCGCCGGCATCATGAGCATCACCCTGGCCACCTACCTGCAGGAACTGCAGCCGGACTGGAACATCCAGGTCTACGAGCGTCTCGACGGCGTCGCCGGTGAAAGCTCGGACGGCTGGAACAACGCCGGCACCGGCCACTCGGCATTCGCCGAACTGAACTACACCCCGGAACTGCCCGATGGCAGCATCGAGACCAAGCGCGCGGTCGGCATCGCCGAATCGTTCGAAGTCTCGCGCCAGTTCTGGTCGCACCAGGTGAAGGAGGGGCGGCTGAGCCAGCCCAGCGACTTCATCAACCCGACCCCGCACATGAGCTTCGTCTGGGGCGATGACAACATCGCCTACCTGCACAAGCGCCAGCAGGCGCTGGTGAAGAACCCGCTGTTCTACGGCATGCAGTACTCCGAGGACCCGGCGCAGATCAAGCAGTGGGCACCGCTGCTGATGGAAGGCCGCGACCCGAAGCAGAAGGTTGCCGCAACGTGGATGCCGCTGGGCACCGACGTCAACTTCGGCGTCATCACCCGCCAGCTGACCGCCGGCCTGCAGCACAGCCCGAACTTCGGCCTGCACCTCAACCACGAGGTCAGCGCGTTGCGGCAGAACGCGGACAAGAGCTGGAACGTGACGGTGAAGGACCTCAAGGCCGGCACCGAATCGACCACCCACGCCCGCTTCGTGTTCATCGGTGCCGGTGGCGCGGCGCTGAAGCTGCTGCAGATGTCGGGCATCCCGGAATCGAAGGACTACGCCGGCTTCCCGGTGGGCGGCCAGTTCCTCGCCTTCCAGGGCCAGGACGTGACCTCGCGCCATGGCGTGAAGGCCTATGGCATGGCCGAGACCGGTTCGCCGCCGATGTCGGTGCCGCACCTGGATGCGCGCAAGCTGGATGGCAAGCCGGTGGTCCTGTTCGGGCCGTTCGCGCTGTACAGCACCAAGTTCCTCAAGCACGGCTCGTGGTGGGACCTGTATTCGTCGGTCAACCACAACAACGTCGGCCCGATGCTGGAAGTGGGCAAGGACAACCTGGACCTGGTGCAGTACCTGATGGGCCAGGCGCGCCTGAACGATGCCGATCGCCAGGCCGAACTGATCAAGTACTTCCCCAATGCCAAGCCGGGCGACTGGAAGCTGGTCACCGCCGGCCAGCGCGTGCAGATCATCAAGCGTGATCCGCTGAAGGGCGCGGTGCTGCAGTTCGGTACCGAGATCGTGACCGACAAGGACCACACCCTCGCTGCGCTGCTGGGTGCCTCGCCGGGCGCTTCGACCTCGCCGCCGATCATGCTGGACCTGATGGCCAAGGCCTTCCCGGAACAGATGAAGGCCGGTTGGGAAGCCCGCCTGCGCGAGATCGTTCCCTCGTACGGCCGCAAGCTCAACGAAAGTGCCGCGCTGACCAACGAGATCCGCACGTTGACCAGCCAGACCCTGCACCTGCCCTACCTGGAGGTTCCGGTGGAAGCAGGTACGACGCCTGCACTGGCACCGACGGCCGCGCCGGCCCCGGCCAAGGAAAAGCGCAACGCCAACGAAGAGCTGCAGGCGCTGTAAGCCTGCGCTTGGCGGATGCCTGCGGACGGCCACCTTCGGGTGGCCGTCTGCGTTTGCGCGCGGCGACGGGGCGGATCCCTCCCGCACGGGAGGGCTCTGACCCGTTCCGGGAGACCCCTCGCAGGGTCAGAGCCCAGTGCCTGCGGCAATGGGATCCGACCCCGCCCTGACGCTTGCTGCGCGCCTGAAAGCCCCTGCGCAATGACGCGAATTGTAATGTTGTTAAGAATTATTTACATTTGCGTCCTGCGCAGTGACCGCGCCCCTCCCAGATGGACCTGACGTGCCCGAAGCCGCCGCCCCGGGTGCTGGACGACTGTTGCCGCCCCTTCCCCGCTTCTACGCTCCGAGCCCGCCATGACCCAGATTTTCCCCAGCCGCCTGCCCCGCCGTGCGCTGCTGCCCGCCGCCCTGCTGTCCTGCCTCACCCTGGCTGCGCCGTCGGCATTGGCCGAGGTCGCTGCCTACGCCTCCGACGCCAAGACCCTGGACCGGGTGAGCGTGCGCGCCGAGCAGTCCGCGCCACCATCGAGCACCACCCGCCTGCCGATCACCCTGCAGGAAACACCGCAGTCGTCGACGGTGATCGGCCTGCAGCGCCTGCAGGACGAATCGTTGTTCAGCCTCAACGACGTGATGCGCAATGTCACCGGCGTCAGCGTGTCCTTCTATGACACCCAGCGCCCGCTGTACTACGCGCGTGGTTTTGCCATCACCGATTTCCAGGTGGATGGCATTCCGACCTACAGCGGCTCGACCAACCAGGAATACGACACCGCCTTCTATGACCGGGTGGAAGTGATCCGCGGCGCCAACGGCCTGCTCAGCGGCGCGGGTGTGCCGTCGGCCACGGTGAACCTGCTGCGCAAGCGCCCGGGCAAGGAGTTCGACGCTTCGTTCTCGGTCAGTGCCGGCAGCTGGGACTACCGCCGCATGGAAGCGGACGTGACCGCACCACTGACCGCCGACGGCCGCTTCCGCAGCCGCGTGGTCGCCGCCTACACCGATCGTGATTTCTATTACGACCGCTACAAAGAGAACAAGATGGCCGGCATGGCCGTGCTGGAAGGCGATGTGACCGACAGCACCACGGTCACCGTCGGCTACCAGACCCAGGACAACAACCCGGTGGGCTCGACCTGGGGCACCGTGCCGTTCTTCGACAGCCAGGGCAACTTCGCCCATCTGCCGCGCTCGACCAACCTGGCACCGAAGTGGAGCTACTGGCAGCGCGAGACCAGCACGGTGTTCGCCAACCTGGAGCAGCGCTTCGGTGACAACTGGCTGCTGAAGATCAACACCGCCTACACGCGTGGCAACGTGCAGAACATGCGCCTGTACGGCACCGGCAATCCCGATCCGGTGACCGGCGCGGGCATCTACCTGCGCACCGCCGCCGGCGATTCGGAAGACACCCGCCGCAACGTCGACGCCTACCTGACCGGCACCTTCAACCTGTGGGGCCAGCAGCACGACGTGACCGTGGGCGCGCAGTGGGCCGACCTGGAAGGCACCACCAACACGCTGGCGCTGAACTATCCGCGCGACTGGGCTCGTTGCGGCAGCGAGCGCTGCTACTACATTCCCAACGTGCACACCTGGGATGGCGACATCTCCGAAGTGACCTACACCCTCACCGGCGCACGCCGCGTGGCCAAGACCACGCAGAGCGGCTTCTACCTGGCCACCCGCCTGCGCCTGGCCGATCCGCTGGCGCTGATCGCCGGCGCACGCCTGAGCCGCTGGCAGACCCAGACCCGCGCCTACAACGCGGCCGGTGCCTACACCGCCACCAGCGGCGCGTACAAGGTGAGCGATGAAATCACCCCGTACGTGGGCCTGGTGTATGACATCACCCCGAACGTGGCGGCCTATGCCAGCTACACCGAGATCTTCAACCCGCAGAACTACAAGGACCGCAACGAGAACCTGCTGGCGCCGGTGCAGGGCTCCAACCTGGAAGCGGGCCTGAAGACGCAGTGGTTCGACGGTCGCCTGACCGCCAACGCGGCGGTGTTCGAAGCCAAGCAGGACAACTACGCGGTGCGTGACATGAGCGTGCCGGAAGGCTCACTCAGCGACGGCAGCTCGGCCTACATCGGCGTCAACGGCACCAAGGCGCGCGGCTGGGAGGTGGACGTCAACGGCGAGATCCTGCCGGGCTGGACGGTCAATGCCGGCTATACCCACGTCAAGGTGACCCGCGCGGCCACCGACCTGCTGTACGCCAATCCGGCCGAAAACCTGCTGCAGCTCAACACCCAGCTGCAGCTGCGCGGCGCGCTGGAACGCCTGAGCATCGGCGGTGGCGTGCAGTGGCAGAGCAAGGTGCAGGGCTACAACATCCCCTACCCGCTCGGCGGCACGGTGACGGTGAACCAGCCGGCGTATGCGCTGGTGCAGTTCAACGCCAACTACCGCATCAGCGACAACTGGACGGCGACGCTGAGCGTGCGCAACGCGCTGGACAAGACCTACTGGGCCAACCTCGACTACAACAACTATGGCGAACCGCGCTTCGTGGCGGCCAGCCTGCGCTGGAAGTTCTGAGCAACCCGGGAACGGTGGGTTCCGACCATTGGGGGGTGCCCACTGTTGGGGGTGGGTGCCGACAGTTGGGGGGCCCACTGTTGGGGGTGGGTGCCGACCGTTGGGGGTGGGTGCCCACTGTTGGGGGTGGGTGCCGACCGTTGGTCGGCACGCTTCTGACGCTCCGCCACGACCCACGGTCGTGGCCCACCTGAATGGGCCCGCCTTCGCGCGGGCCTTTTCTTTGCTGCACTGCGGGTTGCACACCCCTCCGTAATTATGGCGTAATTATTCCAACGCCATTCGGAAGTCCGTCGATGAACCCGAGTTGGGACACGCTGGAGCGGGGCCGCCAGGCGCGGCTGGAACGCGCCGCGCCATGGGCCAAGGGCCACGAGGTGGCGGCTGGCGATGTCGCCGAGCTGCTGCACGCGCTGCTGGAGCCGGGCGACAAGGTCTGCCTGGAAGGCAACAACCAGAAGCAGGCCGACTTCCTCGCCCAGACGCTGGCCGACCTCGACCCGGCACGGGTGCATGACCTGCACATGGTGCAGTCGGTGCTGTCCCTGCCTTCGCACCTGGATGTGTTCGAACGCGGCATCGCCTCCAGGCTGGACTTCTCCTTCTCCGGGCCGCAGTCGGTGCGGCTGGCCAACCTGGTGGCCGAAGGACGCATCCAGATCGGTGCCATCCACACCTACCTGGAACTGTTCGGCCGCTACTTCATCGACCTCACTCCGCGTGTGGCACTGGTCGCGGCGCAGGCTGCCGACCGCCACGGCAATCTCTACACCGGCCCCAACACCGAAGACACGCCGGTGATCGTGGAGGCCACCGCATTCGGTGGCGGCATCGTCATCGCCCAGGTCAACGAGATCGTCGACACCCTCCCCCGCGTCGATATTCCTGCCGACTGGGTCAACTTCGTGGTGCAGGCGCCGCGCCCGAACCATATCGAACCGCTGTTCACCCGCGATCCGGCACAGATCTCCGAGATCCAGGTGCTGATGGCGATGATGGCGATCAAGGGCATCTACGCCGAGTACGGGGTGAACCGGCTCAACCATGGCATCGGTTTCGATACAGCAGCAATCGAACTGCTGCTGCCGACCTACGCCGAGTCGCTGGGGCTGAAGGGAAAGATCTGCCAGCACTGGGCGCTCAATCCGCACCCGGCGCTGATTCCAGCCATCGAATCGGGTTTCGTCAAATCCGTGCACTCGTTCGGGTCGGAACTGGGCATGGAGAAGTACATCGCCGCGCGCGGGGATGTGTTCTTCACCGGCGCCGATGGTTCGATGCGCTCCAACCGCGCGTTTTCGCAGACCGCAGGGCTGTATGCCTGCGACATGTTCATCGGCTCCACCCTGCAGATCGACCTGCAGGGCAACAGCTCCACCGCAACGCGCGACCGCATTGCCGGCTTTGGCGGTGCACCCAACATGGGTTCGGATGCACGCGGCCGCCGCCACGCCAGCGACGCCTGGATCAAGGCCGGCCAGCAGGCCGCGCGGCCCGGCGAGATGCCACGCGGGCGCAAACTGGTGGTGCAGATGGTGGAAACCTTCCGCGAGCACATGGCGCCGGCCTTCGTCGACCGCCTCGATGCCTGGGACCTGGCCGAGCGCGCGAGCATGCCGCTGCCGCCGGTGATGATCTACGGCGACGACGTCAGCCATGTGCTGACCGAGGAAGGCATCGCCAACCTGCTGCTATGCCGCAGCCCGGAAGAGCGCGAGCAGGCGATCCGCGGCGTGGCCGGCTATACCGCCGTGGGCAGGGGACGGGACCGCGCCATGGTGGAAAACCTGCGCGACCGCGGAGTGATCCGCCGCCCGGACGATCTCGGCATCAACGTGCGCGATGCCAGCCGCGATCTTCTTGCCGCGCGTTCGGTGAAAGACCTGGTGCGCTGGTCCGGCGGTCTGTACGACCCGCCCAAGCGCTTCCGCAACTGGTAAGGGCCACGCCATGGAAACCCTCGACTATCGATTCGCCGGCACGACGCCCGTGCGCTTCCCCACCGATGCGGTGCTGGTGGGCGTACTGGCCTCGGGCAACCTGGAAATCCTGCTGGAACCGGCCGACCTGGACGGTGCGATGACCGTGCGCATCATCACCGCTGCACGTGGCTTCGGCACGGTATGGCAGGCGGTGATCGCCGACTTCGCCCAGCGTCATCCCCTGCGCGATGTACGCGTGTCGATCAACGATGCCGGCGCTACACCGGCGGTGGTCAGCCTGCGCCTGGACCAGGCCGTCGAGACCCTGCTTGCCGGAGGCCAGCCATGACGCTCGCACAGCGCACCAGCTATTACGAAGCTGATGCCCGCGCGCGCATCGCCGGGCTGCTTGATGCAGGATCGTTCCGCGAATTTCTCGGCCCAGCCCAGCGCGCCATCAGCCCGCATCTGGCGCAGCTGGACCAGCCGGCCGCGTTCGACGATGGCATCGTCGTCGGCGAGGGACGCCTGCACGGCAAGCACGTGCTGGTAGCCGCACAGCAGGGTGAATTCATGGGCGGCGGCGTGGGTGAGGTGCATGGCGCCAAGTTGACCGGCCTGCTGCGCCGCGCGGCGGACACCCATCCCGATGGCGTGCTGCTGCTGCTCGATACCGGCGGTGTGCGCCTGCATGAAGCCAATGCGGGATTGATCGCCATTTCAGAAATCATGCGCGCCACGCTCGGCGCGCGGGCGGCCGGGGTACCGGTGGTGGCACTGATTGGCAGTGGCAACGGCGCCTTCGGTGGCATGGGTATCGTCGCCCGCTGCTGCAGCACGGTGATCATGTCCGAAGAAGGACGGCTGTCGCTGTCAGGCCCCGAAGTGATCGAGACCGTGCGCGGCGTGGAGGAATTCGATTCGCGCGACCGCGCATTGGTGTGGCGGGTGACCGGTGGCAAGCACCGCTACCTGATCGACCAGGCGCAGGTGCTGGTGCCCGATGCGATCAGCGCGTTCGCCGAGGCCGCCTCGGATGCGCTGCAGCCCGACACCGCCAGCGCCGACCCCGACGCGGCACTGGCAGCGCTGCAGGCACGCCACGCCGCGTTGAAGGCGCGCGTACAGGCGTGGGGCGACTGCAACGATGGCCTGCAGATCTGGGTACGCCAGGGCATTGCCGACCCGGAACGTCTGGCGCTGCTGGAAACCGATGCCTTCCTTGCCGCCACTGCGCACCGGAGCCTGCCATGAGCCTGCCATTGAATTCGCTGCTGGACGCACTGTTCCCGCGTGGCCATACGATCGCGGTGAACGATTCGGTACTGACCGGCACAGCGACCACCGACGACGGTGAGGTGACGGTGATCGGCACCACCGACAGGATCGAAGTCGGTGTGGACCACGCGCTGGTGCTGGCCGACACCGTGCTGGCCAGCACCGCTGCTCATCCGCAGCGTCCCATCGTGATGCTGGTCGATACCGCCGGCCAGCGGCTGGCGCGCCGCGATGAGCTGCTGGGCATCAACGGCTACTTCGCCCACCTCGCACAGACCCTGGACCTGGCCCGCCGCCGTGGCGCGCGCCTGGTCACGCTGGTCTACGGCGAATCGGTCAGCGGCGGCTTCCTGTCGTTCGGGCTGATGGCCGACCTCATCCATGCCCTGCCCGATGCGCAGGTGCGGGTGATGGATCTGCGCGCGATGGCACGGGTGACCAAGCAACCGTTGGAAAAACTGCAGGCGCTCAGCCTGACCTCGCCGGTGTTCGCACCGGGCGTGGAGAACTACGTGGCGATGGGCGCAGTGCAATCGCTGTGGGATGGCGATCTGGCGCATCACCTGCTTGAAGCACTGCGTGCAGCCGTCGACGGTGACCATCGCGCTGCACTGGGCGCCGAACGGGGTGGCCGTACGCTGGCTGCGCAGGTAGCCACTGCTGTGAGCCAGGGCAATGCCTGAGCGGCCCGCCCGGCACACGCTGGTCTGGCTGTCGGCCGATGCCGATTGGCGGGCCGACCTGCCCGCGCACGAGCCGCGTCTTGCCGCCTGGTTCGCGCAGGGCTTCCCTGCAGTGGTGGCGCGTCGTGCCGCGGATGATGCCGATACGCGCCTGCGATTGGGCGTTCCGTTGCCACCGGCCGAAGGCAAGCAGCGCCTGTCGTTGCGCGTACCGCTGTGCGACGTCGCGCACATGCGCGCTCCGCCGGCGTTGAGCGAGCTGCTGGCAGCAGGCGACGCAGGTGTTCCACAGCCGTGGCAGGAATCACTCCACGACCTGCAGGCACTGGCGCCGGCCCGTGTGTTCGGCGCCTTCGCCTGGCAATGGCTGACCGCCCTGCCCTATGTACATGAGCGTTCGGACATCGACCTGCTGTGGCAGGTGACCGATGCCGCGCAGGCCGAGGCGCTGATCGCGCAGTTGCTGGCATGGCAGACCCGCCATCCGCATCGCCTTGATGGCGAGCTGTGCCTGCCCGATGGTGGCGCAGTGAACTGGCGCGAACTTGCCGGCCGCAGTCGCCAGGTACTGGTGAAACGCCTTGATGGAGCCGCATTGGAAGCGCGTGATGCACTGTTCGCCACGCGCGAGGCGATCGCATGATCGCCGCCCCGAAGCCGTTGCCGTCACGCGACGCGGTGGTCGACAGCGCACGCCTGGGACGGCTGGCCATTGCCAGCCTGCACGCCGAGCTGGCGTGCGCCCCGAAGCCGGGCCTGGTCACACCGTTCGACAGCGGCAGCCATGACGACATGGATGCCGGCACTTTCCTGCGCAGTCTTTTCGCCCTGCGCCACTACTTCACGGCGGTGGCCAGGGCCGGTGCCGCGGGCGCCCCCTTCACGGTGCTGCGCGATCACGGTATTGCCGCTGAAGCGGCCATGCTGGTCGCCACCGCCGGCATCAACACCCATCGCGGTGCGATCTTCAGCCTTGGCCTGCTGGTGGCCGCCGCCGCTGAGCGCAGGCGCGTGCATGGCCATGCCGTGTCGGGCGCGCAGGTGTGCCTGGCAGTTCAGCAGTGGAATGACGCACTCATCGCTGCGCCGCTGGACCCGCACAGCCCGGGACAGCGCGCACGTGCGCGTCATGGGGTCTGCGGCGTACGCGAACAGGCTGCCGCCGGCTACCCGGTGCTGCGCGAGCTGGCCCTGCCTGCCCTGCGCCATGCGCTGGACAGCGGCCTGCCGCGCGACGCCGCGTTGTGCCAGACGCTGATGCAGCTGGTGGCACAGGTGGACGATCTGAACCTGCTGCATCGCGGCGGTACCGAGGGCCTGCGCTGGGCGCAACAACAAGCGGCCACATTCCTTTCCGCCGGTGGCGCCTTCGCGCCGGACTGGCGCGTGCGCCTGCAGTCCATCGGCGATGCGTTCGTGAGGCGTCGGCTCAGCCCGGGTGGCAGTGCCGATCTGCTGGCCTGCGCCTGGTTCCTGCTGCAGCAGGAGGGCGCATGAGCCTGGCCCTGCTCTGCCCCGGACAGGGTGCGCAGCATCCGGCGATGTTCGACCATGTGCGCGGCATGGCCGCTGCACGCGCGGTACTGGATGCGGCGAGCGACGCGCTGGGGCGCGATGTGTTCGCGGCCGCGGCCGCCGACGACCGCTTCGACAACGCACAGGCGCAGCCGCTGCTGTGCGCCGCCAGCATCGCGCACTGGCATGCCCTGCGCGGCGCCGTGCCGGACCCGATCGTGGTGGCCGGGTACAGCATCGGCGAACTGGCGGCACATGCCATCGCCGATAGTTTCGACGTGACCACCTGCCTGTCCCTGTCGGCGCAGCGTGCACGATTCATGGACGCCGTCAGTCCGGTCGATGCCGGAATGCAGGCGATGCTGGGGCTGGATCGACAGACGGTGCAGACATTGTGCGAAATCCACGGCACGCACGTGGCGATTGCCAACGGCACAGATCATTTCATCGTTGGCGGCACGCTGCCGGCACTGCGTGCGCTGGCCGCTGCCGCGCACGCACAGGGTGCCGAGGTGCGCGTGCTGCCGGTACATGTGCCGGCGCATACGCCACTGCTGTCGGCGGCGGTCGCACCGTTCGCCGCCGCACTGCAGGCCACCACGTTGCACGCGCCGCGCCTGCCGCTGCTGGCCGGCATCGACGCACGGCCGGTGCGCGACACCGCAGCGGTGGTGCACACGCTGTCCGCGCAGCTGGCACAGACCATCGAATGGGCACAGGTGATGCGCCAGGCCTTCGAGCGCGGCGCACGGGTGTTCCTGCAGCTGGGCCCGGGCAACGCACTGGCACGCATGATCGCGCCGGCCTATCCGTGCTGCGAGGTACGCGCGATCGAGGAATTCCAGAGCCTGGACGGCGCGGCGGCGTGGGTCCGCAGCGCGCTGCAGCGGCTTCAATAACGGGTTTGAGCAGTACGTAACGCGCAGTACGTAACAGGCCATACCCCGGGATGGCGGGCTTCCATCCGTGCAACACGCGAATCAGGTGTCTGGGAGGGCGCATGACTCCACAAATTGCAACGATCATCGGTCTGGTGATCATGTTCATCGTCGCCACCGCGATGCCGATCAACATGGGCGCCGTCGCCTTCGCACTGGCCTTCATCGTCGGCGGGCTCTGGGTCGACATGGGGGGCAAGGAGGTTCTCGCCGGCTTCCCGGGCGACCTGTTCCTGACCCTGGTCGGCATCACCTACCTGTTCGCGATTGCGCAGAAGAACGGCACCATCGACCTGCTGGTGCACTGGGCGGTGAAAGCGGTACGCGGCCATATCGTGGCCATCCCGTGGGTGATGTTCGTGATCACCGCCGTGCTGACCGCCTTCGGCGCGCTGGGCCCGGCCGCGGTTGCGATCATCGGCCCGGTCGCGCTGCGCTTTGCCAAGCAGTACAACATCAATCCGTTGATGATGGGCCTGCTGGTGATCCATGGCGCGCAGGCGGGTGGCTTCTCGCCGATCAGCGTGTACGGCAGCATCACCAATGGCGTGGTGCAGAAGGCAGGCCTGGAAGTCACCGAAATGGCGGTGTTCCTGACCAGCCTCGGCTTCAACTTCATGATGGCCACGATCTGCTTCTTCGCCTTCGGAGGCATCGCGCTGCTGCGTCGCGGTTCGATCACTGCTGCGGGCACGGTGGGCAGCGCGGAGCTGGCGATGGCCGGTGGCCCGCAGGCTTCGTCGCGGCAGTTCGCCATCGAAGGCCACGGTGCGCTGGTCGCAGCCGGTGGTGGCACCCTGTCCAACGATCCGGTGGCACTGGATGCGGTGGGCCTGACCCGCGAGCGCTTGTTCACCCTGATCGGCCTGCTCGGCCTGGGTGTGGCCGCGCTGATCTACAACCTCAACGTCGGCCTGGTTTCGATCACCGTTGCAGTGGTGCTGGCCCTGCTGTCGCCGCAGAGCCAGAAGGGTGCGGTGGACGGCATCAGCTGGTCCACCGTGCTGCTGATCTGCGGCGTGGTCACCTACATCGGCGTGCTGGAACATGCCGGTGCCGTGGACTTCATCGGCCACGGCGTCTCCAGCATCGGCATCCCGCTGCTGGGCGCGCTGCTGGTCTGCTACGTGGGCGGCATCGTCTCCGCATTCGCCTCGTCGGCGGCGGTGCTGGGTGCCACCATTCCGCTGGCCGTGCCGTTCCTTATGCAGGGTCATCTCAGTGCCGCTGGCGTGATATGCGCGCTGGCGGTGTCCTCCACCATCGTCGATGTCAGTCCGTTCTCGACCAACGGCGCACTGGTGGTGGCCTCGGCCGCGAAGGAAGAACGCGAAACGCTGTTCCGCCGCTTCCTGGTCTACAGCGGCCTGGTGGTGGCATTTGGCCCGCTGCTGGCGTGGCTGGTGTTCGTGGTGCCGGGCTGGATGTAAATGCCTGCGGTAGTACCGGGGGTTGCCGGCCAGCGGCCGGCACTACCTGGCGTTACACTTTCCGCATGGCCATCGCTCCCGCTCCGCGTCCTCCGAAGAAGCGCGCCCCTCTGTATGAGGAGGTGGCCGAACACGTGCGCGAGCGGATCTACGACTACCGCCTGCCGCCGGGCGAGTGGATCGACGAACCGGCGCTGTGCGAGGAACTGGCCATCAGTCGTACGCCCCTGCGCGAAGCGCTGAAGCTGCTCGCCGCCGAAGGCCTGGTGCAGATCGATGCCGGCCGCGGCGCACGGGTAACCCGGCTTACCCTGGAAGACCTCAACCAGCTGTTCCCGGTGATGGCGATGCTGGAAGGCCGATGTGCGCATGAAGCGGTCAAGCACATCGACGACGCAGGCGTGCAGCAGCTGGAAGACCTGCACGCGGCGATGGAAGCGGCGGCCGCCGAGGGCAACATCGCCGAGTACTACCGCAACAACTACCTCATCCATGAGACGGTGCAGCATTACGCCGGCAACCCGTGGCTGATCCGCATCACCCACGACCTGCACCGCATCCTGAAGATGCATCGCGGCCGCCAGCTGCTGGCGCCGGGCCGCACCGCGCAGTCGCTGGCCGAACACCGCGAACTGATGGACTGCTTCCGCCAGCGCGATGCTGCAGCCGCCGAACGCACGATGGAACGCCACCTGCTCAGCCAGGGCCAGGCCTTGGCTGCGTATGTGGCCAGCGGCGGATTGTTGAACGTGCCTGCGCCATTGCCGACCGAAGGCGGAAGCTGAGTTCATGGGGTTGCCGGCCAGCGGCCGGCACTACCCCGGCGAGGCCCGGTCACGGTAGTGCCGGCCCCTGGCCGGCAACCTCGATAGGTCACGTCCGGGTAGTGCCGGCCGCTGGCCGGCAACCTGGAATCTCTCCTCAATCGCCGCCGCCGCAGCCGCCTCCGTCACCACCCCCACCGCTGTCGCCGCTGCCGCAGTCCGAGCTGCTGTAGCTGTGGCTGCTGTGGCTGTCGCCGGAGGAACCACCAGAAGAATCATAGGCGCCACCGCCAGTGCCATCGCCCCGCGCGGGCGAACCATCGGCGGTGGCCATCGCCATGCACACGATCGCGCCGACCAGTGGCAGCAGCCACACCACCAGCAGCTGCCCGGCGCGACTGCTGACGGGAAGGTCATCGCGGCCCAGCACCACGAAGCTGGCCACCAGGTTCAGCCCCAGCACCAGGGCAATCAGGACGAGGGTCACAGCCAGCATGGCGCAGCTCCTTGCGACGGGTTCGGGCCCGCAGACGATACCACCGCCGCCGGTTCGCCCTGCCTGTCATGAAGATGGGACAATGTAGGGCGCGCCGGCCTGCCCTCGGGGCCGCCGGCCCCCCTGCACCACACGGAAGAAGAAGAACAACAACATGCTGAAAGTCATTTTCGATACCGACCCGGGCGTCGACGACGCGCTGGCGCTGCTGTACCTGCACAAGCACCCGCAGATCGACCTGATCGGCGTCACCACCACCTTCGGCAATGCCTCGGTGGAGTCGACCACCCACAACGCGCTGTACCTGAAGCAGGCCTGGGGCCTGTCCGCGCCGGTCGCGCGCGGCGCCGACGGCCCGCTGCAGCCCGAAGCCACCCCGGAAGCCTGGCCGGTACACATCCATGGCCACAACGGCCTGGGCAACCACCCGGTGCCGGAAGCGCTGGACGCAACCGCCGACAGCCGTCCTGCGCACCAGCTGATCATCGACCTGGTGCGCGCCCATCCGGGTGAAGTGACCCTGGTGGCGGTCGGCCGCATGACCAACCTGGCGCTGGCCCTGCAGCAGGCCCCGGACATCGCCGGCCTGGTGCGTGGCGTGGTACTGATGGGCGGTGCGTTCCACGTCAACGGCAACATCACCCCGGCGGCCGAGGCCAACATCTGGGGCGATGCGGAAGCGGCCGACATCGTGTTCACCGCCCACTGGCCGGTCACCGCGATCGGCCTGGACGTGACCACCCGCGTCGAGATGAACCGCGACGGCCTGGACAAGCTGGCCGCGATCGGCGGCGCCGATGCCGAACTGGTCCGCGCCCTGTCGCAGGACTACGTCGACTTCTATCTGCAGGCCGGCCACAAGGGCATGGTCGTGCACGACTGCTGCGCCTGCATCGCCCTGACCCGCCCGGAGCTGTTCCAGTTCGAGCGCGCCAGCGTGCGTGTGGCCACCGACGGCGTCGCCCGTGGCATGACCATTCCCAAGCCGGAAGGCATGGGTTTCGGCCCCAGCGTGTGGGACGGCCATGTCCTGCAGTCCATCGCCATCGGCGTGGATGCGGCCGCGGTGCTGGCCGACATCGAGCAGACCCTGAAGGTCTAAGCGCTCACTGCCCGCCCCGGGACACGGGGCGGGTCTTCGGCACGGTCTCCGGCAGCGTCCACAGCACCGGCAGCACCAGCACCGCCACCAGCGCGATCATCGCCCCCGGTGCCGCCGCCCAGCCGCTGCGTTCCACCCACCATTGCGCCAACCACGGCGTCGCCCCGCCGAACACTGCGGTGGCCATGGTCACCCCCAGCGCCAGACCACTGACCCGGCCCTCGCCGGGGAACTGCTCGGCCGTGGCCGGTGCCGCCACCGCACTGATACCGCCGGCCACACAGGCCAGGCTCACCGCTGCCAGCACGATGCCCAACGGCGCAGCAGAGGCCATCCAGCCGAACATCGACAGCGGCAGCAGCGCCGCCAGCACCGTCAGCCCCAGCAGCAGCGGACGCCGCCCGAAGCGATCGGACAGCGCCCCGCACAGCGGGGTGATCGCGATCACCGCCACCGCCGCAATCGTCGACAGCCACAGCGCATCACCTTCGTCGTGCCCCTGTGCGTGCAGGAATGCTGGCACATAGGTGATGCCCACGTAGTAGGTGATCGAACCCAGTGCGGAAATCGCGAACGTGCGCGCCACCGCACCAGGATGGTTGCGCAGCACGTGCCGCAGCGGCGTAGCCGGAATGCTGCCTTCGCGCCGCTGCCGTTCGAACTCCGGCGATTCGTGCATGCCCGAACGCGCGATCAGGATCACCAGTGCCAGCGCCGCGCCGAAGAAGAACGGGATCCGCCAGCCCCAGCTGTCCAGCTGCGGCGCAGGCAGCAGGGCCACGGTGAGCGCGGAGATCGCCACCGCCAGCAACGCGCCCACTTCGCTGGCCGCCGAGGCCAGCGAGGTGACCAGGCCACGTCGTCGCGCCGGCGCGCTTTCCAGAAGATAGGCGACCACGCCGGTGTATTCGCCGCCCACGGAGAAGGCCATCACGCAGCGCAGGATCAGCAACAGCACGCCAGCAGTCGCACCGGCAGTTGCCGCGGTCGGCAGCAACGCGGTGGCCAGCATGGCCGCGGCCATCAACGCCATCGAAGCCAGCAGCATCCAGCGCCGGCCGAGCCGGTCACCCAGGTGGCCGAAGCACAGCGCACCGAGCGGACGCATCAGGTAGGACACCGCGAACCCGGCCAGGGTGACCAGCATCGCCTCTTCGCCACCGCCGAAGAACACCCGCGACAGCACCGTGGCGAAGTACAGGTACAGGGTGAAGTCGTACCACTCCACCACCGTGGACAGACCGGCCACCCACATCGAGCGCTGCCGTCCTGCGGTCATTGCGTGCTTTCCTTCATGGCCGCAGCGTGTCATGAAGGCGGTGACGATGCAGTAGATCCACGCCATGCGTGGATGGCCTGCCCCGCCAGACTTCAGGCCGGTAACTGCAACAGCGCCTGCAAACCGCCGCCCTCGCGATTGTGCAGCCGTAGAGAACCACCGAGCGATTGCGCCAGCTGCACGGCGATGGCCAGACCGAGCCCGGTACCGCCGGTATCCCGGTTGCGTGAGCTTTCCAGCCGATGGAAGGGCGCCAATACCGCCTGCAGCTGCTCTTCGGGAATACCGGGGCCACGATCGGAAATCCGAATCCACACCCTGCCCACCTCGTCGCGACCGGCATCAATCTCCGCGCTCCCGGCATAGCGCAAAGCGTTGTCGACCAGATTGCCGACCACCCGCCGCAGTGGTTGCGGCCACGTCTGCACGATCAGGCCGCTCGGGGCGCCACCACTGACTGGCTTGCCCACGTCCTGGTAATCGCCGACCACGCTGGACAGGAATGCCGCCAGATCCATTGCCACCGGCTCACCACTGGCCACATGGCTGCTGCGCGCGTACGCCACGCCTTCGCGTACCAGCTGTCCCAGATGGTCCAGGTCGGCCAGCAGCCGTTGCTGGGTGGCGTCTTCAGGCAGCGTTTCCACCCGCAGCTTCATCCGCGTGATCGGCGTCTGCAGATCGTGCGAGATCGCCGCCAGGATCTGCAGGCGTTCACTGACATGACCCCGGATGCGGGCCTGCAGTGCGTTGAGTGCCGTTGCTGCGGTGCCTACCTCCGCGGGACCGTCTTCAGGCAGCGCCGGCCCGTCCTGGCCGGGCTGCAGGTGCTCCATCGCGTGCGACAGCTGTGCCAACGGCCGCATCGCCAGCCGCACCGCCAACCATGCGCACAGCAGCAGCAGCGCCAGCTGCGCCATCAGCACCAGCGGTAACCAGCGTGCCAGTGGCAGGCCGGACGGTGTGACCTCGATGGTCAGCGGCGTGCCGTCGTGCAGGCGCAGCTCCACTTCGAAGCGCTCGGGCATACGCGAGACCTGCCGCGCCTGCAGCGGATATCGATGCCACAGACTGTCATCGATGATGCTGGTGACCTGCCGCGCACGATCAGTCTCCGGCGCAGGGCCGGCCGCGGCCGGGCGCAGCAGATAGCGGTAGGTTCGCCGTTCCAGACGCGGCACCCACGCTTCGCGCTCGCTGGCGGGCAAGCGCTCCAGCAAGGCCACGCTTACGGCCACGTCCTCGTCGAGGTTGCGCAGCATCATGCTGCGGGTGGACTGGTAGCGCTCGTAGAACAGCAGGCCGAACGACAGCGCATGGGCCAGAGTCAGCCCACCCAGCAGCAACAGCAGCAGCCGCGCCGACAGCGTGCGCGGCCACGGCAGGCGGCGCGCCGCGGCGTTCATTCCTCCGGCCCCAGCAACTGCACCGGCACGCTGAACACATAGCCTTCGCTGCGCACGGTCTTGATGTAGGTCGGCTCACGCGCATCGTCGCCCAGGCGCTGGCGCACGCGGCTGACCAGCAGGTCGATCGAGCGGTCGAACAGCTCCGCATCGCGGCCCTGGGTGAGGCTGAGCAGCTGGTCGCGGCTGAGCACACGGTTGGCGTGGTCAAGGAACACGCGCAGCAGCCGGAACTCGGCGCCGCTGAGCGGATAGGCGGTGTCCTGCGCGTCCAGCAGGTGGCGGGCGGTGGTATCCAGGCGCCATTCGCCGAAGGCCAGCTGGCGGCCGGCTTCGCTCACCTGCAGGTTCGGCGGCAGCATCTGCGTGCGGCGGATCACCGCGTTGATGCGTGCCAGCAGTTCGCGCGAGGAGAACGGTTTGGTCACGTAATCATCGGCGCCCATTTCCAGGCCGATGATGCGGTCGGTCTCATCATCGCGGGCGGTCAGCAGCACCACCGGCACGGCGCGGTGCTTGCCGGCCCGCAGGTTGCGGCACAGGCTCAAGCCATCCTCGCCGGGCATCATCACATCCAGCACCACCAGGTCCACTGCATGGGTGTCCATCAGCGCGCGCATCGCGCGGCCACCATCGGCCTGGCTGACGCGCAGGCCGTTGCGCTGCAGGTAGTCGGCCAGCATCTGGCGGATGTCGCTGTCATCGTCGACGACAAGGATGTGCGGTACGTGGTTCATCGTATTCTCGATCGAGGCAGGGGCGAAGCCGCGCAACGCGGCCATGGTAGCGCGGCTCAGGGGCTGGCCAGCAGGCGCTGGATCTCGCTTTCGGTACGCGCATAGTCGCCTTCACCGTAGTGCCGGTAGACCACCCGCCCCTGCCGGTCGATCAGGTACAGCGCGGGCCAGAAACGGTTACCCCACGCGTTCCAGATCCGGTACTGGTTGTCCTGCACCACCGGCCAGGTGATATCCAGCCGGTGGATCGCACGGCGCAGGTTCCCCGGCAGCCCTTCATACGCGAATTCGGGGGTGTGCACGCCGATCACGTGCAGGCCCTGTTCCGCGTATCGGCGATGCCACTGGTGAACGTACGGCGCCACGTTGAGGCAGTTGCTGCAGGTGTAGGTCCAGAATTCGACCAGCACCACCTGCCCGCGCAGCTGCTGCAGGGTCAGCGGCGGGCTGTTGTGCCATGGCCCACCGCCGCTGAATCCCGCAGCGGGTGCGGCCTCGGCAGTCTGTGCACCGGCTTCGGGGCTTGGCCACGCAAGCAGCAGCGCAACGGCGCCGAGCAGGGACAGCAGCAGCGGCACGGTATACGCACGAAGCGTGGCCATTGCTCAGCCCCCCTGCTCGGCCAGCGGCAGCTCGGCCGGCTTCACACCGGCAGCTTCCAGGATGCTGTCGGCCACCTGCGCGGGGTGCGAGAGCAGCGAGACATGGCTGCTGCCGATCGACTGCAGCTGCGCGCCAATGCGCTGCGCGGTGGCGACCTGCAGCTGCGGCGAGAGCATGCGGTCATCGCGGCTGACCACGTACCAGCTCGGCTTGCTGCGCCATGCCGCCGTGGTCACGGCCTCACCCAGCGCACTGGCCTTCAACGGCACCTGCGTGCTGTACAGCAGGGCGGCGGCCTTCTTCATCACGTCGGGTGCGAAATCCTGGGCGATGGCATCGGCCGGCAGGGTCAGGTAACCGTCTTTCTCCTGCAGGCGGGTCAGCCCGGGGCCGACCGGGAAGCCTTCGCCCTGCTGCGCGGAGGACTGGCCGACATCCGGTGCGAACGCGGCCACGTAGACCAGCGCCTGCACCTTGGGATCGTCGCCCGCTTCGGTGATGACCGTGCCGCCCCAGCTGTGGCCGACCAGCACCACCTTGCCGGGCGCGGCAGCGATCGCGCGACGGGTAGCGGCAACGTCATCGGCCAGCGAGGTGAGCGGATTCTGTACCGCCACCGCCGGCAGCTTCCAGGCATGCAGGGTGCCGATGACCTTGTTCCAGCTGGAGCCATCGGCGAAGGCGCCATGCACCAGGATGATGGTGGGCGGCGCGCCGGCATCGGCCTGCACGGCGAAGGCGGGGGTGGCGGCGCCGGCCAGGGCCAGGGCAGCGGCAAGCAGGGTGGTGCGGATCATGGGTGGCACTCCGGTGTTGGGAGTGGCCATTTCCGCGTGCCGGTGTATCGCTGCTGTTTCGCTGTGATGCCGAGTTGTACCGGACTGTAGGGCGGCGGCGGGTTCCTACAGTGGGATACATTCGGCCGCTGGGCATGCCCCGGCGCCATCGGGTGGATATCGTTCCCCGCACGCGGACGCGCAACGCGCCGATGCGCCCCCGATGCGGCGTCTTTGTATCCAACTGTACGAAACCCCTGCCGCAGCCACAGTCGCTGACAAAACCCCGGGCATCGGCACACGTTGCCGATACCTGCGTGGCCCGAAATGGCCTCCATCGACCACCGGCCCGCAGGACACACCCATGATCAGCACCGCCTCCTCCCTCTACACCCCACGCCTGGATGCCGTCGGCCGCTGGCTTTCGCCGCTGGCCCTGCGCGCCCTGCTCGCCTGGGAATTCTTTGAATCCGGCCGCGAGAAGCTGGGCGGCCAGAACTGGTTCGCCGATCTGGAAGGCCGGTTCCCGTTCCCCTTCTCCACCCTGCCCGCCTCGCTCAACTGGCAGCTGGCCACCTGGCTGGAACTGGTGGGCGCGGTGATGCTGCTGCTGGGCCTGGCCACGCGCTCGGTGGCGTACATCTTCTGGGTGCTCACCATCGTGGCCATCGCCGCCGTGCACTGGCCCGACCAGTGGAACGGCCTGGATGAACTCTGGCGGGGCTATGCGATCACCGACCAGGGCTACGGCAACTTCAAGCTGCCGCTGCTGTTCCTGGCCATGCTGCTGCCGCTGATCCTCAACGGTGCCGGATCACTCAGCCTGGACCGTCTGCTTGCCAGCCCGCAACACGCCGCCGCAGACGATGACGGCCTCGGCTGGGGCAGCAGCCTGATCGCGCTGCTGCTACCGGTCGCCGCACTACTGCCTGGCGTCGGCTTCGGCGGTGCCCTGCTCGGCGCCGCGTTGTTGCTGGCCCATGTACTGCGCCGTCGCCGCAGCGCCTGATCCGCTTCCGCCCTCTCCCACTCTTCCTCGCATCGCATTCCGTCGCCTTCCAGCGGCGTCCATCCCGCACGCCCTGCGTGCACATCCCAAGGAGTCATCACCATGTCCGTCTCGACCAATAACACCTCTGCTTCCCGTCTGCCGCGCATCGGCGCCATCGGCATCGCCCTGGCCGGCGGCCTGCTGCTGGCCGGCCAGGCTGCCGCGATCCAGTCGCTGGCGATCAGTGCCGTGGCCATGAGCGCCGCCGCCGAAGGCAAGTGCGGTGAAGGCAAGTGCGGCGCCAACAAGGCCACCACCAGCAAGCCCGCCGGCAAGGCCAAGGTAGCCGAGGGCCAGTGCGGCGAAGGCAAGTGCGGCGACGCCTCGTTTGCCCGGACCGACCGTGACCACGACGGAAAGGTGTCGCGTGCCGAGTTCAATGCCGTGGCCGCCAAACGTGCCGCCGAATTCGACCGCATCGACACCGACCACGACGGTTACATCAGCGAGCAGGAAGCGCACGACTACCTGCGCAGCGTCTATACCGCCAATGGCAAGCCGATGCCGAAGGGCCTGTTCTCGCGCGTTGCCGACTGATTGCCCGCACCCGGTGCCGCCCTTGTGGCGGCACCTCATCCCGGAGTACCCACCATGTCCCTGCCTTTGCCTACCGCCAGTGCGGGCCTCGGCCTGCGCCGAGGCCTGATCGATGAACTGCTGGCGATGCCGGCCGATGCCATCGACTTCCTCGAATGCTCGCCGGACAACTGGATCGGCGTCGGCGGTGCACACGGTGCCGCGCTGCGCCAGCTGAGCGAGCGCCACCGCCTGACCTGCCACGGTCTTTCGCTGTCGCTGGGCGGCCCGGACCCACTGGACCGCACGCTGCTGCAACAGACCCGCGCTTTTCTCGACCTGCACCAGGTACAGCTGTACAGCGAACACCTGAGTTACTGCGCCGCCGGGGGCCACCTCTATGACCTGCTGCCGCTGCCGTTCACCGCCGAGGCCGTACGCCACATTGCCGGTCGCATCGCCCAGGTGCAGGACAGCCTGGGGCGTCGTATCGCGGTGGAGAACATCTCCTACTACGCAGTGCCCGCTGCCGACATGAGCGAGATCGAGTTCATCACTGCCGTGCTTGCCGAAGCCGACTGCGACCTGCTGCTGGACGTCAACAATGTCTTCGTCAACGCCTGCAACAATGGCTACGACGCCTTCGATTTCCTGCGCCGCGTGCCGGCCCACCGCGTGGCCTCCCTGCATGTGGCTGGCCACTTCGACGAGGACGACGGCTTCAAGATCGACACCCACGGCGCGCCGGTGAAGGGTGTGGTCTGGGCCCTGCTACGCCAGGCCTATGCGCACGTAGGCGTGCGCCCCACTCTGCTGGAGCGCGACTTCAATTTCCCGCCGCTGGCCGAACTGCTGGCTGAAGTGCAACAGATCCGTAGGGCCCAGGCCGACGCCGAGTTGCCGGAGGTGGCCCATGGCTGAGTCCCTGGCCACGTTGCAGGGGCGCTGGGCCGACCATGTGCGCGATCCCTCGATGCCAGCACCCGATGGCATCGCGGCATGGCGGCTGGCGATCTACCGCCGCCTGTGCATCGACAGCCTGGACAACCTGCTGGCCGGCAGCCTGCCGCGCCTGCATCAACAACTGGGCGAAGCGCGCTGGCGTGGCCTGGTCGAGCACTACTACGCGTACCACGACTGCCACACCCCGCTGTTCCCGCAGATCGCCAGCGAGTTCGCTGCCTGGCTGGCGGCGCAGGACACGTTCGCGCTGCCCGGCTGGGCGGCGGAACTGGCGCACTACGAGAGCACGCAGCAGGCACTGCACATCGAAGCGCGTGATGCCGGGCATTCGTTGCACTCCATGCCTGCGGGCAGCGACGTGCTGGCGCTGTCGCCGCTGGTGCGGGTACTGGGCTACCAGTGGCCGGTGCATGAGGACGCCGGACTGGACGATGCGCCCGCCAGCGAGCCGACACTTCTGCTGCTGCGTCGCCTGGCGGACGACCGCCTTCAGGTCGAGGAACTGGCACCGCTTGCATATGCGCTGTTGTCGTCATTTGGCAACGAGGGTGCGCGCGTGGACGACGCCCGGCAGGCGCTGGCTGAGGCGCATGGCGTGGCCAACGATGCACTGCGCGTGGTGGCCGCGCCCTTGCTGGGCGAACTGTGCGCGGCCGGCGTGCTGGTCGCGCTGACCGGGTTCTGAGATTGCCGGCCAGCGGCCGGCACTACCCCTATCTGATTCGAGGTCTGACCATGGCTGTTTCCAACACTTCCTTGCTGCATGGCTGGCGCCTGTTCATGGCCATCGCCGCAGTCCTGATCGCCTTTGCGCTGGCAGCCTTCGCTCTGCAACCGGATCTGGCCGAGGGCAGCCGCGCAGCGATCCGGGTCACTGCCCGCACGTCGTTCCTGCTGTTCCTGGCCGCGTTTACGGCATCGTCATTTGCCACCCTGCTGCCCGGGCCGACCACCCGCTTCCTGATGCGCGAACGCCGCATCATCGGCCTGTCGTTTGCGTTCTCGCATCTGCTGCATGCCTTCGCCATCACCGCGTTCGGCATCCTCAATCCGGCGTTCTGGCCAGCGCGCTCCGCCCTTGCCAATCTTCCCGGAACGATGGGTTACGTGGCCATCCTGGCGCTGGCCATCACCTCGCACCGGAGCATCGCCCGGCGCATGGGTCCAACCGCCTGGCGGCGACTGCACGTCACCGGCATGTGGGTCATCGCGGCGGTGTTCACCTATTCGTACTTCAAACGTGTACCCACGAACTTCTGGTATGCGGTGCCTTCGGCACTGCTGTTCACCGCCTTCGTGGTCCGCTGGATCGCCAAACGTGCTCAGTCGCTGCGCCGCAGCGCCCACGCCCGTCCTTCCCTGCCAGCGGCCTGATCATCCCCAACCGGAGTTTGAACATGACAGTCTCTTCCTCTCGCCGCCGTGCACTGGTCATCGGCGGCTCACGCGGCATCGGTGCGGCCATTGCGCAACGCTTGGCCGTTGATGGCCATGACGTCGCCATCACCCACGTCTCGCGCCCCGATGGGGCGCAGGCATCGCTTGATGCCATCCGCGCGCACGGTGGCCGCGCGCTCGCCTTCCAGGCTGACAGCAGCGATGCCGATGCGTTGCGCCGGGCCGTGGCCGCCGCTGCGCAGGCCTTCGGTGGGTTGGATGTGCTGGTGGTCAATGCCGGCCTGTACCGGCATACACCGATCGACAGCGTGGATCTGCCTACGCTGGACCAGCTGCTGGCGGTGAACATACGTGGCGTGGTGCTGGCCATCCAGGCGGCCCTGCCGCATCTGTCCGGCGGTGGCCGCATCATCACCATCGGCAGCAACACTGCCGTGCGCAGTGGTTCGCCCGGCAGCAGCCTGTATGCGATGAGCAAGGCGGCGGTGGCCGCTCTGGTGCGCGAGCTGGCGCTGGAGCTGGCCCCCAGCGGCATCACCATCAACAACCTACAACCCGGCCCGACTGCGACCGACATCACCGCCGGGCTGGATGAAAAGCTTGCTGCGCGGGTACCCCTGGGCCGCATTGCCCAGCCTGCCGAGATCGCGTCATTGGCCAGTTGGGTAGCGGGGCCGGAAGCGGGCTACATGACAGGCAGCAGCCTGACCATCGATGGAGGCTTCATCCTCTGAGCCGTTGCACGATCCCCCATCCCACACCCCACCGCATCACGGCGCCCGGCGCAGGGTGATCATCGTAATCTCCGACGGTACGCCGATGCGGGCCGGGAACCCGGCCCACAGGCCGGCACCGTTGCTCACGTACAGCGTCATGCCATCCACCGCGTAGCGACCGGAGACGAAGCCGCCGTTGGCGCGCTTCACCAGCTGGTCCATGCCGATGATCTGTCCGCCATGGGTGTGCCCGGACAGCTGCAGTTTCACCCCGCGTGCAGCGGCCTCGCGTGCATTGCGTGGCCGATGGTCGAGCAGGATCACCGGTGCGCTGGGGTCGGCACCGGCCAGGGCGGCCTCCAGGTCGGGCAGCGGCAGGCCATAGCGTGCGGCGACCGGGTCGGTGACGCCGGCGATGGTCAGTGCTGCCCCGCCACGGCGCACCTGGGTGTGGCTGTTTTCCAGCACCTGCATGTGCAGTGCACGGAAGGCCTGCATCCATTCGCTGTACTGCGCGTAGTACTCGTGGTTGCCGGTAATGGCGATCACCCCGTCCGGCGCACGCAGGTCCGCCAGTGGGGTGTAATCGTTGCGGCGCGCCTGCACGCTGCCGTCGATCAGGTCGCCGGTGATCACCACCAGATCCGGTTGCAGTGCGTTGCTTGCAGCCACGACCTGGCGCACCCAGTCGCCGGTCAGCAGGCGGCTGGCGTGGATGTCGGTGAGCTGCAGCACACGGTAGCCATCGAAGGCCTGCGGCAGTCCGCTGATGGCCACCTCGATCTGCCGTGGCTTGGGTACGGCCATGCCCTGGCTGACACCGAAGGCACTGAGCAGCAGCGCAAGCACCGCGGCAGAAGGGCGCAGCGCCTTGCTGCGCAGTACGGAAAGGACGCGCGGTGCGCGCAGCAGGCGCGCGGCCAACAGGCCGGCGTCCAGCACCAGCAACGCCAGAGCCAGCAGCAGCACGGCGGTGGAACCGGTGGCCAGCGTGGCAATGACCATCTTCGGAATTTCCGGGGAGGCCATCGTGCCCCAGAAGCTGGCGACGATGCGCAGCTGCACGGCAATGCCCACCAGCAGCACCGACAGCACCACCTTCGACCAGACAGGCAGGCGCAGCGGCCAGAACAGGCGCCAGGCCACATACAGGCCCATCAGAAAACCAATCGTACTCAGCACTACGACAATCCAGAACGGCGAACAGGCCCGCCATGGTGACGGCAGAAGATGGCAATGGATAGAGCCGGGCATGGGCCCAGCCCCGACATCGTCACGCTTCCGGCAGGCGTTCCACCCGCAGCCGCGTGATGCGCCGCTTCTCCATCGCCAGCACGGTGATGCGGATACCGGCCACCTCCAGCGTGTCGCCGATGTCGGGCAGGCGCCCCAGTTGCTCCAGCACCAGCCCGGAAATGGTCATGTAGTCCGCGCTGCGCGGCAGCGACACGCCGGCCAGCCGCTGCAGGTCGTCCAGGGTCAGCGCGCCGTCGGCGTCCCAGCAGTCCTCGCCCTGTGCAACCACGCCATAGCGCTCGTCCTGGGTATCGGCCAGATCACCGGCGATCGCCGCCAGCAGATCGTTGGCCGTTACCAGGCCTTCCACGCTGCCGTACTCGTCCACCGCCACTGCCAACGGCACCGGGTGCTGGCGGATCAGCTCCAGGGCCTGCAACGCACTGGCGCTGGACAGCACGTACTGCGGCTCGCGCAGGTTGCCTTCCAGTTGCAGTGGCTTGCCCTGCAGCAGGTCGGCCAGCAGGTCACGGCTCTGCACCACGCCACGCAGGCTGTCCAGGTCGCCCTCGCCCACCAGCATCCGCGTATGCGGCGACGCCACCAGGCGTGCGACCACATCGTCGTGACCACGCGCCATGTCGATCCACTGCACGTCGGCACGCACCGTCATCACGCTCGATACCGGACGGTCGGCCAGGCCCAGCACACTGCGGATCATCTCGTGCTCGGCGGGCTGCAGGCGTTCTTCGGTGCTGCCGCGCTCATCGGCTTCATCCTCATCGTGGCCATTGGCCTGGCGCGCACCCAGCAGCCGCAGCACGGCATCGGCAGTACGCTGGCGGAACGGCTGGCGCTGCTCGTTGCGCTCGCGGTTGAAACGTATCCACTGGTTGAACGCTTCCACCAGGATCGAGAACGCGATGGCCGCGTACAGGTACCCCTTCGGAATCCTGTAGCCCAGGCCCTCGGCCACCAGGCTGAAACCGATCATCAGCAGGAAGCCCAGGCACAGCACCACCACGGTCGGGTGCTTGTTGACGAAGCGGGTCAGCGGCTTGCTGGCCAGCAGCATCAGCGCCATCGCGATGGTCACCGCCGCATACATCACGCCGAGGTTGTCGACCATGCCGACCGCGGTGATCACCGAATCCAGCGAGAACACCGCATCAAGCACCACGATCTGCGCCACCACCATCGCAAAGCTGGCATAGACCTTCTTGCCATCCTCGTGATGCTCGCGGCCTTCAAGCCGCTCGTGCAGCTCCATGGTGCCCTTGAACAGCAGGAACAGGCCGCCGCCGAGCAGGATCAGATCGCGGCCGGAGAAGCTGTGCTCCAGCAGCGTGACCAGTGGTTCGGTCAGTTTCATGATCCAGGCCAACGCAGCCAGCAGCACCAGCCGCATCAGCAGCGCCAATGCCAGGCCGATCACCCGCGCGCGGTCGCGCTGGTGCGGCGGCAGCTTGTCGGCCAGGATCGCGATGAACACCAGGTTGTCGATGCCGAGAACGATCTCCAGCACGACCAGGGTTGCAAGGCCCATCCATATCGAGGGGTCAGCCAACCATTCCATTTCAGGTCCGTTTCGTCAGTAAGGGAAAAGTGGTGCGGTGCAGGCGTGCGGCGCAGCCAGGCTCAATCCGCATCCTGCGCCTGCGCAGGGTCATGCCCGAGCAGGTCGCCAGGGCTGCATTGCAGTTCGCGGCAGATCGCATCGAGGGTGGAAAAGCGGATTGCGCGTGCCTTGCCGGTCTTCAGGATCGACAGGTTGGCCAGGGTGATGTCGATGCGCCCGGCCAGCTCGGACAAGGTCATGCCGCGCTGCTGCAGCATGCGGTCGAGGGTGATGACGATCGCCATCAGATCATGCTCATCAAATCACACCGTCCAGATCGTCGCGCATCGCTGCGCCAACGGCGAACACCCGCGCCAGCACGAACAGCATCAGCACGGCCACCAGGCCGGTGATCGACATGCCACCGCCAACTTCCATCCACGCAAAGTCCGGCCCCATCCAGCTGGCATACAGACCGATCACGATGGACAGCACCTCCATCGCCAGCATCAGCCAGGCCATGCGTTGCAGGCGTACGGCATTGGCATGGGTGAAGGGGCGTTCGTTGGCCGCAGAACGCAGCAGCCGCGCCAGGTGGCGCAGGAACACCAGGCACAGCACCAGTAGTGCGACGATGGCGGCCAGGCCCACGCAGAAATGCAGGAACAGATGCGAACCGTGCACGGCCGCGGCCTGCGCGTCGTGCACGCTGTCCAGCAGCCAGTTGCGGTCGTAGGCCACCAGCGGCACCGCCAGCAGCGCGGCCAGGATGCCCAGCCAGCACATCGCGCGCACCGCCTGCACGGCGGTCTGGGCCAGGGTGAACAAGCCGCGCGCAGGAAGGGCGCGGGCGGGACGAGCGGTCAAGCAGCCTCCGATGTGGAGCGGCCCTGCCGCCCCGGGGTGGATTTATCGATAAACGATATATCACATCCCCGGGCTGTTGGCTGAATCGCGTGTACTCCGGCAGCGCTACCGGGCGGGTGCCGGTGCAGGCGGCGCGGCCTGTTCGCGCATCGCTTCGCCCGGCGTGGCCGAGGCCATCGCCTGCACCCCCGCCTCGGCGGCCTGCCGGGTGACCAGCCGGAAGCGCACGCGCAGCTTGCTTTCGCCCGGCGTTGCCCAACCGTACTGGATCGCCACCTGGTCGCCGGACAATGGACCGCGCGAGGGCAGCGAGCGGATCTGCAGCGGCTTCGGTGCGGCCTGCATCAGCCGCGCGAAGCCCTTCTGCACCACCGCCGGGTCGGCCTTCTCGGCATACACGGTGCAGGTGCCATCGTCGGCCCAGCTGACCGCATAGCGGCCACTGGCCAACGGCACCATCCATGCCATGCCCGGCTGGCCCTGCAGCAGCGTAGCGGCCTCGGCCGGCTGCAGCGGCGTCAGGCCATTGGCATCCATCAGCGACTGCAGCCGCGCCGGCGCGCCGATGTGCTGCATGCAGGCAGTGTCGAACAGTTCGCTGAAGGGATCCTGCGCCGGTGCCTTCGGCGCACGCGCAGGCTGGGCCATCACCACGATCGGCAGCAGCAGGCCAGCGATCAGCCAGGGCGCAGGGCGCATCGGAACTCCACGGAACGGAAAACAGCGGGGAGGATGACAAAGCCGGGAGGCAGTACGCAACGGGCACCCCCGCGCTTGACATCACCTGCCACCAGGGGGAACATCAGTTAACGAATTAGTTAACTGCAACCATGGACCGCATCTTCGAAGCCCTGGCCTCCACCGCACGCCGGCAGATCCTGGCCTACCTCAGCGCCGGCGAGCTCAGCGCCGGCGAGCTGGCCGAGCGCTTCGATTTCAGCAAGCCGGCACTCTCCAGCCACCTGCGCATCCTGGAAGACGCCGGCCTGATCGAACGCGAGAAGCGCGGCCAGTTCGTGTACTTCCGGCAGGTGCCCGACCGCCTGGCCAACACGCTGTTTTCCTGGGCTGCCGAAGTCTGTCCGGTCGGCGGCCCGCTGAAGCGCGAAGCGCGCGCACGCCGCAAGACACCCGCCCGCTGAGGAGCACTGCGATGCCCGGTTCGACCCGCACCAGCCGTTCGTTTCCGAGTATCCAGCTTCCGGCACACGACGGCGGTGGCCCGGTGGAAGTCACACTGATCGCGCAGCTCGGCATCGGTGCCGGCGACGCGCTGGTGAGCGATGCCAGCCAGCGCCAGCGCCACCACCCGGCCTTCATCGATGCGCTGGACGAGCCCTCGGCACGGTTGGGTGGCATGCACCTGCAGCACGGCGATCCGTCATCGCTGTACAGCTTCGGGGTGGGTGCCGGCGGCCATCCCTTCCACCGCCATGCCGGGCCGCGCATGTTCACCGCCATCGCCGGCAGTGCCGGTGCCGAGCTGCGGTTTGCCAGCGCATCCGATCAGCAGCTGGCGGACGATCCCTCGCACTTCCTGCGGTCGCTGCGTCGTGTCCGCATCCCGCCCGATTGCCTGTTCACCGTGCGCTTTGGTGGTGGCACCTGGCACCAGTTCGCCTCGAACAGTCCGGCCCACCCTGCCCTGTTCGCGCTCTCGTGCCACAGCAATGAGCTGGCCGGGGCGATGAGCGCGCAGGCGCGCGCACTGGCACAGGCAAACGCCGCGGACATTCCCAGCCTGACCGACGTGCTGCCAGCAGCGCACTGGCCCAGCGCAACCACACTTGCCGCCACGCCGTTGCTGCAACTGTCACTGCAGGCGGCAGCGCCCAGCCTGCGCGCACGCCTGTGCGTGCAGACGCGCACGTTGCTGGGGCCGCTGCGTCGCTTCAGCCTGGAGCCACTGCGCGGATTCGTGGAGCGGGCGACGCCGGCGTACCCGGTCTGCAGCAGCGCGTCGTCGCCTTCAGCGGGAATGCTCGCCAGCGCCCTGCCGCACGGTCACTACAACGACACGACCACGCTGACCCTGCACGGCGGGCAGACCCGCCATCGATCGGCCTCCGCCCTGCTGGCCGACATACTGGACGGGTTCCTGCGCAACCCGCCGGCGGGCGTCGGCCGCTTGATGGCCCTGCGCAATCGTCTGGTTGCACCACTGCGTCTGCGCACCTCGCCGCTGGGCTGCCCGGTGTCGTCGCTGCTGTCCACCGACCGCAGCCGCGTGTTCGGCGGACGTTTCCCGGTGCTGGATGCCCGAGTAGATGCGGAAGACCGGTGTGCCGAAGTGCTGCTCGGCGCAGACGACCGCCATCTCCGCTTCCGCAGCAGCGTGCGCGTGCAGTTCTGCGAGGACGGCCAGGTCCAGATCAGCCTGGGCTCGCGCGTGCAGACGCTCAATGCGTTTGGCCGCTTCTACATGGCCATGATAGACAGCGCCCATCGCCATTACGTGGCCCCGGCACTGCTGCGCCGCGCCGTTGAACATGCGCTGGCACCGGAACTGGCCGCGTGGTCCGGCACGCCTGTACATTCCTGAGCTGCGGCAGCACTGTGCAGGGGCCCTGTGCGGCCCCCGCGATCAGACCACGATCTCGCCTTGGTCCTCGCCATCCCAGTAATGGATGCGGCTGGCGTGTACGTGGATCAGCACCAGACCCGGCGTATCCACGCCCTGCTCGAACCACCGCTCCAGGTCCTTCACCCAATGCTGGGCCATCGTGGCGCGATCGCGGATCAGCTCTGCCCTGCCCTGCACGTGCACGAACAGCGGTGGCTTGCCCAGCAGCGACTTGCTGCCGGTCAGGCCCAGCGCCACGTTCGGGTCGGCGCTGATCTCGCGCACCATGTCGGTGTTTTCCATGGTGAAGAACCAGCTGTCGCCGTCGTAGTCCACATCGCCGTTGTTGCTCATCGGGCGGCCAGCGATCTGGCCGCCGGCATGGGTCTGCAGCATGGTGAAATCGATGCCGGCCATCTTCTTGGCCAGTTCGGGAAGGGTGAGCGTGGTCATGGGCAGTTCCTTCAACAGATGGGTGTCCAGCGTCTGCTCGACGCGGTGACCGATACGTGGATGGCTGCTGGCGCCTTCTTCACGCAGTGGCCGTAGTTGGCATTCCCGCGTGCAGCGCCCCCGCGCCGCGGTGACCGTCACTCATCAGCGCGGATAGCGGAACACCAGGTCATCCGGATCGCTGCGCACCGCCTGCGCATCCAACACGCCGCCGAGGCGGACCGCCACTGCCTGCGAGGCGTGGTTGTCCGCTGCCATGTAGCTCACCAGCGTCGGCAATCCGCGCACCACGAACGCCCAATCACGCAGCGCCGCCGCCGCCTCGCTGGCGAAACCCTGCCCTTCCTGCCCGGCATACAGCAACCAGCCCAGTTCCTGTTCCGGAAACAGCGGGCCATGGTTGATGCCGACCTGGCCGATACACTCGCCCGTGTCGCGGCGCTCGATCATCAACGCGCCGTGGCCGAACAGATGCCAGCTGGCCAGGTCGTGGCAGAACTGCCCCCACGCGGCGACCTCAGCGAACGGCCCGCCCATGCCGCGCGCACGGGGCGAGGCCAGGAACGCGGCATACACCGGGAAGTCATCCAGGCATTGCGCGCGCAGGCGCAGGCGCGGTGTCTCCAGCACAGGGATGTGGATCATGCGTGTGCCAGTCAGTACACGGCCAGGAAGCCGCAGCCGCGGCGTTGTGGTTGGCCCTCGACAGTCACCTGCACGCTGGCCGACGTATCCACGCCTTCGGCGTTGCGGCAGGGCTCGCGCTTGATCTCGACGATGGTGGGCTGCGTGCCCAGCTCACCGTTGAGTACCGTCAACGAACTGGGCGCACCGGCCGGCTGGCCGAGGTAGCGCAGCGTTCCAGCGCTGCTGCGGCCAGCAACAGTGAGCGTGGCATCGTGGTTGCCCTTGCCGGTGGAGGCGATCTCGATGGACCAGCCGGCGCCCCCGCCGGTGAAGGCAGGCACCGGGCTGGCATCAGCGGCGATCGACGGATGACGCGGCGCATCGGCGCCCGGATCGGGCCGCGGTGTGCTGCTGGCGCAGCCAGCGAACAGGCCCGCCAGCAGCGTGGCAGTCACAACGGAACGCAGGGTCATGGCGTACTCCTGGGACGGGCGAGTGGCCAGTCTAGGCAGCAGCGCGTGCGCCACCGATGAACATGCGCCGCGCGCTCATTCTTCATCGCCGGGGGCATCGCCCTCGGCGTCCGGGTCGTAGACCAGCAGGTCTCCGGGCTGACACTGCAGGTACTCGCAGATCCGCGCCAGCGTGTCGAAGCGCACGCCGCGCACGCGCCCGGACTTGAGCAGCGACAGGTTCGATTCGGTGATGCCCACATGCTGCGCCAGCTCGCGCGAGCGCACCTTGCGCAGCGCCAGCATGACATCGAGGCGGATGACGATGCTTCCCATCGGCGCCTCAGATGATCGAATGATGGTCGTCCTCGTACCGCGCTGCGGCATCGAGGAAGCGGGCCACCAGCCACAGTACCAGGGTCACCAGCACGGCCAGCAGGTCGGCACCGTCGATGGACAGGCGCAGCTGGCCGTGCGCGCTGGCCGACAGCAGTGCGCCCAGCAGCGGCGCCAGCACGCCGTTGACCAGCACCGCCAGCAGCAGCAGACCGGCAAAACGGCCGAAGCGGCGGCTGCCCTGCAGGGGGAAGAGGCGCTCGATGCGGACCTGGCCCAGCAGCTGCGCCAGCTGCCACAACGCTGCGGCCACCAGTGCCGCCTGCGCCAGCGCCAGCGTACCGGCCCAGGCCAGCGGCAACCCACCCGCATCCATTTCCGCCTGCACCGGCGCGGTGCTGCCCAGCCACGTATTGGCCAGCGCTGCCGCGGTCAACAGCGGCGCCAGCAGCACGCCGGCCCACGCCACCCAGCGCAGCCGGCGCGCGGCCTGGACGAGACGTCTTGATTTTTCTGATTCGCGCATAGTAATTTCTGTTTTACAGAAAGTTTTTATCCATCTACAGGATACTTCGGATGACTGCACATTCCAAGCTGCCGCGCGCCCGCGCCATGTCG
Source organism: Stenotrophomonas sp. 10L48 (assembly GCF_056395105.1). Taxonomy (NCBI): domain Bacteria; kingdom Pseudomonadati; phylum Pseudomonadota; class Gammaproteobacteria; order Lysobacterales; family Lysobacteraceae; genus Stenotrophomonas; species Stenotrophomonas sp. 10L48. The sequence goes on along the minus strand of NZ_JBFTIX010000005.1, from coordinate 286,458 downwards.
GTGGCAGCGCTCTGCCTGCTGATGTCCCTGCCCTGCTGGGCGGGCCCGCTCTCCGCCGATGATGCGCGGGAGCGCCTGCGGGAGGCGGCCGACGGCAACCTGTCTGCGTTGGCCGATGCCTCGGCCGTGCTGCCCGCGCCGTGGCCGTTGCTGGCACAGGCACGGCAGGCAGCGGCGCAACTGCATGAGCGGCAGGCGATCAGCCTGGCCGAGGCCTTCATTGCCCAGCGCGGCGGTGGCACCTGCGATACCGCGCTGGCGCAGCGGGTCATCGCCGATGCGGCTTTCGCTGCGGCCGACTACGCGCGCGCCGCAGCCGCGGCGCAGGCATCCCTGCGCGTGTTCGAACGCTGCCCTGCCGACCGCGATGCAGTGGAGGGCAGCCAGACCCTGGCGACACTGGCCGCTGCACTGGCAAGCGCGCCGCCGCAGCGCGTGCAGCAGTTCACGCCTGCGCCCACGGCATTCGCGCGCGACAAGGTCGGCCTGCCGCGCGCATCGGTGCTCATCAACGGCCGTGCGCAGGAATCGGTGCTCGATACCGGCGCCAATCTGTCGGTGATCTCGGCCAGCACTGCGCAACGGCTCGGCCTGCAGATCGGCGACGAGGCCGCGGTGGGCAGTTCGAGCCGGCGCACCGTAGCCACCCGCGTGGCCATCGCCGACCGCCTGCAGTTGGCCGGGCTGGACCTGCGCAATGTGGTGTTCCTGGTGCTGGACGATGCACAGCTGGACATGCCGGTGCCCGGCGGCTACCACATCGACGCGATCATCGGCTTCCCGGTGCTGCGCGCGATGGGCCGGGTCCGCTTCGGCGGCGATGGCCAGCTGCAACCGCAACCGGGTGCCGGCGCGGCCGACCTGCCCCGCAACCTGGCGCTGGCGGGCAGCGATCTGTTCGTCGACGCACGCATCGGCGGCATCGAGGTGCCCATGCACCTGGACAGCGGTGCCAGCAGCTCGTCCCTGTCGGCCCATTTCGCCCGCGCACATCCGCAGATGCTGAAGGACCTGGCGGTAACGCGCCAGCGCCTGGCCGGCGCCGGCGGCAGCAGCGAACGCGCAGTGGCACAGTGGCCACAGGTGACGGTGCAGATCGGCGGGCAGCGCGCGATGCTGCCGTCGCTGGCGGTCACCCTGCAGGATCCAACCGAGGTGAGCGTGCGCAACCAGGGTGTGCTCGGCTGGGATGTACTGGCCGCCTTCCCGGCCTGGACCCTCGATTTCGATCACATGCGGCTGGAGCTGGAAGGCATCAGCACGCGTGAAGCCGCAACGTCGGTCACAACACCGTTGTGATGCAGCACGCAACACGCTGCGCGCGTTAATTCCGGATGCAGAAAGGGCCGTGATCGGCGCGACACGCGGCTAACAGGGCGCCGTTCAAGAATCGCACGGCCATGTGCCAGCCAGGGGATGCAGCGCCTGCCCTGTCCATCGGCTCCCTCTCGGCATCGGCATGGATGGCACATGGACCTGTTCGCCTCGCTCGCGTTCGGCAGCTACCTTCTGGCCTTTTTCATCGTCGCGCTGTTCGCGGCCGCCTACCTGAAACGCTCGGAGTTCATGCCCTACCACGGTGAAGCGGTCGGGCTGGCCTGGGGCGGCGTCCCACCGCGCATGCAGGTGCTGCTGATGGCATTGATCAAGGTGGTCGGCGCGGGCTGGATCGCGCTGGCCGGCGCAGGGGTGATGCTGGCCTGGCTGATCTTTTTCGGTGGTCACTTCGCGCTGCCACAGCTGGTCGCCTTCCAGCTGTTCTGTCTGCTGGCCACGTTGCCACCGGTCGCGGTCGCATCCGGCGTGCGAAAGCGCACGGGTGCCAGGACGCCGGTCTCTGCCGGTGCGGCCGTGGTCGCGCTGTGCTGCATCGGATTCCTGCTGGCCCTGCTGTCGCTGCTGCAACCTGCCTGACCTCCCCCACACCGAGGTTTCCCGCATGAATCCCCAGTCCCTGCTGTACAGCGTGATCAACGGCGACCTTCCTCCGTCCAAGGCCGGCCTGTTGCTGGGGTGGCGTTTCATCAGCCACGATCCCGCACAGGACCAGATCAATGTCGAGTTCGATGCCAGCACAGCCCTGACCAACCCGATGGGCAACATCCAGGGCGGCTTCCTGTCGGCGATGCTGGATGACTGCATGGGCCCGGCGATCTACGCAACGCTGCCGCCCAACCGGTTGGCGGTAACGGTCGAATCGAAGACCAGTTTCGTCAGTCCCGCCCGTCCCGGGCGCATCATCGGCTGGGGGCAGATCGAGCACAGCAAGGGCAGCATCATCTTCACCCGCGGGCGCCTGACCTCGCCCAGCGGCCGCTTGCTGGCCACGGCCAGCGCCACGTTCCGCGTGGGGGCGATGCGCTGGCGCGGACTGCCGGTGCCCAGCACCGTGGCCCGGCACATGGTCGGCCACATCCTGCGCAGGGCGCAGGCGGACAATGGCTGACCCGATCAGCGCGCGGCGCGTCCGCTGCCCGCCACCTGCACCCGGTCGCGGCCCAGCGCCTTGGCCTCGTACATGGCGGCGTCGGCGGCGCGCACCAGCGCGTGCCAGCCAATCGGATCAAGCGCGCCCTGGGCAACACCGAAGCTGGCCGTGACCCGCAGGATGTCACGGCTGCCCAGCACGATGTCGTGCGCACGCAATGCCACCCGCAGCGACTCGGCCAACCGCCGGCCACTGGCCAGATCACCATCGGCCAGCAGCACCAGGAATTCCTCGCCGCCATAACGGGCGATGCTGTCGTTGCGGCGCAGATGGCTGCGCAGCAACTGCGCCACCTGCACCAGCACGTCATCGCCGGCCGCGTGCCCCTGGCCATCGTTGATCGCCTTGAAATGGTCCACGTCCAGCAGAATCACCACCGCCTGCGTGCTTCCCTCGGCACGCCGCTGTCGTACCCGTTCCTCCAGCGAGCGCCGGTTCAACAGGCCGGTCAGCTGATCGGTATCGGCCAGCTCGCGCAGCTCACGGGTCAATGCCGAGCGCTGGTGCGACTTCGCCCGCAGTACCTCGATGGCATCGAACAGGCGCTGCATTTCCGCCATCGGGTGGGTGGCATGCTGCTCTGCACCCGGCGTGTCCGAGGCGATCTGGATCACCTGCGCCTGCGCCTGCAGCAACGGCCGCAGGATCTGCACGTGGGCGATGCGCAGTGCCAGCGCAAGCAGCAGCAGCGTACCCAGCACGGTGGCGCCCAGCACGGCCAGGCGTACCGCTTCCTTGTTGCGGGTGTGCTGGAAGCGCGCGATCGAAACGCCGAGGTAGCCATCACGCAGCGCTTCCAGCGATTGCAGGGTGGGCACGTAGCGCGCGGTGAACTCGGCCGCCGTCCAGGGTGGCGGTACGCCGCGCTGGCCATCGTCGATCAGCTGTTCCACCATCGGCAGCGACTGGCCGAAGAACTGCCGGCGCGCCATGTCCCAGTGCAGGGACAGCGCCGGCTCGCTGCGGAACACCGATTCATGGCTGGCGGCCAACCGCCACAGCTCCAGCAGGCGGCCCTCGGTCTGCTGCGCAGCGCGTACCTGCGACTCCCGCCACGCGCCGGGCACGGCCAGCGGCGCCATCACGTTGGATGCCAAGCGGCCACCGTGCTCGCGCAGGTCGATCAGGATCTGCCCCTGCATGGCAGGAATCGCGGCTTCGCGATCAGCCGCGACCAGATCGCTGATCTGCACCGAGGTCAGCACCTGCAGCCGGTCATACACCGCGAACATGTTGTTGATCGCGTGCTCCACCTCCTCTGCCGAGCGTTCGCCTCTTGGCAGCGCGGCCACCCGGTCGACCGCGGCGCGCGCAGTCTGCAACCGGCGCCGCGCTTCGTGCAGGCGCGGTGTTTCGTCCACCACCCGCGGGTCGTTCTGGAACACGCTCTGCAGGTGCTGCGTCGCTGCGTCCACCCGCTGCCGTGCGACCGCCAACTGCGCGGCCAGTCGGCGCTGCTCCTGCACATCGGTGCTGTCTGCGCCGAGCAGGCTGTTGGCCGGTCCACGCTCGGCCGACACCAGATTGGCCAGTTCGAAGGTCTGCCGCAGTTGCTGCAGGCTGACCAGGTTGGCCTCGGCTTCGGTGTAGCGCTGCGTGCCCTGCACCAGCGCGATGGCCATCAGCGGCAGCGTGCACAGCACGAACAGGCCACCGAGGATCCAGAGCCAGGTCTGCAGTCCGTTTGGCGATGCCCTGCGGCCCATCGATGTGTCCCCTGGCGTGCGGATCAGTGTAGCGCTCTGCCCGGGTGAAGGCGGGTCAGATCCAGCGCTGGTCCACCAGTTCGCGCTTCACGTAGGCGTAGAACACCGGCGCGGCTACCAGCCCGGGCAGGCCGAAGGCCGCCTCCATCACCAGCATGGCCAGCAGCAGCTCCCAGGCGCGCGCCTGGATCTCGCCGCCGACGATGCGGGCGTTGAGGAAGTACTCCAGTTTGTGGATCACCACCAGGTACAGCAGCGCAGCCACGGCCACGTAGAACGACACCGACAGCGCGACGATGGCGATGATGGTGTTGGAGATGATGTTGCCCACCACCGGCAGCAGGCCCGCCAGGAAGGTGATCAGCACCAGCGTCTTCGACAACGGCAGGTGCACGCCGAACAACGGCAGCACGCCCAGCAGGAAGATGGCGGTGAACACGGTGTTGAGCAGCGAGATCTTCACCTGCGCGAACACCACCTGGCGGAACGCGGTGGCCAGGCGGCTGGTGCGGCCGATCAGTTCCTGCGCCAGCGGGCCCATCTTCGGCAGCGGCAGTTCGTCGTACAGCGCGATCATCGCGCCCAGCACCATGCCGATCAGCACCCGCACGCCCACCTGCACCACCGATGTGCCGGCCACGCCCAGCTGGCGCTGGTGCTCGGCGGCCCATTCGTTCACGGCGGCGCGCAGCGCCGTCAGATCCTCGGGAATGTAGGGCTGCAGCAGGGCCGGCACCTGGTGGCGCGAGGTGTTGAGGATGTCCATCAACCGCGCCAGCAGCACGTCCGGGCCACCGGTCTCGTTGCGGAAGAACGAGGCCACGCCGATACCGGCCAGCACCAGCACGCTGATGATCACCGCCGACAGCACGATCACCGCGATCGCCCGCGCCCGGCCGGGACGCAGCTTGCCTTCCACGGTGGAGGCCAGCACATGGGTCAGCTGGAACACCAGCAGCCCCGACAGCAGGGTCACCACCAGGCCAAGCTTCAGTGCCAGCCACATGCCCAGCAGCATCATCAGCCAGGCGGCGATGCGTGCGGCGGGAGGCCTGGGCAGGGTCGGGATGACGAGGGACATCGGGGCACATCCTGGTGGGGTGGCCCATGGTAGTGGATTGAGGTGATGCGCCCGCGCATGCGCGCGTCCCTGCGGCCGCCGCGTGCCATCAGCGTGCCATCAACGTGCGGCCACTGCCCCTGCCGCACGCGCCAATGCGGCCGCCTCCCGATCACCCTTGCGCTCGCTGTAGCGATCCACCAGGTAGTCCGCACGACCCTGCGTGAGCAGGGTGAACTTGACCAGTTCCTCCATCACATCCACCACCCGGTCGTAGTACGCCGAGGGTTTCATCCGCCCGTTCTCGTCGAACTCCTGCCATGCCTTGGCCACCGAAGACTGGTTGGGGATGGTCAGCATGCGCATCCACCGCCCCAGCACGCGCAGCGTGTTGACCGTGTTGAACGACTGCGAACCGCCACTGACCTGCATCACCGCCAGCGCCCTGCCCTGCGTCGGGCGCACGCTGCCGTCTTCCAGCGGCAGCCAGTCGATCTGGTTCTTGAACACGCCGGTGACCGTGCCGTGGCGCTCCGGGCTGATCCAGACCTGGCCTTCGGACCAGTGCGACCACGCGCGCAGGCGCTGCACTTCAGGGTGATCGGCGCCGACGCTGTCGAGCATGGGCAACGCATGCGGATCGAACACCCGGGTCTCGCAGCCGAGGTGGCGCAGCAGGCGCTCGGCCTCCAGCGCCAGCTTGCGGCTGAACGACTGCGGGCGCAGCGAGCCATACAGCAGCAGGATCCGCGGCGGGTGTGCGCGGCCGGCGCCCAGCAGGGTCGGGTCGGGCTGGGGAAGCGAGGCTTCGACCAGATTCGGAAGGGTGGCGCTTGCGATGGATTCATTCATTCGACTATTCTAGAAATATGGAAACGAAGAATGCAATCACCGCCCTTACCGCCCTGGGCCATGCCACCCGCCTGGCCGCGTTCCGGCTGCTGGTCGAAGCCGGCCCGGCCGGACGCATGGCCGGTGACATCGCCGCCGCCCTGCAGGTGCCGCCGGCCACGCTCAGCTTCCACCTGAAGGAGCTGCTGCAGGCCGGGCTGGTCGAGAGCGAGAGCCAGGGCCGCAATGTCTGCTACCGCGCCAACTTCAGCGCGATGACCGGCCTGATCGACTACCTCACCCACAACTGCTGCGCAGGCTCGCCCGATCCTGCCTGCAGCCCCACCTCCCCTGATTGCGCCTGCTGACCGGAGATCTGCTTCGTGACCACCCAACGCGTCCTGTTCCTGTGCACGGGCAATTCCGCCCGCAGCGTCCTTGCCGAAGCCACGCTGCGGGCGTGGGCCGGTCATCGCTTCGAGGTCTTCAGCGCCGGCAGCCAGCCCACCGGCGAGGTCAATCCGTTCGCACTTGCGCAATTGCAGGCCGAGGGCATTGCAACGGCAGGCCTGCGCAGCAAATCGTGGGACGAGTTCGCCGGCGGCGCGCCGATGGACCTGGTGATCACGGTCTGCGATGCCGCGGCCGCCGAGGCATGCCCGGTGGTGTTCGGCGATTTCGTGCGCGCGCACTGGGGCCTGCCTGATCCGGCCGCCGTTGATGGCAGCGCGGAGGACAAGGCGGCTGCGTTCGCGCAGGCCCACGCCATCGTCAAGGCACGGTTGCTGGCCCTGCTGGCATTGCCCGCAGACACATGGTCCGACCGCGGGCCGTTGAAAGATGCGCTGGATCGCATGGGTTTCGTGCAGCCCGGGGACGGCCAGGCGTGAGCGCACCGGCACCGATGGGATTGTTCGAGCGTTACCTGACCCTGTGGGTGGCGCTGTGCATCGTGGCCGGCACCCTGCTTGGCCACGCGCTGCCGCAGCCTTTCGCTGCGCTGGCGTCGGCAGAGGTGGCCAAGGTCAACCTGCCCATCGCGGTGCTGATCTGGCTGATGATCATCCCGATGCTGCTGCGGGTCGATTTCAGTGCGATGCGCCAGCTCGGCCAGCACTGGAAAGGCATCGGCGTAACGCTGTTCATCAACTGGGCAGTCAAGCCTTTCTCGATGGCGTTGCTGGGCTGGTTCTTCCTGCGCCACGTGTTCGCCGACGCGCTGCCCGCCGCGCAGATCGACAGCTACATCGCCGGGCTGATCCTGCTGGCAGCAGCGCCCTGCACCGCGATGGTCTTCGTGTGGAGCAACCTGTGCCGCGGCGATGCCAATTTCACCCTCAGCCAGGTGGCGTTGAACGACGCGATCATGGTGGTGGCCTATGCACCGGTGGTAGCGCTGCTGCTGGGCCTGTCGGCGATCAGCGTGCCATGGGACACGCTGCTGCTGTCGGTGTCGCTGTACATCATCGCACCGGTGCTGGTGGCCGCACTGCTGCGGCGCTGGATGCTGGCCCGTCGCGGCCAGGCTGGCCTGCAGTCCGCGCTGCGCACGCTGGGCCCGGTCTCGCTGCTGGCCCTGCTGCTGACGCTGGTACTGCTGTTCGGCTTCCAGGGCGAGCAGATCGTTCGGCAGCCGCTGGTCATCGCCATCCTGGCGGTGCCGATCCTGATCCAGGTCTACTTCAACTCCGGGCTGGCCTACCTGCTCAACCGGCGCCTGGGTGTTGCCCACTGCGTGGCCGGTCCCTCGGCGCTGATCGGCGCCAGCAACTTCTTCGAACTGGCCGTGGCCACCGCCGTGGGCCTGTTCGGCGTGCATTCCGGCGCGGCGCTGGCGACCGTGGTCGGCGTGCTGATCGAAGTACCGGTGATGCTGTCGGTGGTGCGCATCGTCAATGCATCGCGCGGTTGGTACGAGCGGCGCTGAGGCAAGCACGCACCGCGCAGGTCGCCCAGGCTGCCGACGCCATCGCTCTCAACATCCACTTCACCCGTGATGGGATTCGATGGCCGGACAGGAGCTCCTGCTGCAGCGCCCGGTCGGTTGGGGCAAGGGCATACCGCCCTGCATGGTTGTTGATCATCCCCCGCCCTGCCCACCCTGAGGACGTTGCCGTGGACACATCACTTCACTCCCTTGCGAAGCTGGCCGCCCGCGTATTGCTGATGCTGCTGTTCCTGGTATCGGGCCTGGGCAAGCTGTCCGACCCGGCGGCAACACAGGGCTACATGGCGGCGATGGGTCTTCCCGGCATCCTGTTGTGGCCGACCATCCTGTTCGAGATCGGCACGGCCCTGTGCATCCTGCTCGGTTTCCAGACCCGGGCAGTAGCCGCGGTGCTGGCCGCCTTCAGCCTGGTCACGGCCTTCATCTTCCACCACCAGCTCGCCGACCCGGTGCAGCAGATCATGTTCCTGAAAAATCTGGCCATCGCCGGCGGCTTCCTGCTGCTGGCCTGCAGCGGGCCTGGCCGCTTCAGCGTGGACGCCAGGCGCGGCAAGCCCTGAGCCGGGCAAAGCGCGGCATCCCGCCGCCCTGCCCTTGCCTCAGCGACCCTTGGGCGGGGCCGTCGAACCCCGCAGCATCACGCTGAAATCCAGCGTCTGCTGAAGCGGTACATCGACCTGTTCGATGATGGCGAGCAGCAGGTTGACCGCGCGCTCACCGATCTCCCGCATCGGTTGCCTGATGGTCGTCAACGGAGGCGTGAGGTAACGCGATGACGCCAGGTCGTCGAAGCCGACGATGGAGACGTCATCCGGCACGCGGATGCCCAGGTCACGGCAGGCTGCCAGCGCACCCAGCGCCATCTGGTCGCTGAAGCAGAAGATCGCGGTGGGTGCGGTTGCGGGCGGCAGCAGCGCCATCGCGGCCGCATGGCCGGACTCCACGGAAAAGTCACCCGGCACGACGCTGAGGTGGCGCAGGCGGCCACGCGCCCTGCCGGCGGCGCGCACGCCTTCCAGCCGTTGCGTGTGCAGGGGATTGTCGGGCGGTCCGCCCACCACAGCGATCCGCTCGTGCCCCAGTCCGTACAGGTGCTCCATCACAGCGCGCGCGGCGGCCGCGTTGTCGATGTGGACGCTGGGGATGCCCAGCGCGGGATCGAATTCGCATCCATTGACCACCGGTGCAGCGGTACCTCGTTGCTGGACAATTTCGCGCGCCGTCGGCGGCAGGCGATGCCCCAGCACGATCAGACCATCGGCCTCGTTGCGCCGGAGCATCTGCGCGTAGCGCTCCTCGCGCTCGGGCAGGTTCTGGGTGTCGCCCAGCAGTACGGCGTAGCCAACGGCCTGCGCCGCATCCTCCGCGCCCTGCAGGATCTGCGCGAAGAACGGGTTGGCGATGTCCGGCACGGTGACCAGGATCTTGCCGCTGCGCTGGGTCTTGAGTGTCCTGGCCACCGTGTTGGGCACGTAGCCCAGCGCAGCAGCGGCCTGCTCGATGCGCGCGCGAGTAGCCGGCAGCACTTTGTCCGGCCGGGAAAGCGCTCGCGACACCGTGCCTGCGGAGACGCCGACGTGCCTTGCGATGTCGTAGATGGTGGCCATGGCGCTACCTCTTCCTTTCGCTGTGCAGTGCACAACGGGTCTTTCGAATGCCCCTGCTAGGATAATGCAATCGATTGCATCGAGGGCGAATCAACGTGAAGACGCTCAAGGGTCCAGCGCTGTTCCTGGCGCAGTTCATCGGCGACACACCACCCTTTGATCGGCTGGACACGCTGGCCGGATGGGCCGCGGGGCTGGGCTATTCTGGCGTACAAGTGCCGACCAGCGCGCCCCACCTGTTCGATCTGGCCGAGGCGGCGCGCAGCCAGGCGTACTGCGACGATGTCAGCGGCATGCTGGGCGGACATGGCCTGCAGATCACCGAGCTGTCCACCCACCTGCAGGGGCAGCTGGTTGCCGTCCATCCGGCCTATGACAGCCTGTTCGACGGATTCGCGCCGCCGGACAAGCGTGGCGATCCGGCCGCCCGCCAGGCCTGGGCGGTGCAGCAGCTGCTGCTGGCCGCCAAGGCCAGCCAACGCCTGGGGCTGACCGCGCATGCCACATTCTCCGGCGCACTGGCCTGGCCTTACTTCTATCCCTGGCCGCAGCGGCCACCCGGGCTGGTGGACGAAGCCTTCGCCGAACTCGGCCGACGCTGGCGCCCGATCCTGGATGCCTTTGACGCCTGCGGCGTGGACCTGTGCTTCGAGATCCATCCCGGCGAGGACCTGCATGACGGCGCGACCTTCGAGCGCTTCCTCGACGTGGTGGACCACCATCCCCGCGCGAAAATCCTGTACGACCCCAGCCACCTGCTGCTGCAGCAGATGGACTACCTCGGCTTCATCGACCGTTACCACGATCGCATCAGCATCTTCCACGTCAAGGACGCGGAATATCACTCCAGTGCCAGTAGTGGCGTGTATGGCGGCTACCAGGACTGGATCGATCGTCCGGGCCGATTCCGATCACTCGGCGATGGGCAGATCGACTTCAAGGCGATCTTCTCGAAATTCGCCCAGTACGACTTCCCCGGCTGGGCAGTGCTGGAATGGGAGTGCTGCCTGAAGCACCCGGAAGACGGTGCACGGGAAGGAGCCACCTTCATCCGCGACCACATCATCCGCGTGACCGAACGCGCCTTCGACGACTTTGCCGACAGCGGCACCGATCCCGGATCACTGCGCCGCATGCTCGGGATCTGAGACATCACTGCCTGGGAGGGCAAGCCATGACGCACACCATGTCGCGCTTGGGCGCGATGATGTTTCTGCAGTTCTTCATCTGGGGGGCATGGTTCGTCACCCTGGGAACCTATCTGGTGCAGGGCCCGCTGCAGGCCAGCGCAAGCCAGGTGGCGACGGCCTTCCTCAGCCAGTCCATCGGTGCCATCGTCGCGCCTTTCCTGGTTGGCTTGATCGCTGACCGCTACTTCGCGGCGCAGCGCATCCTTGCGGTCCTGCACCTGGCTGGCGCAGTACTGATGTGGCTGGCGTCCACCGCAACCAGCTTCAGCATGTTCTCCGCCTGCGTCATGGGCTACATGCTGCTGTTCATGCCGACGCTGGCACTGGCCAACAGCGTGGCGATGCGGCACATGCAGTCGCCCGAGAAACAGTTCCCGCTGGTGCGGGTGGCCGGCAGCGTCGGCTGGATCGTGGCAGGCGTGCTGATCGGCTGGCTGGGCTGGGAACAGGCGCACCGGCTCGAGCTGACCTTCCGGATGGCGGCGATGGCGTCGCTGGCGCTGGGCCTGTATGCGTTCACCCTGCCGCACACCCCGCCGCTGGCACAGCAGCGCGACGCCGGCCTGGGACAGATCCTGGGGCTGGATTCGCTGCGCCTGCTGAAGTCACGCTCGTACCTGGTGTTCTTCCTTGCGTCCATCGCGATCTGCATCCCGCTGGCGTTCTACTACAACTTCACCAACCCGTATCTCAACGATCTGGGCGTGCGCGGCGCGGCGGGCCTGCAGTCGCTGGGACAGGTCTCCGAAGTCCTGCTGATGCTGGCCATGCCGTTCCTGTTCGTGCGGCTGGGGGTGAAGACGATGCTGGCGGTGGGCATGGCCGCATGGGTCGTGCGTTACGTCATGTTCGCCTTTGGCGATGCGGGCGGCGGCTTCTCGCTGCTGGTGATCGGCATCGTGCTGCACGGCATCTGCTACGACTTCTTCTTCGTCACCGGCCAGATCTACACCGATGCGCATGCCGGGCCGGCCGCGCGCAGCAGCGCGCAGGGATTCATCACCCTGGCCACGTATGGCGTGGGCATGCTGATCGGCACGTTCCTGTCCGGCGCGGTGGTGGAGCACTTCACCACTGCAGCCGGTCCGGACTGGCAGCAGATCTGGCTGTTCCCGGCAGGGGTCGCGCTGCTCGTGCTGATCGCCTTCCTGCTGCTTTTCCGCGACCGGCCAGTGGTTGCGGCCGCACCTTCCACGCCCTGAGGACCCTAACTGATGCCAAAGCCTGGAATCGCCATCGTCGGCACAGGAATGATCGGTGCCGTGCACCGTCGCGCGGCGCTGCTGGCGGGTGCCGACATCCGTGGCGTGGCCGCCTCTTCTCCGCAGCGCGCACGCGACGTGGCGCAGGCGTGGGGTGTCCCGCGTGCCTATCGGGACATCGAGGAGGTGGTCGCCGATCCACAGGTGCAGGTCGTGCACGTATGCACGCCCAACCACCTGCACCGCCCCATGGCACAGGCCGCACTGGAAGCCGGCAAGCACGTGGTCTGCGAGAAGCCGCTGGCCACTACGCTGGAAGACGCCCGGGCGCTGGCGGCGTTGGCTACCGCCAACGCGCTGGTCGCCACGGTGCCCTTCGTCTACCGCTACCACCCGGTGGTCCGCGAGGCGCGCGCACGCATCGCCCATGGCGAACTGGGGCCGTTGCACCTCATCCACGGCAGCTACCTGCAGGACTGGCTGCTGGACCCGGCCAGCAACAACTGGCGCGTGGACCCGGCGCTGGGCGGCGCCTCGCGCGTGTTCGCCGACATCGGCTCGCACTGGTGTGACCTGGTGGAATGGGTCAGCGGCGAGCGCTTCACCGAGGTCAGCGCGGCGTTCGACACGGTGATCGCCGAACGCAGCACCGACACCGGGCAGAGCTTCACCACAGCAGCGGCCGGTGGCGCGATGCAGGCGGTCACCAGCGAGGACGTGGCCGCGGCGATGTTCCGTACCGGCGCCGGGACGCTGGCATCGTTGACGGTCAGCCAGGTATCGGCCGGACGCCACAACCGCCTCTGGTTCGAGATTGATGGTGCCAGGGCCAGCGTGGCGTTCAACCAGGAAGATGCCGAGCGCCTGTGGATCGGCAAGCCCGACCAGCGCGAGGAAGTATTCGTGCGCGGGCCGGGCGCCGGCAGTGCCGAACAGCGCCGGCTGTCGCTGTTGCCGGCCGGGCACGCGCAGGGCTACGGCCACTGCTTCGAGGCATTCGTCGCCGACACCTACCGCGCCATCGAAGGCGAGCGACCGGATGGCCTGCCCACCTTCGAAGACGGCGTGCGCTCGGCGCTGATCGTCGACCGCGTCATCACCTCGGCCAGGACCCGTGCCTGGACCGCCATCGGTTGAACCCCGGGAGCATCTCATGATGAACACGCCTGCCCGCAGAACTGCCACCCTCGCCCTGCTGCTGTTCGCTGCCCTGCCCGTCCTGGCACACGAAGCCGTCAGCCCGCACAAGCCCATCGCCGTGCAGATGTACTCACTGCGCAACGCCGGCCCGCTCGACCAGCAGTTGAAGATCGTCCACGACGCCGGCGTGGATGCGGTGGAAACGGTGGGCACGCAGGGCGTCAGCGCGGCCGAACTCAAGCAGTTGCTGGACCGGTATTCGATCAGGGCGATTTCCTCCCACGTGCAACTGGCCGAGCTGCGCAAGGACCTGGACGGCGTGGTGGCCTTCAACCGGTCGATCGGCAACACCACCCTGGTGGTGCCTTACCTGGACGCGAAGGATCGGCCGACCGATGCCGCAGGCTGGACCGCGCTGGGCAAGGAACTGGGCGCGATCGCCAAGCAGGTACGGGCCAAGGGCATGCGCCTGGCCTACCACAACCATGACTTCGAACTGGTCGACTTCAATGGCCGGACCGGCCTGGAACTGCTGTTCGCAGCGGCCGGACCGGACCTGCAGACCGAGCTGGACCTGGCCTGGGTCGCGCGTGCGGGCCTGGACCCGGCGGTGATGCTCGGCAAGTTCCGCGGCCGCCTGTTCGCGGTGCACGCCAAGGACAATGCAGCCGAGGGCCAGGCCGAAGACGAGGGCGGCTTCGCTGCCGTCGGCCAGGGTGTGCTGGACTGGCGCGCGATCCTGCCAGCCGCCGCAGCGGCCGGCGTGCACTGGTACATCCTCGAGCACGACCAGCCACGTGATCCGGCCAAGGTCATCCAGACCGGCGCGGACTACCTGCGTGAACACCTGTCCCCCCGCCTGCCAGCCAGCGCGCAGCGCTAGTACGCGAAGGAGTCCTGATTGAAAACGATGCTGAAAGTGGCTGTGATTCTCTGTGCGGCGATGCTGGCAACCACGGCATGGTCCAAGGACGACCCTGCAGCCGGCGCAAAGCTCTACACAGCGAACTGCACGGCCTGCCATGGTGCCGATCGCGCCGGCATGCCGGGCGCATTCCCCGCGCTCACCGACATCGGCAAGCGCCTGGATGCCGCGCAGATCAAGGACAAGATCAGGAAGGGCGGCGGACTGATGCCGCCGTTCTCCCAGCTGTCGCAACAGGAGATCGACGACATCACCAGTTATCTGGCGAAATAGGCCGCCAGCGTTACAGCTCGCGCACCCAGATGTTGCGGTAGCTGACTTTGGCGTCGTGCTCCTGCAGATGGATCGGCGCGCACGCATGCGGTGAATACGAGGGCGGGCCGATGTACTCGGTCCTGCCCGCCAGCACGGTGTCGTCCTGCACCAGCACGCCGTTGTGCAGGACGGTGATGCGCGCAGGCGACACAAGCCCACCGCCCACTGAGAAGCGCGGCGCCTTCCAGAGGATGTCGTAGGCCTGCCACTGCCCCGGTGCACGCGAGGCGTTCACCAGCGGCATGGCCTGCTTGTAGATGGAGCCGGCCTGACCGTTGGCATAGGTCGGGTTGTTGTAGCTGTCCAGCACCTGCAGCTCATAGAGTTCCTGCAGGAAGATGCCGCTGTTGCCCCGGTTCTGGCCGTCGAAACCCTTGGTCTCGACAGGTGTGCGCCACTCGACATGCAGCTGGATGTCGCAGAAGCGCTGCTTGGTGCGGATGCCCTTGCTGCCCGGCACGATGGTCATGGCGCCGTCGGCGACGGTCCAGGGCACACGCCCGCCCTGCTCCGACTCCCAGGCGGAGGCATCCTTGCCATCGAACAGCACGATGGCGTCGGACGGCGCCTTGCCCGGCGGCGTGGCCACGGTTGCAGGCACGGGCGTCCACACCTCGGTCTTCGCCGGGTCGCGCGCAGGATCGGTGTTGGCCTGCGCGAACGCCGGTGCAGCGGCGAGCACGCCGGCGGCGATCAATAGCGGCGCGATCTTCATGGCGTGATCCATCAGCTGGTCCCCCATGCGGGCGTGCCGGGAACATAGGCCAGCTCGCCGTCGTAGCGGCCCGGCACGGCGACGTAACGCAGCACTTCGGTCGCGCCAACCTTGGAGGTAAAGAAACCGAAGATGGTGAGCTGCTTGAACATCGTGAAGTAATGCGGCATCGGCTCTCCTGCTTCGGCGGTGCCGGTTTCGGTCACCTCGACCGCGTGCTTCCTGGCCTCTGCATCCAGCGCGCGCAGCAGTTCAGTGCGGGCCTGCGGCGCAAGTGAAACGAAGCGGCCGCCGGCGCGTTTGTCGATATCGGCGAGGCCAGCGCGGAATGTCGCCTGCTGCCGGGCGGTGTAGCAGTCGCTGACGAACGTCGCCATGAACGCACCGGCGCCTGCGTCTTTCGCCCCCGGCGTTTTCGTCCGCGGCAGGATGGTCTCGGCGATCTCGTCCAGCGTGCCGACATCCGCGTCCGAGAAGCGCGTCTTCGCCCCTGCGGCGGGAGCCTGTGCCTGACCGAGCGCGGGCAGGCCGATCATCGCCGCGCCGGTGGCGGCGACGATCATCTTCAGCAGTTCGCGGCGGTCCATCAGAGGTTCCCCGCTTTCAGTTCGCGCACGGCGTGGTCGGCAGCCCGCGCGGTCAGCGCCATGTAGGTCAGCGAAGGATTCACGCACGCGCTGGAGGTCATGCAGGCACCGTCGGTCACATAGACGTTGGGCGCATCCCAGACCTGGTTGTGCTGGTTCAGCACGGACGTCCTGCGGTCACGGCCCATGCGCGCGGTCCCCATCTCATGGATGCCCTTGCCCGGGGCGTAGTCGTTGTCGTGCATCTCCACTTCCTTGACGCCGGCGGCCTCGAGCATCTCGGCGGCATCGGCGGCCATGTCCTTGCGCATGGCCAGTTCGTTGGCGCGCATGGATACATCCATCGCCAGCACCGGCAGACCCCACTTGTCCTTGCGGTCCCGGTCCAGGCGGATCGTGTTGTCGTGGTGCGGCAGCATTTCGCCGAAGCCGGTCATGCCGATGCGCCAGTCACCGGGCACGGTCAGCGCCTCCTTCAGGTCGGCGCCGATGTTCAGCTCGGCAATCTCGCGCGACCACCCCGTGCGGCTGGCACCGCCCTGGTAGCCGAAGCCGCGCAGGTAGCCGCGCTTGTCAGCGGCCACGTTGCGGAAGCGGGGAATGTAGAAGCCGCAGGGACGACGGCCGAAGTAGTACTTGTCCTCGAAGCCTTCGACCCGGCCGGAGGCACCCGCGCCGAAATGATGGTCCATCACGTTGTGTCCCAGCTCACCGGACGAAGAGCCCAGCCCACCCTCCCACACATCGGTGGCCGAGTTCATCAGCAGCCAGGTCGAGTTGAAGGAGGAGGCGTTGAGGAAGATGACCTTGGCCGTGTACTGGTAGGTCTGGCCGGTCTCTGCGTCGATGATCTCCACGCCCCGCGCCCGCTTGCGGTCCTTGTCGTAGAGCACTTCCTTGACGATGGAGAACGGCCGCAAGGTCAGGTTGCCGGTCTTCATCGCCGCCGGCAGTGTCGCCGCCTGGGTGGAGAAATAGGCACCGAAGGGACAGCCGAGGATGCACTTGTTGCGGTACTGGCAGTTGACGCGGCCCTGCTCGGGCATCGGCTTGGTGATGTTCGCCGTGCGCGAGTGGATCATGTGCCGGGTTCCTCCGAAGGCCTTCCTGATCCGCGCGGCCACGTCCTTTTCGACGATGTTCAACGGGATCGGCGGCAGGAACTCGCCGTCCGGCAGCACGTCCAGCCCTTCGCGCGTACCGGCGATGCCGGCGAATTTCTCCACATGGTCGTACCAGGATGCGATGTCGGCGTAGCGGATCGGCCAGTCGGTGGCGATGCCGTCCTTCAGGTTCGCCTCAAAATCCAGATCGGAGAAGCGATAGCTCTGACGGCCCCACATCAGCGAACGGCCACCCACGTGGTAGCCGCGGAACCAGTCGAATCGTTTGGTCTCGATGTACGGCGATTCCTGTTCGTCGGCCCACATGCCCTGCAGGTTCTCGGCCAGCGCGTAGTCGCGCATCAGCACCGGGAAGGCCGCCTTCATCGCCTGTGTAGGCCGGTTGCGATGCGGGAAATCCCACGGCTCCTTCATCGCGTTGACGTAGTCCTTGACGTGCTCGATGTTGCGTCCGCGTTCCAGCATCAGGACCTTCAGGCCCTTCTCGGTCAGTTCCTTCGCCGCCCAACCGCCACTGATTCCCGAGCCAACAACAATGGCGTCGTAATGATTGTCTGCCATGGATCTCTCACCTGGTGGATATCGTTTCAGACGTCGCAGAGGCGGATGGCCTCGCGCAGCGAACCGACGGGATCCGGTGCCACAGGCATGAATTCCTGCGCCAGATACCCATCGAAACCGGTGTCGCGGATCGCGCGACAGATGGCGGGGTAATTGAGTTCCTGCTGGTCCCCGATCTCGTGCCTGCCCGGCACGCCCGCGGTGTGGTAATGCTTGAAACAGGCGTGGTGCCTGCCGATGGTGGCGATGATGTCGCCCTCCATGATCTGCATGTGATAGATGTCGTACAGCAGGCCGAAGTTGTCCGAGCCGAGCCGCTGGCACAGCTCCACGCCCCAGGCGGAGTGGTCGCACAGGTAGTCGCGATGATCGACCCTGGAGTTCAGCAGCTCCATCACCAGCACCACGCCACGTTTCTCGGCATGCCCGAGGATGCGCTTGAGGCCGGCCTCGGCATTGGCCATGCCCTCCTGCGGGTCCATCCCGTTGCGGTTGCCGGAAAAGCAGATGAGGTTGCGGTAACCGGCATCGGCCACCAGGTCGATATGCCGCGTGTAGCGCTCCACCAGCTGATCGTGGAACTCACGGCCGGCAAAGCCCTTGGTAAGGCCCAGCTCCGCGCCGTTGCACATCGAGCTGTATACGCCGTGGACCTTCAGCGTGGGCCAATCCTCCGGGCCCACCAGGTCAATGGCGGCAAAACCGATGCCCTTCACCGTCTGGCAGAGCTGGGCGACCGACAGCTGCGGGAAGGTCCAGCGGGCCACGGAATGCTTCAGGTTGCCCTTGAGCGGCGCCGTGGCGGCAAACGCAGGCAGAACGCCCGCCGCCCCCAAGCCAAGGCTCGCAGCGGCCGCCATGCGCAGCGCATCGCGCCGCGTGAGGCCCGGGGCCGGTCTGATCGAATGGATGGACATCCACCTGCCGGCCTCCCAACCGGTATCAAACGCAACGATTTACGGCAATGCAATCGATTGCACCATAGGGGAGGAAATTGTCTGTTTGCAAGTCGCGGTGCACGAAAATCAATGCTGCGAGGCACCACGGCAAGCCCGATTCCGGCATCGCAGCTGAGCGGCCAAGGTGTGCAGCGCTGCGGGGAAGCGAACGCGCGTGAAGCTCAGTGCAGTTCCCGCTTGCCCTGGGACCGGGCCAAGGCGCGCAGGTGTTGATGCCAGCGCGGTTCGAATTCCGCGTAGCTGCCGATCAGCTGCTGGAAGGCCGCTGGATCTCCGCGTCGGTGCAGAAGCAGCAGAGCTTGCCGACGATGGGCCTGGTCGTCGCCTTCCATCAGGAAGTGAACCAGGCTCCACCATGCCAGGTAGTAGCCGTTCACGTGCGCTGCGACGGGCGGCCCGCTGTCTTCCACCAGTTGCTGCAGGGTGGGCAGCGGCGCATTTTCGAGGCTGGGGCGCCCGGCGCTATCGAAGCGTAGTTCGCTCAGCCACCAGACCGGGTAGCCGGCCGGATCCGGCGTGCCCACCTGCAGCGTTCCGCCTGAAAGCCTGCTGGCGCCGAAGTAACAGGCCATGCCTTCGTTCATCCAGCGTCGCGGGGACAGGCCACTGGCCTCGGCCAGCAGCTGATGGGTCACTTCATGCAGCATCCACTGATGGGGCGCGTCGCCCTCGCCGGGGTAGGCAAAGGCGTAAGGTCGGCGGTAGTACGCCTCGGCCCATGGGCTGCTGCGGTTGTGTGCCTTGAAGTCGACCTGGTCGCGGTACAGCACCAACTGGAAAGGCCCGGCGGTGCCTCGCTGCCCTACGGTCATCGCATACGACCGATGCAGCGCTTCCACGGCCATGCCGACCGCAGCGGTCTGTTGCGGGTTTGCGGCGCTGTGGATGAGGAAGTGCGGTGTACGCGACGCCATCGCAGGCAGGCCAGGTGGCGCGGTCGTAGCTGATTGGCCCCGGGAATCGCGGTTACCGCCGTCGCTGCAGCCGCCGAGAATCAGCAGCAGGGCGACGGTGGCTAGGCGGAAGCGCGTCATGTGCACCCACGCTACAACAAAAAACCCCGGCAGGCGCTGGGCCTTGCCGGGGTTCTGCAGGCCGGAGCCTGGCGGGAATCAGAACGGAATATCGTCGTCAGCGAAGTCATCCATCGGCGGCGCCGACTGCTGCGGCTGCTGCTGCTGCGGACGCTGCTGGCCGTAGCCACCGCCCTGGTTGCCGCCCTGGTTGTAACCACCGCCCTGGCCGCCACGCTGGTTGCCACCACCACCGCCGCCGTATTCCTGGCGCGGGGCCTGCTGGCGCTGCGGACGCTCTCCGCCAGCGAAGTTGCCACCGCCGCCGCCACCGCCGCCTTCACCGCGGCCGCCCAGCATCTGCATTTCATCGGCGACGATGTCGGTGGAGTACTTCTCCACGCCGTCCTGGCCGGTGTACTTGTCGTAACGCAGGCTGCCTTCGACGTACACCGAGCTGCCCTTGCGCAGGTACTCGCCGGCGATCTCGCCGAGCTTGCCGAAGAACACCACGCGGTGCCATTCGGTACGTTCCTGCTGGTTGCCATCCTTGTCCTTGCGGACGCTGGTGGTAGCCAGGCTGATGCGGGTGATCGCCATGCCGCTCTGGGTGTACTTCACGTCCGGGTCGTTGCCGAGGTTGCCGACCAGGATGACTTTGTTGATGCCGCGCGCCATAGGTACCTTCGTCCGTTGTCCAGGGGCAGGCCGCCAGTGATAGCACGTCCCCGGGCGGGGGTGCAGAGCGCTGGGGTCGCCCCCGGGAAATTTGGGGGAATACGAGAACGGGTCATCTTACCATCCCCTCGGCCGACACCTGGGTCGGGAAAGCCCCCGGCCATGGCCGGAATCCGGCCTGCAGCCCCCTGGGCAGGGCACTGCGCGCGCCCTGCCCCGGCGCGCGGCGCCAGCCCATCGGCGCCCCATGGCATCATTCCCCGATCATTTCCCTGCCGGCCCCCATGACCATCAAAGGCAAAGCCACCTCCCTGGACATCGCCCACCTGGCCGGGGTCTCCCAGCCCACGGTGTCGCGGGCCCTGCGCGGCAGCCCGATGGTCAACGCCGAGACCCGCGAGCGCATCCTGCGCATCGCCCGCGAGCTGAACTACAAGGTCGACAAGAACGCCTCCAGCCTGCGCCTGCGCAATGCCGGCACGCTGGCCCTGCTGTTCTTCGAGGACCCGACCAACGACGACTCGCTGATCAACCCGTTCTTCCACTCGATGCTGGGGTCGATCACCCGCGCCTGCGCGCTGCATGGGCAGGACCTGCTGGTGTCCTTCCAGCAGCTGTCCACCGACTGGCAGGCCGATTACGAAGACAGCAACAAGGCCGATGGCATCATCCTGCTGGGCTATGGCGACTACCACCAGTCGCGCGACCGCCTGCAGCGGCTGGTGGAACAAGGCACCCATTTCGTGCGCTGGGGCGCGGCCCTGCCCGGCCAGCCGGGGGTGTCGATCGGCAGCGACAACTTCCAGGGCGGGCATGACATCACTGCCCACCTGCTGGAACAGGGCTGCCGCCGCATCGCCTTCCTCGGCCATGCCTCCAGCCATTACCCGGAATTCCAGGAGCGCTATCGCGGCCACGTCGAGGCGCTGCGTGCGAATGGCCTGACCGCCGACCCGGCGCTGCAGCACGATGCGATCACCACCGAGGCGTCCGGGCATGAGGCGTGCCTGTCACTGCTGGCCCAGGACCGTTCCATCGATGCGGTCTGCGCGGCCAGCGACCTGATCGCCATCGGCGCGGTGCGCGCGCTGCGCGAACAGGGCCTGCGGGTGCCGCAGGACGTGGCGGTGACCGGCTTCGATGACATCCCGCTGGCAGCCTCGGTGTCGCCGCCGCTGACCACCGTGCAGCAGGACACCAAGCAGGCCGGCCAGCTGCTGGTGGAGAAGCTGCTGGCGCTGATCGGCCGGCAGCCGGTGGAAGGCCAGAGCATTCCGGTGAAGCTGGTGGTGCGCGAGTCGTCGCTGCGCACGTAGCCCTTCGGTGGCGCCAAGCCATGCCCGGCATGCATGCGTGGGACGCAAGGCCGACGACAGCCGGGCATGGCCCGGCTCTACAGGACCTGCATCGCTACGCGCCGCCCGGCATGGCCGTGCGTACCGCCATGCTGAATTCATCCAGCAGGAAGGGCTTGGCGATCATCGCCATGCCTTCGTCGAGGAAGGCCGCGCGCTCCTGTGCCTTTTCCGCATAGCCGGTCATGAACAGGATCGGCAGCGCCGGCCGCGTTTGCCGCGCGATCTCCGCCAGCTGTCGCCCGTTGAGCCCCGGCAGCCCGACATCGGTGACCAGCAGATCGATGCTCTGCGCCGAAGTGAGGATGGGAATCGCCGCATCGGCATCACCCACCACCTGGGCGTGGTAGCCCAGGTCTTCCAGCACCACCGTCACCAGCATCCGTACCTGCTCGTCATCCTCCACCACCAGGATGGACTGGCCGGCGCCGCGCCGGATCGGCTGCGAAGGTGCAGGCGCGTCTTCCACAACGGCCTCCGACAACGGAATGAACAGCAGCACCGTCGTCCCTTCGCCGACATTGGACTGGATCGCGATGTGTCCACCGGACTGCTGCATGAAGCCGTACACCATCGACATGCCCAGCCCCGTTCCCTTGCCGATGGGCTTGGTGGTGAAGAAGGGCTCGAAGGCGCGCTCGACCACTTCCGGCGCCATGCCGGCACCGGTGTCGGCCACCTCCACCAGTGCGTAGTCACCGGCAGGCACGGCCGTGTACTGGCCTTCCCTTACGCTTACCGACGAGGCACGCAGAGTCAGATCGCCGCCGTCCGGCATCGCATCACGCGCGTTGATAGCCAGGTTCAGCAGCGCGCTCTCGAACTGGTTGGCATCCAGCGTGGCGTGCAGGGGCAGCGGCGAGGGTTCGGCGTGGATGCGCACCGCCTCGCCCAGGGTGCTGTGCAGCAGGTGCTGCACCGAAACCAACAGCGTGTTGAGCTCCACCGGACGCGCATCCAGCGACTGCCGCCGGGAGAACGCCAGCAGGCGCTGGGTCAGTGCCGCGGCACGCTGGGCCGAGGCGGTGGCGGTGTCGAGAAAACGTTCGAGGTCGTCGACCCGGCCCATGTCCAGGCGCAGCCGGACGATGTCCAACGCGGACAGGATGCCGGTCAGCATGTTGTTGAAATCGTGGGCGATGCCGCCGGTCAACTGGCCGATCGCCTCCATCTTCTGTGACTGCCGCAATGCAGCGTCGCTGGCCTCGCGCGCCGCCATCTGCGCTTCCAGTTCACGGGTGCGCTCGGCCACCATCGCCTCCAGCGCGTGCGCGTGCTGTTGGCTGCTGGCAAGGGCCAGCTTGGCCGCGGTGATATCGGTGACGAATACGTGGAAGCCGTCGATGCGCCCCTCGCCATTGCGGCGCGGCGAGTAACGCACTTCGCAGTCCCGGCGCCCATACACGCGATGTGGCCAGACGATCTCGAACATGGCCTCGCGACCGGCCAACGCGGCTTCCATCGCCGGGCGACGCTGCTGCCATACGGTCTCGCCGATGACCTCGCGCACATGCGTGCCGATCACTTCGCCGGTAGCCAGTTCGAACCAGTTTTCATAGGCCTTGTTGGCGAAGCGGAAGCACAGCGAGCGGTCCACGAATGCGATCAGCACCGGCATTGCATCGGCGATCAATCGCAGCTCGGACTCGCTGCGCGCCAGCGCCGCACGGCCATCGGCCAAGGCGGTGACCTGGTCGCGCACCACGAACTGCTTGCCGCGCGCGCGCAGCGCGCCCTGCACAGCGCTGAGCAACGACATGCTGCCCAATGGCCGGTCCATCTCCACTACGTTGATCGAGCCGGGCAACAACGGTTCACGGGTGGAACGCCGGTAGGAACGCGCCGAGCGCAGCAGGATGAACGGAATGTCCGACCAGGCCGGCTGCTGCTGCAGCGCCTGCAGCAGTACCTCGCTGCCGCGTGCCACCGCTTCCTGGGTCACCACCACCAGCCCGGTGCAGTCATCGAGTTGCTCAGCCAGCACTTCCAGGCTTGGCGCGATGCCTGTCCTCAACCCTGCGCCGGCCAGCACCGCCGCGATGCTGTCGGCATCACGGCCGAAGGGGGCGACGATACGGACAACGGTGCCGCCCTCATCGCTATCGGACATCGGACTGGCCCAGCAGCGCTGCGCTGTCGCCGACGAACTCCGGCGTGCCGGTGAGGATGCCCTGGAAATCGGCCAATGCGGCACTGACCGTGATGCCGCGCCCGTCGATCTTCAGTTCGCGGATGGTGTCTTCATGCGCACCGCCGCGGTTCTTGATCACCGAGATCGCCTTGCGGATGCGTCCCTGGGCTTCGAAGAATCGGAACAGCACCACCGCATCAGCGATGTAGGACACATTGAGGCTGCCGGTGGACATGGTGCCGACCAGCCCATGCTGCGGGTTGATCATGAAGGTCGCCACACCCTTCTGGTTGAGGTAGGACAGCATCTCGTGCAGCTGCAGCATCAGCTGTTTTTCCTGCGGCATGGCGGTCACGTAGCCGTTGAGGCTGTCGATCACCAGCACACGGCAGTTGCGCTCCTCCACGGACTTGCGCAGGTTCCAGGAGAACTCCCCGGGCGACACTTCGGCCGGGTCGATCTGCAGGATCTCCAGCAGGCCGGAGCGCAGATGCTTGTCCAGATCGATATCCAGCGCCGAAGCGCGCGCCAGCAGCGTGCCCACGCGCTCGTCGAACTCGAAGATGCAGCTGCGCTCGCCGCGCTCGCAGGCCGCCCACACATACTGCAGCGCCACGTTGGTCTTGCCGCTGCCGGCCGGGCCGGTCAACAGGGTGGAGGTACCGCGCAGCGGACCGCCGCCCAGCAGCCGGTCGATCTCGGCCACGCCGCTGCTGATGGGCGTTCCGACGAACCGTCCGTGATGTTCCGAGGCGATCAGGCGGGGGAAGATCTGCACGCCACCGCGACGGATCACCATGTCGTGGTAGCCGGCAACGAAATCGACGCCCCGCAGCTTCTGCACCTGCATCCGGCGCCGGGCAGGGCCGAAGTCCAGGGTCAGGCGTTCCAGCGAGACCACGCCGTGGCACAGGCTGTGCAGCTGGCCGTCGCGCTCATCGCCGGTGGACGTCAGGTCGTCCACCAGGAAAACCGTCGCACTCTTGGGCGCGAAGAACTGCTTGAGTGCGAGGATCTGCCGACGATAGCGCAGCGAATCCTGTGCCAGCAGGCGCAGTTCCGACAACGAATCGAACACCACCCGGGTCGGCCCGATGCTGTCCACCTTGGACATGATCAGGTTGACCGTCTCGTCCAGCTCCATTTCCCACGAATGCAGCACCGACTGCAGGCGGCCATTGCCCATCGCCCCTTCGGCCGAACCCAGCTCGAACAGGTGCAGACCGTCCAGCGACCAGCCGTGCGCCAACGCGACTTCGCGCAGCTCCTCGGCGGTCTCGGACAGGGTGATGTAGAGGCAGCGCTCGCCGCGCCGCAGGCCTTCCAGCAGGAACTGCAGGGACAGCGTGGTCTTGCCGGAGCCCGGCGGCCCCTCAAGCAGGTACAGCCGCGCCTGCGGCAGCCCGCCACCAATGATGCTGTCCAGTCCTTCAATTCCGGTTGTGATCCGCATGCGTGCCTGCATCGACGTCGACGTTTGAGGGGGAAAGCCTATCGGCGCCCCTGTCGACGCATTGTGTGATCCAGCGCAAGTCCAGATCCGCATTCAGAATGCCTTCACGGCGTTGGCGCCGGTTCCGGCCTTGGGCCCGCACGCCAGTGCCGACGCGCGTGCGATGCGCTAGATTGGCGCCACGACGCACCAATCCACCCTTCCGGGAGAAGGCCTTTGTCCTCCGCCAGCATTTCCCACACCGCACCGGTGACGGCGGCGGACGGCGCGTTGCACCTGGGCTGAGGCCCACGCTCCTGCCCTCGTACCGGCAATGCCCTTCCGGGCAGTTCCCTGTCGAGGTTCCCATGCTCATTCCCGCGTCCGCGCACGACGTGCGCGCGCTGCTGTCCTGCACCGATCCCGCTGACGAAGCGGTCGCCCCGCCCGATGTGATCGCCATGCTGGCCGACCTCACCGCCTCCATCGAGCCCCGCTTTGCTCCAGCCGCATGGCGGATCGTCGAGGCCGGCCACACGGTTGGCCTGCTGTCCCTGACCTGCGCGCCGCGCGCCGGCGTACTCACCCTCGGCTATGGCGTCGCCCCGGCCCACCAGGGACGCGGGCTTGCCGGCGCCGCACTGGCCGCGTTCGTGCAATGGGCGTGGACCGACCCGCGCGTACACATGCTGAAGGCGGAAACCGCCGTGGCCAACCTGCCCTCGCAGGCTGTGCTGCGCCGGAACGGTTTCTGCGTGGCCGGCCAGCGCATGGATGCCGAGGACGGTGCGCTGCTGTGCTGGCAGCTGGGCCGCCCGCCAACGGCACCATGACCAAAGGGGCATGACGCCACCCCCGTTCAGCGCGATAAACAGCAGATCAACACACGGAAAGGTGTACGTCGCATGCTGAAGATCGATTCGCTGTCCAAGACGTACGCCAACGGCGTACACGCGTTGAACGGGGTCACACTGGATATTCCCCGCGGCATGTTTGGCCTGCTCGGGCCCAACGGCGCGGGGAAATCCTCGCTGATGCGCACGCTGGCCACCCTGCAGGAGGCCGACAGCGGCAGTGCCACCCTGAGCATTCCGGGTGAGTCGCCGATCGACGTGCTGCGCGACAAGGATGCCGTGCGCCGCCGGCTGGGCTACCTGCCGCAGGATTTCGGCGTGTACCCGAAGGTCAGCGCACTGGACCTGCTGGAACACTTTGCCGTACTGAAGGGCTTGACCCAGCGCGGTCAGCGCCGCGAGGTGGTCGATGGCCTGCTGCAGCAGGTGAACCTGTGGGATGCACGCAAGCGCAAGCTGGGCACCTACTCCGGCGGCATGCGCCAGCGCTTCGGCATCGCCCAGGCGCTGTTGGGCGACCCGCGCCTGGTGATCGTCGACGAACCCACCGCCGGCCTTGATCCGGAAGAGCGCAACCGCTTCCTCAACCTGCTGGCGGCCATCGGCGAGAACGTGGCGGTGATCCTGTCCACCCACATCGTCGAGGACGTGACCGACCTGTGCCCCACCATGGCGATCATGAACAAGGGCCAGGTGCTGCTGACCGGTCGCCCCACCGATGCGATCGAGGCGTTGCAGCAGCAGGTCTGGCGCAAGCAGGTGGAGCCTTCCGAACTGGCCGACCACGAGGCGCGCTACACGGTGCTGTCCTCGCGCCTGGTCGGCGGCCGCCCGGTGATCCACGTGCACAGCGCCAGCGACCCCGGTGATGGCTTCACTGCAGTGGCCCCCGATCTCGAGGATGTGTACTTCCAGCGCCTGCGCCTGCAGGCGCGTGCCCGTGCAGCCTGAGCGGAGCACACCATGATCCTCACCTTCTTCCGCTTCGAGCTGCGCGAGCAGCTGCGTTCGCCGCTGCTGTGGCTGCTGGCGTTCCTGTTCGCCGCGCTGGCCTTCGCCGCCGCCTCCTCCGAAGCCGTACAGATCGGCGGCGGCGTCAACAACGTGCACAGCAATGCGCCGATCGTCGTCGCGCGCTTCATGGGCATCTTCACCATGATGGGCATGCTGGTGTCCACGCTGTTCGTCAGCAATGCACTGCTGCGCGACTTCGAGCTGGGCACCTCGGAGCTGATCTTCGCAAGCCCGATCAAGCGCCGCGATTACCTGGCCGGACGCATCCTGGCAGCGATCTGCGCCAGCCTGGTGGTGTACCTGATCATCGCGCTGGGCATCTTCCTGGGGCCGTTCATGCCCTGGGTGGACAAGGCCCGCGTCGGCCCGGTTTCGCTGGCCAGCTATGCCTGGACCTTCACCTGGATCGTGCTGCCCAACGTGTTGTTCACCACCGCCCTGCTGTCGCTGCTGGCGGCGCTGACGCGCTCGATCCTGTGGGTCTACATCGGCCTGGTCGGCTACTTCGTGCTGTATGGCGTGAGTGCCTCGCTGCTGAGCGATATCGACAACGTCTGGGTCGCCACGCTGACCGAGCCACTGGGCATGCGCGCGCTCGGCCGCACGGTCCGCTACTGGGCCGCCGAGCAGAGCAACACCCGCCTGCCCGAGGTGGCGGGCTACCTGCTGGCCAACCGTGCCCTGTGGCTGGGGGTGGCCGCCGTCTTGTTCACCGCCACTTTCGCTCTGTTCCGCACCGAGCGTACCGGCAGTGGGCGCAGGCGTTGGGGCCGTCGCCAGGCCGTGGCCAGCGCCGATGCGCCGCGACCGGCGGCGATCACCGCGCCGCGCGTGCGCCCCCGCTTCAGCGCGGCAACCGGCTGGCACCAGTTCGTGCGCCAGGTGCGCTTTGACACCCTCGGCGTCCTGCGCGGGGTGCCGTTCATCGTGCTGCTGGTGCTGGGCCTGGCAAACTTCATCCCCGCCGCCCTGCACCAGAGCGCGGTCTATGGCACGCCGATCTGGCCGGTCACCACCGAAATGCTGTCGGCCCTGCAGGGCGCCTACAGCTGGCTGCTGGTGATCATCGTGCTGTTCTATTCCGGCGAACTGG
This sequence comes from Stenotrophomonas sp. 10L48, assembly GCF_056395105.1. Taxonomy (NCBI): domain Bacteria; kingdom Pseudomonadati; phylum Pseudomonadota; class Gammaproteobacteria; order Lysobacterales; family Lysobacteraceae; genus Stenotrophomonas; species Stenotrophomonas sp. 10L48. The sequence goes on along the minus strand of NZ_JBFTIX010000005.1, from coordinate 258,530 downwards.
TCTGGAAGGAGCGCGCGGTCCGCTTGAACGAAGTCAACGACGCCATGCCCGTACCCAACTGGGTACCGCTGCTGGCCCGGCTGACCACCCTGGTGGTGATCGTCGCCTGCTTCCAGGCCATCGGTGCGGTGGTGTCGATGGCCATGCAGCTGGTGCAGGGTTACACCCACCTGGAGCCGCTGCTGTACCTGAAGGTGCTGGCCCTCGGTTCGGTGTTCTATGTGCTGATGGGCGGCATGGCGCTGGTCCTGCAGGTCCTGACCAACAACAAGTTCTTCGGCTACGCGCTGTTGATCGTGGTGATGATCGCGCAGGTCGCGCTGGGCCTGCTGGACTACACCCAGAACCTGTACAACTTCGGCAACTGGCCCAACGCCCCGTACTCGGACATGAACGGCTACGGCCACTTCCTGCCTGGGCAGCTGGTCTTCCAGGCCTATTGGGGCCTGCTGCTGGCCGCGCTGCTGTTCCTTGCCTCCGCGTTCTGGGTGCGCGGCGTCGGCGCCAGTGCGCGTGACCGGTTGAAGCTGGCGGCACGCCGCCTGCGCGGTCCTACCGGCGCGGGCTTTGCCGTATCCCTGCTCGGCTTTGTCGCGCTCGGCGGATGGTTGTACTGGAGCACCAACATCCGCAATGAATTCCTGTCTCCCGACCAGCAGCGCGACCTGCAGGTGCGCTACGAGCGCGAGCTGTCCAAGTACAGGAACCTGCCGCAACCGCGCATCATCGCCGTCGACAACCGCGTGGACCTGCATCCGGAAACCCAGTCGATGGTCATCGATGCCGACTGGACGGTGCGCAACACCCACGCTGCCCCGATCAGTGACATCCACATCGCGATGGGCGATGACCGGAATCTGGTCAAAGTCGACCTGGGCGGGCAGACCCTGGCCTTCCATGATGTCGACCTGGGTTACCGCATCTACCGCCTGGCCACGCCATTGCAACCCGGCGAGCAGCGCCAGGTGCACTTCCGCGTCGAACAACGCCCCAAGGGCATCACCGCCGGCCAGGCACCCAGCAACATCGTGGACAACGGCACGTTCTTCAACAGCACCCTGCTGCCGTCATTCGGCTACGACCCGCGCGGCGAGCTGGAGGACCGCAACGAACGGCGCAAGCGCGGGCTGGGTGAGCCGACCCGCATGCCGAAGCTGGAGGATGAAGCAGCACGTGCCAACACCTACATCTCCGACGACGCCGACTGGCTGGACTTCCGTACCACCATCTGCACCGCACCGGACCAGGTCGCGCTGGCCCCGGGCTACCTGCAGCACGAGACCACCGTGAACGGCCGCCGCTGCTTCAGCTATGCGATGGACCGGCCCATGCTCAACTTCTACGCCTATCTGTCTGCGCGCTGGCAGGTGAAGAAGGGCATGTACAAGGACATTCCGATCGAGGTGTACTTCGACCCGGCCCATGCCTACAACGTGGACCGCATGATCGAAGCGGTGCAGAAGTCGCTGGCCTACTACGAGGCGAACTTCACGCCCTACCAGCACCGCCAGGTGCGCATCATCGAGTTCCCGGGCTACCAGAGCTTTGCCCAGTCCTTCGCCAACACCATCCCCTACTCCGAGTCGATCGGCTTCATCGCCGACCTGCGTGACCCGGACAAGGTGGACTACGTGTTCTACGTCACCGCGCATGAGATCGCACACCAGTGGTGGGCGCACCAGGTGATCGGTGCCAACGTGCAGGGCGCCACGGTACTGTCCGAATCGCTGTCGCAGTACTCGGCGCTGATGGTGATGGAAAAGGAGTACGGCCGCGCGCACATGCGCCAGTTCCTGAAGACCGAACTGGACCGCTACCTGGCCGGCCGTGGCGGCGAGCGCATCGAGGAACTGCCGCTGGAACGGGTGGAGAACCAGCAGTACATCCACTATCGCAAGGGCTCGCTGGTGTTCTACCGCCTGCGTGAGGAAATCGGCGAACAGGCGCTGAACCGCGCCCTGCAGCGCTTCCTGCAGGACAAGGGCTACCAGCAGCCGCCGTACACCACCTCGCGGGAGCTGCTGGACTACCTGCGTGCGGAGACCCCGGCCGACCGCCAGCAGCTGCTGACCGATCTGTTCGAGAAGATCACGCTGTACGACAACCGGCTGGAGACCGCCAGCGCGCGCAAGCGTGCCGATGGCCGCTACGACGTCACCCTGAAGCTGCACGCCGCCAAGGTCCATGCCGATGGCCAGGGCAAGGAAACGCCGGCCACGCTGGACGACTGGGTCGAGATCGGCGTGTTCGCCAACGGTCCCTCGGGCAAGGAACGCGACCAGAAGGTGCTGTACCTGCAGCGCCATCACATCACCACGGCAGCGCCGACGATCACGGTGATGGTGGATGCCAAGCCGGACGAGGCCGGTTTCGATCCGTACAACAAGCTGATCGACCGGGTGAGCGAAGACAACCGGCGCAAGGTGACGATGTGATGTGAGTGGCGGTGCCGGCCTTCGGGCCGGCACCGATCTCCTACGGCATCCACGCATGGCGTGGATCTACGGGGATGCATCCACGCATGGCGTGGATCTACTGGAATGCATCCATGCGCGGCGTGGATGCCGTACTGACCGGTTGACGCCCTGGGCTACGCTGCGGGGCCCTGCGAACCGGCCTTCGGCCCCAGCACCGCCAGCAGCACGTAGATCACGATCGACGCCACGGTGCCGAGTGCAGCCAGCAACATGAAGGCAAACTCCGAACGGCCCTGCAGCCCTGCCCAAACGCCCAGATGCCAGGCAGCGCCAAGATTGATCAGCCAGGCGATGACGAACACCGGCCACTGCACGATGCCGACCGCGCTCAGCAATGGCGCGGCGATGAGGGCTGCGACGATGGCGCCGATCAGGAAGACCAGGGCAAGACGGGAATGGCGGGCCGAGGCGGTGCTCATGCGCTCAACCCGCGGACCATCACCAGCACCGGGAAGCCACGCGTGTCGGACTCGACAACGGGCTTCCACCCCAACCGCGCATACAGACCACCGTCCAGCGACTCGGTCTGCAGATAGAGCTGCGATATGCCCATCGACCGGGCCTGCTTCACTGCGTGTTCGACAAGCGTGCTGGCCAACCCTCGCCCGCGTTGGCTGTCGGCCACATACACGCTTCCCAGCCAGTGCTCATACTCGGGAAAACCGGGCATCTCACCGCGCTTGAGCTGCACGGCGCCGACCACCTGCCCATCGTCGATTGCCGCCAGCAGATGCGGGAATCCCTGCGCGTCCTTGGGCTTGCGCAGCCGCAGACGCTCATCTTCCAGAGTGAAGCCTGCATCCTTTCCCCACTGCGCGTGATACCACTGCGCCAGCTGCTCGCACTCCGGCGCTGCCGGCGCCAGCGTCCTGAACTCCATGGGTAACCTCGCTGTCCTGATCGTCCTTCAGGAAAGCATGCTTCACCCCTGCAGTCACTGCAAATCGTTGCAATCAATCCAACCGTGCATGGGATCGGCTCCCCGGCGATATGCACCTCAGCCCTGCGAGAAGTCCTTCAGGATCTCGCCGACGCCGCTGGGCGAGATCTCGAAGCCCAGCGTAGTACCCGGGTTGATCACCACGCCGTAGCCGCCCGGCACGCGGCGCAGCACGTCCAGCATCAGCCAGCGGACCTGATGCTCGGCCTGCTGGCTGTAGATGCCCACCCGCGCCGGATCGGTGAACACGGCCACGTGCAGGGTGCCCTGCTTGTCGAACAGCAGCGGATCGAAGCCACTCCCATCGGGCGTGACCAGGCTGCCCGTCAGCAGCACCACCTGGGAAGCAACGAAGGCCTCCATGAATGCCCGGATCGGCACTGTTCCGTCCATCGCAGCCTTGAGCAGGGATTCGATGGGAGTCTGCGGGGCAAGGTCGGTCATGGCAGTACGAGCGCGGCATCAGGGGGTGCCTATTGTGCCGGATGCCGCCACACCAGGTAGTGCCGGCCGCTGGCCGGCAACTGCACTGGGTCCAACGACGAAGAGGCTGCCGGCCAGCGGCCGGCACTACCGTTTCCGCTGGTCACTGCGCGGTCAGCGCTTCAGTCGCTGGTCGCGCGCCAGCTGGTCTGCCATGGCCTTGTCCAGTTCGGCCTGCAGGGCCGGCTGCTGCACGTCCGCATCCAGCACAAACACCTTCACCCCGTGCGCCGGCACCTCCGCCTTCAGGCTGCCCTTCACCGTCACCTGGCCACCGTCCAGCGCGTCGCGCCAGAGGCCGGGCTGCAGGTAGCGGTCGACGCTGAAGGTCTTCGTGGCATCGCCCTTGTTCAGCAGCACCAGCGCGGTCTGCGCCACGTCGCCATGCTGCAGCACACGGAAGAACACCGCTTCATCGCCCTGCAGACGTTCGTTCACCTGCAGGCCGCGCTGCAACGCCGGCGTACTCTCGCGCAGCTTGGCGATGCGCTGCAGCGGGGCGAAGATCGGGCTCTGCGGGGCTGCATCCACCCGCGGCTGGCCGAAGTAGGCACGGTTGCCGGCGTGCTCCGCACGGCCGCGCATGAAGCCGGTTTCCGATCCGTAATAGACCACCGGAATGCCGCGCGCGGTGAACAACCAGTTGTGCGCGTCGATGAAGCCGCTGTCCCTGGCCTGCAGGCGCGGCATGTCGTGGTTGTCGTAGAAACTCATCAGCTCATACGGGTTGGCGTACGGGCCACCGGTCAGGTGCAGCGGCTCAGCCAGCGTTTCAAAGCCCTTGCCGGCGCTGCCGAAGGCCTGCTCCAGCGCGCCGCGCAGCGGGAAGTCGAGCACGCTGACATTGGCGTTGGCCGGCCAGGTGTGTTCGGCGATGCTGGCGGCGTTGTAGTCGAACGCTTCGCCGAACATGAACATGCCCGGATGCTGCGCGCGGATGCGGTTGACGAACTCGTGCCACCACGGATGCGGCAGCCAGCCGATGGTGTCGATGCGCAGCGCATCCACGCCCTGCGCGGTCCACTGCAGGTACGCCCCCACCAGGTAGTCCATCACTGCCGGGTTGTCCTGGTTGAAGTCGCCCAGCTCGGCCAGGTTGCCATCGAAGATCGAGCCGTCCTTGCTGTCGACCGGGCCGATGTTGTTGTAGAACGCGTGCAGCGGATTGTGCTTCGGGTCCAGCTTCTGTGGCGGCAGGTTCTGGTGGTCGGCGATCAACCTGCCGCCCTTGTCGAAGATCTGGCCGAACTGCGGCTGCCGCTTGGGCATGGTCCAGGCCGGCGAACCGTGGTTGCCGACGATGTCCAGCACCACCTTCAGGCCGGCGCCGTGCAGGCCCTTGGTCAACCCGGCAAAATCCAGGTCCCTGCTCGGCAGGTGCTCGTCCAGCGCGTAGAAGTTGACGCCCCAGTAGCCGTGGTAGCCGGTCTTGCCACGGTCGGTCAGGGTGCTGGTACAGCTGATCGGCTTGCTGCCGGTGAAGGCTTCATCCGGGTTGTCGACGATGGGCGTGATCCACACCGCGCCGAAACCGAGGTTGCGGATGTAGTCGGCATTGTCGAGCACACCACGGAAATCGCCACCGAGATAGCCGATGTTGCCGTCCACCTTGTCCGGGCATGGCACCGGAATATCGAAGGTACGGTGCTTGCCGCCCTGGTCGCGATGGTCGTTGGACGGATCGCCGTTGACGAAGCGGTCGGTGACCACGAAGTACACCGCGTCACTGGCGAACGGCTCGGTGGTACCAACATAGGCCGGGCGTGGCGCGGCCGAAGCATGGCCAGCGAACAGCACAAGGGATACAGCAGCAGACAGGGCACCACGCATCACACCACCTCCGGACGGGACGGAACCCGCAACACGCACAGACCGGCAATCAACAGACTGCAGCCACCCAGCACCAGGACATGCATCGGCTGCCCCCCCAGCCATGCACGCAGGGCAAAACCGAGCGCGCTGGCCGCGACCAGCTGCGGGATCACGATGAAGAAATTGAAGATGCCCATGTACACGCCCATCTTCGCTGCCGGGACGCTGTCCGACAGCAGCGCATAGGGCAGCGACAGGATCGAGGCCCAGGCAAAGCCGACGCCGACCATCGACAGCAGCAGCCACTGCGGATCGTCGATGAACATCATCGAGATCAACCCTGCCCCACCCAGCCACAGGTTGACCAGGTGGCTCCAGCGCAGGCCGATCGCCCGCACCATCGGCGGGATCAGCAGCGCGGCCAGTGCGGCGAAACCGTTGTAGGCACCGAACAGCACGCCCACCCAGTTGGCACCTTCGTTGTAGGCCGCCGATTCGACATCGGTGGAGCCGAAATGCATGCCGGCCACTGCGCGCGTGGTGAAGATCCACATCGCGAACAGGGCGAACCAGGAAAAGAACTGCACCCAGGCCAGCCGGCGCATGGTGATCGGCATCGCGCGCAGGTCGCCGACGATGGCGGCCAGCATGTGCGTACCCGGTAGTACCCGCGCCGCCGCCAGCAGTGCGCCGTAACCCGCGCACAGGCCGGCCAGCACGTACAGCATCTTGTCGCCCTGGCGCCACGCGATCAGTGCCGCCAGCAGCACGCCGAGACCGAGCCACAGCGCAACCTGCGTCCACGGTGCGGGCCCGCTGACCGCGGCCCCGGCGTGATGCGCCGGTGGTTCGGCATCATCGAAGCTGGCCAGCTCGTCGGGCGAATACTCACGGGTGCTGACCACCGTCCAGGTGATCGCCGCCAGCAGCACCACCGCGCCGAAGTAGAACGCATAGCGCACGGTATCGGGCACCTCGCCCGCCGCTGCCGTGTTGGCAACACCGAAGTGGGCCAGGATGAAGGGCAGGAAGCTGGCAACGATCGCGCCGACGCCGATGAAGAAGCTCTGCATGGCATAGCCCGCCGGGCGCTGCCGCGGTGCCAGCTGGTCGCCAACGAAAGCGCGGAACGGCTCCATCGACACGTTGATCGAGGCGTCCAGCACCCACAGCGTGCCAGCCGCGATCCACAGCGTCGGCGAGTTCGGCATCACCAGCAGGGCCAGCGTGGTCAGCACCGCGCCGATCATGAAGAACGGGCGGCGCCGTCCCCAGCGTGTCCACGTGCGGTCGGACAGGTAGCCGATCACCGGCTGCACCAGCAGGCCGGTCAGCGGTGCGGCGATCCACAGTCCGGGCACCGCGTCCATGTCCGCACCCAGTGTTTCGAAGATGCGGCTGGCGTTGGCGTTCTGCAGGGCAAAGCCGAACTGGATGCCAAGGAAGCCAAAGCACATGTTCCAGATCTGCCAGAACGACAACTGCGGCTTTGCAGGACGGCTCATCGTGCGTCCTCTGCTGCCGCCACCGGCGCAATCTTCAGCGCCTGGACCTGGGCCTGGTTCAGCACGCCATCACGCCCGCCCTTGCCGCCGGTGTAGTGCGCGAAGTGCTGCAGCGCGCTCATGTTGAAGCCCTCTTCCAGCGTCACCGTGCAGCGGCCTTTGGGTACCGCGAAGGTTGCCGCGGTCGAGTCCTGCGCCGCCACGCTGTGCGGCAGCGTTACCGTGTGCCGCTGCGGAGGCTGGCCCTTGCACTGCACGGCCAGCTGCTTCACCGCCGCGGTCACACCGGTGTTGATCGGGCCGTTCGGGTTGCTGTACTGCAGGCGCAGGCGCACGTGGCCCGCGCTGGCTGCATTGAACTGCCATTGCCGGCTGCCCCGCAGCACCTGCTGCGGGCCGACGCAGACCATCGGGCTGTGCAGGGATTCCAGCGCACCTTCGCGCCGGGTCAGGCTCAGGCAGTGCTGCAGGCCATCATCGCCGACGCGCACCTGGCCCTTGCTGGCCGTGGCCGCGACACCGTCCTGCCAGAGGACCTGGCCGGCAGCCACCGCGACCGACCAGCCCTTGCCACTGCGCTTTGCCTGCGGTGCCAGCGGCGTGGCCGGTGCTCGCGCATTGGCATCGGCACGCGGCACATCACGGCTCACGGCTGCCGGCGCAGCGACCAGCTGCACGGTGGTCGTGGTGCCGCGCGTACGCGTTTTTCCCGCGATCAACAAGCCAGCGCCCACCTGCTTCGGGCGCTCCAGCACATAGCGCTTGCCGCCCGCCTCCAGACTGATCCGCTTCTGCTTTCCGAACAGCTCCGGCACCAGCTCGGCCGGCAGCTTGGGCTGCACGCGACCGTCGTCCTGCACGCCGAACACGCCTTCGGTGACCATCGACAGATAGCCGGCCACCGACCACAGCTGGCGCTCGGAGTTGACCACCGGCCCGCTCAACGCGCCTTCGTCCACGTGCACGGCCTGGCTGACCAGCTCGTAGTTCTCCATGTTGGAACCTGCCAGCGCCGCCCCTTGCATCAGCGAGCGGATCTCGGCAGCAATGCGCGGCGCATCGTCCACCTCGCGCGCCGCGCGCAGCGAGTACGCACTGACGAACGGCCAGATCGCACGGTTGTGGTAGATCGGCTGCTGCGCTTCCTGCGGCCACACCACCGGGCTGCCGGCAGCACCCATCGGATAGCCCGCCAGCGCCCGCCGCGCACGCTCAGCAGGCAGCACGTCGGCGAGGATGCCCAGCGACAGGCCGAGCAGATCGATCTTGGCGTACGGCACCGGGTGCGCCGCCTCGCCGATGTAGCTCATGTACTGGCCCATGTCTTCGCGCCAGAAGCGCGCGTCGATCTGCACCGCCAGTGCATCGGCCCAGGCCCTGTACTGCTCGCTGCGCTCGTCGCCAAGCTGCGCGGCCATCTGCTGCGCCAGGCGCAGCGCCTGGTAATGCAGCACGTTGGTGGACAGCGCGTAGGAATCACCGATGAAGCGCACGTCCTCGCGCGTCCAGTCCGGATAGGTCTGCTCGCGCCAGTCAAGGAACGAGGTCTCGCCGCGATACAGGCCCATCTGCGCGTCGAACACCATCGCCCGGTCCTGCGCCAATGTGCCCTGCAGGGCCTGCCAGACCTGCTCGGCAAACGCAGGATCATCCAGCAGGTGGCGTGCGGCGAGGAACCACACCACGCGGTCGCTGCTGATCGGCCAGCTGCCACCGGAGCCGGTGTCCTGGGCCACGAACAGGCCGGGCGTATGCCCGTCGCGCGCAGCCGACAACTTGAACTGCAGCGACTGACGGGTGCGCTTCGGGTCCAGCTTCGCCAGCGCCAGATCGGCTGCAAAGCTGACGTCACGCGTCCACACATACGGCCAGCGCGCGCCGGTCTGGAAGCACTCGCACGGTACCGGACGGCCTTCGTCGAAGGCCGGATCGCGGATGGCATCCACCCGGTCCTGGTCCATTTCCTGCTGGGCCAGCGCGAACAGCGCATCGAACATCACGCTGCCGGTCTGGCTGCGCATGGGCGCGGCGGCGATGCGCACCTCACCCTTCGGCGCATGCAGCACGAAGCTGCCCTTGGCAGCGGATTCGGCGCGCGCCTGGCGGCCGTCGAATGTCAGGTCGGCCGCGTGCGCGGTCGTCCCCAGCGCTGCCCCCAGGGCAGCGGTCAGGCAAATGATCTTCAGCATCGAAGCGGCAGACCGGCTTGCGCCCGTCGACCTCCCTCCCTCTCTGCACCGTTGTGGGTCCGCACTGCCGTTGCCGGCGTGCGGGCGCGGCACCTCCCTCAAGGTGCCCTGGCCCCATGGTAGACGCGGGGCTGTCGACTGCGTCCAGCTGCATACGTATTCATGGCGTGCAGTACCGGCAGGCCTGTCGGCCTGGCTTATGGTCCGGGTCTGTCAACGGCGCCTTGGGAGGGGAAATGCCGACGTCACCCACAATGGTACGCGCAGTGTTCGCGCACGCTTTCGGCCTGGCCCTGCTGGGATGGGCCGCGCTGGCACAGGCGGCGGCACCGCAGATCGCCAGCGTAGAATCACCGGACAAGGTGCTGAAGGTCAGCCTGGTGCTGGACGGCGGTACCGCGCGCTACCGCGTCGAGCGCCTCGGCCAGACCGTGGTGGCCGATTCGAAGCTGGGTTTTGAACTGCGCGATGGTCGCCTCGACCGCGACTTCAGCCTGCTGGCGCAGGAACGGCGCAGTGTCGATGACAGCTGGGAACAGCCCTGGGGCGAGCGCCGGCTCACCCGCAACCACTTCAACGAACTGACCGTGCACCTGGCCGAAGGCACCGGCAGCAAGCGCCGGCTGGACCTGGTGTTCCGCGCCTACGACGACGGCCTGGGCTTCCGCTATGTGTTCCCCGAGCAACCGAACCTGCGCGAAGCGATCATCGATGACGAGCTGACCGAGTTCGCCATCGCGCCGGAGTCCACCGCATGGTGGATACCCGCGGGCGAGCCGATCCATTACGAATACCTGTACCAGCGCACCCCGCTGCGCGAAGTGCCGCTGGTGCACACGCCGATGACCCTGCGCAGCCACGACGGCCTGCACGTGGCCATCCATGAGGCGGCACTGGTCGACTACGCGGGCATGTGGCTGCGCCGCACCGAGGGCCAGCGCCTGCGCGCCCAGCTTTCGCCTTCGGCCGAAGGCTGGAAGGTGCGCCGCGCCCTGCCCTTCGCCACGCCATGGCGCACCCTGCAGATCGCCGACCGTGCCGGCGGCCTGGTCGAGTCCGACCTGATCCTCAACCTCAACGAGCCCAATGCGCTGGGCGATGTGAGCTGGGTGAAACCGGCCAAGTATCTGGGCGTGTGGTGGTCGATGCACCTGGATGAAGAGAGCTGGGCCACCGGACCGAAGCATGCGGCCACCACCGCAAAGACGCGGAAAGTGATCGATTTCGCCGCCGCGCACGGCTTCCGTGGTGTGCTGGTGGAAGGCTGGAATCCTGGCTGGGACGGCAACTGGGTCGGCAACGGTTACGACTTCGACTTCACCCGCGCCACGCCGGATTTCGACATCGAATCATTGTCGGCGTACGGGCTGAAGAAGGGCGTGCACCTGATCGGCCATCATGAAACCGGCTGTGCGATCGAACACTACGAAGACCAGCTGGGTGCTGCGCTGGATCTGTATGCGCGGCTGGGCGTGGACCAGTTCAAGACCGGCTACGTCTGCGACGACGGCCAGGTTGATCGCCGCAATCCGGCCGGCGGCCCGCTGTGGCGCGAGTGGCACGACGGGCAGTTCATGGCCCGCCATCACCTGAAGGTGGTGCAGGAAGCCGCCCGTCGGCACCTGTCGGTGAACCCGCACGAGCCGATCAAGGACACCGGCCTGCGCCGCACCTACCCGAACTGGATTTCCCGCGAAGGCGCACGTGGCATGGAATACAACGCCTGGGGCCAGCCACCGAACCCGCCCGAGCATGAGGTCAACCTGGTGTTCACCCGCATGCTGGCCGGGCCGATGGATTACACGCCCGGCATCCTCAGCCTGAAGGGCCGCCACGGCCAGGCCATTCCCAGCACGCTGGCCCGCCAGCTGGCCCTGTATGTGGTGCTGTACAGCCCGATCCAGATGGCTGCCGACCTGCCCGAGCACTACCTGCAGCACCGCGAAGCGTTCCGCTTCATCGAGGACGTGGCGGTGGACTGGGAGCAGAGCCGCGTGCTCGATGGCGAGGTCGGCGACTACGTGACGATCGTACGCCGCGACCGCAACAGCCGCGACTGGTTCCTGGGCAGCATCACCGACGAGAACGGCCGCGTGCTGCCGGTGTCGCTGGGTTTCCTGGAGCCGGGCGTGCGCTACCGCGCCGAGGTCTACCGCGATGGCGATGGCGCGGATTTCCGCAGCAGTCCCTTCGCCTTCAAGCGCGAAACACGCGAGGTCAGCAGCACCGATTCACTCACCCTGGTGCTGGCGCCGGGCGGCGGACAGGCCATCCGCTTCACCCCGCTGTGAATGCGCAGGTAGTGCCGGCCGCTGGCCGGCATCGTTGCGACGTGGATGGTTGCCGGCCAGTGGCCGGCACTACCGGAATGATGATCTGGAAGCGATTACAACCCTGCAAACGCCATTGAATACGTATGCAGGGTGATTCCCACGAAGAACGCGCTGCCTACCATAGCGGCGACGACAGCGGCCACCGCGTCGCACGTCCTCGACACCATCGGGACGACCACGAATCGCACTACAACATTGCCTGGGAGGGGAAAATGTTGAACCACAAGCGCAGTGCGCTGAGCATCGCGTTGGCCGTCGTACTGACGCCATCGCTGGCAGCAGCGCAGTCCACGCAGAGCACGGCAACCCCGCCAACCGGCACCGCCGCCACCAACCTGGACACGGTGCAGGTCACCGGCATCCGTCGCGGCATCGAAAGCGCCATCGCCACCAAGCAGGACGCCACCTCGGTGGTCGAAGCCATCTCCGCCGAGGACATCGGCAAGCTGCCCGACGTCAGCATCGCCGAATCGATCTCGCGCCTGCCTGGCCTTGCCGCACAGCGTGTGGCCGGTCGTGCGCAGGTGATCAGCGTGCGCGGCCTGTCGCCGGATTTCGCCACCACCCTGCTCAACGGGCGTGAAGTGGTCAGCACCGGCGACAACCGCGGCGTCGAGTTCGACCAGTATCCGTCCGAGCTGGTCAACGGCGTGACCGTGTACAAGACCCCCGATGCAGCGCTGGTCGGCCAGGGCCTGTCGGGCACCATCGACATGCAGACCGCACGTCCGCTCAGCTTCCCCGACCGCGTCATCGCCGTCAGCGGCCGCTACCAGAAGAGCTCGCTGGGCCGCGCCGCCGACACCGACCCGTACGGCAACCGCTTCAGCGCCAGCTACATCGACCAGTTCCTGGACAAGACCCTCGGCATCGCCATCGGCTACGCGCACAGCGACATGCCGATCCAGGAAAACCAGGTGGGCCTGTACGAGCCGTGGACCACCGAGCACACCACCAACGGCGACCGCCCCGGTGTTGCCGCTGGCACCTACTTCACCGACGGCATCAAGGCGCTGCGCCGCACCGGCAACAACAAGCGCGACGGTGTGATGGCCACGATCCAGTTCCGGCCGAACAACAGCTGGACCAGCACCTTCGACGCGTTCCATACCGAAGCGGAACAGATCGACACCGCCAACCAGTTCGAGCTCAACCTCAGCAACTACAACGGCGGCTACACCCCGGGACTGCTGGTCAGCAACCCGCAGGTCAACGCCAATGGCACCTTCACCGGTGGCACCGCCAGTGGCGTGTACCCGCTGGTGCGCGGCATGTACAACAAGCGCAAGGACAAGATCGATGCGTTCGGCTGGAACAACGAGTTCACCTTCGGCAGCGTCAAGCTGGTTGCCGACCTGAACTATTCCAAGGCCACCCGCGACGAACTGAACCTGGAAAACAACCTGCAGCTGACCCCGATGCCGCAGCTGGATACGGTCGGTGTGCAGTTCCGCCAGGATGGCTTCTCGCAGATCAGCCCGGGCCTGAACTACTCCAACCCGGACGCGCTGTTCCTGACCAACACCATCTACGGTTCTGGTTACGGCAAGGTGCCGAAGGTGGAAGACCGCCTGAAGGGTGGCAAGCTGGCCGCGACCATCGCCCTGCCCGAAGCAATGGCGTCGTGGGCACCGGATCTGGATATCGGCGTGAACTATGCCGACCGCCGCAAGGTGAAGACCCAGTCCGAAGGCAACATCCTGCTGGGCGCGCAGGGCGATGCCAACATCGCATCGGATCTGCAGTACCGCCCGGTCAACCTCGGCTTCGCCGGCCTGGGCACCATCCCGGCCTGGAACGTGCCTGGCGCGGTCGGTCGCTACATGACCTTCAATCCGGTCGACAACCTGGACTACCTGATTCCCAAGTCGTGGACGGTGCAGGAAAAGATCACCACCGCCTGGGCGCGCCTGAACATCAACACCGACATCGGTGTGGTGGGCGTACGCGGCAATATCGGCGTGCAGATGCAGCACACCGACCAGAGCTCGGACTCGCGCTACTGGGATAGCTCGCAGGCGGCCGGCAACAACATCCAGCCCTACTCGGACGGCCGCAAGTACAACGACTGGCTGCCCAGCTTGAACCTGGCCTTCATGTTCCCGCATGAGCAGACCCTGCGTTTTGCCGCAGCCAAGCAGGTCGCGCGCCCGCGCGTGGACCAGATGCGCGCGGGCCTGGAGTTCGGCGTGGATACCGGTACCGGTCGCCCCGGCGGCAGCGGCGGCAACCCGTTGCTGGACCCGTGGCGCGCCACCGCGCTGGACCTGTCCTATGAGAAGTACTTCGGCGAGAAGGCCTACGTGGCCGCCGCGATCTTCTACAAGGACCTGAAGAGCTACGTCTACACCCAGTCGGTGGACAACTACGACTTCACCGGCCTGCTGGGCGACTATGTGCCGCCGCCGGGCATGGTGGTGCCGGTGCTGCCGACCGGCACGTTCTCGACTCCGGTGAACGGCAAGGGCGGCACCCTGAAGGGCCTGGAGCTGACCGCGTCGTTCCCGCTGGAAATGCTGACCGACAGCCTGCGTGGCTTCGGCGTGCAGGCCAGCGCGACCTTCAACAAGAGCGACATCCAGATCCTGGATCCGGAAAGCGCGTCCAGCGTGGGCACCGACCCGATCAGCCTGCCCGGCCTGTCCAAGCGCGTGTACAACTTCACCGCCTACTACGAGCGTAGTGGCTTTGAGGCACGCGTGAGCCAGCGCCGCCGTTCGGACTTCATCGGCGAGATCGGCAACTTCAACGGCAACCGCACCCTGCGCTATGTCGTGGGCGAGAACGTGACCGATGCGCAGGTCAGCTATACCTTCAGCGACAGCAGCAGCCTGCGTGGGCTGACCCTGCTGCTGCAGGGAAGCAACCTGACCAACGAGCCGTACCGCACCTACGCCGGCACCAAGGATCGCCCGCTGGAGTACATCGAGTGGGGCCGCACCTACATGCTGGGCGTGAACTACAAGTTCTGAGGTAGCGCCGGGCCATGCCCGGCGACCCGGACTCGGTAGTGCCGGCCGCTGGCCGGTACCGCCATCGGTAGCGCCGGGCCACGCCCGGCGACAGGACACAGCGAACAGGACCGGAAACCCGCTGCGCAGGCAGCGGGTTTTCCTTTGTGCGCACAACGCGATGGCCAGTGAAGCGTGATCGGTACGGCCCCATCCACGCATGCCGTGGTTCTCCCCCGCCGCATCGCAATCGATGCGTGCCGGGCATCCATTCGCCCCCCTGGTAGATCCACGCCATGCGTGAATGCTCTGCGCCGGAACCGCGCCCACAAAAAAGGGACGGGGCGCTTCGGCCCCGTCCCCGCAAGTACCGCCACCGGAGAAATCGGTCAGCTGCGTCGTGCGCAATACACCGCACGCGGCGGCAGCTGCAGTTCATTGCCCTGCACCGTCCCCGCATCCGGGCCCGGCACAGCCACCTGCTGCCAGTTGCCCGCCGGCAGCGGATGGCTCACCGCTTCGGCCGACAGGTTGAAGGCCAGCAGGAGAGTTTCATCTGCAAGCATACGCTCGAACAGCAGCACTGGCTCGGCACTGTCCAGGAACCGGATGTCACCGTGCAGCAGGGCCGGCTGGGTACGGCGCCAGGCCAGGAAGCTGCGGAAGGCCGACAGCACCGAATGCGGATCCTGCGCCTGCACCGCCACGGCCGCCGCCTGGTGCTCGGCCGGGATCGGCAGCCACGGCTTGCCGGTGGTGAAGCCGGCCAGCGGCGCGTCGATCCACGGCAGCGGCGTGCGGCAGCCGTCGCGCCCCTTGAAGTTGGGCCAGAAGGTGATCCCATACGGGTCCTGCAGCGCCTCGAACGGCACTTCGGCCTCGGCCAGGCCCAGTTCCTCGCCCTGGTACAGGCAGACCGAACCACGCAGTGAACACAGCAGCGCCACCAGCATCCGCGCCAGGCGAGGGTCGGCCGGATGGCCACCCCAGCGGCTGACCGCCCGCTCCACATCGTGGTTGGACACCGCCCAGCACGGCCAGCCTTCGGTCATCGCCGCTTCCAGGCGCGAAACGGTGTCGCGGATGTAGGCCGCGCTGTAATCGTTGACCAGCAGCTCGAAGCTGTAGCCCATGTGCAGGCGGCCATCCTGGGTGTATTCGGCGGTGGTCGCCAGCGAATCCTCCGAGGAGATCTCGCCCAGGCTCACCGCCCCCGGGTACTCGTCCAGCAGGGCGCGCAGCTGCTCCAGGAACGGCAGGTTCTCCGGCTGGGTGTTGTTGTAATAGTGGTACTGGTAGGCGTACGGGTTGTCCGCGCTGAAGCCGCGGCCGACGCGCTTGTCGGCCGGCTTGGGCGGGTTGTCGCGCAGCTGCGCGTCATGGAAGCAGAAGTTGATCGCATCCAGGCGGAAGCCATCCACACCCCGGTCCAGCCAGAAGCGCACGTTGTCCAGGGTCGCCTGCTGCACCTGCGGGTTGTGGAAATTCAGGTCCGGCTGGTCCACCAGGAAGTTGTGCAGGTAGTACTGCTCGCGGCGCGGCTCCCACTGCCAGGCACCGCCGCCGAACAGCGACAGCCAGTTGTTGGGGGGCGTGCCGTCCTCGCGCGGATCCACCCACACATACCAGTCCGCCTTCGGGTTGCTGCGGTCCTGGCGGCTCTCGCGGAACCAGGCGTGCTCGATCGAGGTGTGGCTGAGCACCTGGTCGATCATCACCTTCAGGCCCAGGCCGTGGGCCTTGGCCAGCAGCCGGTCGAAGTCGTCCAGGCTGCCGAACAGCGGATCGACATCGCGGTAGTCGGCGATGTCATACCCGAAGTCGGCCATCGGCGATCGGAAGAACGGCGAGATCCAGATCGCATCCACGCCCAGCGCGGCGATATGGTCCAGGCGCTGGATGATGCCGGGCAGGTCGCCTACCCCGTCGCCGTTGGCGTCGAGGAAACTGCGCGGGTAGATCTGGTAGATGACGGCTCCGCGCCACCATGGATAGTGCGACATCGACAGCCCCCCTCCGGGCATGCGGGACCCGCTGGAAGCGGGCCGAAAACCAACTCCCGCAAGCTTAGCGGCGGCCCACGACGATGGCGCTGCCTGCATACGTATTCACGCCAGACGCCACGCCCGGTGGCGCGCGGCGGTGGCCTGGCCCCCGGTTTCCTCCCCAATTCACAGGCAACGCCTATAATCAGGGATGAGCCTGAAAGCCTGATCGCATGACCATCACTGAAGACACCCGTCCCGCCCTGGGCCTGTCCCAGATCCAGTCGCTTGCCGCAGTCGACATGGCTGCCGTCGATGCCCTGATCCGCCGCCGGCTGTCCTCGGATGTGGTGCTGATCAACCAGATCGCCGACCACATCATCTCCGCTGGCGGCAAACGCCTGCGGCCGATGCTGGTGATGCTGGCCGGCCATGCGGTCGGCGGCTCCGGCCCCGAGCACCACCAGCTGGCAGCGATCATCGAGTTCATCCACACCTCCACCCTGCTGCACGACGACGTGGTGGACGAATCCAGCCTGCGCCGCGGCCGCAGCACCGCCAATGCACTGTGGGGCAACGCGCCCAGCGTGCTGGTGGGCGACTTCCTGTACTCGCGCAGCTTCCAGCTGATGGTCGAGCTGGACCGGATGCCGGTGATGCAGATCCTGGCCGACACCACCAACCGCATTGCCGAAGGCGAAGTGCTGCAGCTGCTGCACGTGCACAACCCGGACACCGACGAAGCCGCCTACCTGCGCGTGATCGAGCGCAAGACCGCGGTGCTGTTCGCCGCCGGCACGCGCCTGGGTGCACTGGCCAGCGGCGTCGATGAAGCCACCCAGCAGGCCCTGTACGACTACGGCATGCACCTGGGCTACGCCTTCCAGATCGCCGATGACGTGCTGGATTATTCGGCCAACGCCGACGAGCTGGGCAAGAACCTGGGTGACGACCTGGCCGAAGGCAAGGCGACGCTGCCGCTGATCCATGCCATGGCCCATTCCGATGAGGCCACCCGCCAGCGCCTGCGCGCGATCGTGCAGAACGGTGATGCCTCGGCGATGCCGGAAGTGCTGGCGGCGATCCACGCCACGGGAGGTCTGGAATACAGCCGCCGTCGTGCCGAGGAATATGCAGAGGCCGCCGAACGGGCGCTTGACGGCCTGGGCGACAACGATGCCGTCGCCGCCCTGCGCGGCCTGGCCCGCTACGCGGTACAGCGTTCGCATTGATGGAGGAGTGCCGACCAACGGTCGGCACCTACAAGAACGGGTGGGTGCCGACCGTTGGTCGGCACACCTTTTCAACGCCTCTCGAACCGCTCCTCGAAGAACTCATCCAGTGCCTTCCAGGCGCGCTTGGCGGCGCGTTCGTTGTACTGGCAGCCCGGCGGGCTGTTGGCATCGCGCTCGGCAAAGCAGTGCACCGCACCGCTGTAGTTGGTGAACTCCCAGTCCACCTTGGCCGCATCCATTTCCTTCTGGAAACTGCCGATATCCTCGGCGGTCACGCTCTTGTCGTCGGCGCCGTTCAGCACCAGCACCGACGGGTGGCTGCCGCCGGCCTGCGCCGGCAAGGGGGAGCCGAGCCCGCCATGCAGGCTGACCACGCCCGCCAGCGGCGCGCCGGCGCGGGCCAGTTCCAGCACCGTGGTGCCGCCAAAGCAGAAGCCCACTGCGCCGATCCGGCTGGCGTCCAGCGGTGCCTTGCCCGCCTGCGCCTTCAGTACGTTGACCGCCTCCAGCGCCCGCGCCCGCAGCAGCGGCCGGTCATTGCGCAGCTTGGTCGCCACCGGTCCGGCCTCGGCATCGGTCTTCGGCCGCACGCCCTTGCCGTACACATCGGCCACCAGCACCACGTAGTCATCGCCCGCCAGCTGCTTGGCCTTCTCGATGGCCGATTCGTTCACGCCCTTCCAGTTCGGCACCATCACCAGGCCGGGACGCTTGTCAGCATCTCCATCGTCATAGACCAGTACGCCAATGAAGGTCGTGCCCTGGTGCTTCCACTCCACCGGCTGGGTCTTCATCGCCGCCCACGCTGGCATCGCTGCCAGCCCCAGTACCATCGCCACGCCGCAACGCCAACGGTTCATGCGCCTGCTCCAGAAAAAGGGGACGGAGGGGATTAAGCCGTAATCGCCCCTCCCGCGTCGCATTCTGCATTGGCGGCGTGACGCAGGTGTGGTTGGATACGACTTGATCCCCTCCGTCCCCTTTTTTCTGCATGAATCTTGTTGATCGCTTTCTGTCTGGATTGATCCCGCGGCTGCCCGAGGACGATGCCCCGCAATGGGCGTGGACCGAAGGCGCCAGCGAGGCCGACCTGCAACGGCTGCGCGCGCAGTGGCCGCAGGTGCCCGACAGCCTGGTCGAGCTGCTTTCGCGCGTGGACGGCACGCACTTCCGCGACTATCCGAAGGGCGAGGTCTGCGTGCTGATGCTGGGCTCGGACGTGGGCGACTACCCGTACTACCTGCGCTCCATCGCGCAGATCTTCGAAGACCAGCAGCAATGGGACGACAGCATCCGTTCCATCTACGAGGAATGGCTGGAAGAAGAACCGGAGATCCTCGATGCCGGCATCGATGCCGACCTGCCGATGAGCCGCCGCCTGTGCTTCTCGCACTGCATGAACAACGGCGGCACCTCGATGCTGTATCTGGATTTCGATCCCGCACCCGGCGGCAGCGTTGGACAGGTGGTGCGCTACCTGCACGACCCGGACAGCTACGCGGTCATCGCCCCCAGCTTCGATGCCTACCTGCAGCAGCTGATCGACCGCGACTACAGCTTCCTCGACGAGGAACGTTGACCGCGTCGTGGTGACGGCAGCCGGCGTGGGCTCGGCTCTCCAGTAGATCCACGCCATGCGTGGATGAAATCCCCGGGTTGCCGGCCACCGGCCGGCACGACCGTCAGGCGATCCCGATACCCGGAATCGCGCTGATCGTATCCGGGTCGAACCCGGCCAGCTCGGCGAAATGCCGCCCGCGTGCAACGTAATCGCGGTAGGCGCCATAGCTCGGCGCGCCCGGCGACAGCAGCACCACCCCACCCTGTTCGCCCAGTGCGCGACGCGCCAGCGACATCGCATCGGGCAGATCGGCAGCGGCATGCAGGCCGAAACGGCCGGCGTCGGCCAGCGGCTGCAGCATCGCGTGGATGCGCGGACCGTTGCTGCCCATGGTCACGATCTCCACCGGCGGCACGTCGTGCGCCATGTGCTGCATGAAATCAGTCCAGTCCAGGCCACGATCGTGACCACCGACCAGCAACGCGATGCGCTGGCCGGCAAAGCACTCCAGCGCCGCCAGGCTGGCATGCGGCGTGGTGCTGATCGAATCGTTGACGTAGGTCAGGTCATCGGCCTGGCCGATGCGTTGCAGGCGGTTCGGCAGCGGCCGGAAATCCTGCACCGCCGGCGCCAGCGCCACGGCATCCAGGCCCAGCGCCTCCAGCGCGGCCAGCACCGCGCACAGGTTGCCGCGGTTGTGGCGGCCCGGCAGTGGCGTATTGCGGGTATCGAATACCGCCTGCCCGCCGCGATGCACGATGTCACCGCGCATGTGCCAGCCCTGCGGCTGGTTGAACCAGACCACCTCGCTGCCGGGCAGCGACAGCGCCGCCAGATGCGGATCTGCGGCATTGAGCACGGCAACGCGCGGCGCGGCCCCGGTCACCAGCTGCAGCTTGTCTTCGATGTAGCGCTGTTCGCTGCCGTGCCAGTCCAGGTGTTCCGGGAACAGGTTCAGCACCACCGCCACCTGCGGGTGCGCACCACTGCGCGCGACCTCGCCGGTCTGGTAGCTGGACAGCTCCACCGCCCAGTACGCAGGCGCCGGTTGAGGGTCCAGCACTTCCAGCAGTGGCAGGCCGATGTTGCCGACCAGGCCGGTGCGATGCCCCGCCGCGCGCAGCAGGTGCGCGACCAGCGCGGTGGTGGTGCTTTTGCCTTTGGTGCCGGTCACGCAGATCGTGTCGCGCACGGTGCCATCGGCATCGGCATGTTCGGCAAACCACAACGCCGTGCCGCCGATGAAGCGGGTGCCCTGCTCCGCCGCCGCCAACGCGATCGGCAGGTACGGGCTGATCCCCGGCGACTTGATCACCACCTCGAATGCCGCCAAGGCCTCGGCCGACGGTTCACCACGCACGTCCAGCACGCCCTGCGTCTCCGCACGCGCGGCCGCGACCTCGCTGGCCGGGCAGAACAGGCTCAGGCCAAGCGATGGCAGGCGCGCGCGCAGCACCGCATACGCAGCACGCCCCTCACGTCCCCAGCCCCACAGCGCTACGCGCTTGCCTTCAAGCTGCGAAATCTTCACGCACCCGTTCCCACAGCGCCGCCGGAATACGATGTTCGCCCTGCAGCTGCATCAGCGGTGCAAGCTCCAGCTCGGCCGCATCCAGCTGCGGCTGGATTTCATTGCAGAAGCGCTTCACCAGCACGTCTTCCTTCCACTCCGGGCGCTGCGCCAGGGTGGCCATCGCCGCACGCGATTCGCGGCCTTCGCCCACGCATTCGAACGGCTTGTGGTCCTGGAATTCCAGCAGCGCATCGAAGCCACCAGCCTGCTCGATGTCATCCAGCAGGTTGCGGCCGAAGATGCGCACCAGGCGGGTCTTCGGCATGAAGGGTGCCAGCGCCAGGAAAACGAAGTGGCACTTCGGGCAGACGCCGCACCAACGGTTCACCGGGCGCTCGCCAAGGATGTGGAAGTTGCGGTTGCAGCTGGAGAAATGCGCGTCGTAGAAATCGCTCTTGGCGAACTGGCGGGCCACCGCAAGCTCCGACATCGGCCGCAGCAACGAGTAGTACTGCAGGTCGGCGGCCACGTACTTGCGCACGTGGTTGCCAAAGGCCTGCTCGCAGGCCCAGCCCTTGGACCACTGGTGGTTCACTTCACCGGTGCCCGGAATCTGGCTGCCGTAGCTGGCCGAGCGCTCGTTGGAGAACACCACCTGGTCCACACCGTGCAGCAGCGCAGCCAGCACCATGATCGCCGAGTTCACCACGGTGACCGGGATGTGCCCGTTCCATGCGCCCTGGCGGTTGAGTTCGAACAGCTCCGGCGCCAGCGCGCGGCCCAGGTTCAACGTCGGCAGCCCGGTGCGCTCGGCACAGGCACGGATCAACTGCGAACCCCCGATCCAGGTCACCGTCTCGTCCACGCCGGCGCGGCGCAGCGCTTCGATGCTGACCAGCGAATCCTTGCCGCCGCCGATGGCGACCAGCGCGTGCGATTGCAGGCCCAGCACCGGTGCCTGCACCGTTTCGCCCTGCACCGGCAGGCGGAAGCGCCCACGCAGGTTCAGGCCGTTGCGGTAAGCGAATTCGCCCAGGCCGTTGAGGTAGATGGTCTCCACCAGCGCTGCGGTATCGGCATCGATGCTGTAGCTGTCGATGCTGACCGTATCGGGCACGCCGGCCTTGTAGTAGCTCACACCGGCAATCAGGTGCAGCAGCCGCAGCGCGCGCTGCACGGCATCGGCACGGGCCGGTTCCAGCACGAACGGAGCGCCGGGCACGGTAACGGTTTCCACCATTTCCGGGCCGTCATCGAAGGCGTAGACCAGCTTGGCCACGCCGGTGTCCGCGGCGAATTCGCAGCGGACGAAACGGAAGCGGGAAACCTGGTGTTTATCGAAAGCAGTCATGGTGAATCCAGTTCAAGCACGGTCAGGCACGTGCCCGCGCGCAGGCGCGGGACGTGTCGGTGGGCGGGTGCAGGGCGCGGAAGGCGGCGATCATTCGATCACGTCTTCGCGCGGCATCGCCCGCTGGTTGTAGGTGTTGGACATCACATAGCCGTAGGCACCGGCGTCGGCGATCAGCATCACATCATCCGGCGCGGTCGACACCGGCAGCTTGCGGCGCTTGCCGAACACATCGCTGGATTCGCAGATCGGGCCGACCACATCGAACGCCGCTTCGGCGTAACCGCCCTGGCGGCTGAGGTTCTCGATGTCGTGCCAGGCGTCGTACAGGGCCGGGCGCATCAGCGTGTTCATGCCGGCATCCAGGCCGACGCGGCGCACGCCATCCTTCTCCACCACCTGGGTGGCGTGGGTCAGCAGCACGCCCGATTCGGCCACCAGGAAGCGGCCCGGCTCGATCGCCAGGCGGAACGCCGGATGCAGCGCCTTGACCTCGGCCAGGCCCTCGGCCCAGGCATCCAGGTCGAACGGCTCGTCTTCCTCGCTGTACGGGATCGGCAGGCCACCACCGATGTCGATGGTGTGCACGCTGCCGATGCGGCGCGCGAAGCCCGCCAGCTCATCGCACATCAGGCGCCAGTGCTGGGCGGTTTCCACGCCGCTGCCAAGGTGCGCATGCAGGCCGACCACGCGGGTGCCCAGCTCGGTGGCCGCGCGCACGAACTCGTCCACGCGCGCGATCGGCAGGCCGAACTTGGATTCCTTGCCACCGGTGCGGACCTTGGCGTGGTGGCCTTCGCCACGGCCCAGGTCCACGCGCAGCCACAGTTCGCGGTTGCGGAACAGGTCCGGCCAGCGTTGCAGGGCTTCCACGTTGTCGACAGTGACGGTCACGCCCAGCGCGAACGCCGCTTCGTACTCGCTGCGCGGGCAGAAGCTGGGAGTGAACAGCACGCGCTTGGGCGACAGTTCCGGAATGGCCTGGAACACATGCTTCAGCTCACCGTGCGACACGCACTCCAGGCCGAAACCTTCGGCCTCCAGCAACTGCAGGATGGCCGGATGGCTGTTGGCCTTGATCGCGTAGTATCGCTGGTCGATCGGCTTGATCGCCGCCAGCGCGCGGGCACGCGCCCGCACCGTCGGCAGGTGGTAGACGTAGCGCGGGGTGCCGGCATCGGCCAGCTGCAGCAGGTGCGCACGCTGGCCGCGCCACCACGGCGTACCACGCGGACGCACGGTGCCGGCGATTTCGCGCCAGCGCGGGCCGAACACTTCGGTCTCTTCCACCGGCATCGCGCCGCTGTCGATCAGTTCGGCGTGCAGGATCGGCAGCAGGCCATCGGCATCGGCTTCGTCGATGACGAAGGTCAGGTTCAGGTCGTTGGACGACTGCGAGATCATGTGCACGCGCTCACGACCGAAGGTCGCCCACACGTCCGACAGCTTGTGCAGCAGCGAGCGCATGCCCAGGCCGACCAGGGTGATCGCCGCGCACGGCACGATCACCTTGACCTTGCAGATCTGCGACAGGTCGGCCGACAGCGCGGCCAGCACATCGGTGTTGACCAGGTTCTCGGACGGATCCAGCGATACGGTGACGTTGGTCTCGGCCGAACCGATCAGGTCCACCGACAGGCCGTGCTTCTTGAACAAGCCGAATACATCGGCGAGGAAGCCGACCTGCTGCCACATGCCGATGCCTTCCATCGACACCAGCACGATACCGTTGCGACGGCTGATTGCCTTCACTCCGGGCACCGGCGCGGCATTGCCGTCGATGCTGGTGCCCGGCAGCTCCGGACGCTCGGTATCGAGGATCGCCATCGGCACGCCCGCATCGCGGCACGGCTTGATCGAGCGCGGGTGCAGCACCTTCGCACCGGTGGTGGCGATTTCCTGCGCTTCGTAATAGTCCAGGCGGGTCAACAGGCGCGCGTCCGGCACGTCCTTGGGATTGGCGCTGAACATGCCGGGCACATCGGTCCAGATCTCCACGCGGCTGGCGCCGAGCAGCGCACCGAAGTATGCCGCCGAGGTATCCGAGCCGCCGCGGCCGAGGATGGCAGTGCCACCGTCGGCGTGACGCGAGATGAACCCCTGGGTGATCAGCATGCGCGTGGGCTGCGCGCGGAAGCGCTGCGCCCATTCCGCATCGGCACGCCACTGGCAGTTCACCGACAGGCGCTGCGACCAGTCGCTCTGGTTCGGCTGCGGCGGCAGCGCGTCCAGCCACTGGCGCGCATCCATCCAGCCGAAATCCAGGCCGCTGGCACGCAGGTAGGCCGCGCCCAGGCTGGAAGACAGCAGTTCACCCTGGCCGAGCACTTCGGCCTGCCAGTCCAGAGGACGGCTTGGCGCACGCGGGTCGTCCAGCAGGCCCTGCAGCGCGGCCAGCCGCTCGGCCAGCACCTCCGCGCCCAGGCCCAGCTCGTCCAGGAAGGCCTGGTGGCGTTCGACCAGCGCCGCCACGCGATCGCGGCTGTCCGGCGCGCCATCGGCAATCGCGGTCAGTTCATTGGTGACCCCGGACAGCGCCGAAACCACCACCAGAACGCGCGAACCGGTCTCTTCGGCCCGTTTTTTCGCCAGCTTCCCGATCGTGTCCCAGCGGTGGCGACGCGACACCGAGGTGCCGCCGAACTTCAGTACGATCCAACGATCGACAAGGGGGGAAGCTGACATGGATAGGCTATGTGTAATGTGGGGAAGCCGCCCGAGGGGGCGGAACCTTCGATTCTAAGCCCAATACACCCGTCAATGACCGCCTACCGCTACCTGCAGCTCGATGTCTTCGCCCACCAGCCCGGTACCGGCAACCCGCTCGGTGTCGTGTTCGACGCTGATGGACTGTCCACCGACCGCATGCAGGCCCTGGCCGCCTGGCTGAACCTGTCCGAGACCGTATTCTTCCTTCGCCCCACCGCTGCCGGCGCCGACTACCACGTGCGCATCTTCACCCCTGCCAGCGAGCTGCCCTTCGCCGGGCACCCCAGCGTGGGCGCCGCCTGGGCTGCGGTCACCTGCGGCCTGGTGCAGCCACGCGACGGGGCCCTGGTGCAGCAGTGCGCGGCCGGCCTGCTGCCGGTGCAGGTCACCGGGCCAGCCAACGCGCCCACCATCCGCCTGGCGAGCCCAGAGGCACGGCCGCTGCCGGCTCTGCCAGGCGACATTCCTGACGCCCTGCGCGCTGCTGCCGCCGAGGGCCAGCGCGCCGAGCTGTGGGACAACGGCCCGCGCTGGTGGCTGCTGCCGCTGCGCGACGCCGAGGCCGTACGCACGCTGGCACCGGACATGGCGGCCCTGCGCGACTGGAGCATTGCCACCGACGCGCTCGGCATCGCCGTGTTCGCGCTCGAAGCCGATACCGGGCACGACCTGGTGGTGCGCGCGTTCTGCCCCGCCGATGCGCCCAACGTGCCGGAAGACCCGGTGACCGGCAGCGCCAACGCGCTGATCGGCGCCTGGCTGCGGCAGCGCAACGCCCTGCCCGGCAAGGACGGGAGCTACGTGGCCAGCCAGGGCCGCGAGGTCGGCCGCGACGGCCGCGTCCAGGTCACTGTGGATGCGCAGGACACGGTGTGGATCGGCGGCCAGGTGCAGCTGGTGATCGACGGCAACATCACCTGGTAGCGCCGGGCCAAGCCCGGCGGCCTGCCGCGCTGCGCGCTCGCGGGGCATGGCCCCGCGCTACCCTATGCCGCCTGTTTCCTGGAGTTCCTGCCCGATGACCACCCGCCGTTTCCTGCAGCTGGATGTGTTTTCCCCGCGCCC
This sequence comes from Stenotrophomonas sp. 10L48, assembly GCF_056395105.1. Lineage (NCBI taxonomy): Bacteria > Pseudomonadati > Pseudomonadota > Gammaproteobacteria > Lysobacterales > Lysobacteraceae > Stenotrophomonas > Stenotrophomonas sp. 10L48. The sequence goes on along the minus strand of NZ_JBFTIX010000005.1, from coordinate 232,421 downwards.
GGGCGCCGGCAATCCGCTGGCCGTCGTGCTCGATGCCGAAGGCCTGGACGATGCAGCGATGCAGGCCATCGCCCGCTGGACCCGCCTGCCCGAAACGACGTTTGTGTTCCCGGCACAGACGGCCGGCACCAGCTATCGGCTGCGCATGTTCAGCCCGCAGAAGGAAGTGCCGTTCGCCGGCCATCCCAGCGTCGGCACCGCCCACGCGGTGCTGCAGGCGGGCTTGGCCATGCCGGTCGACGGGGTACTGGTTCAGGACGGCATCGCCGGTGCGCTGCCACTGCGCGTGACCGGCGAAGGCGCGCAGCAGCGCATCGCCATCCGCACGCCCCGTGCGCAGCTGGCCGAGATCGCCGCCACCGATGACCCACGCCTGCAGGCCGCATTGCACACCTGGCCGCTGGGTTCGCTGCCACCGGCCCGCATGCAGGGTGGCCGCAGCTGGTGGGTCGTAGAGGTCGCGGATGAGGCCGCGTTGCGCGCCCTGCACCCGGACTGGGATGCGATCGCCACGCTGGCTGAATCGACCGACAGCATGGGCGTGTTCGCCTATGCCTTTGCCGATGGCAGCGATGGTTACGACCTGGCCGTGCGCGCTTTCGTCGGCAATGGGCGCCGCTTCGAGGATGCTGCTTCTGGCGCGGCCAACGCTGTGCTGGCGGCCTGGCTGGACCTGCGCGACGCCCTTCCGCGCGGCCGCCAGCCCTTCGACGTCAGCCAGGGACGCGAAGTCGGCCACGATGCGCGGCTGACGCTGCTGGTCGATGAAGAGGGCGAGGTCTGGTCCGGCGGCCAGGTGCAGACGGTGATTTCCGGCACCATCGATTGGTGAACGCAAGGCGGTAGAGCCGGCCGCTGGCCGGCTGCCACCTTATACCCGGTTTCATGTGGTTGCCGGCCAGCGGCCGGCACTACCTTCTCAGCCCAGTTCGGCTTCCAGGCTGATCGGCACCGCGCTCAGCGCCTTGGAAACCGGGCAGTTCTGCTTGGCGTCATCAGCGATCGCGCGGAACTGCGTCGCCTCGATTCCCGGCACAACCGCCTTCACTTTCAGCCGGATCTGCGACAGCTGCGGGCCGCCTTCCATCGACAGATCGACCTTGGCTTCGGTATCCAGCGAGGTCGGGGTAAAGCCTGCCTCGCCGAGCTTGGCCGACAGCGCCATGGTGAAACAACCGGCGTGCGCGGCAGCGATCAGTTCTTCGGGATTGGTGCCCTTTTCATCACCGAAACGGCTGTTGAAGCCGTAGCGGGTCTTGTCCAGAAGACCACTCTGCGGCGTGCTCAACTGGCCCTTGCCCGACTTCAGGTCGCCTTCCCAATGCGCGGTAGCGTGTCGCGAGATTCCCATGTCCTGCTCCGTTGTGGCTGTGATGAACCAATACCCTGGCACGCGCCGCGTTAGCCCTGCGTCGCCCCGCCGCATGCGGCGCGCCTGTCCCGAGCCGACGACTGGACACTTCTTCGCCAGCAATCTGGCGATTTCCCCCTTGTTTTCAGTCATTTCGCCCATCCAGTCGCAATCACCGACACTGCGGTGCAGCGCACCACCGCACCCGCTCCCCCTACTGCCGGCCATGTACTGAATCGGCCTGGATATGAAAAAACATGCACTTTCAGCGCTCCAGGCTATTGGCGGCGCCCAAGAGTTGCCCTACATTGCGCTTGCCGACGGGGTTCGGCGCCGACCAAACAACCAACCGTTCACGGAACAGGAAACCATGGCAAAGACCGCTAAGAAGGCTGCCCCGAAGAAGGCAGTGAAGAAAGTCGCGACGAAGGCAGCCGCCAAGCCGGCCGCTCCGAAGCCGATCAAGGAAGTGCTGACCAAGTCGGGCCTGGTTGCACACATCGCTGAAGTCTCCGGCGTTGTTGCCAAGGACGTCCGCGCTGTGCTGGCCTCGCTGGAAGGCGCTGTCGCTTCCTCGGTGCACAAGAAGGGCGCCGGCTCGTTCACCCTGCCGGGCCTGCTGAAGATCACCACCGTCAATGTGCCGGCCAAGCCGAAGCGCAAGGGCATCAACCCGTTCACCAAGGAAGAGCAGTGGTTCGCCGCCAAGCCGGCCACCACCAAGCTCAAGGTTCGCCCGCTGAAGAAGCTCAAGGACGCTGCGCTCTAAGCGCGCGCCCTGCAGCGGATACCTGACGGGACGGCCTTGGCCGTCCCGTTTTTTTTGCCCCGCATCCGCGCTCGCTCTGCAGTAGATCCACGCCATGCGTGGATGCCGTCCACTGCGCCCCCGCAACACAGCGTTTCCCGCGCCCACGCAATTTCCCGCACAGGCCCGCCGCCCATGGCCGCGCCGCTGTTTTTCCAGCGCAGGAACGAACCGGGTGGAACACTGCGTGCAGCGCCGGCCATCGCCGCCGGCCGACGCCTTGCCTATGGTGGTCCCATTCCTCCCCACCAGCGCGAGCACCCCCATGGCCAGCCCTTCCACCCGCTACCGGATCTCGGTGACCCCGATCGAAAAGGACGGGCACCAGTGCACCGGGCGCTGCACCATCGAACTGGAGCACCGCGCCAGCCGCGACCTGATGCGCCTGCTGGAATCGGCCCCGCGCACGGCAGGCCTGAGCGGTGACGAACGTGCCACCCTGGTGGTGGCCACCCAGCTGCTGCGTGACATCGTGCAGCGCCATGCCGACACCGACGGCCATGCACTGGCAGCGGTCGCCGCGCAGGTCCTGCCGGCGCTGGACGCGCTGGAACGGCTTCCCTCTTCGCGCTGACCACTTCGCGCTGAGCGGCCCCCGGCCGCTACACTGCCGCCTTTCAGGTCGCCTCGGGGAGGAGGCAGACATGCGCGGTTTTATTTCCTTGTTGATCCCGCTGCTTGTGGCGGGGTGTTCGAACCCGGCGCCCCCGGTCGATGCCACCGGGCGCGACGCGAGCGCCGCCACAACCGCCCCGTCGGTGCCGACGACGAAAGCGGCACCGCAGGCCGCTACCGTTGACGCGATCGCCATCGATCCGCTGTATGGCGCCGTTGCCAACGGCAGCGAAACGCCCGCAGCGATGCTCAACCGCTACATGCTGGATCTGCTCAACCGCAACACATCGCGCAGCGATGCAGCCTGGGCCTATGCCCCCGCCGACCCGCGCCGTGCCGACGATGCCGTGCTGCGCCTGCTGCCCGACGTGCGCAGCCTGCGCCTGGACAGTGACGTGGCGTTGCCACGCGACGATGGGCAGCCGCCACGCCTGCTGGAGGTGCCAGTGAAGATCCGCGCGGTGACCGCCAACGGCACCTTCCGCTACCACGGCTGGTACCGGGTGCAGCCCAGCGCCGATGGCCGCAGCTGGCAGATCCAGTCGGCCAGCCTGCAACCAACGCTGGACTGAACCGTTGCAACCGTGTGTACCCGCGATTCAGCGGGCAAAGCTACTCTGTAGGCCTCTTGGATCCTTCTTCCGGTCACCGCCATGCGCCTGCGTTCCCTGATGACCCGCCTAGCCGCCTCGACCGTGCTGATTGCTGCTGCGATCGGTGCGCAGGCCGCCCCTTCGATCTCCGGTCGCGAACTGGCGGTTGGCGCCAGCGACGTGCAGCAGTATCTGGACGGCAGCTTCCCGCGCACGCAGGACGCGCTGGGCGGCCTGATCGCGCTGACCATGAGCCACCCGCAGCTGAGCCTGCCCGCAGGCGAGCGCTTGAACCTGGGCATGGACGTGGCGCTGGCCACCGCCGGCGGCAACCCGGCCAAGCTGGGTACGGTGAAGCTCAGCAGTGGCCTGCGCTATGACGCGCAGACCCAGGGCTTCCACCTGCAGCAGCCGAGCGTGGATGACTTCACTCCGGCCAGCCAGGGTGGCCGTCTCGATTCACGGACCCGTGGCCTGCTGAACGCATGGCTGAGCGACTACGCCCAGCGCGAACCGATCTACAAGCTGGACCCGGCCGTGGCCGGACTGCTCGGCGCCCTGCAGGTGCAGTCGGCACAGGTGAAGAACGGCAAGCTGGTGGTGACCTTCAACCAGAACCTGGGCGACCTGGTGCCGGCGGGCATCCTCGGCAAATAAGGTAGTGCCGGCCGCTGGCCGGCAATCCTTTCACGCACGTGCCGGCCAGCGGCCGGCACTACCAGCGCCGCATTACGCCGCCAGCGCTTTCACCACCGCCTCGCTGAAGGCCGGAATGTCATCGGGCTTGCGGCTGGTGATCAGGTTGCCGTCCACCACCACTTCCGCGTCGCGCCAGCGCGCGCCGGCATTGGCCAGGTCCTGCTGCAGCGACGGCCACGAGGTGACCTCGTGTCCCTCCGCCAGCCCGCTGTTGATCAGCAGCCAGGGGCCGTGGCAGATCGCGGCCACCGGCTTGCCGGCACCGGCCATGCTGCGGATGAAATCCAGTACTGCTTCGTTGGTGCGCAGGGTGTCCGGATTGATCACGCCACCGGGCAGACCAGCGCATCGAAACCGCCGGCGTCGGCGCCATCCAGTGGTTGATCCACGGCGACCGAATCACCCCAGTCCTTGTCCTTCCAGCCCTTGATGCTCGCCTCCTTGGCCGGCGACACCACGCTCACGCGCGCGCCCTCCGCTTCCAACAGGTGCTTGGGCTCGATCAGTTCGGACTGCTCGAAACCATGCGTGGCGAGGATGGCGATCTGTTTGCCGCGTAGACGCTGTGCCATGTCGTGCTCCAGATAGGGGGGAGCGCACAGGGTGGCCGAGTGGCCCTTGAACGGCGGTGACCCTCACGTGCACGGCAGGTGGAGAATCGCCCGGATAGCGCCGGGCCGTGCCCGGCGGCTTCTGGTTCCGCCCGCGCTTCGCGCTCGCCGGGCATGGCCCGGCGCTACCGGATCAGCGCTTGGGCTGCAGCATCGTGCCGGTGCACTTGGGCGAGCCACAGCGGCACTCCCAGATCTTCTTCAGCTTGGCCGTGTGGCGCTCGGCCAGGGTGATGCCGTAGTTGTACGTCAACTCTTCGCCCGCCTTGATATCGCGCAGCGCCTCGATGAAGACCTTGTCGCCGCGGCTGTCACCGTCTTCGTCTTCCTCGATCACCGCCTCGCAGTTCGGGTCGCAGCTGTGGTTGATCCAGCGCGCGTCGTTGCCCTTGTAGTTGGCATCGATCACCCAGTCGTCGTTGAGGGTGAACAGGAAGGTATGGCCGCTTTCCACGTCGCCACTGTCATCGGCATCGACATCGCCGTGGCTGCGCAGCAGGCCCTTGTACTGGATCACGCGCTCGCCCTGCTTGATCGGGGCCACGGAAAACACACCGTTGCCGTGGATGGCGGACTTGCGGGCTTGGATCTTCTTGGGCATCGGCAAGAGACGTTTGCAGCGGAAGGAACGTTGATTCTCGCCCATTCCGGGTGATTGCGAAAATCACCCCCATGCCGCAGCATGTCGCCCCGATGGCGGCCCTTGGCGACTGCCCTCCGGCCGGGCCCAAGCGCCCGCTGAATGGCCGGGTTGGATGCCGGCGAATAAAAGCGTACAATTTCAGTCCGCTTTAAGAACCACTCGCATCCCATGTTGCGCGTCACCAAGCTCACCGATTACGCCACCGTCGTACTGACCGTACTCGCCGCCCGTCCGGGCGAGGTGCTCAGTGCCACCGAGCTGGCCGAATTCACCGGTCTGGAGCCGCCCACCGTCAGCAAGGTGCTCAAGCCACTGGCCCAGGCCGGCCTGGTCGAAGGCCTGCGCGGCGTCCGCGGCGGTTACCGGCTGACCCGCCCATCGATCGAGATCTCGCTGTTTGAAGTGGTTGAAGCCATGGAAGGGCCGTTGGCCCTGACCGAGTGCAGCCACGACCACCATCAGTGCGGCATGGCGCCCAAGTGCGGCGCGCGCAGCAGCTGGCGGCTGATCAACGACGTGGTCTCCGAGGCCCTGCGCGATGTCAGCCTGGCGCAGATCCTGCCCCCTCTTCCCCTTGTCGACGAAGAACAGCGCCGCACCATCGCTGTCGACGTCGTCTCCTGATCCGTAGGCAGCCCCCCATGGCCACCGAAACCATCGAAACCGTCGCCAGCGACGACACCCCCAACCGCGAGATCCATGAGCAGCTCGGCCGCAAGTATTCGGCCGGCTTCATCACGGACATCGAGTCGGACTCCCTTCCCGCCGGCCTGGACGAGGACACCATCCGCGCCCTGTCGGCCAAGAAGGAAGAGCCGGAATGGATGACGCAGTGGCGCCTGGACGCCTACCGCCACTTCCTGACCATGCCGATGCCGAACTGGGCCAAGCTGCAGATCGCCCCGATCGACCTGCAGGCGCTCAGCTACTACTCCGCGCCGAAGGGCCCGAAGTACGCCTCGCTGGATGACGTGCCCAAGGAACTGCTGGACACCTACGACAAGCTGGGCGTGCCGCTGCACGAGCGCGCCAAGCTGGCCGGCGTAGCGGTGGACGCGGTGTTCGACTCGGTGTCCGTCGGTACCACCTTCCGCAAGGAACTGGCCGAAAAGGGCATCGTGTTCTGCTCGATGTCCGAAGCCATCAAGGAGCACCCGGAACTGGTCAAACAGTACCTGGGCACCGTGGTGCCGGTGGGCGACAACTACTTCGCCGCGCTCAATTCTGCGGTGTTCTCCGATGGCAGCTTCGTGTTCATTCCCAAGGGCGTGCGTTGCCCGATGGAACTGAGCACCTACTTCCGCATCAACGCCGGCCACACCGGCCAGTTCGAGCGCACGCTGATCATCTGCGAAGAGAAGGCGTACGTGTCCTACCTGGAAGGCTGCACCGCGCCGATGCGCGATGAGAACCAGCTGCATGCGGCGGTGGTCGAGCTGGTGACGCTGGACGATGCCGAGATCAAGTACTCCACCGTGCAGAACTGGTACCCGGGCGATGAGAATGGCGTCGGCGGCATCTACAACTTCGTCACCAAGCGTGCCGAATGCCGTGGCGCGCGCAGCAAGGTCACCTGGACCCAGGTCGAGACCGGCTCGGCGATCACCTGGAAGTACCCGTCCTGCGTGCTGCTGGGCGACGACTCGGTCGGCGAGTTCCACTCGGTGGCACTGACCCATCATCGCCAGCAGGCCGACACCGGCACCAAGATGATCCACGTCGGCAAGCGCACCAAGAGCAAGATCATCAGCAAGGGCATCAGCGCCGGCCGCGGCCAGAACACCTATCGTGGCCTGGTCAAGGTGGACCGCAATGCCGACGGCGCGCGCAACTACACCCAGTGCGATTCGCTGCTGATCGGCAAGCAGTGCGGCGCCCACACCTTCCCCTACATCGAGGTGAAGAACCCCGGCGCCACCGTCGAGCATGAGGCCACCACCTCGAAGATCTCCGACGACCAGCTGTTCTACTGCCGCGCCCGTGGCATCAGCCAGGAAGACGCGGTGTCGATGATCGTCGACGGCTTCTGCAAGCAGGTGTTCCGCGAACTGCCGATGGAATTCGCGGTGGAAGCCAAGAAGCTGCTGGAAGTCTCGCTGGAAGGTTCGGTGGGCTGATCGCCCGCCCTGCCCTCGCACAACGCATTCTCTTTACCGGCGGGCCCCGGCCCGCACCACGGAAACCCCCATCATGCTGAAGATCGAAAACCTCCACGCCCGCATCGGCGACAAGGAAATCCTCAAGGGCCTGTCCCTGGAAGTGAAGCCCGGCCAGGTGCACGCCATCATGGGCCCCAACGGCGCCGGCAAGTCCACCCTGGGCAATGTCCTGGCTGGCCGCGACGGCTATGAGGTCAGCGAAGGCAGCGTGCAGTTCGAAGGCGTCAACCTGCTCGACCAGGACCCGGAAGCGCGCGCCGCTGCCGGCCTGTTCCTGGCATTCCAGTACCCGGTGGAAATCCCCGGAGTGAACAACACCTACTTCCTGCGCGCCGCGCTGAATGCACAGCGCAAGGCGCGCGGCGAGGAAGAACTGGATTCCATGCAGTTCCTCAAGCTGGTGCGGCAGAAGCTGGCCGTGCTGCACCTGAAGGACGAACTGCTGCACCGTGGCGTCAACGAAGGCTTCTCCGGTGGCGAGAAGAAGCGCAACGAGATCTTCCAGCTGGCCGTGCTCGAGCCGAAGCTGGCGATCCTGGACGAAACCGATTCGGGCCTGGACATCGATGCACTGAAGAGCGTGGCCGACGGCGTCAACGCGCTGCGCAGCGCCGACCGCTCGTTCCTGGTCATCACCCACTACCAGCGCCTGCTGGACTACATCAAGCCGGACGTCGTGCACGTGCTGGCCGATGGCCGCATCGTCAAGAGCGGCGGCCCGGAACTGGCGCTGGAACTGGAAGCGCACGGCTATGACTTCCTGAAGGACCGGGTCGTGCCCGAGGCGGCGGTCTGATGAGCGCCCTGCTCGATTCCATGGCCCAGGCCTTCTGCGGCAGCGATGCGCGCCGCGAAGTGCTCGACAGCGTGCTGCGCGACGGCCTGCCCGGCGCACGCAGCGAAACCTGGAAGTACACCTCGCTGCGCCAGCTGGAGCGTCGCAGCTTTGCGGCCGCACCGTTGGCCCCGGCGCTGCTGGATGCCGCCGCGCTGGAGAACATCCCGGCACCGCGCCTGGTGTTCGTCAATGGCCGCCTCAACGACGCGCTGAGCGACGTGCAGGGCCTGCCGGCCGGCGTGCAGCTGGAGACGTTGTCCTCCGCACTGGCCGCTGGCGAGGACGCCGTGCGCTTCCTCGGCCGCCGCTACGATCGCAGCGACGATGTGTTCGCCCGCCTCAACGCCGCCCTCGCCGATGAAGGCGTGGTGCTGCGCGTGGACGACGGCGTGCAGGTCGAGGTGCCGCTGCAGCTGGTATTCGCCAGCGTGGCCGGCGACACCGATCTGGCCTGGCACCACCGCCACCTGATCGAACTGCGTGCCGGCGCCAGCCTGGGCGTGGTCGAGCACCGCTTCAGCGTCGGTGATTCGGCGCATCTGGACAACACGGTACTGCACGCCCACGTCGCCCGCGATGCGGTGCTCAAGCACGCCCGCGTGCAGGCCGGCAGCGCGCGCCAGACCAGCTTCCTGCGTACCGACGCGGTGCTGGCCAAGGACGCGCAGTACCACCGCGTGGACCTGGAGCTGGGTGCCGCGCTCAGCCGCCATGAGCTGAACGTGCGCCTGGAAGGCGACAACGCCCAGCTGACCGCCAATGGCGTGCTGCTCGGCAATGGTCGCCGCCACGTCGATACCCGCCTGGGCATCGACCACATCGCCCGCGACACCAGCGCCGAGCTGCAGTGGCGTGGCGTGGCCGCCAACCGCAGCCGCGTGGTGTTCCATGGCGGCATCCAGATCCGTGCCGGTGCCGATGGCACCGACGCCAACCTGTCCAACAAGAACCTGCTGCTGTCGGCCGACGCCGAGATCGATACCCAGCCGACGCTGGTGATCGACGCCGACGAAGTGAAGGCCGCACACGGTGCCACCGTCGGCCAGCTCGACGCCAACGCGCTGTTCTACCTGCGCTCGCGCGGCCTGCCGCAGGCCCAGGCGCAGGCGCTGCTGAGCGCCGCGTTCTGCCACGAACCGCTGAAGGTGCTGCCCGAAGCGCTGCGCGAACAGCTGGCACGCCGGCTGGACAAGGCCCTGGCCGAGGCGGGCGTGGCATGAACCTGTCCACCCCGCGACCGATCGAAGCACCCGCCGACGCCCCCGACTGGGCGCGCGTGCGCCTGGACTTCCCGCTGCTGATGCGCGAAGTGCACGGCAAGCCGCTGGTCTATTTCGACAACGCCAACACCGGCCAGAAGCCGGTGCAGGTGATCGGCGCGGTGGACGAGTTCTACCGCCGCTACAACGCCAACGTCAGCCGTGCCGTGCATGCGCTGGGTACCGAGGCCACCGACGCCTACGAAGGCGCACGCAACAAGCTGGCCCGTTTCCTCAACGTGCGCAGCAACGACCTGGTGCTGTGCAGCGGCACCACCTTCGCGATCAATCTGGTTGCCTACTCCTGGGCCCTGCCCCGGCTGAAGGCCGGCGACGTGATCCTGGTGTCGCGCATGGAACACCACGCCAACATCGTGCCGTGGCAGCTGGTCGCCCAGCGCACCCGCGCGACCATCCGCGTGGCCGAGATCACCCCCGACGGCGCGCTGGACCTGGACGCGCTGCGCGCGGCGATGACCGCCGAGGTCAAGCTGCTGGCCGTGGCCCATGTCTCCAACGTACTCGGCACCATCAACCCGGTGCGCGAGATCTGCCGCGAAGCGCGCAAGCGCGGCATCGTCACCGTGGTCGACGGCTCGCAGGCCGCACCGCACCGCAAGGTCGACGTCACCGCGATCGGCTGCGACTTCTACGCCATCACCGGCCACAAGATGTGCGGCCCGACCGGCACCGGTGCGCTCTGGGCGCGTCGCGAGCATCTGGACGCGATGCCGCCGTTCCTGGGCGGCGGCGAGATGATCAAGGAAGTCAGCTTCGACGGCACCGTATTCAACGACGCCCCGCACAAGTTTGAAGCCGGCACCCCCAACATCGCCGGTTTCATCGGCCTCGGCGTGGCGGCGGACTATCTGCAGAACGTCGGCCTGGACCACGTGGAAGCGCGCGAAGCCGAGCTGCTGGCGCACTTCACCGAAGAGCTGCGCCGGGTTGACGGCCTGCGCATCATCGGCGAAGCGCCGGAAAAGGCCGCGGTGGTGTCATTCCTGATCGACGGCGCCCATGCGCACGATCTGGCTACCCTGCTGGATCTGGAAGGTGTGGCCGTGCGCTCGGGCCAGCACTGCGCGCATCCGCTGCTGCAGTACTACGGCGTGGCGGCGACCTGCCGTGCGTCGTTGGCGTTCTACAACACGCATGAAGAGATCGAGCGGTTCATGGCTGCGTTGACGAAGGTGCGGAAGTTGCTGGGGTGAGGCTTCAGTAACAGATGGGAAGATGCGAACGCCACGGGAGACCGTGGCGTTTTTGCGTCCCAAGATGGCCAATGCTGATCTACTGCACGACAACCGTAAACGTCATCTGCACAGGCAAGCCCAACTGTCCCAGGGGCTACACCCGGCGAAGTTGCAGGCTCTCACCCGGTAGGCATAACTGCCTTTTCCACGGCTGGCACCAAAGCTGTTCGCACCGCCGTTATGCACCACAGTCCAGCCGCCGCCGTTGGCGCTCTCCTAATCTCTCGGCGGCAGTCGACATTCAGAACTCGACCTCTTTGCAATAACTGCAACGCAGTCACCCACGGACAGTCCACAGGTGTCCGCCGACACAAAAATCCCTCGATAATTGGTCAAAACGAAATAGCTTCTCAGCTTTTCATTCCCCTCCTGATCGAATGACTGCCGAACATCAATCAAATGGACCTCACACATTTGCTCCCTCGATGCGCCTCCGGCGACAGAACTGGAGCGGAGCGCCGCAGCGTATTGATTTGCCCTTGCATTGTTCGGGAGATGATTGACAACCCCACCCGAACTCGCCACTTCACTAGTACACGCAACAAGGCCAGCCAGGCAAATCGCTGCAAAAATTACGACTATTGATCTTCGAATGCGATCAGAATACTGGACTTTACTCACCAATATATGCTCCGATGGATTAATGCAATAAATTCAGACCTCGCCACATAGTTTCACCATTTTTTTCGAAACAACCGAAGCACATTGACCTTCTCCGACATCACATGTGGATGCATCCATGAACCTCCCCTCTCCATCCATCAATACATAGAAAAGCCTCCTCCTTCTCTTTCCTTCCCGGGACAGCTCAAGTTGCGACACCACCAACTCCGCCTTTACTTCGACTCCGCCATCCACAGAGCGCGAACGAATGACGTCATCCACTTCAGCAAATATTTTCTGGGATGATGAACTGTCATGATCTTGATTGATAACCTGCAAATGGCAGCCGCGCTGCTGACCGCAGGAAGAAAGAAGAAAAATTGATATGACGGAGGCCAGTAAAGTTGAAATATTCATCGGAGTATCCGGTTGGTTATTTCCCTGAAAACTGCTTATCGAGGCGTTTTGCATCAAGTCGCCCCTCAACCCTAAAGACCCCCTTGAAATCGCTCAACCGATGCCTCGATGTCGTGTCATTACTCAGCATCGCATCCTCATCCCTCGCAGTAATTCGCGTACCATTTCGATCAGCCATAATATGATCGGAAGAGTACCCCTCCATGGGGCTCGATGTACGCCCATCTCGCGACCCCACATCACGATACCCTTCCGGGGCGCCTGCAAAATGCAGGATATCGTGAACTGCCGCGCCTATCCAGTTGCTCTCGGAGCTATCGATATGAGCCGTCCTCCCGCCGATTCCGCCATATACCCCCTGACCGGCACGAGGATAGTTTGCGTAATCCTTTCCAGGCCCCAAATTCATTGAATTCTGGCCATGACCACCGGCGGAACCCAGGACCTGCAAACGAACCTTAATCCCTCGATACTCGGAAGCAATTGAATCAACCCGACTCCTGATCGCTTCCACATTGGATTTTGTTGCAGCGGGACCCGTAAAATTAACCGGAATCACCAGAACATTAACATCTGAAAAATATATCGCATCAGCGCCATCTGGATCGACGAACTTGTAGGGATTCCCATTTCCATACCTGTAACGCTGGAAATTTGCATAGGGATTTTCGACAGTAGTGACTGGATCCACCGAGAGGAAGGTACCCAAACTTGAGTCGAAGTATCTCTGCTGCATGTAGTTCAACCCGGTTACAGAGTCCGTCATATGCCCGGCATACCCTGGACCATCCTTCAATGGCCGATTGACCACGCCTCCATACGGTTCATATACGGTACGCTCGATGACATTTCCGCTGGCATCGGTGATCGCCACCGGCGAGCCCAGTGCGTCGGTGTGGATGTATTCCACCACTTCCTGGGCCGCAGCCGGTGCAGCACCGGCCAGTGTCGCCACCACAAGAAGCGCTGCGCGAATCAGTAGAGAAGTGATTCCATTCATGGCTCAGTCCCAGCTCAGTACGCCGCGGGTGACAGGGAAGCCCGCAGACCATTCCGAACAGCCGCCGGCATTGCAGGCGCGAACGATGTACAAGCTTGCGCAGTAATTCCCGTTGTTTGACTGCACGTAAGTCAGAGGCCCGGTGTATAGACGGCGTCCAGCCCCCGACGGCTCAAGGTGATACTCCGTTGCGCCGGGCACGGCTCGCCAGGAGACGGTGCACTGCACCTGGTAGGGGGCCTTGCGCGTAGACAACCATTCCGCCAGGAAAATCTGGGTGGCAGCCGGAGGAAGCACGACTGAAACGCTTACGATGCCTGAATATGGGCTGCACCCCGCGAAGTTGCAGGCACGTACACGGTAGGCGTAGTTGCCATTGCCTCTGTTTGCACCAAAGCTGTTCGCACCGCCGTTATGCACCACGGTCCATCCACCGCCGTTGGCGCTCTCCTCCAGGATGAAGCTCTCACTATTGGCGGGTACTGACCAGCTGAAGCTGTACTGCGGCACATTCACCAGGCCCGGCGCGCTGATCACCGGCTCGATCGTCGGCGGTCCGATGACTGCGACCGTCACCGTTGCCGACCACGGCCCGCATCCAGCGCCGTTGCAGGCGGCGACGCGGTAGGCATAGCTACCCACTCCACGCGCAGGCGTGGCAAAGGACCCCGCATTGCCATCGAACAGGGTCACCCAACCGCCGCCATTGGTACTTTCCTGAAGTGTGTAACGATCGGCACCGCCAATCCCGTTCCAGCCGATGCCAATGCTGCCGGGTGCCGAACGAGCCGGCGCTGATACTCCAGGAGCACCGACAGGCGGGTAGACCACCGTCACTGCGGCGCCATTGCTGTATTCGGTACACCCCACCGGATTACATGCACGGACACGATAGTTGAAGCTGCCTGCCGGCTTGCCACTGAATGCCTTGGATTGGCCCGCCGCATTGTGAACCTGCGTCCAGGCTCCGCCATTGGCACTCTCCTCCAGTTCAAAGCGTTCTGCGCCGGCAGAGGCCGACCAGCTGATGCTGTAGTTGCCGTTGAATGCAGTTGTCGGCACGCTCAGCACAGGCACTGCAGCCGGCGGCAGCTCGACGGCGACCGAGGCGGTGTTGCTCCACTCGCCACAGACCACGCGGCATCCGCGCACTCGGAACTGATAGGTGCCGGTGACCAGACCGCTACTGGTGAATGCCTGCGCCTCGCCGTCGAAAATCGTGCTCCAGTTGCCCCCTTGGGCGCGCTGCAGTTCGTAGCGGTTGGCGCCGCCGGCCGGACTCCACGTCAGGTTGACGCTGCCTTGGGTGATGTAGCCCGGAGCGCTCAGCGCCGGAGCACTGGGTGCAGCCTCGCCGTGCACCTGCGCCACCAGGCTGCCGGACAGGTACAGATAGTCCGTCTGCTTTCCCGTGCGCTCATTGCGCTGGAAACGCAGCACGCCGCCATTGTCATAGAACGAGTAGATCACGCCCGTTTCGCTGTTCCATGCTTTCACCCGGCGTCCATGCGCGTCGTACATATAGGCTTCCGTCGTTCCCACCGTACGCAGGCGGTTGCCGTAGTCGAAACCAAACGCCTGGCCATTGCGGATCGAAAGATTACCCTGCACGTCATAGCCGAGACCGACAACGGTCGCGCTGCTGCCAGTATCGACAACGTTGACCAGACGATTGGTCGGATCGAAATAATGCGTGCGATCCCGGCTGCCGACCTTGGCCCGGCGCAGGTTGTCCAGTGCGTCGTACTCATACAGCGCGTTGCCAAAGCCCGGCGCGGTAACCGAGCGCAGTCGATCCAGCCCGTCATAGGCCATGTCACGATTGCCTGGCGCACCCGGCAAGCCATCAGAGATGGCCATCACGTTGCCACCCGCATCGTAGTCGTAGCTGTCATCGAGCACTGCGGCCGCAGCGGTGGCATCGCGACTTCGGTCAGGAAGACCGCGAGCATTCTGGCTCATCGCATGGACAATGCCGTTGCCATATACGAAGCGCGCCAAGGCGCCGTTGGCAAAATAGCTGGCCTCCTTCGCATAGCCCCCCACCGATGTGGCGCGGCCGAGGGCGTCCGGGGCATAGCTGACGATGCGCCCGCCCGGGTAGGTGTTGCTGGCAAGCGCGCCGTTGCCATCGTAGCCATAGGCCAGGCTCAGATTGCCGAAGTCTGGATGTTGCAGCGTCTCGCTGCTGAGCAGACGACGATGGTTGTACTGGTAGCGATTGATGACCAGCGGACGGCCGGCATCGTTCTGCGTACTGATTTCTGCGGGCAGGCCATCTGGCGTATATGACCAGACCTGGTTGCCGCGGCCATCGGGGAAGGTCAGCGCCAGCAGTCGATTGGCAGCGTCATAGCTGCGCTGCACGGCGCGGCCAGTGGCGAGTGCTTCGCTGCGGTTGCAGTCTGCGGCGCTGGTCAGGCCCGTGCCGGCAGCCGACCACAGTACATTGCCGGCAGCGTCATAGTCCTGCACGGTCGCCCCGGTTTCCGGCTCGATGGTCTTGCAGAGTTGCTGGTAACCGTCATAGACATAACGGCGGGTCAGCGCTTGGCTGCCGTCGGCGCTGCTACGGGTAATCGCCAGCGGCTTGCCGAGAGCGTCGCGCTGGATCTCGGTCACTACCCCTTCTGGATGCTGCAGTATCAACGGCATCTCATAGGTGGGCTGGTCATAGGCCAGGTGCCGTGTTGTGGTCGACTGTCCGCGTGGATTGGTTACCTTCACCGACAGGTTGCCCACGAACTCGGTGCGAGTTACCAAGGCACCCAGTTCGGACGACTGGCTGACCACGACCGGTCGACCCAGCGCGTCGTACTGCGTGGTGGTGCCGTCAAACGCCGCATTGATGTCGGAAAGCTGGCGAACCGGATAGGACGCGAACACCGTCTTGCCGCTGGTGTCGTAGCGGGTCACGACTGCGCTATCGAGAACGTTGTCTGCATTTTCAGTGACCAGCACCGGGCGGAACATGGCATCCAGATAGGTATCGGTCCGTCGCCCGCCCTGGGTTCGTGAATGCTTCCAGGCGCCGGCCGGCACGCCGAACTGCGCGCTGCCCAACCGCTGCAGGTCCATGGTGACCGCATTCCAGCTCACGGTGTCGCCACCGGGGAACTGCTGGCTGCGCAGGCGCCCCATGCTGTCGTAGCTGAAGCTGGTGGTTGCTCCGATTTCATCGGTCAACGAGGTGATCCAGCCGTTGTCGTCCACCACAACGGTGCGCGTCGCCCCATTGGGAGATTCAGCCGTGGCCGGCATCCGCAACTGCTGCGGGACACCGCGCTTCCACGCGGACAGGTGGCTGGTGTTGCCACGGGCATCGGCAACCGATGCCACCGTACCATCAGCCGCGTAGGTCACCTGCTGCGCCAACCGGCCGAAGGCATAAGCGCGCAGCGGCAACGCATTGGTCGTGTCGAACTCGGTGCGTGACTGCTCGACACCATTGACTACGCTGCGCGCTGACTGGCCATTCACCCATAGCGCCAGGTTGTCGTAGTAGGTGGTTGTGCTGGCGCGGCTCTGTCCGGCTGAGTTGCCCTCGACGACGCTCACCTCGCGTGCAAAGGCATCGAAAGCCTGGACCGTGCGGGTGAACTGCACGCCATCCTGTTCCACCACGGTGGACTGTACGGGCCTGTTGTAGTGTGCCTTGAGGTCGTTCGCACCGTACTTGAAGTCCTTGCCGGCTTCTTTCGGGAATGGCGCCGAGTCAAGCTGGGCGTCGGGATAGTAGTTGTTGCGGTCGACGCGCACGACGGTGCCGCCCGAGCGCGTGGTGGTCGACAACAGCAGACCGTCGTTGTACGCCACCTCCTTGCCGAATTCATACACACGTACAACGCCGTCAGGCAGAGTCTCGGTGGTGATTTTCGGTTCGGCCTGGCCCGGAGGAATGGCCGGTCCGCCGAGATCCTGCGCGTAGGCGCCATCAAGATTGGTGTACTGATAGGTCCACTGCGCAACAGGCATACCCGGACCAGTGATTGTTTTTGCTACCAGCGACTGCGCGTCACGGTAGACAGGCGTGTAGTTCCAGCCTTCTTCGTACAGATGATTGTCACCAGATGTCTGGCAGTCGAACGTTACGTTCTTCCGTCCGTGGCGGAACGGGCGGAACAAGAACGTACCCACTGCCCCCGAAGGATGCTGGACAGTCGCCGCAATCTCAGTGGGTATGATCTTGTTCATCCGGGCGCAGGTCACCGGATAGTCCATGTACTCCCAGATGTTCTGCCCGGTGTAGTCGGCATACTTGCGGGTGACGGAAAGCGGCGGAAGGTTGTAGACCCACTGGGTCCCATCCGGCAGCGTTACCGTCTGGAGGATATTGGCTGCGGTATACCCGTACGTCCACGTGCGCCCAGCTGCCGTCGCTGATGCAATCAATCCGTCAGCGTTGTACGCCAGGCTGATTTCACGACCATCACTGGCAAAGATGCGTTCGAGGCGGTCGCCATTCCACTCATAGCGCACCCAGTTGCCAAACCGATCCACAATCTGGGAGGGGTACAGGTAAACGCGCCTGCGCTGCAATTGAGCATTACTCTCCGGACCAAATGGCTGCAGGGTCGCAGGATTGACCGGACGTGCCACCATCCAGTCAAAGTAGTACTTGGAACCATCAGGTGCGTGCCCCAGGAAGCCTTCACCGGCCTGGCCACTCTTGAGCGAGCCCAGACAAGTGAACGTCCAACCGCTTTTGGTGTTCCACGGGGTGGATTTACCGAACTGAGGCTTGGGCTGGCGAGCATCACCGCCGTCTCCCAGAATGCTCTCGCCCCCGCCACCAGGCAGCGAAAGTCGCGTGCCATCCCAGTAGGTGTGCGCATTGAAATTGACGATCTGGGTGTGCCGTCGGTTCCAGACTTCCAACGACGGAGGTCCGCTGACGGTGCTGCAGCGGGCCGCAGGCAGCCAATAGCCCGCGGCCGCAGTCTCAGGCAGGTCGCCGTGCACACCAGACAGGGAAGGAATATCCAATTTCCAGTTGGAGAAAGGGCTCTCATTACTGTTGCCGCCATCGCCGAGACTGCGGCTCAGCGTCATCGGCAAGCTGCCATTGCCCGGTATCGAAATATCCGTGGCCTTGAAGCTGATCGAACCGTCATACAGGTTGACCTGCTCGCCAAAGATCTCGCCCTTCAAGGGCTCGACCAGGTCGCCGTACTTCAAGCGCTTGTCGTACTCCTGGCGCCAGGTAGGCACGATCTGGGCGGAGGCGGGAACCGGTGCCAGTACGCAGAAGGCCAGTGCTGTCAGAAGCAGGCCTTTGATGGCGTTTGCCGCGCGCGGATGAGCAATGAGCCGTGACTGCATGAAGATCCTCCCTGGATCGACCTTCCTTGAGAGCCCCGCCCACATCGCGCCACTGTCGATGATCAGATCGGACGGTACCCACTCCGGCAGACAACCACACGCTTGAACGCGGTGGGCGGGTACTGCTTCATTTATGAATGAAAAATGAAGATCATGTCAACAAGGCGTATCCGACACACTCGGCAAAGCCAGCCGAATCAGCAAGCTCCCCGCCCGCCCCCGCCCCACCTAGAATGCCCCCATGAGCACTCTGACCTTCCGCGCCGCCACGTCGGCCGACATCCCCGCCCTGATCACCCTGGTCACCTCGGCCTACCGCGGCGACGCCAGCCGCGTCGGCTGGACCACCGAAGCCGACCTGCTGGACGGCGCCCGCGTCGATGCCGAAGGCATCCAGGGCGACCTGGACCGCCCGCGCTCGACCATCCTGCTGGCCGAACGCGACGGCCAGCTCGTGGCCTGTGCCCACGTCGCCGACGTCGACGGCAAGGGCTACTTCGGCATGTTCTCGGTCGACCCGGCCCAGCAGGGCGGCGGCGTCGGCAAGCAGTTGATGGACGCGGCCGAAGCCCACGCCGCGCGCGAATGGAACGTGCCGGTGATGCAGATGACCGTGATCGACATCCGCGACGAACTGATCGCCTTCTATGAGCGCCGCGGTTACCAGCGCACCGGCATCAAGAAGCCGTTCCCGTATGGCGACGAACGTTTCGGCATCCCCAAGCGCGACGACCTGCGCTTCGAGATCCTGGAAAAGCCGCTGGCCGGAGCCACCGCGTGAGTGAGGCCTGGACCTTTGTCTGCGCCGGCGCCGAACTGCTGCCGGGCGAAATGAAGAGCGTGTTCGACGAAGTCACCGGTACGCCGATCGTGGTGTTCAACCTCGACGGCGAACTGTACGCGCTGGAAGACCAATGCACGCACGAGGAGTTCGAGCTGTCCTCGGGTGAGTTCAACACCGCCGAGGGCAGCGTTGAATGCGTACTGCATGGCGCGCGCTTCGACGTGCGTGATGGCCGCGCCCTGTGTGCGCCGGCCTATACCGCAGTGCCGAAGTTTCCGGTGAAGCGCGAACACGACGCCATCTGGACCCGCGACGACCGCGATTGAAGTTCAAGGCATCCACCAATGGGGTGGATCTACTGGAACAGCCTGAGGGCCCTGCCAGGGCCTTTCGGGTCCGTTCCGGGTGGCCTGCCACACCCGTACATGCGAATCATTATCGTTGATGTTATCCTACGTAACATCTTCGTAACGCCTCCGCCTGCGCCATGGCTTCGTCCGCGCCCACTGCCACGCTGTGCCAGCTCGCCCGTCAGGGGTGGCCGCTGCTTGTGGCCGCGCTGCTGACGCTGCTGCTGGGCTGGTCGGCGTTGCACGAAGGGCGTGGCGGCCACACCGCCAACGCCGGCTGGCAGGCGCATCTGGACAACATGGACCAGGCCGCTCCGCTGCCGGCTCCTTCCAGCGACGAATGCCCCCACCACGCTGTGCCGGCCCCGGAACCTCCGCTGGACGGTGAGAGCGGCACGCCCTGTACCGGCGCTGCGCCGCCGCGCGCTGCGCTGGTGGCCCACATCCCGCTGTGGCACTCCGATGCCCTGCGCTGGCAGCGGCACGACCCCTCGCTGCGCCTGAATCCCGGCCACGCACCTCCGGCTCCGCACGCCATCTGAGGCGCCCTGCGGCCATTGCCGTGCGCCTCGCCTCGTCTGAACTGCCGCCAGGCATGGCCTGGCACTGCCCGAACCTCGCCGCCGCCATCGCGCCATTGAGTCGTGCTGGCCAGCTCTCGCTCATTCCCCATCCAAGCCACCGCCAACCTACCCATGACCCACATCAAGACCCGCAAGTACGCACCTCGCGTTTCCGTACTGGCCACCGCCACCCTCGCCGCCGGCTTCGCGCCGCTGGCCGCGCAGGCCGCCGACGACGCCGGCGCCAGCAAGGCCACCGAGCTGGACAAGGTCCAGGTGCGCGGCAGCTGGTTCAACCCGTCCTCGCCGAAGTTCACCGCCGCGCTGCTGGACACTCCGAAGTCGGTCTCGATCGTCTCGGAGAAGCTGATCGCCGAAACCGGTGCGACCAACCTGCAGGATGCGCTGCGCATGGTCCCGGGCATCACCTTCGGCGCCGGCGAAGGCGGCAACCCGACCGGTGACCGCCCCTTCATCCGCGGCTTCGACTCGCAGAGCAACATGTTCGTCGATGGCCTGCGCGACGTCGGTTCACAGACCCGCGAAGTGTTCGACCTGGAGCAGGTGGAAGTGGTCAAGGGCCCGAGCTCGGCCTACGGCGGTCGTGACTCCGGTGGTGGCAGCCTCAACCTGGTCAGCAAGACCCCGAAGCTGAAGAACGAGACCACTGCCAGCATGGGCATCGGCACCGACAGCTACGCACGCGGCACCGTGGATGCCAACTACGTGCTGGGCGATGGCATCGCCGCACGCCTGAACCTGATGAAGCACGAGTCGGACATTGCCGGTCGTGACGCGGCCAACGTCAGCCGCTGGGGCATCGCGCCGTCGATCGCGTTCGGCCTGAACGGCCCGGCGCAGCTGATCGCCAGCCACTACCACATGCAGAGCGACGACCTGCCCGACGCAGGCGGCTTCCCGTATGGCAACCCGAACGGCGCGCCGGTGTCGAAGTGGGTGGACGGCCGCCCGATGGTGCCCGACCGCAACAACTACTACGGCCTGGTGGACCGCGATTTCCAGCGCACCCGCGCCGACATCAGCACGCTGGACGGCAGCTACGACTTCGGCAGCCACAAGCTGCGCAACATCGCGCGCCTGGGCAACACCAGCAACGATTACCTGTGGACCCAGCCGGACGACAGCCAGGGCAACCCGAACAACTACGGCACCTTGTGGCGTCGTACCAACAGCCGCGCCGTCGACGTCAAGAGCTTCGCCGACCAGCTGAGCCTGACCGGCAGCTTCCAGACCGGTGCACTGAAGCACAGCTACAGCGCCGGCGCGGAATACAGCGACGAGAAGATGACCCGTGGCAGCTACCTGATGACCCCGGGCACCAACAATCCGCTGACCAACAGCAGCAAGTGCCCGACCACCGGCGCGGCCACCGGCTACAACTGCACCAGCTTCGACAACCCGAACCCGAACGATCCGTGGGCGGCCACCCATGCGGTGTACCGCAGCGACAAGGCGCTGGACGTCGAGCAGCGCACCAAGACCAAGTCCGCTTACCTGTTCGACACCATCGAACTGAACGCGCAGTGGATGATCAACGTCGGCCTGCGTTACGACGACTTCTCCACCACCCTGACCACCCCGGTGGCCGGCAAGGCGCCGACCCGCGTGCGCAACGACAATGACTTCCTGAACTACCAGGCCGGCATTGTCTTCAAGCCGACCGCCAACGGCAGCATCTACCTGTCCTACGGCACCTCCTCCACCCCGCCGGGCATGGACGGTGGCGATGGTTCCGATGGCCTCAGCGCGGCCGTGGCCGACCTCAAGCCGCAGGACACCAAGAACCTCGAACTGGGTACCAAGTGGGACCTGTTCGACAACCGCCTGAACCTGACCGCGGCGATCTTCCACACCGTGATGGACAACGCGCGCGTGACCGTCGACAACGGCACCAGCCAGAACGCCGGCAAGAAGGAAATCAACGGCGTGGAACTGGGCTTCACCGGCCAGCTGACCGACGCCTGGAGCCTGTACGGCGGCTACACCTACCTGGATTCGGAACTGAAGGACAACGGCTTCGTCTGCGCCGTGTCCGGCCGTACCTGCCCGTCCAACATCTACGTGCCCTCGCCGTACAACGGCAACGTGTTCCCGAACACCGCCAAGCACAGCGCCACCCTGTGGACCACCTACCGCTTCCCGTTCGGCCTGACCGTCGGCGCCGGCGCCAACTACTCCGACAAGCAGTACGGTGATGTGGCCAACACCAAGTGGATCCCCAGCTACACCCGCTTCGATGCGATGGCCAGCTACGCGATCCAGGACAACATCAGCCTGCAGTTGAACGTGCAGAACCTGACCGACAAGACCTACTTCACCAAGGCCTACGCGTCGCACTACGCGAGCATCGCCCCGGGTCGTTCGGCCACCCTGGCACTGAACGTGAAGTTCTGATGTAACCCGCAGCACCCACGCGGCGGCAGGATCTCCTGCCGCCGTTTTTGTTTCCGGCGATACTCCGCGCATGGCTTCCAACATCCCCTTTGATTCCGACGCCCTGACCGACCTGCTGCTGCACGAGCCGCAGGCTGCCTTCGCGCGCGTCCGCGATGCGGCGCAGGCCGGGCAGGTCGAGGCACAGCTGCTGCTGGCGCAGATGCACATGGAAGGCAAAGGCACGCCCCAGGACGCTGCTGCGGCCCTGCTCTGGTACGAGACTGCAGCCAACAACGGCGCGCCGATGGCGATGAACATGCTTGGCCGCTGCCATGAGCTGGGCCAGGGCACCACCGCCAATCCTTCGCTCGCAGCGGTCTGGTACCGGCGCGCCGCCGACACCGGACTGGACTGGGGCCTGTACAACCTGGCCAACCTGCTGGCCACCGGCCGCGGCGTACCACAGGACCGTGCACAGGCACTGGCGCTGTACACCCGCGCGGCCCATCTGGGCCACGCCAAATCGATGAACCTGCTGGCCCGGCATCTGGAAGATGGATTGGACACCGGTCGCGATCCGCAGGCTGCACTGGGCTGGTATCGGCGCGCGGCCGAGGCCGGCGATTTCCGCGGCCAGGCCAACTACGCCTCCATCCTTCTGCAGGCCGGTGAGATCGAACAGGCCGTGCACTGGCTGCAGTTGGCGCTGCAGCACGGCAGTCCCGCGTTCATGGCACATATCGTGCCCGAGCTGGCCGCCTCACCCTACCCGCAGGTGCGCGCGCTGGTCGCACCGTCTGCTTGCTGAGGACTTCCGCATGCTGCTGCACATCCCCGACATCCTCAGCGCCGGACAGGTGGCTGACATCCGCCGCAGGCTCGACGCAGCCGACTGGACCGATGGCCGCGAGACCGTCGGCCACCTCGGCGCGCAGGCCAAGCACAACCAGCAGCTGCCTGAAGCTTCGCCGCTGCGCCGCGAACTGGGCGAAACCATTCTGGTGGCCCTGGCACGGCATCCGCTGTTCTTCAGCGCCGCGCTGCCCTTGAAGTACCTGCCACCGCGCTTCAACCGCTACAGCGGCGGCGGCACCTACGGCTTCCACGTCGATGGCGCGGTGATGAACCTGGCCAACGGCGAGCAGCTGCGCTCGGACATCTCCTGCACGCTGTTCCTGTCCGACCCGGACGAGTACGACGGCGGTGAGCTGATCATCAGTGATACGTACGGCGAGCACGAAGTGAAATTGCCGGCCGGTGATCTGATCGTGTATCCCTCCAGCAGCCTGCACAAGGTCAATCCGGTCACCCGCGGTGCGCGCGTGGCCTCGTTCTTCTGGGTGCAGAGCATGATCCGCGACGATGTGCAGCGTCGTCTGCTGTGGGAGATGGATACTTCCATCGAGCGCCTGCGGCAGACCAATGGCGATGCCGACGCGGTGCTGCAGCTGACCGGCGTGTACCACAATCTGCTGCGACGCTGGAGCGAGGTCTGAACCGATCAGGCCACCCCTGCGGCAATTTGGCAATCATTCTCATTTGCAACGGCTAACGGGTCTCATTACAATCACGCCCCGTTGACGCCGGATGTT
Source organism: Stenotrophomonas sp. 10L48 (assembly GCF_056395105.1). Taxonomy (NCBI): domain Bacteria; kingdom Pseudomonadati; phylum Pseudomonadota; class Gammaproteobacteria; order Lysobacterales; family Lysobacteraceae; genus Stenotrophomonas; species Stenotrophomonas sp. 10L48. Next base: position 208,561 of record NZ_JBFTIX010000005.1, on the reverse strand, counting down.
CCGGCCAGCCAGGGATCTCCGCTTGCGTCGCCCGTTCCGCCCTCGCCCGCTTCGGCTTGTACAGCTCGGCACCGCCATGCGCGGCCGTCGGCCTGCGCTGGCCAGCCTGCTGGCGTGGGTGGCGATGTTGACGCTGTTGCTGGGCACCCTGCCGCTGCTACCGGTCGCCCATGCCGCCGCGCCGCAGGCGCTGCAGCAGCCGCTGGAAGAGCGCGGCGGCGAAAGCCCTTTGCAGGAAGAAGCGCCGGCCAAACTGCGGCGCTGCGCCTCGGCACCGGCCAAGTCCACGGACAAGCCGATCCCGCCGCTGTTGCTGGCCAGCCACTGGCTGCGCACCGAACTTGATCTGGTTCCCTCCGCGTCGGTTCCCTCCGGCGCGCGTCCGCACTGGCCGCTGGCCGTACCGGACATGCCCTGGGCCGATGCGCCCGGGCGCCGCCAGCAACGCGGCCAGGCGCCGCCGCTCGCCTGATCCACGGCACGCCGTGACCGCCTGCGCGGTTGCGACGGCTCACCGCTGCCTGTTTCGCCCCTGCCGCCCCTGACCGGGCCATCCCTGCCCTGCCGTGCGCGTTCCGCGCCCTGCATCGCGCTGCCCTACATCCTTCGAGGTATCTGCCATGGCCCAGCGCCATCGTGTCCGTTCGTCCCTGTCCCGACATCTGTTGACCAGCGCTGTGCTGGCTGCGGTCGCGGCGCCCGCCTACGCCAATGGTGCCGCCAGCGGCGCGCCGCAGACGCTGGACAAGGTGGTGGTGACCGCCTCCGGTTTCGAGCAGAAGGTAGTCGATGCACCGGCCAGCATCAGCGTGGTCAGCCGCGAAGAGCTGAGCAAGCGCCCTTACACCAGCCTGGTCGACGCCCTGCGCGACGTCGAAGGCATCGACGTCGGCCTGGAAGCCACCGACAAGAACGGCCGCGCCACCATCTCCATGCGCGGCCTGCCGTCGGAGTACACCCTGGTGCTGATCGACGGTCGCCGCCAGAGCAACGCCGGCCAGCTGTATCCGAACAACTTCGGTGGTGGCCAGTTCGCCTACCTGCCGCCGCTGGATGCGATCGAGCGCATCGAAGTGGTGCGCGGCCCGATGTCCACGCTGTACGGCTCGGATGCAATGGGCGGCGTCATCAACATCATCACCCGCCGCAACCAGGACAGCTGGCACGGCGCGGTCACCCAGGGCTTCACCGTGCAGCAGGACGACCAGTTCGGCGACGCGCGCAGCACCGATCTGTACCTGAGCGGCCCGCTGGTCAAGGATCGCCTGGGCCTGGCCGTGCGCGGCAGCTACTACGACGCCAAGGCATCCAATCCCGAATGGGATGCGCTGACCCTGCCCGACGGCACGCTGTGGGAACGCAGCATCGGTTTCGGTGGCGGCGGCAAATCGGTGGCCAACACCAACTGGAACACCGGCGTGCGCCTGAACTTCCATGTCAACGACGACCACGAACTGTGGCTGGACTACGACGTCTCACGCCAGAAGTACGACAACAGCGAAGGCCAGACCGGCACCCTCGACAGCCTGGCCAGCCTGTGGCGCGTGGGCAACGCGGTGGTTCCGAACCCGAATGGCAGCGGCACCGTCACCCGCCGCGTGGTGCAGCCGCGCGTGGGCTACACCGCCTACCAGCGCTATGAGCGCGACCAGCTCTCGCTGACCCATCAAGGCCGCTACAGCTTCGGCACCTGGCAGACCTCGTTGACCCACAGCAAGAGCAACAACCTCGGCCGCTCGCTGCCGCTGACGCTGGACGAGCGCGCCGGCCTGCAGACCCTGTGGAACGACGTCTGCCGCCGCACCGGTGCCGCCAACAACTGTGCCGCCGGCCGCAACAACGGCCTGGCCGCACTCAACGCCAGCGAACAGGCACGCCTGCAGGCGTTCCTGCCGCGGCCGCTGCGCACCATGGAACTGGAAGGCTACGTGCTGGACACGATGCTCGACCTCGACTTCGGTGCGCACAAGCTGACCGTGGGCGGCCAATACAACGACACCGACATGGTGGACGGCGTGTTCGGCATGGACGGTGCCGGCTACCGCAGCAACACCAAACAGAAGCACCGCATGTGGGCGCTGTTCGCCGAGGACAACTGGTCGCTGACCGACACCCTGACCGCCACCTTCGGCCTGCGCTACGACAACCACAACATCTTCGGCAGCCACCTCAGCCCGCGCGGCTACCTGGTCTGGAATGCCACCGATGCCTGGACCTTCAAGGGTGGCGTCAGCACCGGCTACAAGACCCCGCGTCCGGACCAGCTGTTCCCCGGCATCACCGGCTTTGGTGGCCAGGGCGTGCTGCCGCTGGTGGGCTCGCCGAACCTGAAGCCGGAAACCAGCACCAACTACGAGCTGGCCGCCTATTACGAGGGCCAGCGCTGGGGCTTCAACGTCACCGGTTTCATCAACAAGTTCGAAGACAAGATCGCCAGCGGCGGCACGTTCCCCAACTGTGAAGTCGCGCCGGCCGGCAGTGGCTACTGCGTGGACATCGGCCCGGGCTGGGCGTCGCTGGGCTACAGCACCTTCACCCAGAGCGTGAACATCGACAAGGCCGAGACACGTGGCGCAGAACTGGCCGGCCACGTCGACCTGCTGGACACCCTGCAGCTGCGCGGCAACTACACCTGGACCAAGAGCGAGCAGACCGCCGGTTCCGGCAAGGGCCTGCCGATCACCGGCACCATGCCGGCCAAGCACATGGCCAACGCCAGCCTCAACTGGCAGCTCAACGATGCCATCAGCCTGTCGCTGATCGGCGAAGGCCGCTACGACCGCTACCGCGACACGATCCTTGATGCCGCCGGCGCCAGTCATACCCGCTACTACGAGGACTACACCCTCTTCCACCTCGGTGGCAGCTGGAAGGCCACGCAGTGGCTGACGGTCAACGCGCGGGTCAACAACCTGTTCGACAAGAACTTCGTCTCGCAGTCGTGCCTGCTGACCAGCCCCAGCGAATACAACTGCGTGGACGACTACGCCACCAAGGACCAGCGCCGCAGCTACTGGATCTCGCTCAACGCGAAGTTCTGGCCGGCAACCGCGCGATGTTCTCAGGTGGCATGGGATTGCCGGCCAGCGGCCGGCACTACCCTTTCAGAGATACACAACGACATCTAATTGCGAGCAATTCTCATCAATGATGTAATGACCAGTATTCATCCGTCCCGAATCGTGCCGTGAGCCGTCCCGCATCTTCCACCGTGCAGCAGCAGCAGAGCCGCGGCTTCTGGCTGCGTACCCTGCACCAGTGGCACTGGATCAGCTCTGCGGTCTGCCTGATCGGCATGCTGCTGTTCGCGGTGACCGGTCTGACGCTGAACCATGCAGCAAAGATCGAGGCCAAGCCACAGGTGCAGAACCAGCACCTGGAACTGCCGGCCGAACTGCTCGGCGGCCTGGGCTCCCGCGAGGACGGCAATGCACCACTGCCACGCCCGGCCCGGCAATGGCTCGACGGTCAGCTGGGCATCTCCATCGGCGGTCGACCCGCCGAATGGTCGGCCGAGGAAATCTATCTGTCACTGCCACGCCCCGGCGGCGACGCCTGGTTGAGCATCGACCGCGAAACCGGCGCGGTGGAGTACGAATCCACCTCGCGCGGCGCGGTGTCCTATCTCAACGACCTGCACAAGGGCCGCAATGCCGGCCCCGCATGGGGCTGGTTCCTGGACGTGTTCGCCGTCGCCTGCCTGGTGTTCTGCATCACCGGCCTGTTCCTGCTGCACCTGCATGCGCGGCAGCGACGCATGACCTGGCCACTGGTCGGCCTGGGCCTGATGATCCCGCTGCTGATCGCCCTGCTGCTGATCCACTGACTTCCACCGTGACTTCCATCCGTTCTTCCGGAGCCGCCCCATGCGCGTCACCCTGACCATCGCCCTCAGCGGCCTGCTGGCCACCTCGCCGGCTTACGCCACCACCCTCGACATCAACGTCGAAGTGCCCAAGCTCAACGTGGCCGAGTACCACCGCCCGTATGTGGCGGTGTGGCTGGAAGGCGCCGACCAGAAGGTCGCCGCCAACCTGTCGGTCTGGTACCAGCAGACCAGCAACAGCGAAGGCCATGGCACCAAGTGGCTGCCCGACCTGCGCCAGTGGTGGCGCAAGAGCGGCCGCACCCTGCAGGTGCCGGTGGACGGCGTGACCGGCCCGACCCGCCCGGCCGGCAAGCACGCGCTGTCGTTCAACGACAAGCAGCCCGCACTGAAGCAGCTGGCCCCGGGCAACTACACCCTGGTGGTGGAAGCGGTGCGCGAAGTCGGCGGCCGTGAACTGCTGAAGATTCCCTTCACCTGGCCGGCCACCGCCGCACAGAACGGCCGCGCGCAGGGCGCCACCGAACTGGGCCAGGTCACCCTCGCCGTCAAACCGTAATTGCCTGAGCCGGGGTCAGAGCCCTTTCCGCTGGAAAGGGATCCGCCCCCATCGCAGCACCCCAGGGGTCGGATCACTTCCGCAGGAAGGGCTCTGACCCCATCAATCACCCTGGAGTCTTCCGCATGAAGCGCACGCTCGTCCTCGCCGCCGCTCTGGCCGCTGCCCTTCCCTTCTCTGCCCTGGCCCACAAGGCCTGGCTGCTGCCCTCGCAGACCGTGATCGCCGGCAACGCGCCGTGGATCACCGTCGACGGTGCGGTCTCCAACGACCTGTTCTACTTCAATCACGTGCCGCTGCGCCTCGAATCGGTGGTCATCACCGCCCCGGACGGCAGCACCGTGCAGGCGCAGAACGCGGCCACCGGCAAGTACCGCAGCGTGTTCGACGTCGAGCTGAAGCAGCAGGGCACCTACCGCATCGCCTCGGTCAACGACGGCCTGTCGGCCACCTATGAGCTGAACGGCGAGCGCAAGCGCTGGCGCGGTACCGCCGCTACCTTCGGCGAACTGCCCAAGGATGCGAAGAAGCTGGAAGTGAGCCAGTCGGTCGGCCGCGTGGAGACCTTCGTCACCAACGGGGCGCCGAACGACACCGCGCTGAAGCCGACCAACCGCGGCATCGAACTGGTGGCCGTCGGTCACCCGAACGACCTGTTCGCCGGCGAGGAAGCCACCTTCCGCGTACTGGTCGACGGCAAGCCGACCGCAGGCCTGGAGTTCGAGATCGTGCGCGGCGGCACCCGCTACCGCAACGCGCAGGACGAGCAGAAGCTGACCAGCGACGCCAAGGGCGAGATCAAGGTGACCTGGCCGGAAGCCGGCATGTACTGGCTGGAAACCGGCACCGAGGACAAGAAGACCTCGGTCAAGCAGGCCGCCAAGCGCCGCCTCAGCTACGTCGCCACGCTGGAAGTGCTGCCGCAGTAAAGACAGCGCTGCGATACCCGGCACGCCCTGGTATCGCAGCCTGCCACGCATGCCCATGACCTCTACCGCACTCGACATCGCCCGGCTGGGCGGCACCACCATGGGCACCACCTGGAGCGTGTCGCTGGTCGTACCGCGCCAGCGCGACCTGCATCCACTGCATGCTGGCATCCAGGCACGTCTGGATGAAGTGGTCGCGCAGATGAGCACCTGGGAAGCGGGTTCCGACCTGAGCCGCTACAACCGTGCCGACGCAGGTCAGTACCTCGTGCTTCCCATCGAAACACGCCATGTGTTGGCCTGCGCGCAGGCCATCGCTGCAGCCAGCGGCGGTGCGTTCGACCCCACCGTCGGCCCGCTGGTGGCGCTGTGGGGCTTCGGCGCCCATGCCGGCGCACGGCGCGCACCCGATGCCGCCACGTTGCAGGCAACCCGTGCACGCTGCGGCTGGCAGCGCCTGCACTGGCAGGACGATGCGCTGCTGCAGCCCGGTGGCCTGGAGCTGGATCTTTCGGCGATCGCCAAGGGCTTCGGCGTCGACCACGTCGCCGCCTGGCTGCGCGGCCAGGGTATCGATGCCGCACTGATTGAAGTCGGTGGGGAACTGGCCGGTTACGGCCGCAAGCCGGACGGCCAGCCGTGGCGCGTGCTGGTGGAGTCGGCGCCGGAAGAAGATGCCCACACCGATACGCCACCGCGTGTCCTGGCGCTGGACGGAAAGGCGGTGGCCACCTCCGGCGATCGCTGGCACCACTATCACGACGATGACGTGGCCTACAGCCACAGCCTTGACCCGCGCAGCGGCACGCCGGTACGGCAGGTCGCAGCCGCCGTCACCGTGGTCGCCAGCGACGCGATGCACGCTGACGCCTGGGCCACCGCGCTGACCGTACTCGGCCGCGATGCAGGCATCGCGCTGGCAGAGCGCGAGGGGTTGGCCGCGCGCTATCTGGAACGCACCACCACCGGCCCACGCGAAACCCTCAGCAGCGCCTTCCAGCAGCTGCTGGATGAGCAGGCTGGATGAGCATGCGTTTCCCGCGCGCGACCGTTGGCAACGTCATGGTGCTGGCCCTGCTGGCCGTGATCGGCGGGGCACTGCTGCGTCTGCACCTGGGCGAAGCGTGGTGGCAGGGTGCACCGCCGGCTCGGCAATGGGGCATCGCGCTGGCCGCCACTGCGCTGTATCTGCTGGCGTGTGGCGTGCTGTGGTGGCGCAGCCGTCCGCGCGACGACACGCCCGAAGGCGGCAACCCACCGATGCTGCTGGTCTGGTCCAGCCAGACCGGCTTCGCCCGCGAACTGGCCGAGCGCAGTGCGCAGGCTCTGCGCTCGGCCGGCATGCCGGTGCGCCTGCGCGGTCTGCATGAGGTCGATGCCACCCTGCTGGCGGGCAGCGCGCGTGTACTGTTCATCGTCAGCACCACCGGCGAAGGCGATGCACCCGACCACGCCCTGCCCTTCCTGCGCAAGGTAATGAGCACGCAGCCGCCGCTGCAGCACGTGCAGTACGGGGTGCTCGCACTGGGCGATCGCAGCTACGGGCATTTCTGCGCGTTCGGCCACCAGCTGCATGACTGGCTGCGCCAGCACGGAGCACATCCGCTGTTCGATGCCATTGAAGTCGACAACGCCGATCCAGCTGCCCTGCGCCACTGGCAGCAACTGCTTGGCCAGCTCGGCGGCGGCGCGAGCGAACTTCCCGATTGGACACCGGCCGAGTACCAGCCGTGGACGCTGCTGCAGCGTACCCACCTCAACCCCGGCAGCGCCGGTGGTCCGGTCTATTGGCTGCGCCTGCAGCCCCCGACCGGCAGCGGCGCGCAGTGGCAGGCCGGTGACATCGCCGAGGTCGGTCCGCAGCATGCCGAACAGAGCACGCGCGACTGGCTGCAGACGCAGGGCTTCGACGCGGACACCGTGTTGGACGACGGCACTACGCTGCTCGCCCGCGTTGCGCGCTCGCACCTGCCGTCATTGGTTGCAGCAGGCGATCTGCCTGGGCTGTTGGCGGCCCTGCAGCCCCTGCCACATCGCGAATACTCCATCGCCTCGGTGATGGACGACGGCGCGGTGGAACTGCTGCTGCGCCGACAGCTGCGTGCCGATGGCACGCCGGGCATCGGCAGTGGCTGGCTGTGCGACCACGCCGCCATCGGCGGGCCGGTACAGATGCGCCTGCGCCGCAACGAGAATTTCCATGGCGTCGCCGCTGATGTTCCACTGCTGCTGATCGGCAACGGCACCGGTATCGCCGGCCTGCGCGCGCACCTGCACGAACGCGCACTCATTGGCGGTGCCCGCACCTGGCTGTTGTTCGGCGAACGCTCGGCCGCGCATGATTTCCACTTCGGCGATGAACTGCAGGCGATGCTCGGCAACGACACGCTGACCCGCCTGGATACGGTATTCAGCCGTGATGGCGGCGCACATCGCTACGTGCAGGATCGCCTGCTGGCCGAAGCATCCACGCTGCGGCAGTGGGTCGATGACGGCGCGACGATCCTGGTCTGCGGCAGCCTGCAGGGCATGGCCCCGGCAGTGGATGCGGTGATCGAGCAGGTGCTCGGTGCCGACGGCAAGGAAGCGCTGCTGCTGGCCGGTCGTTACCGGCGCGACGTGTATTGAGCGAACGTTTGGGGCAAACCGCCTCTTGTGGGTGCGAACTGCCTCCTGGTGGGTGCGAACCTTGGTTGGCACCCTGCTGCGATATCGGCTGCTGCATCCACGCATGGCGTGGATCTACTGAACGGCTGGCGGCGATCCCTTGTTCGCACCCTGCTGCGATATCGGCTGCTGCATCCACGCATGGCGTGGATCTACCGAACGGCTGGCGGCGATCCCTTGTTGGCACTCTGCTGCGATATCGGCTGCTGCATCCACGCATGGCGTGGATCTACTGAACGGCTGGCGGCGATCCCTTGTCCGCACCTGCGATATCGGCCGCCGCATCCACGCATGGCGTGGATCTACTGAACGGCTGGCGGCGATCCCTTGTTCGCACCCTGCTGCGATATCGGCTGCTGCATCCACGCATGGCGTGGATCTACTGAACGGCTGGCGGCGATCCCTTGTTCGCACCCTGCTGCGATATCGGCTGCTGCATCCACGCATGGCGTGGATCTACTGAACGGCTGGCGGCGATCCCTTGTCCGCACCTGCGATATCGGCCGCCGCATCCACGCATGGCGTGGATCTACGCGGATCCAAGGTGACAACCATGCTGCAGTAGATCCACGCCATGCGTGGATGATTGCCTCCGGGCGCCGACGCTGGCTCAGCCGCCCGCCGCGCTCACCCGTATCGCCAACAACTCGCCGCCGCCCTGCAATGCATGCCGCTGACGCTCACCGGCGGCCAACCACGCGGTATCGCCGGCCTGCATCGCAGGCAATCCGCTGTCCGCGCCGAACGTGGCCTGCCCGCCCAACAGGTGTAGGGCCCAGGCCACGCCCGGCTCGCAGAAGAAGAACATCGGCCCGACCAGTGGACGATGCAGCAGCTCGGCCTGCAGCAGTCCGCGCTTCCACATCAGGTTGAAATCGTGGGTGGTGCCGTCCACCAGCTCGCCGTGCAGCGCAGCTTCACCGGCAAAACGCACGCGCCCATGCGGTGGCAGCACCTCGGCTACGCGGCCGTCCTCGAAACGCAGGCGCACGCCATTGCCCTGCAGCAGCACCAGTTCGCGCTCGACGCCCGGGAATGCGGAAAACGCGGCGTCCTGCTCGATCTCGGCCACCGACAGGCGCAACGCCCAATCATCGCCCTGCGCTGGCAACCGCAGGATCTCGCGGGTCCAGCCGAGGCCGTTGCGCCAGCGTTCGCGGCGGTAGTCCAGGCTGGAAATCACCTGGCTCGGGGTCTGCAACAGGGAGTCGATGTTCATGCGCGCATTGCATCATGCCGCGCGCCGTAACGCATCAACGCGTTGCAAGACCCGCAGCCGTACCGCAATCGCCGCCCAGCAGCTGTGAGTGCTTGAGCCAGTCCTTGTCGGGGTAGTACGCAAACACCATCGTGCCGCCTCGCAGCGCGTCGATCAGCGGCTTGGCCACCGACAACCGCACCGCCGGGCAGCCCAGACTGCGCCCCAACCGCCCCTGCAACTGCGCAGTGGACGGATTCACATACGGCGCACCGTGGATGACGATGGCGCGCTCGCGCGCACGATCGTTGAACCCCGGCTCCAATCCTGCCAGGCGCAGCGAATAGCCGTTGCCGCCCATGTAGGTTTCCTGCGCGGTGAACGCACCGATGCTGGACATGAAGCTGCCATCGCGGTTGGAGAAATGTTCGGTGCGGTTCTCGCCGCTGTTGCGGCCGTGCGCCACCCACTCCTCGAACAACAGCCGCTGGCGGGCGAGATCGAAGACCCACATCCGCGGCTCGGTGGACGGCCGCGAGTAATCGATCACGCTCAGGCGTTCACTGCTGACTCCCAGCTCCGGCCGCTGCAGTGCGCAGCGCATGGCGTGGGCAGCCAACTGCAGAACCCGACGGTCCGCCTTGGGCGCGGTGCGTGCCAGCTGCGCGGCGAGGTCGTCGGCGCTGATGGCGGCAATGGGCGTCTGTGCCCCGGCCGGGGCGCTGGCAGTGGTTGCCAGCAGGCCAAGGGCGGCCAGCCGGCACAGGCGGGAAGCAGACATGGGCACGTAGGGAGGTCTCAGGACCCCTTGAGGGTGGACGCTGGCGGCTCTGATTCCAAGACCGGCTGCATTCCCGATTCAGCCGCGCTTGGGCGCACCGCCGGCAGCGACGTCACCAGCAGGGTCGTGCCCGGCACCAGTACCTGGTACAGCTGGCGGGCGAAATCGGCCGGCAGGGCCATCGGCAACGACGGCGTGGCCAGCAGGTCCGGCGTGGCCTGGGCGCGGTCCTGGCCGAGCAGCGGATAGGCCGTCCACTGGTGCAGGCGCTGCTGTGCATCAAGCGGGCTGGGCGTATCGCTGTAGCCCTGGCCCATCACGAACAGGGTGGTGCCCTGGAACGCTGGCAGCGCGTCGGCCTTCAGCGGCGACTCACCGATCATCACGCCATCGCGCAGCACGTACAGGCGCTGGTCGTGCAGGCTGACCAGGATGCCGACCTGGCCACTGGGTGCGGCCGCATCATCCCACCAGGCCTTGTCGGGAGCACCGCCCTCGCCTTCCGGCAGGGCCTGGCCGCGTGCATTCACCGGCGCCAGCACCGCCGGATAGGCCAGCGTCATCGGCGCGCTCTTGGCATCGGCCACGACCACCGTATCGCCGCGCTTGGTTTCGCTGAACAGCTTCTGGGCGAAGGCCTGCGGCAGGCGCACGCAGCCATGCGAGGCCGGATGCCCGGGCAGGCTGCCGCCGTGAAGGGCGATGCCGTCCCAGGTCAGCCGCTGCATGTACGGCATGGGTGCGCTGTTGTAGAGGTTGGAGCGGTGGTCCTTGTCCTTCTGCAGGATGGTGAACACACCGGTCGGCGTCTCATGGCCGGTCTTGCCCGAGCTGATCGTGGTCAGGCCGATGGCAATGCCATTGCGGTACACGTAAGCCCGTTGCTCATCCAGGCTCACCACCAGCACGATCGGACCGGCCGGCGAGACTTCCGGATGCCACAGGTACTCGCCCGGCTTGAGGTCGGTCGGCCCGCGTACTTCGGAGGTCGTGGCCACGACAGGCTTGGAGGGTGCGGCCGCCTGTGCGGCGCACGGCAGTGCCAAGGCCACGGCGAGCATCAAGGTCAAACGGTGCAGGTGCATCCAGCAGGTTCCATTCCATGCGAAGACCCCACCGTACACCATGGGCACGTCGCAGCCGCGCCAAAAGAAATTGCCCGGCGACACAGCCATGTGTCGTACCGGGCAATCGTCACGTCCCTGTCGGCCTGCTGCCACCCCCTCGCATCCTGCGAAGCGGGGGCGGCGTTGCATCCTGCACGCGGCCGCGTCTGTCCTGTTTGTATCTCAGCCCCTTCCACAGGTCTGTGATGCCACCATCCTGGTGATTGGTGCCGCATCCCTGCGACGGTCGGCGGCTGCAGCCATCCTGTCCGCAGCCATTGAACCTGCATCCTGCAGATTCCGACGATTCCTGTTGTCAGCGCCTGGGTACGGTTCGCACCGGTACCGATCCGGGTACCGGATCCGCAGGCAACATCGTGTTGCCAACGGTGATCCGTCGTCGATTCCGTTCGACGATCGATGTCCCTATCCCCTTCACCTGCGTCAGGTCCTCGACGCGGTGAAACGGGCCGTGTCTGCGCCGGTGCTCGACGATCGCCGCAGCCTTGGTGGCCCCGACCATCGTCAATCCCTGCTGCAGCGCCTGGGCATCGGCCCGGTTGATGTCGATCGGCTCGGCAGCTTGCGCTCCCGCGATCCACACTCCCAGCACCAGCGCCCTTAACACGACAAACCAAGGCACGACGTGTATCTCCTTGTGGTTCTGACCGTCCCGACCGGCAATCCCGTCGGTCGAAACAGTGTCCGTCACCACATGCACACAGCGTATAGGGTTCACGGATTTCTAAAAGCCAGCCAAATACCCGACGTGATGTAGGGAAAACCCTACCCTTGGCCGAGGCGTAGAATGGGCGGATCAGCCATGCAACCGGAGTTTCAGATGGACAGCGCCAAGCTCGGCCAATTCGTCAATGACAAGTGGGACAGCGAAATCGTCCCGCAGTTGGTCGACTACATCCGCATTCCCAACAAGTCGCCGATGTTCGACGCCAACTGGGTGCAGAACGGCTACATGGAGCAGGCGGTCACCCTGATGGAAACCTGGGCCAAGGCCCAGGACCTGCCCGGCCTGAAGGTCGAAGTGGTGCGCCTGGAAGGCCGTACCCCGCTGATTCTGCTGGAAATTCCGGCTACCGGCGCCGAAACCGGCGACGACACCATCCTGCTCTACGGGCACCTGGACAAGCAGCCGGAGATGACCGGCTGGGACGACGACCTGGGCCCGTGGACCCCGGTCCTGCGCGGCGACAAGCTGTATGGCCGTGGCGGTGCCGATGACGGCTACGCCATCTTCGGCTCGCTGGCCGCCGTGCTGGCACTGCAGGCCCAGGGCTTGCCGCATGCCCGCTGCGTGGTGCTGATCGAAGCCTGTGAAGAGTCGGGCAGCTACGACCTGCCGGCCTACGTGGACCATCTGGCTGACCGCATCGGCAAGCCGTCGCTGGTGGTCTGCCTGGATTCGGGCTGTGCCAACTACGACCAGCTGTGGTGCACCACCTCGCTGCGCGGCCTGACCGGCGGCAACTTCTCGGTGAAGGTGCTCAACGAAGGCGTGCACTCCGGTGACGCCTCCGGCGTGGTGCCGTCCAGCTTCCGCCTGCTGCGCCAGTTGCTGTCGCGCATCGAGGACCAGGACACCGGCCGCATCCTGATCGACGGCATGAACGTGGAGATCCCGGCCGAGCGCCTGGAACAGGCCAAGCGTGCCGCCGACGTGGTCGACACCGCGATCTTCGAGAAATTCCCGCTGGTCGATGGCCTCAAGCCGATGAACGACGACCTGACCGAGCTGGTGCTCAACCGCACCTGGCGCCCGGCCCTGTCGGTGACCGGCATCGGCGGCATGCCGCCGCTGGAATCGGCCGGCAACGTGCTGCGCCCGCATACCGCAGTGAAGCTGTCGCTGCGCCTGCCGCCCACTGCCGATGGCAAGACCTGCGGCGAGCTGCTGAAGGAAGCGCTGCTGCGCGATCCGCCGAACGGCGCGCAGGTCACCCTGGACCTGGAAAAGGCCTCCACCGGCTGGAACGCGCCGGCGATGGCACCGTGGCTGACCAAGGCCATCGACGATGCCAGCCAGACCTTCTTCGGCAAGCCGGCGATGTACATGGGCGAAGGCGGCTCGATCCCGTTCATGGGCATGCTGGGCGAGAAGTTCCCGGGCGCCCAGTTCATGATCACCGGCGTGCTCGGCCCGCACTCCAATGCCCACGGCCCGAACGAGTTCCTGCACATCCCGATGGGCAAGAAGGTCACCTCGTGCGTGTCCAAGGTGATCAGCGAGCACTACGCGGCCAGCCTGCGTGGCGAGACCAGCGGTTCGCCGGTGGCCGCCGACAGCGGCACCCGCCACGGCGACCACGGCTGCTGCTGATCCAGCACGCAGTGACGGACGCAGCCCGGCCTTGCTAGGCTGCGTCCAACCTTCCAGAGCAGTGATCGCATGAACGGTCTGTTTGGCAGCACCAGCTGGCTCTACATCATCCTGGTCGGCTTCTTCGTCGGCCTGCTGGGACGCTTCTTCATGCCCGGCAACAACCGCATGGGCTGCCTGCTGACCATCGTGCTGGGCATCATCGGCGCGCTGCTGGCCGGCTGGTTCGGCCAGTACATGGGCTGGTACGCGCCCGGTGAACCGGCCGGCTTCCTCGGCGCGGTGCTGGGTGCGGTCGTCGTGCTGGCGATCCTGCGCCTGTTCAGCGGCCGCCGCTGAGCCGCCCTCTCTTTTCCCATTCTGCCCCCGACGTTGGCGCGCCCGGCGCGCCCGGATATGCCTGCATGACCGAACCCGCCTCTGATCCCCAGCGCAGCGCACAGCGCCTGCAATGGGCCCGTACCCAGCTTGACGACGGCAACACCGTGGTCGAACGCGCCTCGGTCGACGCCGGCATGCGCAGCTACTGGCGCACCACCAGCCATCGCGGCAGCCACATCGTGATGGACGCCCCGCCGGGGCTGGAAGACCCCACGCCGTGGCTGCGCATGCGCGGCCTGCTGCACGATCACGGCCTGCGCGTGCCCGCCCTGCTTGCCCAGGACCTCGACGCCGGCTTCCTGCTGCTGGAAGACCTGGGCGGCCCGACGCTGGCGAAGATCCTCGACGAACGCAATGCCGACGAGTGGTTCAGCCGATCCATCGATCAGCTGCTGCGCCTGCAGGCCATTCCGGTGCCGGCCGATTTCGGCCAGTTCGGCGAAGCGCTGCTGCAGCGTGATGCCGGCCTGTTCGACGAGTGGTTCCTGCAACGCCATCTTGGCCTTGAACTGGACTGCGGCGAGATCGAAGGCCTGCAGCTGGTGCACCGTCGGCTGATGGACAACGCGCTGGGCCAGGCCCAGCTGATGACCCACCGCGACTACATGCCGCGCAACCTGATGCCGGTGGATGGCGGCCCGGCGGTGCTGGATTTCCAGGACCTGGTGCGTGGCCCGATCGCGTACGACGCGGTAAGTCTGTTCAAGGATGCCTTCCTGAGCTGGCCGCTGCAGCGCGTGGACGAATGGCTGGCGCAGTATCACCAGCGCGCACGCGATGCCGGCCTGCCGGTACCCGACCGTGCCACTTTCCTGCGCGATGCCGACTGGATGGGCATCCAGCGCCACGTGAAGATCCTCGGCCTGTTCTGCCGCCTGCGCTATCGCGACAACAAGGGCCACTACCTGGACGATGCGCCGCGCTTCATCACCTACCTCGATGAAGTGCTGCCGCGCTATCGCGAACTGGCGCCCCTGCAGCAGTTGCTGGAAACGCGGATCAAACCGGCACTGGCCGAGTTGGCCGCGCCGATGCGCGTGCAGCGCTGAAGGCCGCATCGATGAAGGCACTGATTTTCGCCGCCGGCCTGGGTGAGCGCATGCGCCCCCTCACCCTGCACACGCCCAAGCCACTGCTGGCGGTGGCCGGCAAACCCCTGATCGCGTGGCATCTGGAGCGGTTGGCTGCGCTCGGCATCCACGACGTGGTGATCAACACCGCGTGGCTCGCCGAGCAGTTCCCGGCCGCATTGGGCGATGGCAGCCAATGGGGCCTGCGCCTGCATTTCATGCACGAAGGCGATACCCCGCTGGAAACCGGTGGCGGCATCCTCAATGCATTGCCGGCGCTGGGGGACGATCCGTTCCTGGTAGTGAACGGCGATATCTGGACCGATTTCGATTTCGCCACGCTGCCGCGTGAACCGGCCGGCCAAGCGCATCTGGTACTGGTCGACAACCCCGCGCAGCACCCCAATGGCGACTACCGGCTGGACGCGCACGGTGTACTGCACCATGACCGCGAAGGCCCGTGCCTGACCTATGCGGGCATCGGCGTCTATCGTCCGTCGATCGTGGCCGATTGGCGTGCGGTGATCGGTGAGGCACCGGGCAGCGAGTGTGTGCCACCGAAGTTTTCGGTGGTGCCGTTGCAGAAGCATTTCATGGCACAGGGGCTGATGACGGGGCAGCACCATCGCGGGCGCTGGACCGATGTCGGGACCGTTGATCGCCTGCATGCGCTGGATGCGGAGTTGACCGCGAACGGCTGAGCCCGTCGTGGTTGGTCGCTTGAATCAAAAGCCGTGCTTGGCCGGGCGGGTGGGCCATGCAGGGGACGCTGCAAGTACGTCCATGTAAGCTCGATGGCGCCATCCATGGCGCCAACGCCCCTGCATGGCCCACCCGCCCGACCTCTGACAGTCTGCGTGTGCGTCCAGCCACGGAAAAGAAGGAAAAGCAGAAGCGGGTCGCTTCGCTCTGGTGACGACCAACGGTCGTCACCCACCACAAGCAGAGAACGTCGGATCCAAGGCAGTCCTTCCCCGGAAAGTCTCATCCACGCATGGCGTGGATCTACTTGTCRCCATCCATGGCGCCAACGACCTCTGACAAATTCCGTGCGCGTCCAGCCACGAAAAAGAAAAAGGAAAAGCAGAAGCGGGTCGCTTCGCTCTTGTGACGACCAACGGTCGTCACCCACTACAAGCAAGACACGTGTCGACCAGGGTCGACACCCACCAACAGCAGTGCAGAACGCCGACACGGCAGATCGCGGGAACCTGTCGAAGGCGGGGTGGCTCAGGTTGCGGGGGCGTGAGCGCCATGGATGGCGCGACCGAGGCTACAGGGACGTACTTGCGCCGTCCCCCGCAACCTGAGCCACCCCGCCATCCCACGGATAGCGAGCTTTTGCTGTTGACGTTGACGTTGCCCTGGCTTCGGCGGGTGCAGGGCGCAGCCCTGCCGAACCACACCCCTCAGTAACGAGGACGGCCTTCTTCCAGCACCTGGCGCAGGAACGGCACGGTAATCCGCCGCTTCGCCGCCAGCGATTCGCGATCCAGCCAGTCCAGCAACGTGATCAGACCACCCAGCTCGCGACCGGTGTGCGACAGCAGCCACTCGATGGCGGCCTCGTCGATCGCCAGCCCTCTGCGCAGCGCGCGCTCGCGCAACACCGCCGCGCGGCCTTCCTCGTCCAGCGGCTGCAACAGCACGCGCACGCATTGGCCCAGGCGCGAACGCAGGTCCGGCAGCACCAGGCCCAGTTCGCCCGGCGACTTCTGTGCGGTGTACAACACCGTCACGTCGGCAGCGCGCGCGCGGTTGTGGAAATCGAACAGCGCGATTTCATCCTCACGATTGCCTGCCACCGCATCCAGGCCATCCAGCGCCACCAGCTCGCGCTGCTCAAGCCCTTCCAGCGCCACCCGCACCCGGCCGACCACGCTGGCCAGCGGCACATAGGTCGGCAGGCGCCCGGCCTGCTCGGCGCTGGAGCACATCGCCAGCGCCTGGTGGGTCTTGCCGGTGCCGGCCGCGCCTTCCAGGTACACCCAGTCGTGGCTGGCCCCCACCGCGATGGCATGCAGCTGCGCCAGCGCGCCGTCCGGCGCGCCGATGAAGCTTTCCAGCCGCTGGTCCCGCGGGTAATGCAGGGCCAGCGGAAGTTGCGGCACACCAATCACTTCAGTTCCGGACCCTTGTCATTGCCAGGCACGATGATATGGGGCTGGTCGATCACACCATCAAGCACGATCGCGGGCTTCTCGCCGGCGTATAGCTCACTCTGGCGGTAACGCTGGTGCGCATAGCGCAACAGCACATTGCTGACCGCCGCCACCGGCAGCGCCAGCAGCATGCCCAGGAAGCCGAACAGCTGGCCGCCTGCCATCACCGCGAAGATCACCGCCACCGGGTGCAGGCCGATCTTGTCGCCGACGATGCGCGGGGTCAGCACGTAGCTCTCCAGCAGCTGGCCAACGGTGAACACCACGCCCACCAGAATCAGCAGTTTCAGGTCGAACCCCTGCGCCTGTACCAGCGCAGCCACGATCGCCATCAGGATGCCGGTGGTCGCGCCCAGGTAGGGAATGAAGCTGATCAGGCCGGCGATCAGGCCGATCAGCAGGCCCAGCTTGAGCCCGACCAGCGACAGGCCACCGGCGTAGATCACGCCCAGCGCCAGCATCACCAGGAACTGCCCGCGGATGAAGGCGCCGAGCACCTCGTTGGATTCACGTGCCAGGGTGGTGATCGTGCCGATCTGGTTGCGCGGGATCACCGATGCCACGCGTTCGACCAGCTTGTCCCAGTCACGCAGGAAGTAGAACGCCAGGATCGGCAGCAGCAACAGGTTGACCACCCAGGTCACCACCGTGAAGCCCGAGCGCGATACGTAGCCCATGAAGGTCGTGGCGAACCCGCCGGCCTGCTGCCAATGGCTGCGCACCCATTCGATCACACGGTCCGGATCCATCCACTGCATCACTTCCAGCCCGGTCTTCTGCTCGAACCAGGGAATGCCCTTCTCCATCAGCCAGGCCTGCGCCTGCGGGGCCGCGGCGATCAGGGTGCTGATCTGGCGCTCGATCATCGGCACCAGCACCAGCAGCAGCGCGACGATCACCAGCACCATTGCCACGAACACCAGCACCACGCCGGTCATGCGCGAGCGGCCGGTGTCCTCGATGCGGTCCACCAGCGGATCGCCCAGCCAGGCCAGCGCCAGCGCCAGCACGAACGGCGTCAGGATCGGCGCCAGCAGCCACACGACCCAGCCGATCAGGCCGGCCAGCAGGATGAACTTCAGCCGCCGCAGGAACTGCGCGATTTCCGCTTCCGGGGACAGGATCATCGCAGGCGGTACTCATTGCTGACCGGCGCCGGTGCCGGTGCACCGGTCGTATCGTCGATCGGCGTCGGCAGGGCCGGCAGTGTCGCCGACGGCACCAGCACGCCGTTGTCGCCGAGCATGCGGTTGAAGCCGGCCAGGCCGGTGGTCATTTCCAGATTCAGTTCCAGGTGGTCGGCGGTCGCGCGCAGCGGGGTGACGTTGCGCACCACCGCAACTTCACGCAGGCCGGCGGCCAGGCGCAGGTATTCGTCGGCGCTGTTGATGCCGGTCACCACCACGCGGTAGGTGCCCGCCTGGCCGGTGGCCGCACCGGCCTTTGCATAACGCTTGACCAGCGCGTCGGCAGCGCCATCGGCACCGGCGGCCATCGCGCGCATGGCGTTGGCGTCCTTGCTGGTCCACTTGTTCAGTTCCCGGCCGTTGTCGACGAACACCCAGTCCGCCTGCCAGCCGCCATTGGCGCGGTAAAGCTTGCCGATCAGCTGCATCGGCGGCGAATAGCGCGACGAGGCCCGCGCGACTGCGGCGCTGTCCTGGCGCCAGATGGCACCGGCCAGGGCCTGCTCGGCGGCGCCACCACTGGGCAGGCCGAGCTTGTAGCCGCGCTCGATGGCCCGGCTCAGCAGCGGCCGCGCAGCGTTGGCCTGCTGCACGCTGACCAGGCGCGGACCACTGCCGTCGTCGACGGCCAGCCACAGCACCGGCTTCGGCCGGGGCTGAGGCCACAGCGGAAGGCCCAGGGCCGACACCAGCCCGTCCACGTCATCCTCGCGGAAGCGCGCGACCAGCAGGGTACGGAAGCTCGGCGCACCGCTGGCGCCCACGCTCTGGTCCTGCTTGTAGTCGTAGCTGGCAACGTAGTCCTTGGCATTGCGCAACGCCTGCGCCACGCCGGGGCGCGACATGACGCTGCGATCGCCGGACAATTTGCCCAGTACAACGCTCAACGCGCGGGCAAGTGCACCGTTGCGGTCAGCCTCGGCTTGGCTGTTGACGGGCACTTCGGCCTCGTACGCACCACTGGCAGTGGCAACATCCCCCTCGGTTCGCATGCCGCTCTGGGCCATCGTGGCCACCGGCAGGCACAGCGCAAGGAGCAGGGTCAAAAACAGGCTGCGGCGCATCAGGACATCCATTGGCTCGACGTATCCGGGGGGAATTGTTGCCCGAATACGGCCTTTGCGCCAATGCGGCCTGTTAAAATCGGCGATTCAACCCCTGCCAGCGCCGACGCCCGTGACCAACAGCCCGTCTTCCGCCCCTTCTCCTCTCACCTACCGTGACGCGGGTGTCGACATCGACGCCGGCAACGAACTGGTCGAGCGGATCAAGCCCCTGGTCAAGCGCAGCTTCCGTCCGGAGGTGATGGGCGGCCTGGGTGGCTTCGGCGCCCTGTTCGACCTGTCCAACAAGTACCGCGAGCCGGTGCTGGTGTCGGGCACCGACGGCGTCGGCACCAAGCTGAAGCTGGCCCACCAGCTGAACCGCCACGATACGATCGGCATCGACCTGGTCGCCATGTGCGTGAACGACGTGCTGGTGCAGGGCGCCGAGCCCTTGTTCTTCCTGGACTACTTCGCCACCGGCAAGCTGGACATCGACACCGCCGCCGCGGTCGTGGGCGGCATCGCCAATGGCTGTACCGAGGCCGGCTGCGCCCTGATCGGCGGCGAAACCGCCGAGATGCCCGACATGTACGCGCCGGGCGAGTACGACCTGGCCGGCTTCACCGTCGCGGCCGTCGAAAAGAGCGAACTGAAGGACGGCGCCAATGTCACCGCCGGCGACGTGCTGATCGGCATCGCCTCGTCCGGCCCGCACTCCAACGGCTATTCGCTGGTCCGTCGCATCTATGACCGCGCCGGCCGCCCGGCCGAGCTGGAACTGGAAGGCGGGGTCAAGCTGGTCGATGCGCTGATGGCCCCCACCCGCCTGTACGTCAAGCCGATCCTGTCGCTGCTGAAGTCGCACGGCGATGCCATCCACGGCATGGCCCACATCACCGGTGGCGGCCTGACCGAGAACATCATCCGCGTGGTGCCCGAAGGCCTCGGCCTGGACATCCAGGCCTCGTCGTGGACCCTGCCGCCGGTGTTCCAGTGGCTGCAGAAGGAAGGCGCGGTGGCAGACAGCGAGATGTGGCGCACCTTCAACTGCGGCATCGGCTTCGTGCTGATCGTCGCTGCCGACCAGCTCGAGGCCGTATCCGCTGCGGTCAAGGCGGAAGGCCTGGAGCACTGGACGATCGGCCAAGTGGTCACCGCCCAGGGCGGCGAACGCGTCCACATCGCCTGATCCACTGGACAAAGGAACCCGCATGGACGCACCTCCTCCCTTGTCGACGCCGCCGGCTCCGCCGGTGCTGCCGCCGAACCCGGCCGTGCCGGTGTTCGGCCCGCAGGACGCCACCCAGCTACGCCAGCTGGCGATCGGCCACTATGTGGTCGCTGGCCTGATGGCGGTGTTCTCGCTGGTCTTCGTGCTGCACATCGTGCTGGGCATCGCCATGCTGTCCGGCTCGCTGCCGATGAAATCCGGCGGTGAACCGTCATCGCCGGAAGAGCAGCAGTTCGTCGGCTGGCTGTTCACCGTGATGGGCGTCTGCATCGTGCTCGGCGGGCTGACCCTGGCAGGCTTCGTGGCCTATGCCGGCCGCTGCCTGTCACGGCAGCGCCGCTACCTGCTGTGCATGATCGTGGCGGGGCTGGCGTGCCTGTTCACCCCCATCGGCACCATCCTCGGCGTGTTCACCCTGGTCGTGCTGCTGCGCCCGCAGGTGAAAGCCGCCTTCGCTGGCCAGGCGGGTGTGGCATGAGCGATGGCATGAACCCCCCGCCGCTGCCACGGCAGACCCTGGCCGACCTGCAGACCGCAAGCCACCTGCACAACCTGAAGATCCTGTTCTACGCGCTGGCCGGCTTCCATTGGCTGGCAGCGCTGGTCTTCCTCGGCTTTGTCGGCATCGTCGCCTTCGAACGCGGAATGGACGACGGCGCGGTGCTGGCGACGGTGTACGGCGCGGTGTCGCTGCTGGCCATCGGCTTGGGCTTCCTGCAGCTGCGCACCGCGCGGCTGCTTGGCCAGCGCAGCCATCTGGCCTGGTGTCGCGGCGCGGCCTGGGCAGCGGTGATGGCCGGCCCACTGGGCATGGCCCTGACCGCCTACGCGGTGTATTTCCTGCGCAAGCCGGAGATCGCCGCCCTGTTCGACCGCGGCGACCACGTCAGCGTCTGAGCTGGCAAGCGCATGTTCCGTCTCTTCTGCTGATCGCCCCGACATGTCCACGCCCGCTGCCTCCACGCTCGCCCGCAACCGCGCCACCCACTCCCTGTCGGCACCGAAGAAGGCCGCACTGGTCGCGGTGCTGGGCATCTTCGCCGCCACCTGGATCCATCCGCTGTGGCCGCTCGAGCAGACCCTGCACAGTTCGCTGACGGTGATCGGCCTGCTGGCCCTGTGGTGGGTGGACCGGCGCTGGCAGCTGGGCAACGGCGCGTTCATCGCCATCTGCGGCTTCATCGCCATCCACTGCGTGGCCGCGCGCTGGCTGTACTCCAACGTCCCGTATGACGCATGGCTGCAGTCGCTGCTCGGGTGGTCGCCGGACGCCGCCTTTGGCTGGCAGCGCAACCACTTCGATCGCCTGATCCACTTCCTCTATGGCGTCTGCTTCACCCCCGCATTGCTGCAGCTGGCGCGACATTCCTGGCCTGCGCTGCGCATCGGCCAGGCATTCACCCTGGCGGTGATGGCGGTGATGTGTTCCAGCCTGGTGTATGAGTGGCTGGAATGGGGCATCGCCCTTGCCCTGTCGCCGGAAGCGGCCGAGGCCTACAACGGCCAGCAGGGCGACATGTGGGACGCGCATGCGGACATGCTGCTGGCGACCCTGGGCAGCCTGTTGCTGTGGCCGCTGGTACGCCGGAGCGTGGTGCGATGAGCATCCGCCGAATCGCCGTGCTGGCATCCGGGCGCGGCAGCAACCTGCAGGCCATTGTCGACGCCATCGCGGCAGGGCGACTACAGGCCGAGATTGTCGGCGTGTTCTCCGATCGTCCCGATGCGACCGCCCTGGAGCGGGTGGCAACGGATCGGCGCTGGGGGCATGCGCCGAAGGAATTCAGCAACCGCGCCGCCTACGAGCAGGCGCTGGGTGATGCGCTGGCAGCATCCACGCCGGACTGGATCGTCTGCGCCGGCTACATGCGCATTCTGGGCGCCGATTTCGTACAGCGGTTCACTGGCCGCCTGGTCAACATCCACCCCTCGCTGCTGCCGTTGCACAAGGGCCTGCACACCCATGCACGGGCGCTTGAGGCCGGCGATAGCGAGCACGGCGCCAGCGTGCACCTGGTGGTGCCGGAACTGGATGCCGGCGCGGTGCTGGCGCAGGCCCGGGTTCCGGTGCTTGCCGGCGACGATGCGCAGACCCTGGCCGAACGCGTGCTTGCGGTGGAGCATCCGCTGCTGATCGCCACCCTGGAACTGCTCTGTGCAGGCCGCCTGGCTGAACGGGAAGGCCGGCCGATGTTCGACGGTCACCCCCTGTTTAGCCCCTTGGCTCTAGATTCCGCCGGAAACCTGAACCGGTAACGCCCGTGCACACGCCCCGCTGACTGCGGGGCTGGCATCCTGCTCCCCTCCTGCGGTTCCTGTCGGCCATGAAGACCACGTCCCTGCTGCGTACAACTCTGCTGCTGCCGCTTGCCGTCCTCGCCTGTGCGGGCTGGGGCCAGGCAACAGCGCCCGCTGCGCAGGCAACTGCGGAGGTGGCGCCGCCGGTGTTGCCTGCACTGGCCTGGGAGCCGCCGCCGCTGCAGCCGTTCAGCGCGACCTACCAGGCGTTCTTCAAGGGCAAGGAAGCAGGCGATGCGACCATGCAGGTCACCCACACCGGCGGCAGCCAGTGGCGGGTGGACATGCAGGTGGTCGGCCGCCGCGGCTTTGCCAGCGTGCTCGGCCTGAACATCGAGCAGAGCACGGTGTTCGAGGAGCGCAGCGGTGTGTATGCGCCGCTCAGCCAGAGCACGGTGCGCAAGGGCCTGTTCCTGGGCAAGAAGGCGGTCGGCACCTACAACTGGCAGGCCGGTACCGCGCAATGGAGCGGCGACGTGGAAAAGAAGCGCGCCCAGCCGATTCCACTGCAGGCCGGCGACCAGAGCGCGTTGCTGATCAACCTGGCGATCATGCGCGACGCCCGTCCCGGCGCGGCCATGCACTATCGCTACGTCGACATGGGCAAGGTGCGCCAGCACGATTACCAGGCCGCGGCGCAGACCGAGAACGTCGAGGTCGGCGACCTGTCCTACAACGCGCTGCGGGTGTATCGCACCAACGGCGGCAACAATGAAACCATTCTCTGGATCGCCAACGGTGTCCCCACCCCGGTGCGCATCCTGCAACGTGAAGACGGCGAAGATCGCGTCGATCTGCGCCTGATCGAATACCAAGGAGTCTGAGCATGAACACCCTGACCCGCCCCCTGACCTGGATCGCCGCTGCCGCACTGTCGGTGGCCAGCCTGCCGGCCATGGCCCTGCAGCCGTTCAAGGCCGACTACCTCGCCAGCTACATGGGCATGCAGGCCAATGGCAGCATGACCCTGGCCAGCGAAGGCACCAACAAGTGGCGTTACAGCCTGCAGGTCAAGAACCAGCTGGCGGACCTGAGCCAGACCACCGTGTTCGAGGAAGTGCGTGGGCAGTTGCGCCCGCTCAGCAGCCAGGACCGCTCTGCGCTGCTGGTGAAGAAGCGCAATGTGCAGGCCAACTACAACTGGACCAGCAACCAGGCCACCTGGACCGGCGACATCAAGCCGGACCGTGCCGGACCGATCGCCCTGAAGGCCGGCGACATGGACGCGCTGCTGATCAACCTGGCCATCGCCCGCGACCTGGCCGCCGGCAAGCCGCTGACCTATCGCATGGTCGACGAAGGCCGCATCAAGAACATGACCTACCGCGTGGTGGGCAAGGAATCGGTCACCGTCGGCGGCAAGAGCTACGAGGCCACCAAGGTCTCGCGCACCGACGGCAACAAGGAGCTGATCGCCTGGATCGTGCCGGAGTTCCCGGTGCCGGCGCGCATGCTGCAGCGTGAGAGCGGCCGCGATGCGCTGGACCTGACCATCAAGGCGATGAACTGACCGACCGCGCTGCGCGCTCGCCGGGCATGGCCCGGCGCTACCGCCCAACGTCGATCCACGCCATGCGTGGATTCATGCCCCGCACACAAAAACGCCCGCTTTCGCGGGCGTTTTTTCATTTCTTCGTTTCTTCCGCCGGCTTGAACTCGGTGCGGCAGTCGACCCGGATCTGCTCGCCCGTGGATCGGCGCACGAACGTGCGGCAATGGCGGTTGCCGTCCTGGCTGTCGTTCACCGCAACCGCGTAGAACGACTGGATGATCTCGTCACGGCTTACCGTGCCGTCGCCATTCCAGTCCATGTCCTTCTGCTCGATGCCCTTGGTGATGGCGATGTTGGCGTACCAGGCATAGCCCAGCCACGCCAGCACGATCAGCACCAGCACCAGCAGCGCCTTGCGGCGACGGCTGAACCTGCCGCGCAGGATCATGCGGCCACGCGCCGGATGGTGGCGCCGAGCGAAGACAGCTTTTCTTCGATGTTTTCGTAGCCGCGATCAAGGTGGTAGATGCGATCGATGGTGGTATCGCCATCGGCCATCAAGCCGGCCAGGATCAGCGACGCGGACGCGCGCAGGTCGGTTGCCATCACCGGTGCACCGCTCAGGCGCTCGTGACCACGCACGATGGCCGTGTGGCCTTCCACCTGCACATCCGCGCCGAGGCGCAGCAGCTCGTTGACGTGCATGAAACGGTTCTCGAAGATCGTTTCATTGATCACGCCCACGCCGTCGGCCACGCAGTTGAGCGCCATGAACTGCGCCTGCATGTCGGTCGGGAACGCCGGATACGGCGCGGTGGTCAGGTTGACTGCCTTCGGCCGCTTGCCGTGCATGTCCAGGGTGATGCTGTCTTCGGTGGTCTCGATGGTCGCGCCGGCTTCCACCAGCTTGGCCAGCACCGCGTCCATGGTGTTCGGGCGCGCACGGTTGACGGTGACCTTGCCACCGGTCATCGCTGCGGCCACCAGGAAGGTGCCGGTTTCGATGCGGTCGGGCAGCACTTCATGGCGGCCACCGGACAGGCGTTCGACGCCTTCGATGACCAGGCGGGCGGTGCCCAGGCCTTCGATCTTCGCGCCGAGAGCGATCAGGCAATGCGCCAGGTCGGTGACTTCCGGTTCCATCGCCGCGTTGTCGAGGATGGTGGTGCCTTCGGCCAGCACTGCGGCCATCAGCACGTTCTCGGTACCGGTCACGCTGACCATGTCGAAGGTGAAGTGGCCACCCTTCAGGCGCTTGGCGGTGGCCTTGATGAAGCCGTTCTCGACCACGATGTCGGCACCGAGTGCCTGCAGGCCCTTGATGTGCTGGTCGACCGGGCGCGAACCGATCGCGCAGCCGCCGGGCAGCGATACTTCGGCCGCGCCGAAGCGGGCCAGCAGCGGGCCCAGCACCAGGATCGAGGCGCGCATGGTCCTGACCAGTTCATACGGAGCCACATGCTGGTTGACCGGACGCGGGTCGACCACGATCGCGCTGCCACGCGAGAGCGTGCCCTGGTCGATGGTCACGTTCGCGCCCAGTTCGCCCAGCAGCTTCACCGTGGTGACCACATCGTGCAGATGCGGCACGTTGGTGATCTCCACCGGCGCATCGGCCAGCAGGGTCGCGCACAGGATGGGGAGGACGGCGTTCTTGGCGCCGGAGATGCTTACTTCACCGTGCAGCGCAGCGCCGCCGGTCACAACGATCTTGGCCATGTATTGGGGATCTTCTGCGGTTCAGCCGGCTTCGGCCGGGGTCACGGTTTTCAGTGCGAGCGCGTGGATCGCGCCGCCCATCAGGTCACCCAGAGTGGCATACACCATCCGGTGGCGGGCCAGCGGCAGCTTGCCGGCAAAGGCCTCGCTGACCACGGTCGCTTCGAAATGCACGCCATCGTCACCCTGCACGTCGGCGCGGGCGCCGGGCAGGCCGGTTTCGATCAGATTGCGGATGGTGTCGGCGTCCAACGGGCTTTCCTAATAAAATGTGCGTCCATTCTACTTCCGCTGCGTGGCGTCCGCATGGCCGAATCCCTGTTGCCCCCCCGTTCCGCCGACCCTGCCGCCCTGGTCGCCAGTGGCCGGCGCGTGTTCGAGATCGAACGGCAGGCGCTGGACGCCGTGGCCGACCGCCTCGGCGATGCCTTCCAGCAGGCCTGCCGGGCGATCCTGGGCAGCCGCGGCCGGGTAGTCGCCACCGGCATGGGCAAGTCCGGCCATGTGGCACGCAAGATCGCCGCCACCCTGGCCTCCACCGGCACCCCGGCGTTCTACGTGCACCCGGGCGAGGCCGGCCATGGTGACCTGGGCATGATCACCGAGGACGACGTGGTGCTGGCCCTGTCCTATTCGGGTGAATCGGATGAGCTGCTGATGCTGCTGCCGGTGCTCAAGCGCCAGGGCAATGTGCTGATCGCCATGACCGGCCGCCCGCAGTCGAGCCTGGCCAGCGCCGCCGATTTCCACCTGGATGTGAGCGTGCCGGCCGAAGCCTGCCCGCTGGCGCTGGCGCCCACCTCCAGCACCACCGCCTCGCTGGCGATGGGTGACGCGCTGGCGGTGGCCCTGCTGGATGCACGCGGCTTCACCGCCGACGATTTCGCCCGTTCGCACCCGGCCGGCAGCCTCGGCCGCCGCCTGCTGCTGCACATCACCGACGTCATGCACACCGGCGAGGACCTGCCCAAGGTCGATGTCGGCGCCAGCCTCAGCGAAGCGCTGATGGAGATGAGCCGCAAGCGCCTGGGCATGACCGCCGTGGTCGACGACCAGGGCGTGCTGATCGGGCTGTTCACCGACGGCGACCTGCGCCGCGCCCTGGACACCGACCTGGACGTGCGCACCGCCAGGATCGCCGATGTGATGACCCGGCAACCGCGCACCATCAGCGCCGACAAGCTGGCGGTGGAGGCTGCGCGGCTGATGGAAACCCACAAGATCACCGGCCTGATCGTGGTCGACAGCCAGGGCCGCGCGGTCGGCGCCCTGAACATTCATGACCTGTTGCGGGCGCGGGTGGTTTAACCGACAGTCCGTAGACCCCATTCAGTCTGTACCAACGAGCCCGCAACCACCGAGTCCGATGCCCTGATGCCCTGGTCCCCCCTGCCCGCCTTCCCCACCCACCTGCATGCCGTTGCGGCCGGTATCCGCCTGGCCTGCTTCGACGTGGACGGCACCCTCACCGACGGTCGGCTGTACTACGACAAGGATGGCAATGAGAGCAAGGCGTACTTCGTGCAGGATGGCCTGGGCCTGAAACTGCTGCAGCAGCACGGCATCCACCCCGTGCTGATCACCGCGCGCAACAGCCAGTCCGCGCTCAAGCGCGGCGCCGACCTGGGCATCGACACCCAGATTGCCGTCGGCGACAAGCTGGCCAGCGTGCAGGCGCTGTGCGCCCAGCACGGCATCGGCCTGGAGCAGGTGGCCTTCATGGGTGACGACCTGCCCGACCTGGCGCCACTGGGCGCGGTCGGCCTGGCGGTGGCTCCGGCCAATGCCCATCCGTGGATCGCCGAGCGCGTGCACTGGATCACCCGTGCTGACGGTGGCCGTGGTGCCGCGCGCGAGCTGTGCGACGTGCTGCTGGCCGCGCAGGGCCGCGTGGACGCCGTGCTGGCGAGGTTCGGCGCATGAATGCCCCCACCCTGAACTGGCGGATGATCCTCGGCGTCGGCCTGCTGCTGGCCGCCCTGCTGAGCAGCTGGGCGGCGCTGCGCAACCGCGAAAAGGCACCTGCCGTCGAAGGCCAGGACGCCGGCGTGGACTACATCCTGCACGATTTCCAGATCGTCGCCCTGGACGAACATGGCAAGGAATCGACCACCCTGCGCGCGCCCCTGCTGGAACGCCAGCGTGGCGACCAGACGCTCAACATCACCACGCCGCTGTTCGAAATGCCCGACAAGGACGGCAAGCACTGGACGCTGCGCGCCCAGACCGGCTGGCTCAGTGCCAAGGGCGACGAGATGAAGCTGCGGGGCAACGTCGCCGGCGACAGCCCGGCCGGCCCGGGCGTGGTCCCGACCACCTTCCGCACCGACCACCTGGATGTATTCCCGAAGGACAACCGCGCCCGCACCGATGCCCTGGTGACCATGACCCGGCCCGGCATGGAGCAGTCCGGCGTCGGGTTCGAGGTGGATTCGAAGAACAACACGTATCATTTCCTCAGCCAGTCCAAGGGCCGTTACACGCCCAAGCGCTGATTCCGCCGCCCGCCCGCGACGTCTTCCGACAGGCGCGAAGCAGGCAGCCCCCACCCGCCGCCCCCGGTCCCGCCGGAGGGCCACCACCGGTAGAACGGACCCCGATGAAGATTCCCTTTGCAGCCGTGCTCGCACTCAGTCTTCTTGTCCCCGCTGTCGCCTTTGCCAAGTCGACGGACCGCAATGAAGCGATGAACATTGATTCCGGTGCGCAGTCCGGCACCCTCACCGGTGATGGCAAGACCGTGCTGTCCGGTGGCGTGATCATCACCCAGGGCACCCTGGACCTGCGCTCGTCCGAAGCGGAGATCTACCTCAAGGGCGGCGAAGCCGTGCGTGCGGTGTTCACCGGCAAGCAGGCCAAGATGAAGCAGCAGCTCGACGATGGCACCTGGATGGATGCGGTGGCCGACCGGATCGACTACGACATCACCACCGAGATCATCACCCTGACCGGCAACTACAAGGTCACCAGCGCGCGCGGCACCAATGCGGGCCAGCGCATGGTCTACAACACCCGCAGCGGTGAAATGAACTCCGGCGGTGATGGCAGCCGCGTGCGCACCGTGATTCCGCCGAAGAACAAGACGCCTGCTGCCGCTCCGGCTCCGGCTGGAGGCAAGAAGTAATGCTCGTCGCAACTGGCCTGCGCAAACGCTACAAGCAGCGCGAAGTCGTCAAGGACTTCGGGCTGACCCTGGACGCCGGTGAAGTGGTTGGCCTGCTCGGTCCCAACGGTGCCGGCAAGACCACCTGCTTCTACATGATCGTCGGCCTGGTCGGTGCCGATGCCGGCAGCATCGTGCTGGACGGCAAGGACATCACCGGCGATCCGATGTACACCCGCGCCAAGCAGGGCGTGGGCTACCTGCCGCAGGAACCGTCGGTGTTCCGCAAGCTGACCGTGGCCGACAACCTGCGCCTGGTGCTGGAACTGCGCGAGGACCTGGATTCGGCGGGCCGCGAGCGCGAACTGAACAGCCTGCTCGACGAACTGCAGCTTGGGCATGTTTCCGAACAGCTCGGCGCCAGCCTGTCCGGTGGTGAGCGCCGTCGCTGCGAGATCGCCCGTGCACTGGCCGCCAAACCGCGGCTGATCCTGCTCGACGAACCCTTCGCCGGTGTCGACCCGATCTCGGTCGGTGAAATCCAGCGCATCGTCACCCATCTCAAGCAACGCGGCATCGGTGTGCTGATCACCGACCACAACGTGCGCGAGACCTTGGGAATCTGCGACCGCGCGTATATCCTCGCAGAGGGCACCGTACTGGCCCAGGGCTCGCCCGAGGCGATCCTGGACAATGCCGACGTGCGTCGCGTCTACCTTGGGGATTCCTTCAAGCTGTAACCGCGGCCGCCGGGCCCTCTCCCTTCCGTTCGGCACAGGCATGAAGACTCGGCTGCAGACATCGTTGGGACAGCAGCTGGTGCTTACGCCCCAGCTGCAGCAGGCGATCAAGCTGCTGCAGATGTCCACGACCGAGCTGGAGCTGGAAATCGCCCAGGCGGTGGAGAGCAATCCGCTGCTGGACTGGTCGGACAGCAGCGACGAAGGCGCCGGTGTCGACAAGGACGGCAGCAGCGAGGACGCGGGCGGCGACAATGACGCCCCACCCGACAACGCTGAAAGCAGCGGCGACGACTGGGCGCCTGCCGAGCTGGACTGGAGCAGTGGCGGCAGCGGCGGTAGTTTCGATGACGACGACGACAACGGCAGTGCCGCCGAACGCGTTGCCGAAACCGAAACCCTGGCCGACCACCTGCTGTGGCAGCTGCACCTGACCCACCTGTCCAAGCGCGACCGCAGCATCGGCGCCGCGCTGATCGATTCATTGGAAGACGACGGCTATCTGCGCGAGCCGCTCTCGGCCATCGCCGAAGCGCTGTTGCCGGCAATCCACGCCGGTGAAGACGAAATCCTGACCGTGCTGCACCAGATCCAGCGCTTCGACCCCGTAGGCGTGGCCGCACGCAGCCTCGGCGAATGCCTGCAACTGCAGCTGGACGTGCTTCCTGCCGACACCCCGTGCCTGGCCCTGGCCCGGCAGGTTGCTGCCGGCCCACTGGAACAACTGCCGCGCTCGGGCGTGACCGGCCTGGCCCAGCAGTTGAAGCAGCCGCTGGCCGAGGTCGAGACCGCCGTGGCCCTGCTGCGCTCGCTGGACCCGCGCCCCGGCACCCAGATCGCCCCGCTCGCCCAGGACACCTACGTGGTGCCCGACGTCGTCGTATGGCGGCAGAACGGCATCTGGCGCGCCGCGCTGGCCGCCCATGCCGGCCCCAAGCTGGTGATCCACCGCGGTTACGAGCAGATGATCCGCCGCTGCGGTGACGCCGATGCCGGTTATCTGCGCGGCCAACTGCAGGAGGCGCGCTGGCTGCTGAAGGGCCTGCAGGCGCGAGGCGAGACGCTGTTGCGGGTAGTGCGAAGCCTGATCCAGCAGCAGGCCGGCTTCCTTGAATTCGGCGAACAGGCACTGCGCCCGTTGACCCTGCGCGAGATCGCCGGCGAACTGGGCCTGCACGAATCCACCGTATCGCGCGCGATCGCCCGCAAACATGTGCGTACGCCACGCGGCACCCTGCCGCTGCGCGCCTTCTTCGCTTCGGGCATCGACACCGAAGGCGGCGGCGAAGCGTCCAGCACCGCCATCCAGGCCATGATCCGGCGCCTGATCGATGACGAGAACCCACGCAAGCCGCTTTCTGACGCCAAGCTGGCTGACCTGCTCAAATCGTCGGGAATCCCAGTAGCGCGCCGCACCGTGGCGAAGTATCGTGAGGCCATGAACATCTCCGCCTCGCACGAAAGAGTCAGAATCGTTTGACGCGCCGCCGCGCCCGGCGGAGAGGTTCATTGGCACATCCGATCAAAGGAGAAACCCGATGCGCATCGAAACGTTTGGCAAAGATGTCGAAGTCACCCCGGCCCTGCAGTCCTATGTAGAGGAGAAGCTGGCCCGGATCGGCAAACACTTCGACCAGCACTGCGAAGCGCGGGTGACGCTCAAGCTGCAGAAGACTGAACACCACGTCGATGCCAGCCTCAATATTCCGGGTCAGACCCTGCACGCTGAAGCCAATGCGCAGACCATGTATGCGGCGATCGACCTGCTGGCGGACAAGCTTGACCGCCTGGTGATCAAGCACAAGGAGAAAAAACAGCAGCACGCACCGCTGCCGGTGGGCGACAATGGTGGCTGATCGCCACCGCTCCCCGCAGACATGCCCCTGACTGACCTCCTGGCGGCCGTGCAGACCCAGCTCTGCACGGCCACCGACCGCGACAGCGTCCTGCAGGCCGCGGCCGGATTGCTGGCCTGCCGCCAGGCCAACGCCGAACAGATCTATCTCAACCTGTGCCAGCGCGAGGCGTTGGGCAGTACCGCGATCGGCTACGGCATCGCCATCCCGCATGGTCGTGCGCCGACCCTGGATCGCCCCCGTGGCGCGCTGCTGCGTCTGCAGACCCCGGTCGATTTCGGTGGTGACGAGCCGGTGGACCTGGTGTTCGCCATGGCCGTTCCCGCCCACTACACCCATCAACACCTGATGCTGCTGTCCGAGCTGGCCGAGCTGTTTTCCGCGCCCTGCATCCGCCAGGCGCTGCGCGAGGCCGGTGATGCACGGGAACTGCGCCAGGCCCTGGACCTGACCCCACCGGCGAGCGCCGCATGAATACCAGCATCACTGCCCGCGAACTGTTCGAACAGCAGCGAGAGCGGCTCGGCCTGCGCTGGGCAGCGGGCAAATCCGGCGAGAAGCGTGAGCTGGAGGCCGGCAATACGGTCTCGCGACGCCCTTCGCTGGCCGGCTATCTCAATGCGATCTATCCCAACAAGGTGCAGATCCTCGGTACCGAGGAACTGTCCTGGCTGGACGCGCTGGAACCACGCCAGCGCTGGGAAACCATCGAAAAGATCATGCAGTCGCATCCGCTGGCGCTGGTGCTGACCCGCAACCAGCCGTGCCCGGAAGACCTGCGCGCGGCCGCCGATGAATCCGGCACGCCGCTGTGGTTGTCACCCAAGCGCGGCCACGAACTGCTCAACCATCTGTCCTACCACCTGGCCCGGACGCTGGCGCCGCGGGTAATCCTGCATGGCGTGTTCATGGAGATCTACTCCATCGGCGTGCTGATCACCGGTGAAGCGGGATCAGGCAAGAGCGAGCTGGCCCTGGAACTGCTCAGCCGCGGTCACCGCCTGGTGGCCGACGACGCCCCCGAGTTCACCCAGATCGCCCCCGACGTGCTCGATGGCACCTGCCCGGAACTGCTGCAGGACCTGCTGGAAGTGCGCGGCCTGGGCGTGCTGAACGTGCGCGAGATGTTTGGCGACACCGCTGTAAAGAAGAACAAGTACCTTCGGCTGATCGTCCACCTGACCAAGCCGATGACCGAGCCCACCCCCCATGGTTACGAGCGCCTGACCGGCGACTCGGGCACGCGCCACGTGCTGGACCTGGACGTGCCGCTGATCACCCTGCCGGTGATGCCCGGCCGCAACCTGGCCGTCCTGACCGAGGCGGCCACCCGCCTGCACATTCTGCGTACCAAGGGTATCGACCCGGCGGCGATGTTCATCGCCCGCCACAGCAACCTGCTGGAACGGCGAACGCCCTGACCTCCCTGTCCTTCGAAGAGCCCGTCCATGAGCACCGTCATTCCCACCGCCCCGACCCTGATCATCGTCAGTGGCCTGTCCGGCTCGGGTAAATCCGTCGCCCTGAAGACCTTCGAGGACCAGGACTACTACTGTTCGGACAACCTGCCGATCCAGCTGCTGCCGGATTTCGTGCGCAATGTGCTGAGCCACCATGACGGCGCGGCATCGCGCCGGTTGGCGGTGGGCATCGACGTGCGTGGGCAGAGCGACCTGACCCAGTTGTCCAGCTGGCGGCAGCTGGCCACCGATGCCGGCGTCGACGCCAAGGTGCTGTTTTTCGAGGCCAGCGATGAAACGGTGCTCAAGCGCTACGCCGACACCCGCCGCCGGCACCCGCTGAGCCAGCTGGGCCTGTCGCTGCCCGAAGCGATTGCCCGTGAGCGCGAGCTGATCGCGCCGCTGCGCCGCGAAGCCGATGCGGTGATCGATACCAGTGCGTTGAACGTGCACCAGCTGCGGCGCCGGATCATCACTGAATTTGCGATGGGCCATGCCAGCCGCCTGTCGCTGCTGTTCGAATCGTTCGCCTACAAGCGTGGCGTACCGGCCGAGGCCGACTTCGTGTTCGACGCGCGCGTGCTGCCCAACCCGCATTGGGATCCGGAACTGCGTGCGTTGAGCGGCCGCGAACCCGGCGTGCGCGACTACCTGGAAGCGCAGCCGGATGTGCAGCGCTACCTGGCGCAGCTGATGGATTTCCTGGATACCTGGCTGCCCAAGCTGGGCGATGGCACCCGCAGCTATGTGACGGTGGCCTTCGGTTGCACCGGCGGCAAGCACCGCTCGGTGTTCCTGGCCGAACGCCTGGCCCGCCATGCGCGTGAGATGGGCTGGGAAGACGTGGCGACGTACCACCGCGAACAGGATTGAGGGGGTCGGCCGGGCTGCGCCCGGCACCCGCAGAAACCACGGCAACGTCAACAGCAACAGCCGAAGCAACAGCAACATCGGATTCCCTTGGATGGCGAGGCGGTGTGGGCGCGCAGGACACGCCGTAAACCCATCCTTGGGGGCTCGATGGCGCCATCCATGGCGCCAACGGTCCTGCACCCCCACACCGCCCCGCCTCTGACAGATCGCGGCGGGTCGGAGTTGCACTGTGGGTAGGTGTCGACCTTGGTCGACACGGTAGATCCACGCCATGCGTGGATGAATCTCTGTCAGGCATCGAAAAAACGGATGGAGTCGGATCCCTTTTTCAACGAAAAAGGGCTCTGACCCGAACAACGCTGAATACGGGACACAGTGCCCCTCTCCTGCTGCTATCGCCAATTCACCTTGACCTGTTAACGTGCAGTAATGACCTGTGGCATTCTCCTCGTAACACATCCTGGGG
Organism: Stenotrophomonas sp. 10L48; assembly: GCF_056395105.1. Lineage (NCBI taxonomy): Bacteria > Pseudomonadati > Pseudomonadota > Gammaproteobacteria > Lysobacterales > Lysobacteraceae > Stenotrophomonas > Stenotrophomonas sp. 10L48. The sequence goes on along the minus strand of NZ_JBFTIX010000005.1, from coordinate 174,076 downwards.
TCGGGATCGCCCTGCTCGACGTGGCGACCCGGCTTCTGCGGCAGTTGCCGCTGAAGACCGAAGCTTTCGAAGTACCGTTCGACGCAGACCTGGATGCTCTGCTCCCGCTCGCCTCGGCCGCTCTGCGGCGGGTCGATGGGGGCGATGGCGTGCTGATCCTGACCGACCTGTACGGCGCCAGCCCTGCCAACCTTGCCGGGCAGCTGGCCCGGTTGGGGACCCCGGTTCGCCGGGTGTCGGCGCTGAGTCTGCCGATGTTGCTGCGGGTGATGAATTATCCGGAACAGGGACTGGATCAACTGCCCGCCACTGCGGCGGCGGGCACCCGTAATGGAGCGATAGTCGACGATGCTTGAACGAGAACTCACTGTGAGCAACCGCCTGGGCCTGCATGCCCGGGCCACCGCCAAGCTGGTGCAGACCCTGGCGCCGTTCCGCTGCAACGTGACCATGGCCGCCAAGGGCCGTGAGATCAACGCCAAGAGCATCATGGGCGTGATGCTGCTGGCGGCCGGGCAAGGCACGCCGGTCACCATCCGCATCAACGGCGAAGACGAAGTCGCCGCGATGGATGCGGTGGTCGACCTGTTCGAGCGTCGCTTCGACGAGGACAACTGAGCGTGCCGCGCGCGCGCGCCGGCCAAACCCCTACCGGCCAACGGCCGGTACAGCTGCTGGCCGGCCACGGCGCCGCCCGCGGCACGGCAATGGGCCGCGCCCGCGTGCGCCTGCCGCATGCACTGGAAGTAGCCGAACAGCGCGTCGCCCCCTCCCAGGTTGAATCCGAGCTGGCACGCCTGCATCGCGCCGTGGACGCGGCGCGCACGGAGATGCACGAGCTGCGCCAGCGCCTGCATGGCGCGCTGAACCAGGAAGTTGGCGAGTTCCTCGACCTGCATGCACTGCTGCTGGACGATCCCGAACTGCTGTTCGGCCTGGACGAACTGATCCGCAGTGGTCCCTACAGTGCCGGCTACGCGCTGCGCCTGCAGCGCGACCGCCTGGCCAAAGTCTTCGACGGCATGGACGATGCCTACCTGAAGAGCCGCATGGACGATCTCGACCATGTGATCGGGCGCATCCACGCGTTCCTGCAGCCGGAACGGCCCGCAGCGGTGAAGGGCCTGGCCGGCGAAATCCTGGTCTGCGACAACATCGCCCCTTCCGAGCTGGCCCAGCTGCAATCGCACGGTGTGGTCGGTATCGTCACCAGCGCTGGCAGCGCGCTTTCGCACAGTGCGATCCTTGCCCGCAGCCTGCACCTGCCGTTGATCGTCAGCGTGCCGCAGCTGCTGAACAAGGTGATCGACGGCGACGTGCTGATCATCGATGGCGCCGACGGCAGCATCACCGTCAACCCGCAGGCCGATAACCTGCGTGATTACCGGGCGCGCCTGAAGGAGCACGCACGCGAGCAGCGCGAGCTCGGCCGCCTGCGCAGCAAGCCCAGCCGTACCCGCGACCAGGTCGACATCGCACTGCTGGCCAACGCCGAATCGCTGGAAGATGTGACCCAGGCGCATGCGCTGGGCGCCCACGGCCTGGGCCTGTACCGCACCGAATTCCTGTTCCTGCAGCGCAACGAGCTGCCGGACGAAGAAGAACAGTTCCAGACCTACCGCGATGCGGCGCTGGGCATGAGTGGCCGGCCGGTGACCATCCGCACCCTCGACCTGGGTGCAGACAAGGCCGACCGCACCGGCCTGACCCTGAGCAACGAGGAAAACCCGGCGCTGGGCCTGCGCGGCGTGCGCCTGTCGCTGGCGCGGCCCAAGGTGGCCGACACCCAGATGCGCGCGATCCTGCGTGCCTCGGCCTACGGCAAGCTGCGCGTGCTGGTGCCCATGGTCAGCACCCGCGACGAACTGCTGGCGGTGCGCCGGCGCATGCTGAAACTGGGCGAGCAGCTGCGCGCCGAGGGCCACATGGTGGCCGAGCATGTGCCACTGGGCGCGATGATCGAAGTACCCGCCGCCGCGCTGGCGCTGGAGAGCTTCATCGATCTGGTCGACTTCCTGTCGATCGGCACCAACGATCTGGTGCAGTACCTGCTGGCCGCCGACCGCAACAACGAAGCCCTGGGCGAACTGTATTCGCCGCTGCATCCGGCCGTGCTGCGCCTGCTGCAGATGGTGATCGAGACCGGCGCACGCCATCGCATTCCGGTGGCGGTATGCGGCGAAATCGCGGGCGACGCACGGATGACCCCGCTGCTGCTGGCACTGGGCCTGACCGAGTTCAGCCTGCACCCGGGCACCCTGCTGGAAGTACGTCGTGCTGTCCGTGATGCCGATCTGGGAGCCCTGCGCGCCCGCGCACCGAAGCTGCTGGGCATGCGTGACCGCCGCGGCATCGAGCGCTGGCTGGCGCTTGTGGCGGACGCGTCCTGACCCCCGCGCTACGCGCTCGCCGGGCACGGCCCGGCGCTACCGCCGCGTGTCACCTTTGGTAGCGCCGGGCCATGCCCGGCGGATTCGATCTGGAGCAGCAGCCCCTTGTTGTTCAAGGAGCGCGCCGACAGGCGGGGGATGAGGTGGCATGCGTGGACCCCAGTGGCCTGTGGCCAGCGGGGTATGCGCTGAAACATCCCCTTGCGATAATGACACGCTGAACACCCCTGTTGCCGCATCCTTGCTGGGATCGCGGCTTTTCTTATCCCGCGGGAGCTGCGATGGCTGAGGCCGTACGCCACGACAAGACTGCGCGCCAGTTGCGGATGCTGTCCGATGCACTGGACAGCGGTCGGCTGGGCCCGGTACGCCGTCTGGTCAATACCCTGGCGCCGGCCGAGATCGGCAACCTGCTCGAATCGTTGCCGCCGGGCAAGCGTGAGATCGTCTGGGGCCTGGTCGATCCGGAAGACGATGGCGAGGTGCTGGTCCACGTCGGCGACGACGTGCGCGAAAGCCTGCTCGCGGACATGGACCCGGACGAAATCATCGCCGCGGTCGAAGACCTCGACATCGACGATCTGGCCGATCTGGTCGAAGACCTGCCGGACACGGTCATCGACGAAGTCCTCAAGTCGATGGACCGCGAGAACCGCGAGCGCCTGGAGCAGGTGCTGTCCTACCCCGAGGACAGCGCCGGCCGCCTGATGAACCCGGACGTGGTGACGGTACGCGCCGACGTCAACGTCGATGTGGTGCTGCGCTACCTGCGCCTGCGCGGCGAACTGCCGGACCACACCGATCACCTGTTCGTGGTCAGCCGCCGCCACCAGTACCTGGGCCGGGTGTCGCTGGCCTCGCTGGTGACCCACGAAGACACCACCCCGATCAACCGCCTGATCGACGATGAGCAGCCTGCCATCGATGTCGGCGAGAGCGACCAGGAAGTGGCGCGGCAGTTCTCCGACCATGACTGGATCTCCGCGCCGGTGGTGGATGACAACAACATCCTGATCGGCCGCATCACCATCGATGACGTGGTCGACATCATCCGTGGCCAGGCCGAGCACCAGGCGCTGGGCGCCGCCGGCCTGGACGAGGACGAGGACCTGTTCAGCCCGGTCTGGCGCGCGATGCGCCGCCGCTTGATGTGGCTGTCGGTGAATCTGTGCACAGCCTTCCTGGCCTCCAGCGTGGTCGGCCACTTCGAGGGCACCATCGACAAGCTGGTCGCCTTGGCGGTGTTGATGCCGATCGTCGCCGGACTCGGCGGCAACGCCGGCACCCAGGTGCTGGCACTGATGGTGCGCGGCCTGGCACTGGGCCAGGTCGGCAGTTCCAACGCACGCACGCTGCTGTGGAAGGAAGTGCGGGTGGCCCTGCTCAATGGCGTGGTGCTCGGTTCGGTGCTGGGCCTGATCGTGCTCGCCTGGTTCCACTCGCCCGGACTCTCGGCCGTGATCGCCATCGCGCTGACCTGCAACCTGTTGTTCGCGGCACTGGCCGGCGTGCTGGTGCCCCTGGGCCTGAAGCGCTTCGGCTTCGATCCGGCGCTGGCCAGCGGCATCTTCCTGACAGCGGTGACCGACTCGATGGGCTTCTTTACTTTCCTCGGCCTGGCCACCATGGTCCTGCTGCACTGACTGGAACTGCCATGGCAACGACGATCGAAAACTACTTTGCGCCGGGTTGGCGCGACCAGCTTCACACCTGTGCCGCCTGCGAGTGGAAAGGCAGTTCGCGGGCAATGGTGATGGAACTGGACGAGGACGCCACCGAGTATGTGTGCCCGGTGTGCGACAACCCGTTGCTGGTGGTGCTGCACCCGGACATGGCGCAGGTGCAGGCCGCAGCCGCAGGCGGCAATGCCGAAGCACAGGAGCAGCTGGAGATCATCGCCAGCTTCCCGCGCCCGCAGTGATGCGGCGCACGATGCCGGGCCGGTCGCGGCGCACTACCATCGAGGCGACATCGCCCTCATGGGAACCGCAATGCTTCGATCGCTTCTGCGCTGGCTGCCGCTGCTGGCCCTGCTGATGTTGACCGGGTGTGCCAGTACGCCGCCCGGTGCCCGCGGCCACTTCGAGGCACGTGCGGTGAAGGTGGACGGCGACACCGCCTACTACCAGGTGTTCATACCGGCCGCTGCCGCGCGCGCGGCTGGTCCGCTGCCGGTGGTGCTGTTCCTGCACGGCTCCGGCGAGCGCGGCGGCGATGGCGTGAAGCAGACCCACGCAGGCCTGGGCCCGTACCTGCGTCGGCACGCGGCCGACTTCCCCGCGCTGGCGGTGTTTCCGCAGGTTCCCGGCGACGAGGAATGGAGCGGCCGCAACAACCGCGTGGCGATTGCGGCACTGGACGCCACGATCGCCGAGTTCGGCGCTGACCCGGCAAGGCAGTACCTGACCGGAATGTCGATGGGCGGCTATGGCAGCTGGAACATCGCGCTGGACGATCCGAAGCGCTTTGCCGCGATCGTGCCGGTGTGCGGTGCGGTGCTGGCACCACGTGCGGTACGCCCTACCCTGTTCGTCGAGCAGGTGGCGAACGAAGCGGATCCCTATGCGGTGATCGCGCAACGGTTGCAGCGCACCCCGATCTGGATCTTCCACGGCGCGCTGGATGACGTGGTGCCACCGGATGATGATCGCCGGCTGCATGCAGCGTTCCAGACCGCCGGCGCGCGCGACGTGCGCTATACCGAGTACGCGGAGGGCAACCACAATGCCTGGGATGCCACCTACGCCGACGCGGCGATGTGGGCGTGGCTGTTCGCCCAGAAGCGCTGAGCGCTTGCTCCGGTAGAGGCCAACCTTGGTTGGCCCCCTTCTGGTAGATGCCAACCTTGGTTGGCACCAGCCTACCCAAGATCAAGCCATTCCCCGATGTCCGTCGCAAGCGTGTCCGCCCAAGCTTGCGGCATGCAAAACGTCCGCCTCCTGCTCGGCCGTCGCTCCAGCATCGGTCTCAGCTACATCCTGACTACCGTCGTGGATCGTCGTGCGCCCCTGTTCGCCAACGACGCTGCCGCAGCCCTGGCAATCCAGGAATTCCAGAGGCTGGATCAGGAAGGCTTCACCCGCTCGATCGCCTACGTGGTCATGCCCGATCACATCCACTGGCTGCTCGAACTACGTGCGGGAACACTGGAAACCGTCATGAAGCGCTTCAAATCGCGCACGGCGCAGCAGGCAAACCGGTTGTTGGGAAGGGGCGGGCGCTTCTGGCAGGCCTGCTACCACGATCATGCGATCCGCTCGGACGAATCGTTGTACCGGCATGCGATGTACCTGATGGGCAATCCGATCAGGGCGGGTCTGACGACGCAGTTGGGGCAGTATCGGCACGCATGGTGCGAGTGGGAGCTCGAGGCCTTGGGTGATCGACCGGAGGCATTCAGCACGGACGGATAGTGCCAACCAAGGTTGGCATCTACCAAAGCAGTGCACGTGCCAACCCAGGTTGGCACGCACCAACGCAGCAATCGGAGGCAATCAACCCAGCAGGGTTTCCAGCACGGCCATGCGTACGGCGACGCCGTTGGCGACCTGGCGCAGCACCCACGACTGCGGGCCGTCGGCCACTTCATCGGTCACTTCCACGCCGCGGTTGATCGGCCCCGGGTGCAGCACGGCGGCATCCTTGCCGGCGCGGGCCAGGCGTGCGGTGTTCAGGCCGTACTGTGCGTGGTACTGCTCCAGCGACGGCACCAGGCCTTCTTCCATGCGCTCGCGCTGCAGGCGCAACATCATCAGCGCGTCGACGCCTTCCAGCATCGCGTCGAAATCATCACCGACCACGCAGCCCTTGAGGGTGTCGTCGTCAGGCAGCAGCGACTGCGGGCCGCATACGCGGATCTCGCCCACGCCCAGCGTGCGCAGGGCATGCAGGTCGGTGCGGGCCACGCGCGAGTGCTTGACGTCACCGACGATCACCACCTTCATCTTCGAGAAGTCCGGGCCCTTGGCCTGGCGCAGGGTCAGCATGTCCAGCAGGCCCTGGGTCGGGTGCGAGCTGCGGCCGTCGCCGGCATTGACCAGCGCGGTGCCCTCGCCCGCCACCGCAGCCAGCGCCGCCACGGCGCCGTCATCGGGGTGGCGCACCACGAAACCGCGCACGCCCATCGCTTCCAGGTTCTTCAGCGTGTCGCAGGCGGTTTCGCCCTTGCGCGTGGACGAGGTGGAGGCGTCGAAGTTCAGCACGTCCGCACCCAGCCGCTGCGCCGCCAGATGGAACGAGCTGCGGGTACGGGTGGAGGGTTCGAAGAACAACGTGCACACCGCCGATCCGCCCAGCACGTGGCGCTTGTTACCGACACGGCCGACCGCGGCATCGCGGATCTGGCCAGCGCGGTCGAGCAGTTGCACCAGGGTGTCGCGGGGAAGACCTTCAAGCGTCAACAGGTGGCGCAGGCGGCCGGAGTCATCGAGTTGCTGGGCGGTCATGGCGGGGTTCGTATCGTCAGGGAATGGGAATGGCGTCGTCCGGCGACGACAACCAGCGGTCGATGATCACCGCCGCAGCCACGGCATCGAGCGCAGCCGCGTCGCGGCGACGCTTGCGCCCTTCGGCGCGCTCGACGGCGAAGCGGCGGGCGGCCTCGACCGAGCTGGAACGCTCGTCGATCATCACCACCGGCAGCTTGAAACGTTCCCGCAGCTGGCGGGCAAAGCCCTGCGCGCGCTTGCGGTTGGGCTGGTCCTGGCCGTCCAGGGTCAGCGGATCGCCAACCACCAGGCCATCGGGCTTCCATTCCTTGAGCAGGCGTTCGATCGCCGCCCAGTCGGGGCCATTGCCGTGCACATCGACCACGGCCACCGCACGCGCATGCGCGGCGAAGGCACTGCCGATCGCCACGCCGATCCGGCGCGAGCCGACATCGAAACCGAGTACGGTGCCATCGCGACGGATGAGGGCCGGCTCAGACATGGCCGCTGTAATCGGTCAGCCGGAACAGATCGACGCCAATGCGCGACGCGGCGCCCTGCCAGCGCTGTTCCAGCGGCAGCTGGAACACCAGTTCGGCATCGGCCGGCACGGTCAGCCAGCTGTTTTCGGACAGTTCGCTTTCCAGCTGGCCGGCACTCCAGCCCGCGCAGCCCAGGGTGACCACGGCATTGGCCGGGCCTTCGCCACGCGCCATCGCCTCAAGGATGTCACGCGAGGTGGTCAGGTACAGGCCCTCACCGACGACGAGGCTGGAATCCCACGCGCGCGCGTCGTCATGGATGACGAAGCCACGCTCGGGATGCACCGGTCCGCCATTGAGCACCGGACGCGCCTGCAGGACGCCATCGCCGGTAGCGATCTCCATCTGCGCAAGCACCTCGCCCAGGGTGTACTCGGACGGCTGGTTGACCAGCACCCCCATTGCCCCGTTCTCGTCGTGCTGGCAGATCAGCGCGACGGTGCGGGCGAAGGTGGCGTCGATCAGCGACGGCAGCGCCACGAGCAGGTGATTGGCGAGGGAAGTCGGCATTACTGGCATGGGCGCCATTCTAACCGCTGCGACCGGATGCGGGCGCGAAGGGATGGGCTAGGATGGCGCTCTTGCAAGGAGGACGACCCGATGCAGCAGGATGCAACGCTGTCATGGCCCACCCGCAGCATGATCGTGTTGATCGCACTGCTGCAGGGGCTGATGCTTTTCGCGGCCCAGGAACTGGCGGATCAATGGCCGTTCCGGGACATCGGCTGGCGCTACTGCTGGTATGCCTGGGTATTGACCGTGCCCACCGCAGTGGCCTTGACGCTGGTCGATCTGAAGGCCTGGCGCCTGTGGCTGCACGCCGGGTTGGCCTCGTTGCTGGTCCTCGCCCTGGCCGCTTGGACCGCCTGGAACCTGAGCGGAGAAACCGCGCTGTATGCGGCCGTGCTGCAGGTTCCGCTCTCGATCTGCCTGGCCGTTGCCACGTTCATTGCCCTGCCGTGGTGGCAGTTCCGCCTGCATGCCGGACATTGGCGGGCCGACTATGGCGCGTTGTTCGAACGCGCCTGGCAGAACGGGCTGACCCTGGTGCTGGCGGCGGTGTTCACCGGCTTGACCTGGCTGCTGCTGTGGCTGTGGGCGGCGCTGTTCCGGATGGTCAAGGTCGACTTTTTCCACGTCCTGTTCGGCAGCGATGCCTTCATCGCCTTGGCCACCGGCATGCTGGCAGGCTTCGGCGTGCTGATCGGGCGCACCCAGCATCGCGCGATGCAGATCACCCGCCAGGTGCTCTTCGCGATCTGCCGCGGCCTGCTGCCATTGCTGTCGTTCATCGCGGTGCTGTTCGTGCTGTCGCTGCCGTTCACCGGGCTGGCGCCGCTGTGGGCCACGCGTTCGGCCGCCAGCCTGCTGCTGGTGCTGGCGGTGCTGCTGATCAGCCTGGCCAACGCGGTCTACCAGCACGACGACGGCACCCCGCCCTACCCGGCATGGCTGCGCCGGCTGGTCGAGGCCAGCCTGCTGGCACTGCCGATCTACGCCGGCCTGGCGCTGTATGCGATGTCCCTGCGGGTCAGCCAGTACGGCTGGACCCTCTCGCGCTTCTGGGGCGTGGCGGTGGCAGTGCTGATTGCCGGCTATGCCATCGGCTACGCCTTCGCCGCACTGCGCCGGCACGGGCGTTGGCTGCATCGGCTTGAGCCGGTCAACCGCTGGATGTGCTGGGCCGTGCTGGCAACCGCACTGCTGGCCATCTCGCCGGTGATCGACCCGGTGCGCATCACCCTGGCCAGCCAGATGAAGCGCCTGCGCGCCGATCCGGCGTTGATGACTGCGGACGCCGCAAATCAGCTGCGTTTCGAGCTGGGCCGTCGAGGTGTGCAGGCGCTGCGCACGCTGCAGAAAGCACCGTCATTGGCGGCCGACACGCGCGCCTCCAGCATCATCGTGCAGGCCCTGGCCCGGCAGAAGCGCGAGTCACGCTGGGATAACGACATCGACGATGGCGTGCGCGACCTGGCCAGCCTGAAGTCACGGATCGTGCAGGCCAAGGGCACCGCCTCGCCAGCCGATGACTGGTGGCAGGCGATACTGGACCGTCGCTTGCACGCGGGCGATTGCCTGGACGACGACAAGACCGGCGACAACCGCTGCGTCACCCTGCGCCGTGACCTGGACGGCGATGGCCAAGACGACGTGCTGCTGTGCATGACCAGTCTGTACAGCGGTCCGCGCTGCCAGCTGCACGTGCGTGAACCGGCTGGCTGGAGAAAGGAGGGTGAGGTTTCCTTCCAGGACGTTGACCAGCGCACCTCGGACGGGGCCCCGCAGGCCCTGCGCGACGGCCGCCTGACCATGCAGCCGCCGCGCTGGCCGACGCTGCTGCTTGACGGCGCGGCGGGCCAGCTGGAGATTGATCGCAGCAACGACCGCGCGGAGGCGGCCACACCATGAGCGGATACTGCCGCATCGCCCCGGGCCATCCGGTGCACGAGTACTACCACGCCAATGAATATGGCTTCCCGCAGCGCGATGAGCGTGAACTGTTCGAGCGCCTGCTGCTGGAGATCAACCAGGCCGGCCTGAGCTGGGAGACCATCCTGAAGAAGCGCGAGGGATTCCGCGCGGCCTATGACGCGTTCGACGTTGATCGCGTGGCGGCCTACGCCGAGCAGGACATCGAGCGCCTGCTGTCGGACCCGGGCATCATCCGCAACCGCTTGAAGGTGCTGGCGGCGATCCACAACGCGCAAGTGATCCAGCAGCTGCGCCAGAGCCACGGCAGCTTCGCCGCCTGGCTGGACGCACACCATCCGCGCAGCAAGGCCGACTGGGTGAAGCTGTTCAAGAAGACGTTCCGCTTCACCGGTGGCGAGATCACCGGCGAGTTCCTGATGAGCCTGGGCTACCTGCCGGGCGCGCATGCCGAGGACTGCCCGGTGCATGCAACGCTGCTGAAGCTGGCACCGCCGTGGGTACAGGCAGCGCGCGGCTGATGCGCATCCGCCGGGCATGGCCCGGCGCTACCGGGGCGCGTGGCACCTGGGCGGGCGATCCGCCGAATGCGGAATCAGACGCCCATGTAGCGGCCCGGGCGGTGGTTGAACATCAGCACCAGGCTGAGTACCACCGCACCGATGGCCGAGTACATCACTTTGGACGGCGACAGCACGAAGAACGCGGCCACCATCAGGCACGCATCGAAGGACATCTGCACTTTGCCGGCGCTCCAGCCGCGGGTGCGCTGCAGGTACACCGCCAGGATGCCGATGCCGCCGAGGCTGGCGCGATGGCGGATGAAGAACAGGATGCCCAGGCCGGACAGCGCGCCACCGACCAGCGCCGAGTACAGCGGCGCGATATGCGAAAAGTCCGCCCAGCGCGGCAGGATGTCGGTGAGCAGGCCGCAGGCAGTGACCGCTGCGAACGTCTTCAGGGTGAATTCCCAGCCCATGCGGCGCACGGCCACCCAGTAGAACGGCAGGTTGACCAGCACGAACACCAGGCCGAAGTTCCAGCCCATCGAATAGTGCAGCAGGAAGGCCATGCCGGCCATGCCGCCGATCATCAGCCCGCCCTTGGCGAAGATGGCCAGGCCCAGTGAGGCCACGAGCATGGCCAGCACCATGCCCTGCACGTCCTCGGCGACCGAGTGGCGCAGCGCCTTCTCATCGGCGGGGGTGCCGGCAACATCGGGCGGCGGGGTCAGCGGGCCAGCGGTGACCAGGTGGCCGTCAGCGTCGTCGCACGGCGCCGGGCCATGGGATTGGAGGGACATACAGGTGGGGGCACTACGGGTGGGGAGCGGTATTAGACACGATCTGCATGACAGTTGCAGATGAAATCGTTCAGTTGGGAGTTGCGGCGAACGGCGCAGCCCCTCGTGGCTGGGCGGCGTAATGCAGTTCAGTGGCTTGGCCAGGCGGGGTGAGGCTGCGGGGGACGCCGTGAATCCGTCCCTGGGGACTTGGCCGCGTCTTGCTCGTGTGCGCTGTCCTGCGCACACAGCAAGACCGGGATTGGGCGTCCCGTCCTGCCCAACCCGCCCGAGGCATGCCTCGGGCCCATGCCGCGGACACCCCCGCAGCCTCACCCCACCCGGCCTTGGACAGGTTCCGTGCGCGTCCAGCCACGTAAAGAGAAAAGAAGAGCAAAAGCGGGTCGCTTCGCTCGGTGGAGCGGTTGTCTCAGCGCTGGGTGGCCAGGTGGTGGGCGACCAGGGCGTTTGCGTGGCCATGGCCCAGCCCGTGCTCGGATTTCAGGAAGCTGACCAGTTCCATGTGCTTCAGCCCCGGCCGTTTGGCCAGCAGCGCCAGCCAATGCGCCACCGGCTGCCCGTAGGTCTTTTCGATGGAAGGAAAATAGGACGCCGGGCCCTTGGGTTTGCTGTCGGTGCTCATGTGCTGCTCCCTTTTCTTTGGAAAGTACCCGATCGACGAACCACGGAACCACAAATCGACATAGCGCATTAACCGACCAGCGCCCGGCGCCACCAGTCACGCGCATCCACGCATGGCGTGGATCTACGTGTCGACCAAGGTCGACCCCCACCAACAACAAGTCATGCAATTCCAACAGATCGCGGAAAACTGTCGAAGGCGGGGTGGGTCCGGTTGCGGGGGTGTCCGCGGCATGGATGCCGCGGCCAAGCCTCCATGGATGGATTCACGGCGTCCCCCGTAACCGGGCCCACCCCGCCATCCCAGCAGGAAGCCAGCTGTTGCTGTTGCGGTTGCCGGCCAGCGGCCGGCACTACCGCGGGCGCCGGGCGCAGCCCGGCCGTATCATCCCCTCATGCCGCGTGAAAACCTCAACGACCTGCAAGCCTTCGTCCACGTTGCCCGCGAAGGCAGCTTCACCAAAGCCGCTGCCCAGCTGGGCGTCTCCCAGTCCGCCCTCAGCCACGCCATGCGCGGGCTGGAAGAGCGACTGGGCGTGCGCCTGTTGACCCGCACCACCCGCAGCGTCGCCACCACCGAGGCCGGTGCCCGCCTGCTGGAAACCCTGGCCCCGCGCCTGGCAGAGATCGAAGACGAACTGGCCGCGCTGGCCGAGTACCGCGAGCGCCCCGCAGGCACCATCCGCATCAACGCCACCGGCCACGCCGCCGAATACCTGGCCTGGCCCAGGCTGGCGCCGCTGCTGCAGCAGTACCCGGACCTGAAGGTCGAGCTGACCACCGATTACGGCCTGGCCGACATCGTCGCCGAGCGCTACGACATCGGCATCCGTCTCGGTGAGCGCCTGGCACGCGACATGGTGGCGCTGCCGATCAGTCCGCCGCTGCGCATGCGCGTGGTGGGGGCACCGTCGTACTTCCGCCAGCACGTGGCGCCGGTGCATCCGCACGATCTGGCCGCGCACAACTGCATCACCCTGCGCCTGCCCACCCATGGCGGCCTGATGCCGTGGGATTTCGGTCAGGATGGCCACGAACTGAGCATCCGCGTCTCCGGCCAATGGACCTTCAACACCATGGGCATGACGCGGGCTGCGGCGCTGGCCGGCAGCGGACTGGCCTGGCTGCCCGAAGACCAGGTGCAGGCGGCCCTGCTGGAAGGCCGCCTGCAATCAACACTGGATGACTGGTGCCCGCACTTCGATGGCTACTACGCGTATTACCCGTCACGCCGGCACGTCACCGTGGCGATGCGTACGGTGCTTGATGCGCTGCGCGGACCGATGGTGGGGTGAGGCGTGCGGACCAACGGTCCGCACCCACCACAGGACGAGAGTCCGCACCCACCACAGATCGAAAGTCCGCGCCCACCAAAGATCGAAAGACCACACCCAGCACAGGACGAAAGTCCGCACACACTGCGATCAGCCCTTGGCCTGCGCTGCGCGCTGCGCGTTGTAGCGCTCGCCGACGATGGCGATCTCCTGCAGCGTCTGCGCGATGCGCTCCAGCTCGGCGGGAGACAGCTGCAGGTCGGCGGCGGCAAGGTTCTCTTCCAGGCGATGGATCCTGGTCGTCCCCGGAATCGGCACGATCCACGGTGCCCGCGCCAGCAGCCAGGCCAGCGCGACCTGTGCCGGGGTGGCGCCCCGCGCCGCCGCGATCGTGGTGATGCGGTCAACCAGCGCTTGATTGGCGCGACGCGCTTCCACTTCGAAGCGTGGCACGGTGTTGCGGAAATCGTTGTCGGCGAAGGTGGTGTCGGCGTTGATCGCGCCAGTCAGGAAGCCGCGACCGAGCGGGCTGAACGGCACGAAGCCGATGCCGAGTTCCTGCAGCGCCGGCAGCAGTTCGCGTTCCGGTTCGCGCCACCACAGCGAGTACTCACTCTGCACTGCGGCCACCGGTTGCACGGCATGCGCGCGACGCACCGTGGCGGCGCTGGCTTCGGACAAGCCGAAGTGGCGCACCTTGCCCTCGGCGATCAGGTCACGCACGGTGCCGGCCACATCCTCGATCGGCACGTTCGGATCCACGCGGTGCTGGTAGAACAGGTCGATGTAGTCGGTGCGCAGGCGCTTGAGGCTGGCTTCGGCCACCGCACGGATGTTCTGCGGACGACTGTCCAGGCCGGTGTCGACCTGTGCGTCCTTGAAGCCGAACTTGGTAGCGATCACCAGCTTGTCGCGGTGCGGTGCCAGCGCCCTGCCGAGCAGGTCTTCGTTGGTATACGGTCCGTAGACTTCGGCGGTGTCGAAGAAGGTCACGCCGCGCTCGACCGCGGCGTGCAGCAGGGCGATGCCCTGGCTCTGCTCGACGGCGGGACCGTAGCCGTGGCTCAGGCCCATGCAGCCCAGGCCCAGGGCGGAGACTTTCAGGCCGCTGCGGCCGAGTTCACGTGTCTGCATCGTCGTGCTCCAGTAGGGGAGCGATGACGATACGCCTGCAGGGGCAGCGGATTGAACGACCTGGATGGCAGTCGGTCATGACTGGATTTCATGAATGCCGTCCTGCCGCCCGCACCAATTCTGCATCCGGTGGACGAGTTACCTACGCTACCTTGGACGGCAGCTGATAACGTACTTTGCTGCCCTCCAGTGTGATCCATTTCTTCTGCTGCAGTTGCTGGATGAGCGCAGTGACATCCTTTGCGGGAAGTGCCTTCTGAAACAGGCTGTTGATCGCGCAGGTGAGCGACTTCATTGAAGCCGGCCGCGCCTTGCCCTGCTTCACCAACACTGCATGTACGCGTTGCAGGCGCGCGTCGACACTCAACGCTGGCGGCTTGGCCTTCGATACGACCGGCGTCGGTGGCTTGGCCGGAGCCTGCTGCGTGCCACGGAGCATTGGCAGATCGGCAACGGATGCGCACCGCAGGACGTTGAGACGCCGCGATTGCAGGTGCGCCACCAGTGGATCGAAGCCGGTGTCCCTCGAAACGATCTGGAAGAATGCGCTGGGATCGACCGCAGCCATCTCGCCGATGTAAAAGGCGATATGGAAATCCAGCGCGTTCGACCCGCTACCATTGCAACGCACATAGCGTCCGTTGCCACCCAATGCCTGGACTGCCTCGGCAACATCCATGCTGATCCGCGATTGCGATGCGCCAACGAAGATCAGCACGGTGAAACCAGGGGCAACCAACTCCTTGAGAGACGGAGGCTGCACATTCTCGTAATCGATGAGCACGACGTTGCGAGCACGCGGCATATCCATATGCACCCCATTTACGATAGTCAGCCAGCGGCGGGCGGCGCCCTCACCGGACCTCTGAAATCTCCACGCCATCCAACCCCTGCGACAGGGTGCGGGCATCGCCGCCCTGGCTGAGCTTGATGCGCAGGCGCACTTCGTTCTGCGAATCGGCGTAGCGCAGTGCGTCCTCGTAGCTGATCTCACCGGCCTGGTACAGCTCGAACAGGCTCTGGTCGAAGGTCTTCATGCCCAGCTGGACCGATTCCTTCATCAGCTCCTTCAGCTTGTGGATCTCACCGTCGCGGATGTAGTCCTGCACCAGCGGCGTGCCCAGCAGGATCTCCATCGCCACCTTGCGCGAGCGGCCATCCGGCGAAGGAATCAACTGCTGCGCGACCACGCCCTTCAGGTTCAGTGACAGATCCATCAACAGCTGGTTGCGGCGATCTTCCGGGAAGAAGTTGACGATGCGGTCCATCGCCTGGTTGGCGTTGTTGGCGTGCAGCGTGCACAGCACCAGGTGACCGGTTTCAGCGAAGGCGATGGCGTGGTCCATGCCCTCGCGGGTACGCACCTCGCCGATCATGATCACATCCGGCGCCTGGCGCAGGGTGTTCTTCAGCGCGGCTTCCCAGCTGTCGGTATCGATGCCGACTTCGCGCTGGGTGATGATGCAGCCCTCGTGCTTGTGCACGAATTCGATCGGATCTTCGATGGTGATGATGTGCCCGGTCGAATTCTGGTTGCGGTAACCGATCATCGCTGCCAGCGAGGTTGATTTACCGGTACCGGTAGCGCCGACGAACAGGATGATGCCGCGCTTGGTCATCGCCAGCGTCTTGATGATCGGCGGCAGGCTCAGCTCTTCCACGGTGGGAATGCGCGTCTCGATGCGACGCAGCACCATGCCGACCTGGTTGCGCTGGTAGAAGCAGCTCACGCGGAAGCGGCCGACGCCGGACAGGCCGATGGCGAAGTTGCATTCGTGGGTCTTTTCGAATTCCTCGCGCTGCGCCGGCGTCATCACGTTCAGCACCAGGTCGCGGCTCTGCTGCGGCGTCAGTGGCGTCTGGGTGATCGGCGAAATCTTGCCGTTGACCTTGATCGCCGGCGGCATGCCGGCAGTGATGAACAGGTCCGAGGCGCGCTGGTGCGCCATCAGCTTGAGGAACGAGGTGAAATCGATGGTGGTCGCGGTGGTGTTCACGGCGGGCTCCCAATGGGGCATGTACCAGGAATCGGTCGGTGGAGGAAACAGCGCGGGGCCGGCGACGTATTCGCGCGCCCTGCCCCGCCATTGCCTCGCCTTACTCGAACAGACGCTTGTCCTTGGCGTATTCGCGGGCCTGGTTGCGGGTGATCAGGCTGCGCTTGACCAGGTCCTGCAGGTGCTGGTCCAGGGTCATCATGCCGTACTGCTGGCCGGTCTGGATGGCCGAATACATCTGCGCCACCTTGTCCTCGCGGATCAGGTTGCGGATGGCCGGGGTACCCACCATGATTTCCCACGCAGCGGTACGACCGCCACCGACCTTCTTCAGCAGCGCCTGCGAAATGACCGCGCGCAGCGATTCGGACAGCATCGAGCGCACCATCGGCTTCTCGCCGGCCGGGAACACGTCGATGATGCGGTCGATGGTCTTGGCCGCCGAACTGGTGTGCAGGGTGCCGAACACCAGGTGGCCGGTTTCCGCGGCGGTCAGCGCCAGGCGGATGGTTTCCAGGTCACGCAGTTCGCCGACCAGGATGATGTCCGGGTCCTCACGCAGTGCCGAACGCAGCGCTTCGTTGAAGCCGTGCGTATCGCGGTGCACTTCGCGCTGGTTGATCAGGCACTTCTGCGAGGTGTGCACGAATTCGATCGGATCCTCGACGGTGAGGATATGGCCGTATTCGTTCTTGTTGATGTAGTCGATCATCGCCGCCAGCGTGGTCGACTTGCCCGAACCGGTCGGGCCGGTCACCAGGATCAGGCCCTGCGGCTGCTGGATCACCTCGCGGAACAGCGGCGGGCAGGCCAGGTCTTCCAGGGTCAGCACTTCGGACGGAATGGTACGGAACACCGCACCGGCGCCACGGTTCTGGTTGAACGCATTGACACGGAAGCGCGCCAGCGACGGGATCTCGAAGGAGAAATCGACTTCGAGGAATTCCTCGTAATCGCGGCGCTGCTTGTCGGACATGATGTCGTACACCAGCGCGTGGACCTGCTTGTGGTCCAGGGCTGGAATGTTGATCCGGCGAACATCACCGTCCACGCGGATCATCGGCGGCAGACCTGCGGACAGATGCAGGTCGGACGCTTTGTTCTTTACGGAAAACGCCAACAGCTCGGCGATATCCATGAGCGGCTACTCCCCAATAACGGCTTCGACTGGAAGGATCTTTCCCCGGGCGGCAGTATAGCCTCCTGATTGAACGGAACGCGTTACGTGGCCACTCCCCTGCCCCAGATCCTGAGCAACCTGCACAACGCCGCCGCTGCCGCCGGGCGGCCACCGCCGCGCCTGCTGGCGGTGTCCAAGACCCAGCCGGCCGAGGCCGTGGCTGCGCTTGCCGCGCAGGGCCAGACCGCGTTCGGCGAAAACTACGTGCAGGAAGCGCTGGCCAAGATGCAGGAACTGCAGCCGCTGGGCCTGGAATGGCACCTGATCGGCCACCTGCAGTCGAACAAGGCCGAACCGGTGGCCACGCACTTCGACTGGGTGCAGAGCGTGGACCGGCCCAAGCTGGTCGCCGCGCTGGCCCGCTACCGCCCCGCTGAACGCGGCCCGCTGAACGTACTCATCCAGGTCAACATCGATGACGAGTCGAGCAAGCACGGCTGCGCGCCGGACGACGTGGACGCGCTGGCGGCAACCATCGCCGCCGAGCCGAACCTGCGCCTGCGCGGCCTGATGGCGATTCCTGCGCCGTGGCCCGACGCCGAGCGCCGGCGCGACGCGTTCGTGCGCATGCGCACACTTTTCGAGGCGCTGGCTGCCGCTCATGCCCAGGTGGACACCCTGTCGATGGGCATGAGCAGCGACTACGCTGAAGCGATCGCCGAAGGTGCCACCCTGGTGCGCATCGGTACCGCCCTGTTCGGCGCGCGTCCGCGCCCGGCCTGATTCCAAGGAGATTCCCATGGCAGCTGATTCCATCACCTTCATCGGCGGCGGCAACATGGCCCGCAGCCTGATTGCCGGCCTGATCCGGCAGGGCGTGCCGGCCGCGCACATCCACGTGGCCGAACCGGTGGCCGAACTGCGCGAAAAGCTGGCTGCCGATTTTGGCGTGCAGACCCACGACAACGCGGCCGCTGCGGCGGCGCAGGGCAACACGTGGCTGCTGGCGGTGAAACCGCAGGTGCTGCGCGAGGTCTGCCAGTCACTGCAGGTGTTGGCGCAGACACAGGAGCCGTTGGTGATCTCGATCGCCGCCGGCATCACCAGCCCGCAGCTGCAGCGCTGGTTGGGTGGCACGCTGCCGGTGGTGCGCGCGATGCCCAACACCCCGGCCCTGCTCGGCGCCGGGGTCACCGGCCTGTATGCCACGCCAGCGGTGGATGCGCAGCAGCATGCGCAGGCCGAACGCGTGCTGGCCAGCGCGGGACGCACGGTGTGGATCGACGACGAAGCGCAGATGGATTCGGTCACCGCCGTATCCGGCAGTGGCCCGGCCTATGTGTTCCTGCTGGCCGAAGCAATGGAAGCGGCCGGCATCGCACAAGGCCTGCCTGCAGAAGCGGCGCGCACGCTGGTGGTGCAGACACTGCTGGGCGCCTCGCGCATGCTGGACGAAGCCGGTGAAAGCCCAGCCGAACTGCGGCGCCGGGTGACCTCACCCAACGGCACAACCCAGGCGGCGATCGAAAGCTTCCAGGCAGGTGGGTTTGAAGCGTTGGTGGAAAAGGCACTGCGTGCCGCGCAGGTGCGTGGGCAGGAACTGTCTGCCGCCAATGATTGAAACAAGTGTGCCGACCAACGGTCGGCACCCACCGCCATCCACGCATGCGTGGATCTACGTGCCCAGCCTGGCCATGACGAAATCAACGAAACACTGCAGCCGCGGTCGGGGGCGACGGTCGGGCAGGTAGATCAGGTGCATCGGCCGTGGCTCGGGCAGATAGTCGCGCAGCAGTGGCTTCAATCGTCCCGCTGCGATTTCACCGGCAAGCAGCGCGGTCGGCTGCAGCACCAGGCCTGCGCCCGCCACGGCTGCTTCGCGGAGCGCGTAACCGTCATTGCTGGTCAACCGCGCTTCCCAATCGACCTGTTCGCCATTGGCCAGCTGCCAACCGTGACCGCCGCGCCAGGCCAGGTGGCTCAGGCAATCATGTCCTTCAAGATCGGCGGGCGTGCGCGGCGTACCACGGCGGCGCAGGTACGACGGTGATGCACACAGACTCATCGCATACGGCGGCAGCGGCCGCGCCACCAGTTCCTGCGACGGCAGCGGACCGACGCGGATGGCTGCATCGAAGCCATCCTCGATCAGGTCGATGCGGCGATTGCTCAGGTCCAGCTCGATGTTCAGCAGCGGCTGTGCCCGCAGCAGATCGCTCAACACGGGAGCCAGCACGCAGCTGCCCCAGGTGGTCGGCGCACTGACCCGCAACAGCCCGCGTGGCTGCACCTGCAGCCCGGCCACGTCCGCCTCGGCCTGCTGCACCTGTTCCAGCACCTGCCGGCAACCGGCCAGGTAGGCAGTGCCGGCTTCGGTCAGGCGTTGGCGACGGGTGTTCCGCTGCAGCAGCGCGGTGCCCAGGTGCGCTTCCAGCTGCTGGATGTACTTGCCGACCATCACCGCCGACACCTGCAGGTGGCTGGCGGCAGCGGAAAAACTACCGTGCTCGGCCACGGCGACGAAGGCCTGCATGCAGCGCAAGGTATCCATTGCAAATCCATGGTTAGGAATATGCGAATCATAAGCCACTTACCAAACCAACCGGTGACAGCGCAGACTGCATCCATCCCCTCTCGCAAGGAGCTGTCATGAAGATTCTTCTCGTCGGTGCCAGCGGCACCCTCGGCCAGGCGGTCGCCCGCCACCTGGGCCAGCAGCACGACATCCTCGCTGCCGGCCGCCACAGCGGTAGCCTGCGCGTGGACCTCACCGACGACGCCAGCGTGCGCGAACTGTTCGCGCAGACCGGCCCGGTCGATGCGGTGATATCCACCACCGGCAAGCTGCATTTCGGCCCGTTGCAGCAGATGACACCCGAACAGTTCAACGTCGGCCTGCAGGACAAGCTGCTCGGCCAGGTACGCCTTGCACTGGCCGCGCAGCACCATCTCAACGCTGGCGGCTCGATCACCCTGACCAGCGGCATCGTCAGCGCGCAGCCGATCCGCGATGGCGCCAACGCCACCGCCGTCAACCATGCGCTGGAAGGTTTCGTGCGGGCGGCGGCGCTGGAACTGCTGCCGCGCGGGCTGCGCATCAACGTGGTCAGCCCGAACGTGCTGGTGGAATCGATGGAAGCCTACGGCCCCTACTTCCCCGGCTTCGAAGCGGTGACCGCACAGCGCGCGGCGCTCGCCTTCCAGCGCGCGGTGGAAGGCATCCAGAGCGGCGAAACCATCACCGTCTGGTAACGAGCGTGCCGACCAGGGTCGGCACCCACCAGCACGGTCAGCCCCAGCGCATCGGGCCGTCGCCGCGCTCGCCGAGCACGTCATCCGGGTTGGCCAGGCGGCAACGCTTCAGTGACAGGCAACCGCAGCCGATGCAGCCGGTCAGCTCGTCGCGGAGCAGCTGCAGCATGTGGATGCGTTCCTCCAGTTCCACCTGCCAGCGTGCCGACAGCTTGGCCCAGTCGGCCTTGGTCGGCGCCCGCCCCTGCGGCAGGCTCTCGAACGCACGTGCCACCGCTTCCAGCGGCATGCCCACGCGTTGCGCCACGCGGATCACCGCCAGCCGGCGCAGCACGTCGCGGGCGTAGCGGCGCTGGTTACCCGACGTGCGCAGGCTGCTGATCAATCCCTTGCGCTCGTAAAAATGCAGCGCAGAGACGGCCACGCCGCTGCGACGGGCGACATCGCCGACGCTCATGTCCTGTGCCAGCATCGATTGACCTCAACTTTGGTTGAGGTGGCATGCTGCTACCATCGCCGCCAGATGACAAGCGCGGCCCGTCCGCCTCCGCAGGAACCCGATGCCCTCCCCCGCTGCCACGGCCGATCCGGTCGATTCCTCCATCCTGTCCGCGCGCTACCGCGCCACCACCCTGGGCATGGTCGCCCTGGTCTCCCTGCATGCCTTCGAGGCACTGGCGGTGGCCGCAGCAATGCCGACCGTGGCCGAGGCCCTGGACGGCCTGCGCCTGTATGCGTTGGCCTTCGGCGGCACCTTGGCCACCAGCGTGATCGGCATGACCCTGGCCGGCCGCTGGGCCGACCGCCACGGCCCCGCACGCCCGCTATGGTGGGGCCTGGCCTGCTTCGTGCTCGGCCTGCTGCTGGCGGGCTTCGCCCTGCGCATGGGCATGCTGGTGGCCGGACGCCTGCTGCAGGGCCTGGGCGCAGGCGCCATTTCGGTGTCGCTGTATGTGATGGTCGGCCGGACCTATCCCGAGCATCTGCGGCCGAAGGTCTTCGCCGCGTTCTCTGCCGGTTGGGTGGTTCCGTCGATGATCGGCCCGGCGCTGAGCGGTGTGATCGTGCAGCATCTTGGCTGGCGCTGGGTGTTCCTGGCGGTGCCGTTGCTGGCGATACCGGCCGGCCTGCTGCTGCGACCGGCGCTGGCGCGCATGCAGGCTGCAGCCACGGATGTTGCCGATGATGGCCGCGGCAACATCGTGCGCTGGGCCAGCGGCGCCTCCCTGGCTGCCCTGCTGCTGTATCTGGGCGGGCAACAACAGGGCGTACCGGCACTGCTGTGCATCGGCGTGGCGATGCTGGCGCTGCTGTTCTGCGTGCATCGCCTGTTGCCCGCCGGCACCCTGCGCCTGCGCCGTGGCCTGCCCAGTGTGATCGCATTGCGTGGTGTGGCCGCTGCCGCGTTCTTCGCCTGCGAGGCCTACCTGCCCCTGCTGCTGCAGCGCGAGCGTGGGCTGTCACCCAGCTGGGCCGGTGCCGTGCTGAGCCTGGGCGCGCTGGGCTGGTTCACCGGCTCGTGGCTGCAGGGTCACCAGCAGCGCGGCTGGTCGCGGCAGCAACTGCTGCGCGTGGGCACACCGCTGATGACCGTGGGCATCGCCGCGACGCTGGCGGTGCTGTTCACTGCGGTGCCACTGCCGGTCGCCCTGGTCGGCTGGACACTGACCGGCTTCGGCATGGGCATGATCTACGCCAGCCTTTCGGTGCTGACGCTGTCACTGTCACCACCACACGAACAGGGTGCGAACACCTCGGCCCTGCAGTTGAGCGAAGCACTGTCGGTGACCACCGCACTGGCGGTATCCGGCGCGCTGTTCGCACTGTTCGTGGAAAGCGCCCCGCATACCGGTTACATCCTGTGCCTGGCCATCACCCTGGGCCTGGCGGTGTTCGCCACGGTGATCGCACGTCGCGTGTAGACGCCCCGGAGAGCGTCCCGTTACGGCCTCGCCACCGTACCCACTTCATCGATGTCCTGGTGCAGGATGCGGCGCACTTCCAGCACTGCCTGCGGCGTCTCCTGCACGCTGTGGCCGGAGATGATCACCTTCTCCGACAACGCGCCCGGCAGGTGCGAGCTCCAGTAAGGCACCAGCCCATCGTCGGATTTCTCCACCGGCAGTTCCGGTTTGCGCTGGGCGATGATGGAGTGGTACTTCAGGCCCGGCGTGATCGGCAGCTGCGCAGCGGCTTTCACGAATGGGTCGCTGGCCTTGAGGTTGTCGATGCTGTTGGGAATCTTCGGCTTGGCCGTGCCATCCGCCTGCTGCTCGGCCTGTGCCAGTGCCAGGAACACATCCTCGAACTTGCCGAGGATGGTCAGCGGCAGGCGCACCAGGCGGCCGATCAGGCGGCCGACCTTGTTGCCGGCGATGTCCGTGCCCTGGTGCGGGGCGGCGATGAAGATCGCACGCTCCACGTTCGGTTCGGCCTTGAAGTGCAGCAACGGACCCAGCTTGGACTGCACCCGCTTCAGGCGTTCGCCCTTCAGGTTGTAGTTGGCCAGCAGATCATTCCACAGCACATCGCCGGAATCGCTGACCAGCAGGCGCGCCAGCACGCCACCCATGCTGTGGCCGATGTAGACCATGTCCTTCGAGGCGCGCGTGCTGCCGTTGGGGTCGAAGTGCTGCAACGTGTCGTTGAATGCGTTGGCGATCTCGTAGCGGTTCAGCGCGATCGGCGCATTGGTCGGGTAGTACACCTGCCACACCTGGAACTGCTGGCGCAGTTCGGGGTCACCCATGATCTCGTTGGCCAGGTTCACCCACGCTTCCGGGCTGCTGCCCAGGCCATGCAGCATGAAGATGATGCGGCGGTTCGGATCCCATGGCTGCATCAGGTAGATGTGCGGCTCGCCGATGCCCTCGCTCATGCCGAACAGGGTACGCAGCGACTGCGTGGCGAATCCGCTCTGCGCCAGCCACAGACCGTAGGCGGCGGTGAAGTTGCCCGCCAGCGGCACCTCTTCGCCATGCAGGGTGATGCGCTCGGTGGCCTCGGGCGAATAGCCATCCAGCAGCACCTGGCGGGTGCGCATCACGTCTTCCAGCGTGTTGCCTTCAAAACGCAGCAATGCCGTAACGTTGATCGAGGACATCTCGCTGTACTCGGGCACCGAATCATCGTGCTGGTGGCGGCGTCCGCGGCGGACGCCCTCCTCCTGCTCGTCCTTGGTGGCCTGCGCCTGTGCCGTTTCGGCCTTGGCCCCTTCCGCGGCGACGGCAGGCACCACCAGCTTCGGCGGGTCCATCACCATCACCAGCTCGGCGCCGAAACCATCGCGGCGATAGGTGCTGCGCATGCCGACGAAGCTGACGGTACCGGCCGGCACCAGCTGCTTGGGGATGCTCTTCAATGAAAGGCGCTGGAAATCGGAAGCCAGCGTCCAGCTGCCCGCCGACACCGGCTTGGTGTAGTCCTCGCCGGCCAATGCTGCGGCACGGGCACGCGCGAACAACACCACGGCGGCCTTCTCGGCAGCATAGTTGTAGTAATCGCGTACCTGCGTCTGCCGATCCTCGAACGCGCGATCGGAGGGCGAGCGCCCGCTGTAGAACAGATAGGCATAGCCATAGCGCGCCGCCTCCAGCCATGCATCCAGCGCTGCATCGCTCATCGGCGGTTCGTTGGCCGCCTGCTTCTTCGACGTCAATGCCAGAGCGGCCTTCACCCACAGCTCGGACAGCGTCGACAACCGCTGCTCGACGTTGAGGTCATCGGTCATCAACAGCGTGCTGCGGCAGACCAGGAAGTCCTTCTCGCACTGTGATTCGTCCAGCCCGGCCGCACTCAGTGTCTCGCGCGAGGCGGGGCTGAGCTTGCCGGTGTTGAGCACATCGGCGCGCTTGTTGACCAGGTAATCGCTGGACGCCACCTGCTTGACGGTGACCATCGCGCAGCCGCTGCCGCCCAGCAGCAGGAAAGCAGCCAACAACGCCGGCAGCGCGCGCTGCCAGCGGAACAGGATCATCGGGGTCATTGCTGCGGGTCCTGCTCGGTGCCAGGGATGCCCTGGCGGATCACGGTGGAGAAGTCATCGTCGGGTGCCATCTTCAGCGCGCGCTCGGTGATGCGGCCCTTGGCATGCAGTTCGGCGTACGGCACGCCAGGCGTGAGCGCGCCCACCTCCTGCGCGTACTCGGCCAGGTAGCCCGAGGCCAGCAACCGGTAGTCCAGCGGCAGGCGCGGGGCGATATGCCGCGCCAGGTCGAAGACAATCGTGGTGCAGTTGCTGGTCAGCGTGTTGTAGAAGCCGGGCGTGGCATCAAGCTGGCGTGCTTGGTCGATGTAGGCAGCAAACAGGGTCTTGAGCTGGTTGCGGTCCATGCCGTGCAGGCGGTACAGGTAGACATCCTCGCCGCGCGCGTTGGTGCGCGTGCGGATGATGTCGGTTTCTTCGGACGCGACCAGCGTCATCTCGAACTTGCGGAAGAAGCCGCCCAGTGCCGAGAACGATTCACCACGCTCCTTGCGGATTTCCAGCGAGAACACCAGGTGGCGCCCGTCCTCGAATCCGAACGAGACCAGGGTGTGGGCGATCGCCGGGCCCATCCAGTACGACAGCACCAGGTCGGCCGAACGCAGCTGGTCCAGGTCGTAGCTGCGGCGCACCCAGCGCGCGTCGTAGTCGGTCTCGGTGCGCCAGGTGAAATCGCGCACGTTATCCAGCACCACGTGGCGGCCATCGAAGGATTCCACGTGCAGGCGCTGCGCCACGTCATCGGCCCAGTCGCGGTCCTGGCGTGGGGTCAGCAGCAGCCACCACAGCCCCGCCAGCGCCAGAGCGCCGGCAAAGGCCGCCCACAACCGGCGCGTGCCACGGCCGCGCGCCACCTGCCAGGCCGCCCAGGCGGCGGCCAGCAGCCACAGCATCGCCGCGGTCACGCCCAGCCAGCCTGGCCCGGGCATCTGGTAGGTCAGCAGACCGGCCACCCACAGCGCCAGCAGCACCATCACACATCCTGTCATCCATCGTCCTGCGGCTTTCACTGGCATCCTGTCGGGGTCCCGGGGCGGCATAGTTAGCCACAAGCCGCCTCACGGCGACATCTACGACGGTTCAGGCTGGCGCCTGCGGGCGCATACTGGCGTCCACCAAGGTGTACAGGGAGCGAGGATGGGCATTACCACCGTGGCCGGCGTCGCCGTGCAGGCGCAGCACCGGGCCAGCTGTCATTGCGGCACCGTCGAGCTGCTGCTGGACCTGCCCGAGGGCATCGTCGACCCGCGCCGCTGCGACTGTTCGATGTGCCGGCGCCGCGGCGCCATCGCCGCCAGCGTGGCCGAAGACGGGCTGCATATCGTGCGTGGCCAGGCCCATCTGCGCCTGTACCAGTTCAATACGCACGTGGCCGAGCACTACTTCTGCGACGTCTGTGGCATCTACACGCACCACCGCCGCCGCTCCAACCCGGACCAGTACGGCTACAACGTGGCCTGCCTGGAAGGCATCGATCCGTTCGCGCTGGGAACGATTCCGGTCAATGACGGGGTGAACCACCCCGCCGACCGCACCGGTTAGTGGCGGCTGCGCCTGGGCGGCGGCGCGACCTTCTGCCACGGGGCCATGCTGGCCCGGCCGACGCGCAACGGACGCTTCAACGGCGTTCGACGCGTGGGCAGGTCCGCTGCAGGCGGCAGCGTCGCGGCGGGCAGCGCAGGGCGTGAGGGCCAGAGTCGGTCAAGCAACCACATGGCAGGTCTCCGTGGGGGACGGGGACGATCACCCTACCGATGCCCGGGCCAAGACCGGGTGATGGCGTTGCGGCAGGCCGATGACAACCGACGGCCCTGGCCTCCTCAGTGCACCGGCCGCGCCCTGCCCATCCGCCGTACCAGCACGAAGAACAGCGGCACCAGCACCACCGCCAGCACCGTTCCGGAGAGCATGCCGCCGATCACGCTCATGCCGATTTCACGCCGGCTGACCGCGCCGGCGCCGGTGGCCAACGCCAGCGGGATGACGCCTGCCACGAAGGCCAGCGAGGTCATCACGATCGGCCGCAGGCGCAGGCGCGCGCCCTGCAGTGCCGCTTCCACCGCTGAACTGCCGGCGCGGTAGCGTGCTTCGGCGAACTCCACGATCAGGATCGCGTTCTTTGCCGACAATCCAATCGTGGTCAGCAATCCCACCTGGAAGTAGATGTCATTGACGAAGCCCGCAGCCGTGGTCGCCAGCACCGTACCGATCACGCCCAGCGGAATCACCAGCACCACCGCTACCGGCACCGTCCAGCTCTCGTAGAGCGCGGCCAGGCACAGGAAGATGAAGGCAATCGAAGCGGCGTACAGGTACAGCGTCTGGTTGCTGGCCAGTTGCTCCTGATAGGACAGCCCGCTCCATTGCAGATCGAACCCGGGTTGATCGGCCACCAGTGCCTGCATGCGCTGCATCGCTTCACCCGAGCTGCGCCCCTCGGCCGCGCTGCCCTGGATCTGCATCGCCGGCAGGCCGTTGAAACGCTGCTGCAGCTGCGGCCCACGCGCCCAGTGGCTGCTGGCAAAGCTGGCGAACGAGGCCATCTGACCGTTGCCACCGCGCACGTACCACTGGCCGATGTCGTCGGGCACGCTGCGGTAAGGCTGGTCGCCCTGCATGTAGACACGCTTGACCCGGCCGCGATCCAGGAAATCATTGATGTAGCTGCCACCCCAGGCGGCAGACAGCGTGGAATTGATGTCGGCCTGTGCCAGGCCCAGCGCGCTGGCCTGGGCGTGGTCGATGTCCAGCCGCAGCTCGGCCTTGTCGCCCAGCCCGTTCAATCGCACCGAGGTCAGTCCGTCGTCTTCGCCGGCCGCGCGCACCACCTGCTCCTGCGCGGCCTGCAACGCCACGCGTCCGGCCGCGCTGGTGTCCTGCAGCCACAGCTCGAAACCGCTGGACTGCCCCAGGCCGCGCACTGCCGGCGGCGCCAGCACGTTGACCTTGGCATCGGGCAGCTTGCGGAAATAGGCATTGGCGCGCGCGATGATCGCCGCTGCGGTGTTGTCGCCCTTGCGCTCGTCCCAGGGCTTGAGTGCCAGGAAGCCCTGCCCCGCATTCTGGCCGGTACCGGCGTTGTTGCGACCGACCACCACGAACACCACGTCCAGGTTCTGCTTCTCGTGCTCCATGAAGTAACGGCTGATCTGCTCGCCCAGCGCCTCGGTGCGCGCCATCGGCGTGCCTTCAGGCGTGGAGAACTGGAAGGTCACCTGGCCCTGGTCCTCCACCGGCAGGAAGCCGGTGGGCATGCGCGCGTACAAGGCGATCATGGCGATCACCAGCAACAGGTAGAACGCCATCCAGCGCCGCGGACGTGACACCACGCCACCGAGCTTGCCCTGGTAGGCCGACTGGCTGCGTTCGACGCCACGGTTGAACGCGGCGAAGAAGCGCCCCGGTGGCTTCTGCGCCGACGAGGGCTTGAGCAGGGTCGCGCACAGCGCCGGTGTCAGGGTCAGCGCGACCAGCGCCGACAACGCCATGGCCGATGCAATCGTGATCGAGAACTGCCGGTAGATGATGCCCGTGGAACCGCCGAACAGCGCCATCGGCAGGAACACCGCACCGAGCACCACGGTGATGCCGATCAGCGCACCGGTGATCTCGCCCATCGACTTCTCGGTTGCCTCGCGTGGCGGCAGATGCTCTTCGTGGATGATGCGTTCCACGTTCTCCACCACCACGATCGCATCATCGACCAGCAGGCCGATGGCCAGCACCATCGCAAACAGCGTCAGGGTGTTGATGGTGAAACCGGCCAACGCGAGGACGCCGAAGGTACCCAGCAGCACCACCGGCACCGTGATCGCAGGAATCAGGGTGGCGCGCAGGTTCTGCAGGAACAGGAACATCACCACCACGACCAGTACGATCGCCTCGATCAGGGTGTGGATGACCCCTTCGATGGAGACCCGTACGAACGGCGTGCTGTCGCGTGGATAGGCCACCTGCAGCCCGGGCGGGAACGTAGGCCGCAGCCGTTCAAGCTCGGCGCGTACTGCATCGGCAGTGGCCAGCGCGTTGGCGCCGGAGGCCAGGGTCACCGAGAAACCCGCAGCCGGATAGCCGTTGAGGAAGCTGCTGGTCTGGTAATTCTCCGCGCCGATCTCGACCCGCGCCACGTCGCCCAGGTGCACCGCCGCGCCGCTGGGCAGCGTGCGCAGGATGATCGCGCGGAACTGTTCCGGAGTCTGCAGGCGCGACTGCGCGGTGACGGTGGCATTGAGGCTCTGCGTCGCACTGGACGGCAACGCCCCCAGCTCGCCGGCAGTGACCTGGGTGTTCTGTGCCTGGATCGCGCTGCGCACATCCGACGGCATCAGGTCGTAGGCACGCAGCTTGTGCGGATCCAGCCACACCCGCATCGCATAGGCCGAACCGAACACATTGATCTCGCCGACGCCAGCAATGCGGCTGATCGGATCCTGCACGTTGCTGACCAGGAAATCGGAAACGTCCACTCGCTCCATGCGCCGGCTGGTGTCGTACAGCGAAACCACCATCAGCGAGTCGCCCTGCGACTTGGCCACGGTCACGCCCTGCTGCTGCACTTCCTGCGGCAGGCGGTTGATGGCCTGGTTGACGCTGTTCTGCACCTGTACCTGGGCGATATCGGGGTTGGCGCTCTGGTCGAAGGTGACCGTGATCCGCGCCTGTCCCGAAGACGAACTGGTGGAGGAAAAATACAGCAGGTGGTCGATGCCCTTGATCTGCTGCTCGATCACCTGGGTGACGCTGTCTTCCACCGTCTGTGCAGACGCGCCGGTGTAGTTGGCGGTGATGTTGACCTGCGGCGGTGCGATGTCCGGGTACTGCTCGACCGGCAGCTGGGTCACCGCAATCGTGCCGAACGCCATGATGCAGATCGCCAGTACCCAGGCGAATACGGGGCGGTGGATGAAGAAGCGCGGCAGCATGCGCTCAGTCCTTTCCGGCCGGCGCAGCCACGGGCGCCGTCTTCATCCGCACCAGCATGCCGTCGGCAAGGCCCTGCGCCCCCGCCACCACCACCTGCTCGCCAGCACTGATGCCATCAAGCACCAGCCACTGGTTGCCGACCGCGCGGGCGGTGCGGAAGGTGCGCAGCCGCGCCTTGCCCTCCTTGTCGACCAGCCACGCCTGCGCCTCGCCCTTGGCACTGCGGTCCACCGCCGACTGCGGTACCAGCAACGCCTGCTGCTGCGTGCCCTGGCCTACCTGCGCGCGCACGTACATGCCCGGCAACAGCTGTCCCTCGGGGTTGGGGAACTGCGCGCGCAGGGTGATGCTGCCGGTCTCCTGCTGCACATCGATGTCGGCAAATTCCAGCGTGCCCGGCAGCGGGTAGTCGGTGCCATCTGACAGGCGCAGCCGCACCGGCGCGCTGTTGGCCTGCACGCCCCCCTCGGCAATGGCGCGACGCAGCGCCAGGTACTCGTTGCTGGACTGGGTGATGTCCACGTTCATCGGGTCGACCTGCTGGATCCGCGCCAGCGGATCGGCCTGGGCGGATGTCACCAGCGCCCCCGGGGTGAACAGCGCGCGCCCGATGCGACCGGCAATCGGTGCGGTGACCGTGGCAAAACCGAGCCGCGTACTGGCGGTATCGCGCGCTGCCTGCGCAGCCTGCACGGCCGCAGCCGCCTGCTGGCCACTGGCGATGGCATCGTCCACGTCCTGGCGCGCGGCCAGCTGGTCCTTGCCCAGCGCCTGCATCCGCTGCGCCCGCAGGCGAGCGGTCACGGCGGCCGCTTCGGCGGTCTTCAGATTGGCCTGCGCCTCGTTCAGGGCGGCCTGGTACAGCGCCGGCTCGATCTGGAACAGGGGCTGCCCGGCCTTCACCAGCTGCCCCTGCTCGAACAGGCGCTTCACCAGCACCCCGTCCACCTGCGGGCGTACATCCGATTCCTGCGAGGCAATGGTGCGTCCCGGCAGTTCCTGCTGCAGCGCCAGCGTCTGGTTCTGCAGCGTCAGCACGGTCACTTCCGGCGTCGCCTTGCCTGGTTTGGGTGCGTCCTTGCCGCAGCCGGCCAGCAGGGTAGCCAAGGCAAGCACCAGCAGCGGCCGGCGCCAGCCCGCGGCAGGCAGGGAGAAGTACGGAAGGGTCATCGGCAGCAGGTTCCACGCGCGGGGGGAGCGTTCGGCGCCGAATATAGAAGACAGCGCGCTGCAATCCAGCGAAAAACGCATGAAACATTTTTCATTTGCAGTGCACACCCGTGGTTGCGAGGATGCGCAGGTCCCAATCTGCAAAGTGGCCCATGCCGCGCGTACTCACCATCGAGGACGACCTTGTCACCGCGGAGGAAATCGCCACCGAGCTGCGCAGCCACGGCTTCGAGGTGGATCTGGCCAGCGACGGCAGCAGTGGCCTGGCGCTGGCACGTTCAGGCGACTACGCGGTGATCACCCTGGACCGCATGCTGCCCTGCATCGACGGGCTGGCCCTGGTCACCACGCTGCGCCATGAAGGCATCGCCACGCCGGTGTTGATGATCAGTGCGCTGTCGGACGTGGATGAACGCGTGCGTGGCCTGCGTGCAGGTGGCGACGACTACCTGACCAAGCCGTTCGCCTCCGATGAAATGGCCGCCCGCGTGGAAGTGCTGATCCGGCGCCAGGGCCAGGCCGCTGCCAGCGACAAGGTGCTGCGCGCCGGCGACCTGGAACTGGACCTGATGAGCCGCTCGGTACGCCGTGGCGGCCAGGAGATCAACCTGCTGCCGACCGAGTTCAAGCTGCTGGAATTCCTGGTCCGCAATGCCGGCCAGGTGGTCACCCGCACCATGTTGTTCCAGGAAGTCTGGGGCTACCACTTCGATCCGGGCACCAACCTGATCGACGTGCATATCGGCCGGGTGCGCAAACGCATCGAACAACCCGGCCGGCCGCAGCCGATCTTGACCGTACGTGGAACCGGTTATGTCTTCGACGCGCAGTCCTGACCATTGGCGCTCATCCAGCAGCCGCCTGCTGGGCCTGTACTGCATCCTGTTCGTGGCCTGGTCCAGCCTGCTGCTGGGCGTGATGTACTGGCGCATCTCGGACTACCTGAACGACCTGACCGAATCGGGCCTGCAGCAGCGCGCCCATCTGTTCATGAGTTTCGACGGCCCGGCGCTGGATGACGCGCTGCGCGACAGCCAGCGCTTCGACCTGCACCAGGTGTATACGTACGGGCTGTTCGACAAGGCCGGCGTGGCGATGGCGGGCCCGCTGACGGCCATCCCCGAAGGACTGCCGCTGGATGGCAACTCGCATCAGGTAGCGGGTTGGACGCTGGTCGATGGCCGCCACGAGAGCGGTGGCAGCGCGCTCGGCGTGGTGACCCGGGATGGCCGGACACTGGTGTTCGTGCGCCAGAACGGCAAGCTGATGGCGGTCAACAGCATCATCCTCGATGCACTGCTGTGGGGTGTGTCACTGACCGTCATCCCCGGGCTGGTGGGCTGGCATCTGCTGCGCCGGCGCCCATTGAAGCGGATCCAGCAGATCGAAGCGGCCACCAACCGCATCATTGCCGGCGACCTCGGGCAACGCCTGCCGGTATCCAACCGACGCGATGAGATCGATCGGCTGTCGAGCATCGTCAATGCCATGCTGGAACGCATCGAACAGCTGATGACCGAGGTCAAAGGCGTGTGCGACAGCATCGCGCATGACCTGCGCACACCGCTCACGCGCCTGCGTGCACACCTCTACCGCATGCGGGTTGGCCTGGGCGAGCACGACCCGCATGCGGACCCGCTGGACAAGGCGCTGGCGGAGACCGACATGCTGATGGCGCGCTTCGCCGCCCTGCTGCGCGTGTCCGAGCTGGAAAGCCACCAGCGCCGTTCGGCCTTCGACGAGGTCGACATCGCCGACCTGCTGCAGGAACTGCACCAGTTCTACCTGCCGTTGGCCGAAGAGAAGCAACAGGATCTGCAGCTGCAGGTGGCGCCGCAGATCGGCATGCTGCGCGGCGACCGCGAACTGCTGTTCGAAGCGGTGGCCAACCTGCTGTCCAACGCGCTGCAGTTCACGCCTGCGCACGGACGCATCCTGCTGCGCGCGATGGACGACCACGGCGCGCCCCGGATCGATGTGATCGACAACGGGCCGGGCATCCCGCCGCAGGACCGCACCTTGATCTACCAGCGCTTCTTCCGCGGCAGCAGCAGTGCCGGGCAAGGGCCCGGCTTTGGCTTGGGGCTGTCGATCGTGGCCGCCATTGCCGGGCTGCACGGCTTCCGTGTCCGCGCCGGCAGCGCGCCCGGCGGCGGCGCCTGGATGAGCATCCGCGGCGCCGCAGACGGCCTGCCCTGAAGCCGGGCTCATCACCGGCAAGTGCATTTGGGAATCATTTGTATTTGGAAGCGGGCATCCGGATAATCCGCCGTCACCGCCCTTCCCGGATTCCCCACGATGCCTGCCCTGCCGTCGCGCCGCCCGCTGCTGTACACGCTGTTCCTGCCCACCCTGCTGGCGTCGGCCATCGCCCAAGCCCAGGACGGCACTGCGGCCCGGACCCTGGACAAGGTGACCGTGGTGGCCGAGCGCGCCAGCACCGCGACCAAGACCGACACCGCCCTGACCGAGACGCCGCAGGCGATCAGCGTGGTCACCCAGCAGCTGTTCACCGATCGCGGCGCACACAACCTGCAGGAAGTGCTGCGCTACAGCGCCGGTGTCACCGCCGACGCCTGGGGCCTGGACACCCGCAATGACGCCAGTTCGGTACGTGGCCTGGACCCGGTGCAGTACCAGGATGGCCTGCGCCGCAGCTACGGCTTCAGCCCGCTGGCACGCCCGGAGGTATACGGCCTGGAACGGGTGGAAGTGCTGCGCGGCCCGTCATCGGTGCTGTACGGAGCGGGCGCCACCGGCGGCATCATCAACGCCATGAGCAAGCGCCCGAGCTTCGGCGCCGCCAGCGGTGAGGTCGGCCTGCAGCTGGGCAGCTTCGATCGTCGGCAGCTGCAGGGCGACATCGGTGGTGCGCTGAATGACGACGGCACGGTTGCCGGGCGTTTGGTCGGTCTGGTCCGCGAATCGAACATGCAGACCGATGTCCTCAAGGACGACCGCGTGTATCTGGCACCCTCGATCAGCTGGCGCGGTGAACGCAGTACGCTGACCCTGCTGGCCAGCTACCAGCACGACAAGACCGGCTCCAGCCAGCAGTTCCTGCCGCTGGCCGCCACCCTGCACGCAGCGCCCGGTCGCCGTCTGGATCCGACCACCTTCATCGGCGATGCCGGTTTCGACCGCATCGATTCGCGCGTATACAGCCTGACCGCCCTGTTCGATCATCGCTTCAACGATGCGGTCAGCCTGCGCTCGGCGGTGCGCTACATCGACGGCAAGACCACCCTGCAGCAGTTGTATGTGGACAGCTACAGCAACCCGGAAAACCCCTTCATCGATGCCGACCGGCGCGTGGTCAACCGCACCGCCTACGGCACGCAGCCGGACATCCAGGTGATCAGCGCCGACAACGCGGTGCAGTTCGACTTCGCCACGGGCGCCTTCCAGCACCTGCTGCTGGCCGGCGTGGACTACAGCCAGTACAAGGAGCAGCTGCAGCGGCTGGATGCCACCGGCACGCCCATCGACGTCTACGCACCGGTATCGACCGCCCCGACGGTACGTGGCTGGGAGCGCCAGCCGGACCAGGAGTCTTCCCAGCTGGGCGTATATGTGCAGGACCAGATCCGCTGGGCTGATCGCGTGTCGCTGGTGCTGGGTGCGCGTCGCGACCATGCTCGTTCGAAGACCGAAGGCCAGCCCAGCCAGACCGACGATGCCACTACCTACCGTGCCGGACTGATCGGCGACGTCGGCGGCGGCGTATCGCCTTACCTGAGCTACAGCGAATCGTTCCTGCCGGTGTCCGGCCAGGATCTGTTCGGCAATGCTTTCAAGCCGATGCGCGGACGCCAGGCCGAAGGTGGCATCAAGTGGCAACCGGCCCGCAACATGCTGTTGACCCTGGCCGCCTACCGCATCACCGAGACCAACCGCCAGACCAACGATCCGAACAACGTTCTGAACGTCGTCCAGACCGGCCAGATCCGTTCCAAGGGCGTGGAGCTGGAGGGCCAGTTCCAGTTCGCCAACGACCTTACGGTCACTGCGGCTTACGCGCGCAACGAAGCCGAAGTCAGCCGCAGCAACTTCGCACTGGAAGTGGGCGAACGCCTGAACGACACCCCGCAGGACCTGGCCTCGGCCTGGGTGTCCAAGGGCTTCCAGCTGGATGACGCCGCACGGATGAAACTCGGCCTGGGTGTCCGCCATGTCGGCAACACGGTGTCGCTGGGCAACGGCGGCCGCGTCATCACCCCCAGCTACACCCTGGCCGATGCGCTGGTGGAAGTGCAGGTGACCAACTGGACCTGGGCCTTGAACATCACCAACCTCACCGACAAGCGTTACTACGCGCCGTGCCGCACCTTCGGCGATTGTTTCGCCGGCTACCCGCGTGTGGTCACCGGCACCATCAGCTATCGGTTCTGAGCACGGCAACGGACGGCGACCGCCGCAGCAGCACATGCAGCAGCAGGGAGCTGCCGGCGGTCAGCGCCGACAACACGTGCAGCAGCTGCGCCAGCGCTTCGCCGCTGGCGCGCTGCAACTGCAGCGACGTTGACCCAGGCAGCAGCGGCTGGGCCGAATGCAGCGCACCGGTAGCCAGATAAACCGCGGCCTTGCCCACTGCCGGAGCGGATGCGCCCGGCAGGCGTTGACCGATGAGCGTCGCCAGCAATGCAGTCACCGCAGCAAGTGCGATGCCCTCGCCCGCTACCCGCACCGTGCCGAAGATTCCCGCCGCCATGCCCGCGCGTTGCACCGGCACTACGCTGACCGACAACCCGTCCATCAAGCCCCATGGCAATGCGGTGCCTGTACCGATCAGCACCAGCAGCGGGATCCATTGCGCCGGCAATGGATGTGCCGCCTGCCGCGACAGCAGATACAGCCCCAGCGCGCAGAGCAGCAACCCAGCCACACACAGGCGCGTGCTTCCCAGCCGGACGGCCCAGCGCGCAGCCAGCAGTGGCAGCACCAGCATCGGCGCGGACAGCGCCAGCATCTGCACGCCAACGGTGGCGACGCTCTGGCCATGCACGCCCAGCAACTGCAACGGCAGGACCACCAGCAGCACCACGTAGCCGAAGCAGGTTGCCACCGGCAGCAGCTGCACACCGACGAATGCCCGCTGTGCGAACAGCGAAAGATCGAGCAACGGCGCCGGATGCCTGCGCTCGATCAGCACGAACGATGCCGCCAGCAACACGGTCGCCAGCAATGCCCATCGCACCCGCGCTGCGTACAGGCCGAATTCGCCCAGCCACAACAGCGCCAATGTCAGCATGCTCAGTGTCAGGCTGAAAGCCAGCATGCCCGATACGTCCAGCTGCGCAGCCTGCCCGCGGCTCTCCGGCAGCACGCGGGCTGCCAGCGTGCACGCCAGCAGAGCCAGTACACCTCCGGCGGCAAACACGCTTCGCCAGCCCAGCGCCTCAAGCAGTACGCCTGCAAGTAGTGGCCCCAGCGCCAGGCCGGCACCGAAGGTCGTGCCCAGCAGGGCAAACACGCGCGTGCGGGCCTGGCCGTGCCACGCCTGCGCCAACGCGGCGCTGCCCGACGCCAATGCCGCCGCAGCGCCCACTCCTTGCAACCCGCGCGCCAGGTCCAGCCAGAACAGATCCGGCGCAAGGCAGACGAACATCGTCGCCAATGCGAAGCCGCCGCTGCCCAGCAGGAACAGGCGGCGCCGCCCATAGCGGTCCGCCAGCCCACCTGCCGCCAACAGCAGGCTGCCGAATCCGAGCATGAAGGCGTTGGTCACCCAAGCCAGCGAAGCGGGCGAACTGGCCAACTGGATGGCCAACACCGGCACCGCGACAGCGCCGGCCGAGAACGACAATGGCAACGCGAGTGCGGCCAGACACACCGACAACAGGGCCCAGCGCCGTTGCGCGGAGTGGGAATCGGTCAGAAAACGGGCCATCGCGGCCTCCTGCAAACGGGGCCATTGATGATGAACACGCCGCGATCCGGGAAAAACAGGCCCGCAGGCGTTTGATTACAGCCAGATGTTCCGCAATCATTCCGCCATGGACTCCATTTCCGCACTGCTGGCCTTCGTCCGCACCGCCGAGGCCGGCAGCATTGTCGGTGCCGCCCGGGTGCTGGGCCTGTCCGCTTCCGCAGTGGGCAAGCGGATCGCCCGCCTGGAGCAGGACCTGGGTACGCGACTGTTCCACCGCACCACGCGCCGCATGCACCTCACCGACGAAGGCGACCTGCTGCTGCAGCGCTGCCGCCGGGCATTGGATGAACTATCCGAGGCCCAGGCTGATCTTGCGCAACGCCAATTCGCTCCGCGCGGCCTGCTGCGGATTGGCCTGCCCACCATCGGCTACCGTTTTCTGCTGCCGGTGCTACCCGGCTTCCAGCAGCGCTACCCGCAGGTGCAGTTGGAACTTGATTTCAATGACCGCCTCGTGGATGTAGTCAGCGAAGGGCTGGATGCGGTGATACGCAGCGGTGAACTGGCCGATTCCAGCCTGATGTCGCGTCGCCTCGGCAGCTTCCACTTCGTGCTGTGCGCAGCGCCGGTGTACCTGCGAACACACGGCTGGCCACAGTCGCTGCCGGAACTGCGTTCACTGCAGGCGGTGCGTTTCCGCTTCCCGACCACCGGCACGCTGCAGCCCTGGAGCCTGCCCGGCGTGAATGGCGATGCCGGCGCTGCTCTGGCTACGGCAATGACCTGCAACAACATGGAAGCGCTGCTGGCCGCGGCGATCGGTGCCATGGGCGTGGCCTGGATGCCTGATTTCCTGGCGGCCGAAGCACTGGCCGATGGCCGGCTGCAGCAGGTGCTGCCGATGCTGGAACGGCAGCACGGACAATTCTCACTGCTGTGGCCGGGCAATCGCCACCCCAGCGCGCGCTTGCGGGTGTTCATCGATTACACGGCCGAACATCTGTTCGCCCGTCCCCGCTGAGCAGACAGATGCACCGCCCGCCGCCGCTCCCGCGCACGACGCGCATTGCCACCCCCGAGGCAAGCGCCATCAGCGCACTCGTGGCTGACCACGAACAGGCGGCGGGCGATGCGGGTTGGCGTACCGGACAACTCTGGGACTGACCGGCGGATCATTGTGATCCCCACACATCGCCCACCACGGACAGCGGGTCACGAGATCCGCAGGCGCCATCCGTGCGCCTGCCGATCACGTGCCAGAGTTGATTGTGGGACGCCAATCCCAGCCGGCCGATGATGGCCGACGGGGGCATGCTGATTGCTGTCGCCGAGGCGGTATGTAGGGGTTGTCCGCGCCCGCGCCTCAGGCTTGCCGCAGGTGCGATTTCCAAGGGCAGAACTGCAGGCAAAGTCACACTCCGCAGGCATACTCACTGCGGATCAGCGTGCCGCCACTGCACGCAGCACAGATGCTCAGCTGGCAATCACGACACTACGGGTTGCGCTGCCATCGCCAGGAAATTCTGCAGCACCGGCGCAGGCGATTCCGGGCGCATGCAGAACTGCAACTCGAACGCAGCGTTGCCGCCATCCAGTGGTCGATAGACGATTTCTTCGGGACGGAACCCGGCCATGCTGGCCGGCACGATCGCCACGCCCGCTTCCACGGCCACCAGCGACAGCACTGCGTGCATACCCTGCGCTTCCTGCACGACCCGCGGCGTGAAGCCGGCAGCGGTACACAGGCCCAGCACCTGCGCGTGGAAGCCGATGCCTTCGGCCGACGGCCATGAAACGAACGGCTCGTCCACCAGCGCGGCGACATCCAGCCGTGGCCGTGCGGCCAGCCGATGCGCGCGCGGCAGGGCAATGGCCAGTCGATCATGGTCGAACGCCTGCAGATGCAGTTCTGCGGAAATGATCGGCGGAATCAGGATGCCCAGGTCGATGCGTCCCTCGCGCAGCCACTGTTGCTGCTGCCGCGAGGTGGCTTCGTGCAGATGCAGCTGCACCTGCGCAAACGCATGGCGGAACTGGCGGATCAGTGCCGGCAGGCGCCCATAGAGTGCGCTGCCGACGTAGCCGACACGCAGGCTGCCGGTCTGCCCTGCCGCCGCTTCCCGCGTGCGCTGCAGCGCCTGTTCGGCGTGCTGCAGGGTTGCACGCGCCTCCACCAGCAGCGTCTGCCCCGCTGCGGTCAGGCCCAGCGTGCGGTTGCCGCGTACGATCAGCCCGGTACCCACCTCGTCTTCCAGGCGCCGCATCGCCGCCGTCAATGGCGGCTGCGACATGTGCAGGCGTGCAGCAGCGCGATGGAAGTGCAGTTCTTCGGCCACCGCCACGAACTGGCGGAGCAGGCGCAGATCGATCATTTCATCGCAGGCAGGTGGAGACCTGCCTAGGGTACGCGTTCAACCGCGCGCGTCGACACTCGGCCGTGCAATGACCGGCCACTGCAGGGCCACCGATTCGATGCTGTCCGCTGCCACCGCACGCAGGTCGCGCGGATAGGCCACATGTTCGGCTTCCTGCAATCGCAATGCATGGAACTGGCCGTTGCTGGCCCGCAGGGTCCAGCCACCCTGCCGGCACCGCGTAGAGGCAAGGAAGGCAACCCCGGGCGCCACCGCCTCTGGATGCAGTTCATCCGGTTCCCCGTCGATGCCCCACATGCGGGTCTTGGCCACCGGCGACACCGCGTTGACGACGATGCCGTGCTCGGCGCCTTCCAGGGCCAGCACATTGACCAGCCCCTGCGCAGCCAGCTTGGCCATCGCGTAGCCGCACAGGCCGCGCTGCGCATACTGCGGGTACAGCGCGCGATCGGAGGTGGTCAGCACGATGCGGCCGCCGCCGGCAGCACGCATCGCAGGCCATGCCGCCTGTGCCAGCCACAGCGGTGTCTTCGCCGCCAGGCACAGCATCTGCTCCAGCGCATCGTCTTCCACCACTTCAATACCGGCGTAGGCCACCCAGCCGGCGTTGTGGATGATGAAGTCCAGGCGACCATGCCGCTGCAGGATGTCCTGCACGAGCGCGTGGCAGCCACTGCGCTGGTTGATGGGGCCGCTGGCGGCTTCGACCGGCAGGCCCTGGGCATGCAGTGCTGCCACCGCGTGGGCGATGCGCTGCGGATCGGTACCCGTGCCGTCCGTCGCGGCGCCCACGTCATGCATCACCACGTGCGCGCCACGCTGGGCCAGCAGGCGGCTGTAGGCCAGGCCGAGACCACCGGCGGCACCGGTCACCAGGCCCACTTGGCCTTCGAACGAGATACTGGAATTGGGTTTCATCGGCACAGCTTCAACCAGGCGCGCCGGCCCCGGCCAATACTGTTGGCGGCACGCCACGATACGCCGACGCTATCGCGCGTCATCGGCTGAAGCGGCGGGCGCCGGCCACGCAGATCACCGCTGCCACGGTCACCAGCAACATGCCGGCGCTGACGGTCTCGTGCAGCAGCAGCGCCGCCAGCGCCAGGCCGAAGAACGGCTGCAGCAGCTGCAGCTGGCCGACCGCAGCGATACCGCCCTGGGCCAGGCCGCGATACCAGAACAGGAAACCGACCAGCATGCTGAACACCGCCACGTACCCCAGCGCCCACCAGGCCGACGCGGCCACCGCCGTGAACGAGGCCGGGCGCATCGCCACCATCAGCGGCAGCATCACCGGCAATGCCAGCAGCAATGCCCAGCTGATTACCTGCCAGCCACCCAGATGCCGGGCCAGGCGGCCGCCCTCGGCATAGCCAAGTCCGCACACCACGATCGCTGCCAGCATCAACAGGTCGGCCTGCAGTGAGGCTTCGATGCCGTTGCGCGCGGCGTAGCCGACCACACAGGCGCTGCCCAGCAGCGAGAACACCCAGAATGCCGGGCGTGGCCGGTCACCGCCGCGCAGGACGCCGAATACCGCCGTGCTCAGCGGCAACAGGCCCAGGAACACGATGGTATGTGCCGAGGAGGCGTGACGCAGGGCAAGCGCGGTCAGCAACGGGAAGCCCACCACCACGCCCAGGCTGACCAGCACCAGACCGGGCAGATCGCTTCTGACCGGGCGCGGCTGGCGCAATGCCAGCAGCAGCACCAGCCCCAGCAACGCGGCGATGCTGGCGCGTGCGGCGGTGACGAAGCTGGCGTCCAGCTCCATCACTGCCAGACGGGTGGCCGGCAAAGAGCCGGCGAAGATCACCACACCGATGAAGCCATTGATCCACCCGCTTGCCGACCGTTCCACACCCTGCTCCAGAAATGCCGGGCAATGGCCGGCCGTGCCCTTCATTGGGCCACCGGGCACGGGCGATACACAGCTACAATCCAGTACAGTCACAAGTAACTGTACTGACCACAATCCCCTTACAGTCACGCGCATGTCCCGACCGCCCAGCCGCATCGACAGCGTCATCCACGCCGTCCGCTCCCGCATCAGTTCGCGTCTGGATGGCCCGGGCAGCCGCCTGCCCTCGGTGCGCGCGCAGGCCACGGCGATGGGCGTTTCCGTGTCCACCGTGGTCGAGGCCTACGAACGCTTGGCCGCCGAAGGCGTGATCGCCGCGCGCGCCGGCTCCGGCTTCTACGTGGCTGGCCCGGCGGCACCACTGGCGCTGGCGGAAATGGAACCGCGGCTGGATCGCGCGGTGGACCCGCTGTGGGTATCACGGCAATCGCTGGAAACCCCGCCGGGACACCTCAAGCCTGGCTGCGGCTGGATGCCCAGCGACTGGCTGTACCACGATGGCCTGCGCCGCGGCCTGCGCCGCATGGCCCGCGCCGACTCCGCGCAGCTGGTGGACTATGCAGGACCGCTGGGCCTGCCGGCATTGCGGCAGACACTGCAGCGACGCGCGGCCACGCTGGGCATCGACGCGTCGATGGAGCAGTTGCTGCTGGCCGAATCGGGGACGCACGCGGTCGACCTGATCTGCCGCTTCCTGCTGAAGCCCGGTGACTGCGTGCTGGTCGACGACCCGAGCTATTTCAATTACCACGCGATGTTGAAGGCCCATCAGGTGCAGGCCATCGGCATACCGTACACGCACACTGGGCCGGACCTGCAGGTGTTTRCCAGCGCGCTGCAGGAACACGCACCACGCCTGTACATCACCAACGCCGGGCTGCACAACCCGACCGGCGCGGTGCTGTCGGCGACCACGGCACACCGCCTGCTGGGCCTGGCCGAACACAGCGAACTGATCATCATCGAAGATGACATCTTCGCCGACTTCGAGCTGCGCCCGGC
Source organism: Stenotrophomonas sp. 10L48 (assembly GCF_056395105.1). NCBI lineage: Bacteria > Pseudomonadati > Pseudomonadota > Gammaproteobacteria > Lysobacterales > Lysobacteraceae > Stenotrophomonas > Stenotrophomonas sp. 10L48. The sequence continues at coordinate 132,395 of NZ_JBFTIX010000005.1, read as the reverse complement.
GCCGCGGCTGGCGGCGCTGGATGGATTGTCGCGGGTGATCCATGTCGGCAGTTTCTCAAAGACCATTTCCGCGGCATCGCGCTGCGGCTACATCGCCGCGCGCCCGGACTGGATCGAGGCACTGACCGATCTGAAGCTGGCCACCAGCTTCGGCGGTGGGCACCTGGCTGCGCACCTGATGCAGATCGCACTGACCGACAGTGGCTACCGCCGCCACATGCAGGCGGTGCGCACGCGCCTGGCCGATGCGCGCAAGCACACGCTGCGGCAGGTGCAGAAGCTGGGCATCACGCCATGGCTGCAACCCGATGCAGGGCTGTTCCTGTGGTGCCAGCTGCCCGATGGCCGCGATGCATCGGCGGTGGCCAGGCAGTGCCTGCGCGAAGGCGTGGTGGTGGCGCCGGGCAATGCCTTCAGCCAGTCGCAGCGGGCTGCCGACTACGTGCGCTTCAATGTGTCGCAGTGCCAGGACCCGAAGATCTGGCAGGTGCTTGGGAAGGCGTTGCAGCAGCACAGCTGAAGCATCCGAGTGCGTTATCCTGCCAGCCATCCAGGCAAGGAGCGCCCGCATGCGTCGATGGATCGGCATCACCTTGGTCTGCGGGCTGGCCAGTGGTTGCGTCACCTTCGGGCCACCCGACGGCTCGCTGCAGATCGCTGGCTATGCGCCCACGGATGGCAACTGCCAACTGCAGATCACCGCGCCGGGGGCGTCCAACACGGATGCCGAGCCGGTACAGGGCTATTTTCAACGGCACTTGATGGTTCATTCCAGCAAGCCCGGTCGCGTCGCACTGCTTTGCAATGGCAGGCCGCAGGCCGAACGCAGCTTCCGCTATGGCCGCGACGTGGGGTTCGGCGAGGTTCTGCCGCTTCTTGTTTTCGAACGCAGCGCGCTGGATCTGGGCGGCAGCACGCCGGTCGTACGCATGCGCGCCTTCCAGTCCGACTTCCTGGAATGGAACAAGGCCTCGCTTGCACGGCTGGCAGAGCATGGCCCATCGCGCGGCCAGGCATTGGCCGATGCGTCGTACGCGAAGCTGGTGGAGCACTATGCCCTGCCGGGCACCTCTCGCACTGTCATGCGCCGGCCCAGCGTCGAGTCAGCGCATGATCCGGAAATGGAACAGGTCCTGGCCGTGCAGATCCTCGGCGACGCAGCGTCCATACGTACCGCGCAACAGCGCCGCTCAAGCGTCCGCATCCATGAGTACCGGCTGCAGCGTGTACACGATGACTGGCGATTGACCGGCCTGTATCGCCTGGAAGCAGACGGGATGAAGCCCGCGCTCTGAAAACCCCGGGCTCAATGGGCGAGGTAGGTCTCTGCCGGGATGTCCAGAAGCTCCGGACCCGAAAGCGCGGCGCCCCGCAGATCGGCGCCGGTATTCAAGGCGTTGTCGATCGCATTGAGCGACGAACTGCGCTGGCAGATCGCCCGGAACGCGGCGCGTGGACCTTCGTGGTACATGGCCAGGGCGCGCTGGAGACCGGCAGCGAATACAGGCTCACGGTCGAGCGGCAGTTCATGCAGCTCGCCCTGTGCGTCGGAGGCGGTGAAGGTACCGGGCAGCTGCACGCCCAGCTCCATATGACCGATCAGGGCCATGGCGAAGGCTTCAGGCAACCACACCAGCAGGCGGCGCATCTGCCAGTGTTCGCTGCCGAGCGCGAGCAGCGCCCGCTCGGCCTGCTCCTCATCCACGCCCTCCCGTCCCAGCATTGTCAGCGCCAGTTCGAAGGCTTCCGCCGATGGCATCGCGGGGCTGCGAGGGTCCATTCCCGATCTCTTCAATGCATGCAGGCGCAGACCTTAAGCAAAGGCGGGCCACTGTGCAATCGACACTTGCCGAGCACGGTAAAGTGGATGTTCGCCATTGCCGCAGGAATCCTTCCGATGTCCTTCTCCGATCCCCACGCCGTGGCCCGCTACGCGGAGGGCCCGCTGCGGCAGGTACCAGGTTTCCTCGGACTGCAGCAGATGAGCCACCTGCTGCTGGCCGAACACGTACCCGATGATGGCCAGGTGCTGGTGCTCGGCGCAGGCGGCGGCCTGGAACTCAAGGCCTTCGCAGAAGCGCACCCGCAATGGCGGATGCTCGGCGTCGATCCTGCCGCGCCAATGCTCGCGCTGGCCGAACAGACCCTGGGGCCGTTGATGGCCCAGGTGACGCTGCTGGAAGGCTACATCGACGATGCCCCGCGCACCGTCTTCGACGGCGCCACCTGCCTGCTGACCCTGCACTTCCTCACCGTTGAACAGCGCCTGCACACCCTGCGCGAACTGCGGCAACGGCTGCGCGCAGGTGCGCCGTTGGTGGTGGCGCACCACAGCGTGCCGCAGGACGCGGCCGGCAAGCATCGCTGGCTGCAGCGCTACGCCGCGTTCGCCGAGGCTTCCGGCATTCCACGTGCCGATACACAGCGCGCGGCCGAGGCGATCGCCGAACGCCTGCCGCTGCTCTCACCCGAACAGGAAGTGGCGCTGCTGCAGGAGGCCGGCTTCGAGAACGTGGAACTGTTCTACGCCGGCTTCAGCTTCAAGGGCTGGGTGGCACATGCGCCGGCCACACCGGTATAGCGCCGCGACGCACGCTCATGGCACCACGGTGATGCCGATCCGCTGCATCAGCAGCGCGACCTGCTGCACATCGAGCGTGGCGCCACGCAGGTTGGTGCTGCGCAGGTCCAGTTCGCCCAGTTCGGAGTTGGTCAGGTCGCAATCGGTGAAGTTGGCGGAATTCCAGTCGACGCCATCGAACTGGCCGCCGGACAGGTCCGACCCTGCAAAACTGGCGCCGCTCACGTTGGCACCGTCCCAGCGGTTCTCCCACAGCTCGCACTTCTCCAGCGTCACCCGCGAGAAGTTGGCATAGCGCAGGTTGCTCTTCTTGATGAAGGCACTGCAGAACCAGCTGCGCGTGGTGATCTGGTTCATGAAACTGGCGTTGCTGAAATCGGCACCCTGTGCGCGGCATTCGCTGATTTCCAGCCCCAGCGCCTTGATGAAGTTGAAGTTGCACATGCTGATGTCGCACTGGCGGAAGCTGGCTTCCTTCAACGTGGCACCACTGAAACGGCACCCGGTGCGCGTGTCGGCATCGTAGAAAACGCAGTTCACGAACTCGGTGGCGGTGAGGTCAGCGCCGGAGAAATCGCATTCCAGGAACTGCTGGTCGACCACCTTCTGGCCGGTGAACTGATCGGCGCCGATGCGCAGCTTGTGGTGAACAGTGGAGGACATGCAGGGTTCCGTGCCGGGTGCCTTGCCATGATGCCGCGCTGGAAAGGCGATGGGCAGGACGCGCTCGGGTGGGATTCACCAGCGCTGCAGCCGAAGTGTGTACATCCCACCCTTACGCGCCACCGCCAATACCCGATCTTGCACGTTGATGCATGATTGTGCACACTTCAGGCATGACCTCCGACCCGACACTACCCGCCGAACGTACCCAGTTGATCCTGCAGGAGTTGCGCCAGCAGGGACGCGTGGTCGCCGCCGAACTGGCCCGCCGTTACGCGGTTTCCGAAGATTCGATCCGCCGGGATCTGCGTGAACTGGCTGCCCAGGGCCTGTGCCAGCGCGTCTATGGGGGTGCGGTGCTGCCAGCCCCGAAAGCCGTGCCACTGCGCGAACGGATGACCCAGGACCGCACCGGCAAGGACGAGCTGGCCGCCCGTGTCTGTACGCTGCTGCAGCCCGGCCAGGTCCTGCTGATCGATGCCGGCTCGACCAACCTGGCCATTGCCCAGCAATTGCCGGGCGCGCTGGGGCTGACGGTGATCACCAACGCGCCGCAGATCGCCACCGCCGCAGCGTGGCGGGAGGGCACCACCGTACAGCTGATCGGTGGGCGACTGGCGGCCGGCGGCGGCGCGGTTGGCGCCGAGGCGCTGGCCCAGGTGCAGCGCGTGCGCGCGGATGTCTATCTGCCCGGCCCCTGCGCCGTGGACGTGGACACCGGCGTGTGGGCGATGGATGCCGAGGAGGCCACGCTCAAGCGCGCGATGGTCGCCTGCAGCAGCCGCATCATCGTCGCTGCCACCAGCGAAAAACTGGGCGCGCGGGGCAACTGGCAGATCGCCAGCCTGGATGACATCGACGACCTGGTACTGACCACGTCTGCACCGCCTGCCCTGGCCGCCCGCTTCCGCGCCGCCGGCATCACCGTGCATCCAACACCTCCCTGACCGGATCGCCCATGTCCCTCGTCAACCGACCGCGTGCCCAACAGCACGCGACCCGCGCTGCATTCTTCATTCCCGGCTTCGCTACCGCGCTGTGGGCCACGCTGGTGCCCTTCGCCAAGACGCGTACCGACATCAACGATGCAACACTCGGGCTGGTGCTGCTGTGCCTGGGCGCGGGCTCGCTGCTGGCCATGCCGCTGTCGGGCGTGCTGGCCGCACGGCTGGGCTGCCGCCGGGTAATGCTGGCTACCACGCTGATCATCTGCGCGACGGTGCCCGGCCTGGCACTGGCCGACTCGGCGTGGTTGCTGGGCCTGGTGCTGTTCGTCTTCGGTGCCGGCGTAGGCGCGATGGATTGCACGATGAACGTACAGGCCGTGGTGGTGGAACGCGAAGCGCAGCGGGTGATGATGTCCGGCTTCCACGCGTTCTTCAGCATCGGGGGATTCCTCGGCGCGGCGACCATGACCCTGTTGCTGAGCGCACGCATGGCGCCGGTTGCCGCGGTGCTGCCGGGCGTGTTGATGATGGCGGTGGTCGCGCTGCTGTCGGTACGCCACTGGCGCAGCGAGCGCATCGCGCACGACACGCCGTTGCTGGCCTGGCCACGTGGCATCGTCATGTTCATCGGCGTGCTGGCCTTCATCGCGTTCCTGGCCGAGGGCGCGATGCTGGACTGGAGCGCGGTGTTCCTCACCGACATCCGCCAGGTCGATGCCAGCCATGCCGGCATCGGCTACGTGACCTTCACCCTGACCATGACCGTGGCGCGCCTGTTCGGTGACAGCCTGGTAGAGCGCATCGGCCGGCAGAAGGCGATCGTGGCCGGTGCGCTGCTGGCCTGCGCCGGCGTGCTGGTGCTCACCTTGGTCACGCCATGGCAGGTGTCGTTGGTCGGCTATGTGCTGGTCGGCCTGGGCTGCGCCAACATCGCACCGGCGCTGTTCTCGCTGGCTGGCAGCCAGAACCGGATGCCGCAGGCGATCGCCATCACCGCCGTGTCCACCCTCGGCTTTGCCGGCATTCTTGCCGGCCCGGCGCTGATCGGTTTCGCCGCCAATCACTTCGGCCTCATCGCCGCCTTTGTCGGTGTGGCGATGGCACTGTTGCTGGTGGCAGTGTCGACACGCTGGCTGCGGATGTAGATCTGCATGGCAGGCCGTTGACCTGTCCCTGCAAAGAACCGTGCGCCCGAAGGCGCACGGTTCCACAACACTGCATCGGGCCGAAAACTCAGTAGGAGGAGAATTCCCAGCGCTGGTTCTCTGTGCCCTGGCACATCCACATGTGCACCTTCGAGCCATTGGCATTACCCATGCCAGGGTCATCCAGGCACATGTTGGTCTGCGGGTTGCGGATCTCGCCTACCAGCCGCCAGGACTGGTGCGCGCCACCATTGCAGGACCACATGCGGATCGGATTCCCATCGTGGCTCGCACCGTCAGCCGCTTCCAGGCATTTGCCGCCCAGCCCACGGATGGACCCGTCCGCGCCCAGTTCGAAGCGCTGCTGCGGCACGCCCGTGCAGTCCCACAACTGGACGCGGGTGCCATCCGCAGAATTGGCCCCTTCAACATCCAGGCACTTGCCACCGACACCGACAATCGAGCCGTTGGCGGGATTGAACTCCCACTTCTGGTTGCTGGTCTGCGCATTGCTGTACAGCTGGATCTTGGTGCCGTTGGCGCTGGACGCACCAATGGCATCCAGCACCTTGTTGGCCACGCCGACGATGGATGTGTTGGTGAACTTCCACGACTGATTCCAGTCACCATGGGCGTCGTAGAGCTGGATCCGGCTTCCGTTGCTTGTGCCATAGCCCACGATGTCAAGCACGCGATTGCTGGGCACGCCCGTGATGGTCGACGTATTGGGCTTCACGGTCCAAAGCTGCTGCGCGGTGCCCGGTGTGCAATCCCACACCTGGATGGCCGTGCCTGGCGCGGTGTTGGCGCCCTCGGCATCCAGGCACTTGTTGCCCATGCCGCGGATCTCACCAAAGGTCGGAATGTTGCGCAGGTTGACGGGCGCCGACACCGACCCTTGCGTGAACTGACCATCGCCACTGAACGTCGCCGTGATCGACGCGGTAGTGAAGCCTGCCGGAACGGTGTAGTTGATCGCAACCCTGGCCGGACGGCCGTAGGCGTACTTGTGCGTACAGGCCTGGACGTCACGGATGGCAGCCCAGCACCCCTTGTCCAGGTCGGAAACCGTACCGAGGAACGGCGTGTTGACGGTACTGACCTGCACCTTGCCCACCGCTTGGCCATTGACCTTGAATTCGACGAAGCCACCGATCTGCTCATTGCCTGGAATGTGATACAGCCCGAGTGCTTGGCCATCGACCTGCGCAGACAACTGGATCACCTGCCCCGGTGCCGGCAGCGCATTGGAAACAGACGCTGTCGTTGTGGTTGGAAAGCTGTACAGGCGCGGCAACGATTTGGCCTGAACGCTTGAAGACGCCGCTGCAATTCCAATTGCGAGAACACCCATCGAAACGTAATTCATCCTTGCTCCATTTACGTTGTGTGGAAATCCTATCCAGGGACTACCGTTGCACCCTTGCAAGCATTGAGCCCCTGCACTTCCCTGGCCATCGACATCGGGCCGCAGCCTTCATGGCCAGGAACTCCCGATAGTCTCATACGCGCCAGGCCAACGTCAGGGTGCTACGGCCGCCGACGCCGCACCTTCATCCGCAGACGCCGGTAACCGATCACCGCAGCGGTGGTACACAGTGCCGTGCCAGCCACGCTCAGCAACAGCAGCACGCCCAGCCGCGTGTTCTGCTGACGCAGCGCGGCAGGCAGGTCCCAGCTGTGCAGGAAAGAGAACAGCCAGCGCCCGGCCCGCTCGCGATGCCCCATCGTCAACAGCGGATCGCCGGTCGCCAGATCGATGTAAACGCGCGTGGCCTCGGCATCGCCGAACCACGCCACCGCCACCGGGAAGCGCCGCACCGCCGCACCGTTCATGGCCTCCGGCGCGCGCGCATAGAAGTACGCATCCGGCGCCTGCCGGATCGTGAAACCCTGAATCGGCGCAGCGGACATCGCCTGCACCTTCTGCTTCAGCCATGCCTCCGGCAGCAGCCGTGCGACACGCAGGCGCCCTTCGACGGCCGACACGATGCGGGTATCGCCCTGCCCGTCCAGCAGCACGGCGAACAGTTCGCCACCGATACGTCGCCACTGGATCTCCACCGGCACGAAGCCAACGTCCGTCGATGCAGCCAGCAGCCGGCCGGGCTCGGCCAGTGCGCCCTCCACCGTCACCACGCCACCTCGATAGTGCGCGGTGTCGATCACCACGCCCGTGCTGCTGAACACCCCAAGCGGGTTCATCGACATCAATCCACTGAAGATCCAAGTGAACACGAATGCACTCGCCATCAAGCCGATCAGGTGATGCCAGTGCATCCACGGCTCCTGGTACGGCGTCTTCGACCCTGACCGGTACTGTCCGCGAAACCGCCAGCGCCAGATGCCGACCACGACCCCGCTGATCGCGGCCACGGTGCACAGCGCCGACAGCACGATCACCGTCCAGGTCCATACCGGGTCCACCGACTGCATGCGCAGGAAGTACAGCCAGTGCAACCACGCACCCACATAGTTCCAGCGCTGCTGCAGGCGCGGCGCATCCAGCACGACTTCGCCGGTACGCGAGGACACGTAGACATCTCCGGGCTGTGCACCACCGACGCCGACGCGGTACAACGGTCGATGCGGATCCAGCGCGCGCGAATGCGTCCAGCGATCTTCGTCCAGCGGCATGGCGCCAACGAAGGCAGGGCCGCCGGCGAACTGCGCGGCGGAAACCTCGGCCAACTGCGTCGATACCGGCGGCAATGCCTGTCCGGTATGCGCCGACCACGCGCCCACGTTCGCGCCGGAGCGCACCACGTAGGCGGGCTCGCCACGCAGCGTCGTCAACACGACCCGCTCAGGCGCCTGTCGAACGGCTTCCGGCAACACGGAAAGTGCCTGCCAGCCGCGCGCGTCGACCAATGCGGGCAGCGGGGCCAACCGCTCCGCTGGCGTCAGCTTCGGGTAGCCGACGAACAGCATCACCATGCCGCTGACGAACCACAGCAACATCAGCAGGCACCCGCCGATGCCCAGCCAGCGATGCGTCAGGTAGGTCCAGCGTTTGGCGGTGGATCGCAACGACATGACGTGCGTCCTCAGAAGCGATGGTCGAGGCTGAACTCGACGCGCCGGTCTGCGCCCAGCAGCCACTGCGTGCTGGTGTAGTACGCCGTGGCGTAGTACGCCTTGTCGAACACGTTGAACACGCGTGCGGTCAGCCGTGTGCGCGGCGCGGCCTGCCAGGTCAGGGCCAGGTCGGTGGTGGCGTAACCCGGAAGCTGCAGCGTGTTGGCGTTGTCGGCATAGCGCTTGCCCACGTAACGCACGCCACTGGCCACGCTCCAGTCGGGCTGGAACTGCCAGCTCAACCAGACGTTGGCCAGGCGCTCGGCCACGTTCGGCGGCACGTTGCCATCACGCGAGACGATCACCGCCGGCGTGCCGGTGGCTTCCAGGAAATCCTCGAACCCAGCCCTGAGCACGGTCGCGTTGGCATCCAGCGACCACTGTGGAGCGAAGTTCCAGTTCAACGAAGCTTCGATTCCCTTTGAGGTCTGTGCCCCCACCTGCACCCGCCGGTCGGGCTGCAACGGGTCACGGCTGAGCAGGCCGGTCTTGCGGATGCGATAGGCCGCCAGCGTCCACTCGCCTCCGTCAAAGGCCTGCTTCATGCCAACCTCGACCTGCTTGCCCTTGGCCAGATCAAACACGCCATTGGCCGGGCTGATCATCAACAGGCCACTGACCGGGTCGGCCGCCTGCGAGTACTGCGCATAGAAGGTCAACGAGGGCTGCACCGCGAAGACCGTGCCCGCGCGCCAGCCGGTGCTGTTGTAGGTCCTGGAGAACGCACGCTGGCCGCTGACCAGGTCATTGCGGTCGATCGTGGCGCGATCGTGGCGCAAGCCCGCGAGCACCGACCAGCGCTCGCTCAGTTCCAGCCGGTCTTCCACGAACAACGCGACCTGTTCGGCGCTGTTGCGGTAGCGCGGCAGGTTGGGAGCATCGCTGCTGAACCCACCGGGTACTGGGTTGAAAGGATCCACCGGCCCCGAGCTGCCCGCATAAGTGTTGTTGGTGTGCTTGAAATGCGCACGATTGGCATCGAAGCCGACAGCGAAGCTGTTCGGCAGCCCACCTGCATTGCCCAGCAGGCGCAGCGTGGAGGTCAGTCCGGTCTGGTCCTGGTTGTGGGTGATCTGGGTGTTGCCGGAGCGGTCGATCAGGCCCGTGCGCCCGTTGTAGACATAGGCCTCGGCATTGCGCCAGTCGCGCTGGCTGTCGATCTGGTAGACGCGCGTGCGCCATTCCACGTTGTCGTTCGGCGTCCAGGCCGCATCGAGCTGGGTCCAGCGGTCGCGGAAACGGATCACGCTGTCGGCCACGTTGTAGTTCTCGTGGCGCAGCGCGTCCAGCTGCCGCCCGTCGATCAATGGCGTACCGAAGTAGCGCATCGGCTTCTGGTAGCCCTGCGCATGGGTCAGCGTGAACTGCATGTCCGTCCGTGGCTGCCATAGCAGCGCAGCAGAGAACGTAGCGTCGCCGTTCTGGCCGCGATCGACCCACTCGCTGCTGTAGTTGCCGCTGACATCCACGCGGTAGGCCAACACGGGCGTAAGTGCGCCACCGCTGCCGAAGCCCAGGCGCGCAGTATCTTCGCTGCCCACGGTCACGCTGACCTCATTCTCGATGGCGCCGCGCGAAGGCTTCTTCGGCACGATGTTGACCACGCCGCCGATGGCGCCATCGCCGTGGATGACCGAGGCCGGCCCGCGCAGCACCTCGATGCGCTCGATCGACCAGGTATCGAACGGAAAGGTGATGCCCACACCACCGTACTGGCGCAGGCCGTCGTACAGGCGCATCACCGAGGCGCCATCGGTGAAGCCACGGCTGGACAGCGCACTCAGGCCGTTGCCCGGATGGGGCATGGCACTGATCGCGCCAGCGCGGGTGATCGCGTCGTTGAGATTGGAATCGCCGCGCTGTTCCAGCTGCTCGCGCGAGATCACGGTCAGGCTGGCCGGGGTCTGCAGCACACTCAGGCCCAATGCCGAACCGGCGCTGGCAGAGGTGGACAATTCACCACGGCGGGTGTCGACCACGCGCACGGTATCCAGCGTGGTGGGATCCGGCACGTCGGCGCGGGCGGGCGCGGCATGCAGAGCGAAGGCGCACAGCGTCGGCAGCGCCGCCCAGCGCAGGGCGGCGACATTCGGGTTGGTTTTCATTTTTTCACGGCATGCAAGGCCGCCCGGTCAGCCGGGCAGCAAAAAGAAAAGCGCACGCGGTAGCGCCGGGCCATGCCCGGCGACGTCAATCAGCTCGATAACGCCGGGCCATGCCCGGCGGCTTTCGCGTGCGCGGCTCAGACAGCCGCAGCCACCGGTGGCCCACGCGCGCCCAACGTGCCGCATATCCGCTGCGGCAACGCCTGTACCGCACCACGCAATGCGCGGCACACCGGCGCCCTCGGTGCCAACAACAGCAGCACTGCCAACAGCAGCGTGATCAAGCGCGCCGCGATCAGGCAGTAATCGCAGTCCACGCCCATCTCATGATCGGCGTGGGGATCGGCAGCCGGCTTTGGTGCCACTTCGCCGTCCTGCATCGCCATCGCGTGGTGGTCGTGGTGCCCTTCCATCGCGTGCTGTGCATGCATGCTGTGGTCCATGGCCACCACCGGTGTGGCGGCGGCCAGGTGCCCATGCGCCAGCCAGCGGCTCACCAGCGGGGCAAGCAGCACCAGCAGCATGGCAAGCCATGCCAGAGCCTGGAACCGGCGGTGGAGAGCAGAACGGCGCACGCCACCATTCTACGGGGCCACGGCCAACCTTGGGCCCTAGTCGCGGTCTCAACGCAAGCTCTGCGACATCATGACGCAGAGCCAGCTCTCAAAATGTGTACCGAGGAAGAATGCAGGTAAGTTCCCAAGGCAGCGATATCTATATCTCGTCATCACCGACCGGCTGCTTAGCACGGTAGAACATTCTAATCGAACGCTGACGGACTTTTTCTGCCTCGCACTTGGACTGTGCAGTAGCGGGCGCCGCGTATGACTGGGGTCGCGATCCTAGAAAAATCATCATGGAACTTTTCCGGCTATCCATGTTGCTAGCCTCTTCGCGTCTTCCATGACAAGGGGGTCGTCCAACCAATGCGAAACCATGCAATGGCGCATATCCGCCACCCGAACATTAACCAAGCCAAGCGATGAAATGAATGAGCTAATGAAATCATGATGATCACAATGCACGGTGTTCATCAACGCAGCTTCCACTCTTTCCGAATCGTACCCCAACCGCGCAGAGAACCGTTGAACATCTGCACCTATTGAAATTCGAATGGAGTGAACGGGATCAAAATTTGTCGGAAGGTACGCCTCCCCCACCAAATAATCAGAATCATTGGCATTCACTGCCTTGACAACCCTTTTATCGCCATCCAAAACAGAAACCACCTTGCAAATCCTATTATCCGGAAAGGAAGAGCAAAAAGCCCTAACAGCGCCCTCCCCTCCCTTGACAACTGCAACATCAACAAAACCAGAAACGCCAGCCGCCCATTTGTTAATTATCCCCGACACCACTGCCAGCGCGTCAACGTCCTCTACTACTATAAGCAACGTTCTCTCAGTTCTGAGATTTAGTCGAAGCCGCGCCTCCCTCATATTACTTATCAGATCCAAGGTTGGCATACCAGGGACACGACTCTCCGACACCAAGAAGCTATCTTCGCGCCGCAACTGCTCCAACATCTCAACAGAGTGAGTCGTCAATAAAACAACTAAACTTCGCTCATTGGCGATAAATCCTATCGCATCAATAAGTGCAGCCCTGCTTCTCGGAGATAAATGTGAGTCAGGCTCATCCAACAGAACAACACTATTCTTTTGGGCGCGCATAAGCCGCCAAATTACATAGAACGCACAAAGCTCCCCCAAGCCCATTTCGCGAGAGTCATAGGCGACCCCCCTCGCCTTCACTTTGAAATAGGGAATTACGTCGTCTTCCTCGTGACCATCCGCAAGTGCACTTCTTTCCAGCTCAGTCACACCGACAGATTCATAACCAACGCCAGCTACATTCCTAAATAGCCCCAAAGGATCATTCGGCATCAAACGCTCCTCATACTGAGCTACAACATCTTCCAGATCATTAGTCCTTCTAAAAACCCTCAATATATCGGCAACGTCTGACGATGACTGAAGGAGCTCAACAGGTATATTAGCCGGCGCCTCATTCGAAGCAAAGAATTCCTTACCTCTATAAACCCCTCTAATTTCTTTAACAGAAGCTCGAGAAATTACATCTTCTCCTGCGAGACAGGAAAAAATCTTCCGCATCAAACCCGTTTTACCTGCCCCATTTACGCCAACGAAGGCAGCAACTCGGGAAACCAGCCTCACCGAGGTCACCCCTCCTGCATCGACGATCAACTCATCTAGGAAAAGAGAGGTGCTTCGCTTTCTGCAGCCATCCCAAGCGACGTCAAAGTCAGCGCGACGCATACAAATCATCCCCCCACTCATTATGATCACAAAAATCCATAACAAATGATTCACACATAGAAACGTCGTACCACCCATAATCAGAGAAAATCTCCATATATTCCCTAATCGTCATCTCCGCAGCTATTTTTCTAGCTCGCCCTCCTGAGTTCGCCGAACAAAATGCCACCCAAAGAACAACATCCCTTATCAGAACCGAGCTAACATCAGACGCACGCGAGCTTGCTCTATCATTAAACAGCACAAGAAATGAATTGAATTTCTTAAAAGAATCGTCAGCCAATTCATACCCACCGGCCGCGCCTCTTGAAAATTCAAAATCCGCGAAAAACTCAGCTAGCCCGCGAACATACTTACCATCGAACCTAACGAGAAAAATAAGCCATGAATACATAGTTGCTTTGTTTAACCTTATCCCGTGAGTCGAATTCGCAGCCTTCCTATACACCTTAATAAAAAGATCACACGCCTGCCTAAGACGAACCGAAACCCATTCACTTAACGGGGAACCATCTCTATAAAGCTCACTAACAGCACTCGCTGTCACTTTCACTCTCAGAGACCCAGCATCTAAGCTGAATGCCACCCTGGCGAGAACATCGTCATAGGCCATTCGACTGTTTGAAAATCCGATGGTGCCTACGCTAGAGATACCGGACTCCACCAAGTCAACCAAATGACGTATCTCGTCTCGAACGGGGCCATAAAATGCGTTCCGCTTCTCCGCCGGAGATAAAACTGCAGGCTGATTTAAGCGAAAGAATATCTCAGCAGGCTCCTCTGGCCTATAGTCGGAAACCTCATATGTCCGCACAGGAAGCCGTAAAAATCGGCGACGCACATCTTCTGGCAATCCATCGAATTTGACTCCATGCAAATCTAAAATTAATGGATCACGCGGCTCGATTCGCCCATCAATTGCGAATCGTCCGTTAATGAAATCTCGGATTGACGCCAATCTCTGCTGACCATCCAATACCTGCAGACGATGATCCCCTTCGATTGCAACAACCAGAATTGGCGGCATCACCCAACCACGAATAAGCGTATCCACTAGCCGCTGCTTTTTTGCAACCGTCCAGACCTCACCGCGCTGAAAGTCTGGCTGCAAATCCAAATCACCTTCGTCTATTCGCGCATAAGTAGTCGCGATATCAGGCTCAGTAGGAACAAAGCGCATAACCACCCCTCAAAAGTACTTTCGAAATTATGACCATAGACAGATCTAATACACACTCTGACAGCCTCAAAGAGGCATAGTACGCAAGCTCATCTTCCAAGAGACAGATTCGTCCTGCCTGTCCCCTGTTAGGGAGTTGCGCAAGCGCCCCGCACCTCGTCACTTGCGCCCCTGAAGATACCCACAATCGCCCCATTGACTGAGCGCCTTGCTTGCCGTGGCTGAGAAGATCTCAAAAGGACTTGAACTCCAAGTCCGGCTCCATTCACTTTGGCACTCCGATCTCCTGCACGTCGAGTGTTGGCCGAAATGATGCTCCACCTTATCGGAACTTCCAACCTCGTCGACCGAAGTGCTGCAGTGTTGCACCTTTGCTTTCATCGCCTCCCACAACCGTGCGGTCATAGAGGTTAGTTTCAATGATCGGCTGGCTCGGCAATCGGCCATCGGCAAGTCAACGAACACAAGAAGTTCGCTGACTACAGATGTACAGCATAGCAACTAGACAGTTGAGTGCCTGGCATCGAGTGGAAGCACGTTGCGATAGTTCATTTCTGCGGTGCCGTGGCAGATCGATGTGTGGCCAACCGCAGCCCTCCTATAGCCACAGCGAACGGATCGCCCTTCACTCTTCTCCTCGTTGACAACCTCTACCACACCGCCAATGCCGAGATTCGCCTCGGCCTACAATCAGATCGATATTCACTACTCATATGATGGGCCGAACTGAGGTCGGCACGAGAGGATCTTCCGGAACACATCAGAGTGAGAAAGCTCAACGAGTGCATCTGTTGGGAAGGCGCTCGACGCGCCCGTCCATCAACCCAGTAGATACGCTACGACAGTTCACCGCACTAAGCGGATGACCAGCTAATGCACCTGAAAAGTTCTAACAAGCTCAGGCGCTCAACACTTTCGTTGGTTCAAGCATTAATGGACCCGGGCCAGGATTCCACGACGGGTTCATGGATCACCTCACGTACTGCGCCACGCCATTGCCGAGCGACCAGTTTTCCCGCTTCACTTCCACCAGATTGATGAAGACATCCTGGCGGCGAATGCCCACCGCCGCGTGCAGGCCATCGGCAATGCCCAGGTACAGCGCCTTCTTCTGATCCAGCGTGCGCCCTTCGTTCCAGGTGATCTGGATGCAGTTGAAGTCGTCGGTGCGGTCCACGCCCAGGTAGCCGGGATCGTAGATCAGCGTGCCGGGCTCGTGCTCCTGGAAGATCTGGAAGCGATCGTTTTCCGGCACGCCGACCGCGCGCATGGCCTGGTAGATGGTTTCGCCGACGCGTTGCAGATAGTCGGCGGATTTACCTTTGCGAAGATCGAAACGGGCGAGCGGCATGGTGGCACTCCAGGGCTGGGAGGTGGCGCGACAATGGCCCGAGACTACGCCGGCCTGGGGCCACGGCACAGTGCATGGATGGAACCCTCTGCATTCATCGATGGCAAGTTGCGCATCGATGCTGCGCCGGCTGACGCGATCGCCACGCGGAGCCGGCCCCTGCCAGTGGCCTCGGCCGTCATGGACGGTTGGCGGATTGCGCCATTGGTGATGGGATGCACGCCGCGTGGGTGCGTCGCTGCACAGATTGGAACACGCTCGGCGTTGCAGAGAGTTTTTGCGAATTTTCCTCACTGACTTCCATGGTGCGGCAATCCAATGATCGCCTCGCCGAGGCAGATTGCCTCGGTCGGGATTGGCGTCTCGAAAAAGCAAACCTGACAGATGATTTGCGCAGCGCTGCGCAATCGCGAGAATGCATCGGCGGCCCTTCATGGCGGGCGGTGCGTGGGGATCACTCGATCCGCCGGGTGATTTCTCACTCTGTTGTGTTTGCCCCGGCACGCCAACCCGCACCGTCCGCCACCTTCGCTCCGGAAGGTGGCTCCACGCCAGTGAGGGTTACACCATGACCAACAGCAGCATCTCCCACCCGCGCCTGCATGCCCTGATCGGCGACGTCGTGCATGCAGTTCCCGAAGACATCGCACGCGAACTCGAATGCGCGTTGCAGGAACAAGGACCGCCCTCGCAGTCGTCCACGTTCGTGTCCTGCCTCAACGCCATCCAGCACGCCGATGGCGAAGACGGACAGCCCTGTCGTGGTCTCATGCTGGGTGCCAGCAACCACGCCTCGCTCAGCCGTTCGCTGTGCGCGCTGGGCGTGGTGCTGGACCTGCTGCACGCCGCCGAACGTGTACGTGTGGGCGGTGGCGCAGACCAGCAATTGGGCGACTTCCACACCGACGGCCTTATCGTGGCGGCGCGGCAACTGGTGCGTGAGGCCAGCCACTGCCTGGCAGGCAGCGCCGCCTGACCGGCTTGAATGGCGACCTCGCTACAATCGCGCAGGGAATGCAGGAGACCGACATGGACGCCGAACATCTGGAGTACTTCAAAGCCGCGCTGGAAGGCCGCGCGCAGGTGGGCTGGAACATCTGGTTCGCCGCCAACCAGCACGCGCTGGCCCAGCAGCTGAGCCGCCCCGCGCTGCTGCGCCTGAAATTCAGCAAACTGGATGAAGCCGAGCGCCTGCTCGCCGAGGCCGGCATCGTACCCGCCAGCACGGCAGGCAAACGCTACGAGATGTACTGCGCGCAGTTTTCAGCCGACGCAGTGGACGGGAAGGGCCGCCCACTGCCTGCGATCTGGCGCGCGGCGCATGGCGGCGCCATCGGCCAGCTCGCCGATGGCCACTACGAGGCTGGGCAAGCGACGCTGCTCGCGGAATTCCGCCGCGCCCGCAAGCGCGGTCTGCAGCAGGCGCACGAATGGTTGGGCGATCTGTGCTTTGAAGGCGAGATCGAACTGAGCGGCGGCAATGCGGATGTGGGCCGCAACCTGCTGGCAGTGGTGGTGCAGGCGGGCAGCGGCCACGACCTGCTGGACGGTGTGGCGATGATCGCGCGCGAGCGGTTGGGTCAGCCAGGCTGATGGCGGAACGAATCATGGACAACAAAAAAGCCCCCATTTCTGGAAGCTTCTTTCGTTCTGCAACATGGTGGGCGGTACAGGGATCGAACCTGTGACCCTTGCCGTGTGAAGGCAATGCTCTACCGCTGAGCTAACCGCCCGGTGTGTTGCTGAGCCGCTCATTATAGGGGCTTTTCAGAGACCGTCAACAGTTTTCACATTCGTGTTCACGCGCGTTTCCAGGGGCCGCCGGGCATGGCCCGGCGCTACCGGAATCACATCGTATGCGTCGGCTTGTCCGAACCGGTCAGGCCGGCCAGGATCGTTTCGATCTTGTGGCGCACCGTCTCGCCTTCCTGGCCATCTGCCAGCTGCACGCCGATGCCGGCGGTGCGGTTGCCCTGCGCACCGGCCGGAGTCACCCAGATCACCTTGCCGGCCACCGGCAGGCGCTCGCTGGAATCGGGCAGGGTCAGCAGCAGGAATACCTCATCGCCCAGGAAATAACGCTTGGGCGTGGGCACGAAGATGCCGCCATTCTTCACGAACGGCATGTACGCGCTGTACAGCGCGGCCTTGTCCTTCACTGCCAGGGACAGGATGCCCTGACGGGCGTTGCTGGCACTCATCGATTTCCCCTTGCGGCAGGCCGCTCGTTCACCTTGTTCCAGGCCAGCAGCAACTCGACCACCGCAAGGTCTGCGCGCACGGTGGTGCGCAGCAGGTCGCGGGTGCGGTTGGCCGCATCGAACCAGGCTGCAAGCTTGTGCAATCGCTCCGGCGTGGTCAAGGCATCGGTGCTGGCCTGGGCCAGCGCCAGGTCGGCGGCGAAGCGCAGGCGCAGCGCCGCGTTGTCATCGGCGCACCACTTCTGCGCCAGCTCCACTGCGCCGGTCTTGCCGGCGGCCAGCTGTTCCAGCTCGCGGCCGACCTCGCGACGCAGGCTCAGGCCATCTTCGCGCAGCCAGTTGTCGGCCTGCCCGGGATGGCCGCGTGCTGCATCCAGTGCCTCGCGCGCGGCCGCTTCGCTGTGGCCCTGCTGCTGCAGCCAGGCCAGCGCTTCCTCGCGCGGCGGCAGCTTGAATTCCAGGCGCTGGCAGCGGCTGCGCACGGTCTGCGGCAGGCGCGCCGGGTCGCTGCTGATCAACCACAGGTAACGCCCGGGTTGCGGTTCTTCCAGGGTCTTCAGCAGCGCATTGGCGGCCGAACGGTTGATGGCATCGGCCGGGTCGACGATCACCACCTGCGCCACGCCGTACTGCGGGGTCAGCGCCAGCTTGTTGCTGATCTCGCGCACCTGCTCGATCACGATCTCGGTGCGCAGCTTGTCGCCGCTCTTGTTGGGAATGAAGCTGATCAGCTGCAGGTCGGGATGCGTGCCGGCGGCAATCAGCTGCCGGGTGCGGGTGGCATGCGCGCCATCCCCGCGTGCCAGCACGTGGTCGGCCAGCGCCAGGGCCACCTCCCGCTTGCCCAGCCCGGCCGGGCCACAGATCAGCAGGCCATGGCCCAGCCGATCTGCATCCAGTGCAGCCACGGTCTGGTCGAACGCGCGCTGCTGCCAGGGCGAGAACGTGCTCATACGCCCTCCCCTTGCTGCAGCCAGCGCTCGACACGCGCAACCACATCGGCGGCCACGCGCTCCTGCACCTGGCCTGCATCAACCAGCGCGAAACGCTGCGGATCCTGCTGTGCGCGGCCGCGAAACACTTCGCGCACGCGCTGGAAGAAATCGTCCTGCTCGCTTTCGATGCGGTCCGGCCACAGGTCGCGGCCGTTGGCACGCGCGCGGCCTACGGCCACGTCCACGTCCAACAACAGGGTCAAACCGGGCAGCAGGCCAACGGCGCGGCGCTCCAGGTCGGCGATCCACTGCGGGTCGAGGCCGCGGCCACCGCCCTGGTAGGCATAGCTGGAATCGGTGAAACGATCGCTGAGCACGTAGGCGCCGCGCTGCAGCGCCGGCTGGATCACTTGGCGCACATGCTGCGCGCGCGCGGCGAACACCAGCAGCAGCTCAGCCTCGGCACTGAGCGGCTCGGCAGCAATCTCGGCATCCGGCTTCAGCACCAGGCCGCGGATGCGCTCGGCGAGCGGCGTGCCACCGGGCTCGCGGGTCAACACGACCTCATGGCCGTGGCGGCGCAGGCACTCGCGAATGGCGTTGATGGCGGTGGTCTTGCCCGCGCCCTCGCCGCCTTCCAGGCTGACGAAACGGGGATGGCGAAGCAGCGCGGAACTCATTGCGCCGGAGTCTCCTGGGTGCGTTGCTGGCGCAGCTGCTGCAGGTAGCGGGCTACGGCGGCGTTGTGTTTGTCCAGGCTGGGCGAGAACACGTGTGCGCCACTGCCATCGCCCACCGCGACGAAGTACAGCGCATCGCCCGGTGCCGGTTGTGCAGCGGCCATCAGCGCATCGCGGCTGGGCATGGCGATCGGGGTCGGGGTCAGGCCAGAGCGGGTGTAGGTGTTGTAGGGCGTATCGGTGGTCAGGTCGCGGCGGCGGATGTTGCCGTCGTACGCCGCGCCGATGCCGTAGATCACGGTCGGATCGGTCTGCAGGCGCATGCCGATCTTCAGGCGGCGCATGAACACGCCGGCAATCTGCGGTCGCTCGCTGGCCAGCGCGGTTTCCTTTTCGATGATCGACGCCAGCGTCAGCAGCTCGTAGGGCGTGTTGATCGGCAGGTCCGGCGCACGGCTTTCCCAGGCTTCGTCCAGCGCCTTCTCCATCGCGCCGTGGGCACGCTTGAGCACGTCCAGGTCGCTGTCGCCGCGCTGGTAGACGTAGGTTTCCGGCAGGAACCGGCCTTCCGGATGCTGGCCGGCGAAACCGAGGCGGTCCATCAGTGCTGCGTCATCGAGGGTGTCGGTGGTGTGCAGCAGCGGATCGGCACGCTTGAGCGCGGCGCGCAGCTGGCGGATGTTCCAGCCTTCGATGATGGTGACGCGGTGCTGCAGCACCTTGCCCGCACGCATGCGCAGCAGCAGCTCGCGCGGGGTCAGGTCCTTGCTCAGCGCGTACTCGCCCACCTTCAGCTTGCCGGCGGCATCGAGCTGGCGCGCCAGCAGTTGCCACTGGGTGTCCTGGCCCTCGTCCACGCCGGCCTCGCGCAGCTTGCGCAGCACGCTGTTCATGCCATCGCCGCTGGCGATGACCACGCTGTCCGCACTGGGGGTCAACGGCACGTCGGCAAACTGGCTCTGCTTGTAGAAGAACCATGCGCCCGCGCCGGCCACGATGGCGGCCAGCACCAGCAGCAGCGTTACCACCAACAGACACCCGCGCTTGGCTCCCGCCATGGACTACCTCTGAACTCGATTCCGTCGTGCAGGATACCGTGCCGGTGGGGCGGGGTCATGACCGGGGGCACGCGTCCGTGCCGACCAACGGTCGGCACCCACAAGCCATGCCCGGCGGCGGCAATCGATCAGCCCTGCTGCCCCAGCGCCCGCAGCAGGCCGCGGGCCTTGGCCCGGGTTTCGTCCAGTTCCTTGTCCGGGTCCGAATCGACCACGATGCCGGCTCCGGTGCGGAAGCTGACCTCGTTGCCGTCCACCTCGGCGGTGCGGATCAGGATGTTCAGGTCCAGGTCGCCATCGCGGTTCAGCCAGCCGAACGCACCGGTGTACGCGCCGCGCGGCACCTGCTCCAGTTCGCTGATGATCTGCATGCAGCGCACCTTCGGGCAGCCGGTGATGGTGCCGCCGGGGAAGGTCGCGGCGATCACCTCGCCCGGGGTGACGTCCGCGCGCAGCTGGCCGCTGACGTTGCTGACGATGTGGTGCACGTGGGCGTAGCTTTCCACGGTCATCAGCTCGTCCACCACGACCGTGCCGGGCAGGCAGATGCGGCCCAGATCGTTGCGCTCCAGGTCGATCAGCATCACGTGCTCGGCGCGCTCCTTGGGATGGCCGACCAGTTCCTGGATGCGCGCGGCATCGTCGTCGCCCTCGAAGCGCGGACGGGTGCCGGCGATCGGGCGGGTCTGTGCGTGGCCGCCATGCACCGACACCAGCCGTTCCGGCGACGAGCTGACCACATGCCGGCCGTGCGCACTGAACAGGCCGGCAAACGGCGCCGGATTGGCCCGCCGCAGCTGCGCGTACAGCGCCTGCGGGCTGACCGGTGCTGCGAAGTGCGCGCTCCAGCGCCGCGACAGGTTCACCTGGAACACGTCGCCGGCGCGCAGGTAGTCGATCACTCGGCGCACACCCTCGGTGAAGCGCTGCGGCTCGTCTTCGCGGACCGACTGCGGCGGCTGCCAGCCCTGCCCGGCCGGCGGCAGTTCACCCGCTACCAGCGCGACCAGCGAGTCCAGCAGCGCTTGCTCGCCCGCTTCGGCAATGAGGAAGCTGGCGTCGGCCTGGTGGTCATGCAGCACGGCGGCCGGGCAGCGCAGGGCAAGTGCGGTCGGTCGGCCGTCATCGCGCGCGCGCGCCGGCAGCACCGGTTCGACCTGGCTGGCCACTTCGTAATCGAGCATCAGCGCCCAGCCACCGCGGAACGGCAGCGCGTGGCCGCCGTCGTGCGGCAATCGCTGTGCCTGCCATGCGTGGTCCAGCGCCTGCAGGAAGCTGCCGGGCTGCACCGCGCCGTGCTGGTCGCGCACCTGGCCATCGGCGTCCAGCTGCAGGGTGTCGCCCTGCGCGGCCAGCAGCAGGCTCCAGCGGCCCTGCGCAGTGCCCGAGGCGGTGGACTCCATCAGCAGCGGGAAACGCGCCGGGTCGCGCTGCTGCAGGGCCAGCAGGTCGATCGGGTGCGGCAGCGGGTGGATCAGCGGGGCGTGGGTCATGGCAGCCAGTTCGGGAGACGGATACACGGAAGCCGCCTTGCGGCGGCCTCGTGGTTGGCGGAGCCGAGCATGGCTCGACCCTACCGGTGCGATCAGACGCGCTTGAAGATCAGCGTGCCGTTGGTGCCGCCGAAACCAAAACCATTCGACATCACCACGTCGACCTTGGCCTGGCGTGCTTCGTTGGGCACGTAGTCCAGGTCGCAGCCTTCGCCCGGCTGCTGCAGGTTGATGGTCGGCGGAATCACGTTGTCGCGCATTGCCAGAACCGAGAAGATCGCTTCCACGCCGCCGGCAGCGCCGAGCAGGTGGCCGGTCATCGACTTGGTGGAGCTGACCATCATCTTGTAGGCGTGGTCGCCGAAGGCGGTCTTCATCGCCATGGTCTCACCGAGGTCGCCCAGCGGGGTCGAGGTGCCATGTGCGTTGAGGTAGCCGACCTGTTCCGGGGTGACACCGGCGTCCTTCATGGCCATGGTCATGCAGCGCGCAGCGCCTTCGCCGTTCTCGCTCGGCGCGGTCATGTGGTACGCGTCGGAGCTGGCGCCGAAACCGGCCAGCTCGCAATAGATCTTCGCGCCACGCGCCTTGGCGTGCTCGTACTCTTCCAGGATCAGGATGCCGGCGCCGTCGCCCAGCACGAAGCCGTCACGGTCCTTGTCCCACGGGCGCGAGGCCTGTTCCGGAGCATCGTTGCGGGTGCTCATCGCCTTCATCGCGCAGAAGCCGCCCAGCGCCGTCGGCGAGGAGCCGCGCTCTGCACCGCCGGCCACCATCACGTCCGCATCGCCGTACTGGATCATGCGCATGGCGGTGCCGATGGAATGGTTGGAGGTGGCGCACGCCGAGACCGCCGAGAACGACGGGCCCTTCAGGCCGCTGATGATGCTCAGCTGGCCCGGCAGCATGTTGATGATGGTCTTGGGCACGTAGAAGGGAGAGATCTTCTTCCCCTCGTGGAACTCGATGGTCTGCTCTTCGATGCCGAGCAGGCCGCCGATGCCAGCGCCAACGATGGCGCCGATGCGGTCGGCATTGGCGTCGGTGATCTCCAAGCCCGAATCATGCAGGGCCATGAAGGCGGCACCGAGGCCGTAATGGATGAACGGGTCCATCTTCTTGGCATCCTTGCCACTGACCCGGTACTTGCCGAACAGTTCGTTGTCGGCGGTGATGTCAAAGCCTTTGACCTCACCTGCGATCTTGGTGGTGAACCGTTCCAGGTAGGCATCAGAAACGTTGGTCAGCGGACCGATGCCCGAACGACCGTGGGTGATGCCTTCCCAGCTGCTGGCCAGATCATTGCCCAACGGCGAGACCATACCCAGGCCGGTTACGACGACGCGACGCTTCATTGCTGATTCTCCTGACCCGAACGTTCTTTGCGGGTAACGCGGTTTACTTCGGTGTGGTGCGCAAACACACGGGGCCGCAAACAGCGGCCCCATGGGGTGTCGTGCGCGCCGGACTCAACGCCCGCACGCGCACTGACGTCCTGCATCAGGCCTTGACGTGGGCCGTGATGTAGGTGATCGCAGCCTGCACGGTGCTGATCTTCTCGGCTTCTTCGTCCGGGATCTCGCACTCGAATTCTTCTTCCAGCGCCATCACCAGCTCGACGGTGTCCAGCGAGTCAGCGCCCAGGTCATCGACGAACGATGCGCTGTTGGTGACTTCTTCTTCCTTGACGCCAAGCTGTTCGATGACGATTTTCTTGACGCGTTCTTCGATGGTGCTCATGGGATATCGCTCCAGATGGAGTAGTGGTTCAAAAGTGGTCGCCATCAAAGGCGATGGCCGTGGGATAGTGTAGTGGAAACCGGCGTGACCTTGCATTGCAGCAAAAATCCTCGCAGATCAACCACTTGCGGCGCGATCCCTGCGCCCCTTGCTTACGGCATGTACATGCCGCCGTTCACATGGAGAGTTTCGCCGGTGATGTAGCCGGCAGCCGGGCTGGCCAGGAAGGCCACCGCATGGGCGATGTCCTCCGGCGAACCCAGGCGTTCGAGGGCGATGTCGCCGATCAGCGCGGTACGCGCTTCTTCCGGCAGCGCCTTGGTCATGTCGGTGTCGATGAAGCCCGGCGCGACCACGTTGACGGTGACCCCGCGCGAGCCGATTTCCTTGGCCAGCGACTTGGAGAAACCGATGATGCCGGCCTTGGCGGCGGCATAGTTGGCCTGGCCGGCGTTGCCGGTCACGCCCACCACCGAGGCGATGTTGATGATGCGGCCCTTGCGCGCCTTCATCATGCCGCGCATGACGGCCTTGCTGGTACGGAACACGCTGGTCAGGTTGGTGTCGATGATCGACGCCCAATCGTCTTCCTTCATGCGCATCAGCAGGTTGTCGCGGGTGATGCCGGCGTTGTTGACCAGGATCGAGATCGGGCCGAATTCCTTGGCGATACCGTCAAGCACGGCATCGAGCGCAGCGGCGTCGGTGACGTTCAGCGCGCGGCCGTGCCCGCCGTGGGCAGCCAGGCGCTCGCCGATCGCGGCGGCGCCGGAATCGGTGGTGGCAGTGCCGATGACGGTGGCGCCCTGGGCGGCCAGCAGATCGGCGATGGCGGCACCAATGCCACGGCTGGCACCGGTAACCAGTGCGATTTCACCCTGCAGGGGCTTGCTCATGATGTTTTCCTCAGGCTGGGGCGGCCGCCGCACCCGCGCCGCTTGCAGCGGCCACCGGCACGGTCGGCAGGAACAGGGGCAATCAGGCCGACCACGTCTCGCGGGCGGTTTCGAAGTCGCCCGGGGTGGCCAGGGAACGGCCGTCGATGGCCTTGTCGATGCGCTTGACCAGACCGGTCAGCACCTTGCCCGGGCCGCATTCGGCGATCCGGGTGACGCCACGGGCGGCCAGCGCCTGCACGCAGCCGGTCCACTGCACGGGCTGGTACAGCTGCTGCACCAGCGCGGCGCGGATCGCGTCCACACCGTCGTGCACCTTGGCGTCGACGTTCTGCACCACCGGCAGCTGCGGCAGCTGCCAGGACAGGCCGGCCATCACTTCGGCCAGACGGTTGGCGGCTTCGCGCATCAGCGGGGTGTGCGAGGGCACGCTGACGGCCAGCTTGACCGCCTTGCGCACGCCCTTCTCGGCCAGCAGCGCCAGCGCGCGGTCGACCGCGGCAGCGTCGCCGCCGATCACGATCTGGCCCGGCGAGTTGAAGTTGGCCGGAACGACCACCTGGCTGCCGGCAGCTTCCGCGCAGACGTCCAGCACCAGCTGGTCTTCGGCACCGAGCACGGCGGCCATGGCGCCCACACCCGCCGGTGCGGCGTCCTGCATCAGCTGGCCGCGCAGGCGCACCAGGTGCGCACCGTCGTGCAGGCTGAGGGCGCCAGCGGCGACCAGGGCGGTGTACTCACCCAGGCTGTGGCCCGCCAGAACCGACGGACGAGGACCGCCCACGGCGTTCCAGGCGCGCCACGCGCCGATGCTGGCGGCCAGCAGGGCCGGCTGGGTGTATTCGGTACGGTTGAGCATTTCCTCCGGGCCGCCCTGGGACAACGCCCACAGGTCGACGCCGGCACCATCGGATGCCTCGGTGAAGGCCTCACGCACCTGCGGGTGCAGTTCGGCCAGCTCGGCCAGCATGCCCACAGACTGCGAGCCCTGACCGGGGAAGACAAAAGCGAGGGTGGATACGGTCACGCGGTCATCCGCTTGTTGCAATCGAAGCGGGCCATGATAAGGGGGAACATGCCGTGTCGTCTGTACGTGCGCGTATGCACGGCGTATGGACAGTGCCGCGATACGGGGTCCGCCGGGCATGGCCCGGCGGACCGCGATCAGCAGAGCAGCTGCAGGATGTCCAGCTCGCCGTCGGCAAACCAGTCCATGCACAGGCCGACCACCATCAGCAGGCCCAGCGTGGTGGCGCCATGGGTGATGAAGATGGAGTGGGCCAGCGCACGCGCCGAGCGCCCCAGCTTCATGCACACCCGCGCCAGGCGCTGCAGACGGCCGCTGACGGCGTGCACATGCGCGCGTACCGGTGCCTGCACCCCGTTCATCGCCTCGGCCATCATCGCCTGCAGGCTTTCGGGGCGGTCAGCGTAGTACTTGGCCACGCCGTAGCCGAACATCAGCCAGTCACGCGCCTGCGCTTCGGCCAGGTCCATGACTTCCAGCGGATCTTCTTCGAAGTCGATGAAACCGACGTTCTGGCCATCCCAGGTGAGGTTGCGCGGCAACGGCTGGCCGAAATAGGCGCCACGTGCGTGTGCTTCGGCAATGGCCTGCATTGCCGCGGCCACGAGGCGATCGCGGCCGGCATCGTCGGCTTCGCGCAGGCAGGTATTGAACGAGCTGCCGTTGTCGCCGATCACCAGCGCGGCATGGCCGCTGCCGATCACCGCGGGCACGTTCACGCCCTGCGCCTGCAGTTCCGCCAGCCGGCGGGCCTCGGTTTCGCGCGCGGCGTCGCCACCGCGGTGCGGCGGCGGGCGCAGGGCATCGAGATGGAACCGGCGGGCAACAAAATTGAGCAGGCCCAGGGCCACTGCTCGGCTTCCTTCGCCGTACTGCTTCAGCCAGGCGCGCTGCCCTTCGATGACGATGGGCTCAACCATGACAGTCTCCTTTAACGCATTACGGCCCCAGAGGGGCCGTAACGACGGTTTCACGTTGTCGTAACTGGCACTATCAATAGCGCAGCAGTGCCGAACCCCACGTGAAGCCACCACCGAAGGCTTCCAGCAGCAACAGCTGGCCGCGCTCGACCCTGCCGGAACGAACAGCAGCATCCAGCGCCAGCGGCACCGAGGCCGACGAGGTGTTGCCATGCTTGTCGACGGTGACCACGACCTGGTCCATCGACATCTCCAGCCGCTTGGCGGTGGCTTCGATGATCCGCAGGTTGGCCTGGTGCGGAATCAGCCAGTCCAGGTCGGACTTGGTCAGGCCGTTGGCATCCAGGGTTTCGTCCACGACCGAGTCCAGCGCCTTGACGGCGTACTTGAACACGTCGTTGCCCTTCATGTTGATGGTGCCGCCACCGTTGTTGCCTTCACCGAAACCGACCGAGACGCCGACCGGATTCCACAGCAGCTCTTTCTTGCTGCCATCCGAATGCAGGTGGGTGCTGAGGATGCCGGTTTCTTCGTCGGCCTTGAGCACGACGGCGCCCGCGCCATCACCGAACAGCACGCAGGTGGTGCGGTCTTCCCAATCGACGATGCGGGTCAGGGTTTCCGTGCCGATCACCAGCACATGGCGGGCATCACCGGAGCGGATGAATTTGTCAGCCACGCTGAGCGCGAACACGAAGCCCGAACAGGCCGCGTTGACGTCGAAAGCGGGACAGCCGCTCACACCGAGCTTGGCCTGGATCAGGCACGCGGTGGAGGGAAAGATCAGATCAGGGGTGGTCGTACCGACCACGATCATGTCGAGCTGCGAAGCGTCGATACCAGCGGCTTCGATCGCACGCAGCGCGGCCTGGTAGCCGAGATCGCTGGTGGTTTCGCCTTCGGCAGCGATGTGCCGTTCACGGATACCGGTGCGCGTCTGGATCCACTCGTCCGAGGTCTCGACCATTTTTTCCAGGTCGGCGTTGGTCAGGACTTTTTCCGGCAAATAGCTACCGGTGCCCGCGATCCTCGAGTAGATCCGCTTGCTCATCATGTTTCCTGTTGCACGAGCCGCCGTTCACCGGCGTGCCCGGGAAAGAAGGCGAAGGCCGCTGCCCAGCGGGCAGCGACCTTCCGGCACATCAGTCTTCCTGGACAGCCGAAGACTTGGTCTGGATGACCTTCTTGCCGCGGTAGAAACCGTCAGCAGTGATGTGGTGACGCAGATGCACTTCGCCGGTGGTCGGGTCGGTCGACAGCTGCTTGGCGCTCAGGGCGTCATGCGAACGACGCTGGCCGCGACGGGACGGGGTAACACGGGATTTCTGGACAGCCATGGGATTGCTCCAAACTCGGTTCGTTTTGCTTCGTCGTTTCGTCGCACAGGACGCCAGCGTCCAGCACACTTTTCGCTTTCGCCGCAGCCGCCGACGACAACCGGCTGCTATTGTTTCTTCAATGCCGCCAACGCCGCGAACGGATTGGCCTTTTCAATTTCTTCTTCGGTCGGCGCCCAGTCCTTGTCGACTGCCTCACCGTACGGCGACAGGGGTACCACCGGCACCGCCAGCACCAACTCGTCCTCGACCAGGTCCAACGGACGCAGCTGGCCATCTTCCGGCACCAGCAACGGCTCGTATTCCTCCGGCAAAGACGATTCCTCGTCTTCCTCGCGGATCAGGCCAAGCCTCTGGGTCATCTTCACCGGCAGCAGGAAACGCTGCATGCTGCGCTGACAGGTCAGCGGCAACGCGGTATCGATGGTCAGTTCCACATAGGATACCCGCAAGATCTCGTCGCGACCGAATTCGAGCGAGTAATTACACTCACCTTCGGTATCTGCGACAAGCCCCTGCAGGCGAGTCAATTCAGCCAGGGGAACCTGACCGTCGAAGCGCCTTCGCGCTACGACCATCCGCCAGGCATCCAGCGTTTCGGGTACGTTCGCGGACATAAGCCGCCGAATATTAAGGATCGGCAGGTCGCGTGTCAAATGACTGCCATGAAAGGCTTGCTGTGGCTGGCGGTAGCGGGCCAGACTGCCGCGCCCCGCCCCCGGAATTCCCGCATGCCTGCCTTGGTCCTGGCCTCCACCTCCCGCTACCGCCGCGACCTGCTGGAACGGCTGGGCCTGCCCTTCGACTGCGCACGCCCGCAGGTGGATGAGACTGCGGAGGCCGACGAGGCGCCGCTGGCGCTGGCGGCGCGCCTGGCCAGCGCGAAGGCGGCCGAGGTGGCCGCCCGCCACCCCGGCAGCTGGGTGATCGGCTCGGACCAGGTGGCGGACCTGAACGGTCAGCCGCTGGGCAAGCCGAGCACGGTCGAGGCGGCCTGCGCGCAGCTGGCGGCAATGTCCGGGCAGACGGTGCGCTTCCACACGGCCATCAGTCTCATCCGAGACGGAGAATCACTTTCGGCAATGGATACGACCCAGGTGCGCTTCCGCGCGCTGCAGGCGGCCGAGATCGCCCGCTACGTGGCCATCGAGCAGCCACTGGACTGCGCCGGCAGCTTCAAGTGCGAAGGCCTGGGCATCAGCCTGTTCGAGGCCATCGACAACCGAGACCCCACGGCGCTGATCGGGCTGCCGCTGATCGCACTGTGCGGATTGCTGCGCAGGGCCGGATTCGCGGTGCCGTAAAGTTGCCCGCCCGCAAGTACAGGGCCAAGCCATGCGTCGAGCCGAGTGCAGGCCCCTCACAGGGGGCACGAGGCCTCAGCGCTTTTCAACCACGAAGGGCTGCTCCTGCCACTGCTCCACGCTGCCATCGCGACCGTGCAGGCGCAGGCCCAGCCAATGTCGGCCAGGCGTCAGCGTGGTGGTATCCACTTCGGCATCAAAGCCGACCCGTGGATGCTGCGGGTCATTGGAATCGGACCAGAATGAGCGGATATCGTGCTCGCGGCCATAGCGTGCATCACCGATCGAACGCCCATCCACCAACACTTCGACACGCAGCAGGCCGGCGCCTTCCTTGAACGCCCAGCCCTTCACCGCCAACGTGCCCGACACTTTCTCAGCATTGGCCGGCGAGTCCAGGTAGGCCAGCGCAGGTGTCACGCACGCCCCCTGTGCGCGCTTTGCCGGCAGGCGGAACAGCAGGAAGCGCTGGAATCCGTGATCGTTGCTGACCACGCGTGGTGGCGGCAGCGGCCCTACCTGTTCACAGATGGCGTGATAGCGGGCGAGCAGATCGCGGAAACGCTGATCGCTGGGCGACAGCACCAGCAGCATCGGCACGTCGCGCTCGCCTTCATGCAACTGGTTCCATTGCGCCAACTGCGCGGTACGGCCGTGCTTGTCATTGAGCGGATGCGGCAGCACGTCGATGTCACCGCGGCCCAGCTGGAAGCCCAGTTCGGCACCTACCTTGAAGTTGCCGGCCAGTACGCGGCTGCCTTCAGGCATCTGCTGAAGTTCTTCGCGAACCGCAGCAGCCAGCGGCTGCCAGCCGGCGAAGTTGCGCGGGTAGTACTTGTCGCCGGCCAGTTGCTCGCGCAGCGATGACGAGGACGCCATCAGGTAATAGCCGAAGGCCAGCACCATGCCCAGCCCGGCCAGCCACCAGCCGGTACGCCGCAACCAGCGCGGCCAGCCGTTGAGTATCACCGGCACCGCTACCAGCAGGGCCAGGTAGCCCGGCAGCGGCCAATGGAAGCTGATGCGCTCGACGTCGGTGAAGAAGCCCAGTGCGAAGATACCCAGTGTCGACACGCCGCCGACCAGGCCGAAATAGCGCCACTGCACGCGCGCACCGCCGCCGCTGCGGGTGCCGGCCAGTGCAACTTTCCACATCGCGATGCAGAGGATGGGCGTCACCAGCATCGGCTGGATCACCAGGAACCACAGGCCGCGCCACTCGAACGCCCACGGATGACGCTCGACCACCTGGAACTTCAGTCCGGCATCGTGATTGTCGGCATTCCAGGCCAACAGCGGCAGCCATGCCACTACGCCAACGGCCAGGGCCACCCAGACGCGCGGATCGGCCAGCATGCGCCGGCCCTGCGGCAGCGCCAGCAGAGCAATGAAGCCGACGCCGATCACACCGATGAAGCGATAGTGGCTGAGCGCACCGATCAGCAGGCCCAGCGCCAACTTCACCGCCGAGGAAGCGTCGACGCTGCGCAGCAGGCGTGCGCCGGCGTCCAGGCACAGCACGGCTGCCAGTGCCATCGGCACATCAGGTACGGCCAGCAGGCCCAGCGTTGCCGACAACGGCATCAGCAGCGTCAAGCTGCCGGCCTGCCAACCGGCAACATTGCCGAACCAGCGCGCTGCAATGCGCGATACCAGCAGCGGCAGCAGTGCACCGATGGCCAGGAACGGCAGGCGCAGCGCAAGCACATGCTGGCCGCCAAGCTCCACACCCAACCGGGTCAACCAGGCCGTCAGCCCCGGCAGATCCGAATAGGCCGCAGCCAGATGCTGGCCTTCCTGCCAATAGAACGCCTCATCGACGAACAACGGCAGGCGTGCGGCCACGACCAGTTTGGCCGCTGTGACGAGCGTCCATAACCAGAGAAAAATCGTACGTGCGCGCTGTTCGCCCTGCATTGATGTATGGATAGAATCGACCGGTTACCGAACTTGAGACGACCATGACAGCTTCGTCCCCCATGCCCAGCATGCTAACCGATCAACTGCGTCAGTCCCTGCGCAATGCTCAGGACCAGGTCAACGCGCTGGTGCTGGGCAAGGTGCATGAGGTGCGGTTGGCCTTCGTGGCCCTGCTCTCTGGCGGCCACCTGCTGATCGAAGACCTGCCTGGTCTCGGCAAGACCACATTGGCCCACGCCTTGGCCAGCAGCCTGGGGCTGAGCTTCCAGCGCGTGCAGTTCACCTCCGACCTGCTGCCTGCCGACGTGCTCGGCGTATCGGTGTACGACGCCGGCAGCCGCCAGTTCCAGTTCCATCCCGGGCCGGTGTTCACCCACGTGCTGCTGGCCGACGAAATCAACCGGGCGCCGCCGCGCACGCAGAGCGCCCTGCTGGAAGCGATGGCCGAGCAGCAGGTCACCCTCGACGGTCAGACACATGCCCTGCCCGATCCGTTCTTCGTGATCGCCACGCAGAACCCGGTGGATCTGTCGGGCACCTTCCCGTTGCCCGACTCGCAACTGGATCGGTTCCTGCTGCGGCTGGCGATGGGCTATCCCAGCGCACAGGCCGAGCGTGAACTGCTGCGCGGCAGCGATCGTCGCGACCTGATCGCCCGCGCGCTGCCGCAGCTGGACGACAACCAGGTACGCGCCCTGCGCGAAGCGGTCGGCCAGGTACATGTCAGCGATGCGCTGGTGGACTACGTGCAGGCCCTGCTGACCCGCAGCCGCCAGCATGCCGGCGTACGCGTGGGATTGTCGCCGCGCGCCGGCCTTGCCCTGCTGCGTGCCGCCAGGGCACATGCGCTGCTGCTCGGCCGTGGCCACGTCGTGCCCGAAGACGTGCAGACCCTGTTCGTGGCGGTGGCGGGCCATCGCCTGGTGGGCGAAGCCGAGTCCAGCACAGGGCCGGCGCTGGCACGGGCGATCCTGCAGACCGTCGCGGTCGATTGAAGATGGCATCGCATGCCCGGCGACTGCTGCAGATGGCACGCCCGCGTACGCCCGAGTCGTTGCCGCAGCGGCTGGACCGCCGGCGCATCTATGTGCTGCCCACCCGCTTCGGCCTGTTTGTGGCCTGCCTGCTGGTCGCGATGCTGCTGGGCGCGCTCAACTACAACAACAATCCGGCCCTGTTGCTGGCGCTGCTGCTGACCGCAGCCGCGATCGCCAGCACCATCGCCGCACACCTGCAGCTGTCGGGCGTACAGATCGATGCGATCTCCGCCGAGCCGGTGCCGGCCGGGCAACCGCTGCGCCTGCGCGTGGACCTGTCGCTGCGCGACCCACGGGCGCGCCACGGCCTGCACCTGCAATTGGGGAACAGCGAAGCGTGGCTCGACCTGCCCGCGCACGGCCGCGGCGAAGCC
Organism: Stenotrophomonas sp. 10L48; assembly: GCF_056395105.1. NCBI lineage: Bacteria > Pseudomonadati > Pseudomonadota > Gammaproteobacteria > Lysobacterales > Lysobacteraceae > Stenotrophomonas > Stenotrophomonas sp. 10L48. Next base: position 100,144 of record NZ_JBFTIX010000005.1, on the reverse strand, counting down.
GCGCTGGAAGTGCCCAGCGAACGCCGTGGCTGGCTGGAGCTGCCTCGCATCCGCCTGTCCAGCACCCAGCCGCTTGGCTTGGTCAGGGCGTGGTCATGGGTGTGGCCGGAAGAACCCCTGCTGGTCTACCCGCTGGCCGAAGCGAAGGCACCGCCGCTGCCGCAGCAGGGCAGCGATCCGCTGCACACCCGCGCCCATGCCAACGGCGAGGAACTGCACCAGCTGCGCCCGTATCGCGCCGGGGATCCCCCCCGCAGCATTGCCTGGAAACACTCGGCGCGCCGCGACACGCTGCTGGTACGCGAGTATGAAAAACCGATAGGCATCGAGGTCGTGCTGGACTGGCGCGCGCTGGCCCCCTTGGGCCAGGAGGCCCGCATCGCGCGGCTGGCACGCTGGGTGGACAGCGCCGAGCGCGAAGGCCGTCGCTATACGCTGCTGCTGCCGATGCAGCCACCGCTCGGCCCCGGCCAGGGCGCCGGCCACCACCATCTGTGCCTGCGCGCGCTGGCATTGCTTCCCCATGACTGAGCCTGCCCTGCTGCTGGACCGCAACACCCGCACGTGGACGCTGGCCAGCGCCGCACTGGCCTTGTTGCCGCTGCTGCTGCAGCTGCCCACCGCATTGGCCACGTTGATCGCCGTGGCGGCGCTCGTCACCGCAGCACTGTCACAGCGCGGCGTGCTGCCGATGCCGGTGCGGGTACTGCTGGTGCTGGGCATGCTTGCTGCCATCGTCTGGCAGATGGGGGCGGTGCGCCCCGGCCGGGATACCGGTTGCGCGCTGCTGGCGGCGATGCTGGCCATCAAGTCCAGCGAGCTGCGTACCCTGCGCGATGCACGCAGCCTGCTCGGCTTTGCCCTGTTTTCACCGTTTGCTGCCTTCCTGCTCGACCAAGGGCCGCTGACCACCGTGCTCGCGGTGCTGGCCGGCGTCAGCGCCCTGATTGCGCTGCAGCGCCTGGCGCAGGGTGAAGGCCGCAGTGCGCCGCCGCCGCTGACCACGCAGTTGCGCGGTGTCGGTCGCCTGCTGCTGATCGGCCTGCCGCTGGCGCTGGCCTGCTTCTGGCTGTTCCCGCGGTTGGCCACGCCGCTGTGGGGCATTCCCGAACGCGCCGTCGGCACACCGGGGCTGTCGGACACGATGGAGCCGGACAAGTGGCTGGACCTGATGGCCGACGACACCCCGGCCCTGCGGGCGCAGTTCTTCGGCGCGGTTCCAGCGCCGGCACAGCGCTACTGGCGCGGGCCGGTACTGACCCAGTTCGATGGGCATGTCTGGCGACGCGACCGCCGTACCGAAGGTCTGCCGCCAGCCATCGTGGAACACGGCACGGAGGGCTGGGACTATCAGATCGATTACGAACCCACCGACCGTCGCCAGCTGGTCGCGCTGGATCTCCCTACTGCCGCACCAGAGGGCAGCCGGCTGGATGCAGCCCTGAGCCTGAGCAGCGACCGCGCATTGTCCGCACTGAGCCGGTGGCGCCTGCACTCGGCTCCGCCGCAGCGCTTCGATGCCACGCTGTCGTCGTACCAGCGTCGCGCTGCGCTGCAGTTGCCGGAAGGCTTCAATCCACGCACGGCAAGCCTGGCCCGACAGTGGCGGCAGGAGGCGGGCACCGATGACGCCGCCGTGGTCCGTCGCGCCCTGGCGTGGATCACCGCGGACTTCTCGTACACGCTGGCAACACCGGCCCCCGGGCGCGATCCGGTCGATGCATTCCTGTTCGACTACAAGGCCGRCTACTGCCAGCATTTCAGCTCTGCCTTCGTGGTGCTGATGCGCAATGCCGGCATTCCCGCGCGGGTGGTCACCGGGTTCGCCGGCGGCACGCGCAACCGGATCGGCGACTACTGGGTGCTGCGGCGGATGGACGCCCACGCCTGGGCTGAGGTGTGGCTGCCGCAACGCGGCTGGGTACGCATCGATCCGACAGCGGCAGTAGCACCCGAGCGCATCCTGGACACGCTCGACGATCGCCTGCAGGCCGGGGCCGATACCGGCCTGCAGCACCGCTGGCTGCAGCTGGGCCAGGTCGGCGACTGGATGCGCAAGGGCTGGAACGAACTGGTGCTGTCCTTCGACGCGCGCCGCCAGCAGCAGTTGCTGCAACCGTTCGGGCTGGACGACCTCGGCCCTGGACAGCTGCTGGCCGGCTTCGTGATGGCCGCGTTGCTGGCGCTGGCGTGGATGGCGTGGCTGCTGGCCCGTGGCGAACGCGAGCGTGACCCGCTGCTGCGCGCCTGGCACCGGCTGGGGCAGCGCTATGCGCGGCTGGGTCTGGGCCGCGAACCGCACGAACCGGCCCTGCACTGGGCCCGCCGGGTCCACGCACAGTGCCCCGACCCGGCCCTCATCACACTCAGCCAGCGTTTCGCTGATGCACGCTACGCTGGCACTTGTACCGAGCTCGCCCCATTATTGCGGGACCTGCGCAGGCATCGCCCGACTTCCGGAGCCTCCCCATGAATACCAAGTTCCTCCTCACCGCCGTGGCCGCCCTGGCCTTGTCGGCCTGCGCCACGGCCCCCAAGCCGCTGCAGGGACAGTTCAGCCTGGTTTCCCCGCGCGACTCGGTTGCCACCCAGCAGGTCGGCACGCCGGTGCGCTGGGGTGGCCGGATCATCGAAACCAAGCCCGGCCAGGGCGAGACCTGTTTCCAGATCATCTCGCGCCCGCTCAACGGCAGTGGCCGCCCGAACACCACCTCTTCCGATGCCAGCGACGGCCGCTTCATCGCCTGCCGCGCCGGCTTCTACGATCCGGCCGTGTTCGAAGCCGGCCGCGACGTGACCTTCATCGGCAAGATCGATGGCTACGCCAACACCCGTATCGGCGATTACGACTACCGGCTGCCGAAGCTGTCTGCCGACGTGATCTACCTGTGGCCGGAGCAGCGCCAGGTCGATGTGGTGCCCTACCCCTACGGACCGTGGGGCCCGGGCCCGTATGGCCCGTACTGGGGCGGTTACCGCGGCTGGGGCTGGTGGTAGTCCAGGCCCGGTACGCATGATGCACAAGGCCGCCCATCGGGCGGCCTTTTTTCATCCACGCCAGGCGTGGATCGACAGCGCACCAACAACAGTAGATCCACGCCATGCGTGGATGGCCGCCTCAACGCCCTGGCGTACCGAAGTGGCCCAGCGGCGCGCCAGCCAGCAGATGCATGTGGATATGGAACACGGTCTGCCCGGCATCTTCGCGGCAGTTCATCACGATGCGGTAGCCGTCCTGCGCGAAACCTTCCCGACGCGCGTACTCGGCGGCGGCCAGCGCCAGCTTGCCGATCAGGTGCGCCTGCGACGGCTGCAGGTCATCCAGGGTCGGAATGATCTCGTTCTTCGGAATGAACAGCACGTGCACCGGCGCCTGCGGTGCGATGTCCTTGAACGCCAGCACGTCGTCGTCTTCATAGACGATGGTGGCCGGGATCTCGCGACGGATGATCTTGCTGAAGAGGGTTTCGCTGCTCATGGTCGGCCTCGGCGGGGTGTTTTCCGCATTGTAGGCCGGTAACGCCGGGGCATGCCCGGCATCGACTCAATCGCGCACTTCGCTGCGGGTGCCGAACGCGTGCGACAGCGTGCCGCGATCGACGTACTCCAGCTCACCACCGAGGGGCAGGCCCTGGGCCAGTCGACTCGGCCGCACCTGGCGGGCACGCGCCAGCTGCGCGAGATAGTGCGCGGTAGCTTCGCCTTCGACGGTGGCGCTGGTGGCAATGATCAGTTCCTGCACCTCCGCCTCGGCCAGGCGCTGTTCCAGCTGCTCCAGACCCAGCTCGCGCGGGCCGATGCCATCCAGCGGCGACAGGCGCCCCTGCAGCACGAAGTAAACGCCGCGATAGCCGGTGGCGTTCTCGATCGCCAGGCGGTCAGCCGGCGATTCCACCACGCACAGCTGGCTGCGCTCGCGGCTGCCATTGGCGCAGGTCGGGCACAGCTCGGTTTCGCTGAAGTCGCGGCACTGCGCACAGTGACCGATGCGTTCAACCGCCTGCGCCAGCGTCTCGGCAAGGCGTTTGCCACCTTCGCGCTCGCGTTCGAGCAGGTGGTAAGCCATGCGCTGCGCCGTCTTCTGGCCTACGCCAGGCAACACCCGCAGTGCATCGATCAGTTGTTCAAGCAGGGGTGCGGACACGGCGGCGTGTTCTGTGGAGCCGAGCGTGCTCGACTGGAAATTGCGGGCAATCGAGCACGCTCGACGCTACACAGTGCATGGCACCCGGCAGTGCGGGTGCCAGACCGGACATCAGAACGGCATCTTCATGCCCGGCGGCAGCTGCATGCCGGCAGTGGCCGAACCCATCTTCGACTTCGACTCGGCGTCGATCTTGTTCGATGCGTCGTTGAAGGCGGCGGCGATCAGGTCTTCCAGCATTTCCGGATCACTGGCCAGCGACGGATCGATGCGTACCTTGCGGCACTCCTTGGCGCCGGTCAGGGTAACGCTGACCATGCCGCCACCGGCGCTGCCGGTCACTTCGATCTTGGCGATTTCTTCCTGGGCCTTCTGCAGGTTTTCCTGCATCTTCTGGGCCTGCTGCATCAGTTGGGCGATATTGCCGCGCATGTCGTCTTACTCGTCAAAAGAACGGATGGAATCGGAAACAACCCGGGCGCCGTGCTGCTGGATCAGCAGCTGGACTTCCGGGTCGTCCATGAAAATGGCCTCGGCAGCCTGCTGCCGCTCGCCACGCTGGCGGTCGGCGCGCTGGTGCAGGGTCTCCGCCGGGACCTGCTCGGTTTCCACGGTTTCGACCACGATCTTCAGCGCGTGGCCAAGGGACTTTTCCAGCACCTCGCCCAACGCTGCCAGCGCGCGCTCGGAGCGCAGGTATTCAAATCCGGGCGAAAGGCCCAGTTTCAAGACCCCATGCTGGCAACTGATGAAGGCCGCATTGGCCGCAAGCTGTCGCGACGGACCGCTGAGGCCACTGTTGGCGATCAGGTCGAGCCAGTCTTCGGCACAGGCCAGGTCACTGACACTGCCTGCCGGCGAGGCTTTTTCCTTTGCCGCAACCGGTGCCGGGGCGATGTCGATACCCTCGGCACGGAACGAACGCTCCGGCGCGGCAACAGCCTCTGCAACCGGCGGTGAAGCCGGCGCCGGCGGCTCGTGCCACGGCGCGACCATGGCCGCGTCGGGCGTTGCCACCTCGGCCGCCAGCGCTTCATCGCGCGCGCCAGCCGCGTCGGTCGCCCACGGCGGCAGGTCATCTGCCTCGGCAGGTGCCTTGGGCGTGGCCGCCTCGGGAGCCAACTGCGCCTTCATCGGCAGCGGGGATCCGGGTTCCTCGACCGGAGCCGGTTCAGGATCCGGGGTCGGATCTGGTTCCGGGGTCGGCTCGGGCTCCGGCTCGGGTTCGCGCTGTGGCGCCGGGTTCGGCGTCTGCGCGGTCGCCTCCGCCAACACGGGTGCCGCAATTGCCTGGGTGACCGCTGCGGCTTCTGGCGCCGCAGCAGCGGCCGGTGCAGCTCCTTCGTGGCTGCCAGCAAGGCCGCCCCCGGTCTGGCCCGTACCGGTCGGTGCGCTGCCACCGGAGGATTCCGGAGTACGCGGCACCGACGGCACGGCAGCCGCAGGGCGGAACGCCAGCATGCGCAGCACGGCCATTTCAAAGCCGGCGCGCGGGCTGGGCGCCAATGGCAGATCGCGACGACCATTCAGGGCCATCTGATACCAGAGCTGGACCACTTCCGGGCGCAGGCGTTCAGCAAACACGCTGGCATCCAGTCCCTCGGCAGCGGCGGACGCGCCCGGCACCAGTTGCTGCACCTGGATGCGGTGCAGGCCCTCGGCCAGCGCATCGAGCACCCCGCTCCAGTCCGGCGAGAACTCGGCCAGTGCCGCGACCACCTGAAGCAGGCGCGGGCCATCGCCCTCGGCCAGGGCATCGAGCATGGCCGCCACCTGGGTGCGGTCGACCGTGCCCAGCATGGTGCGCACCACGTCCTCACGCAGCGCACCGCCGGCATAGGCAATGGCCTGGTCGAGCAGCGACAGGCCATCACGCAGGCTGCCGTCGGCGGCCTTGGCCAGCTGCACGATAGCGGTCGGATCCGACTCGATCTCCTCGGCGGCGAGAATGCGGGTCATCTGCCCCTGGATCTGATCTTCATCCAGGCGTTTGAGGTTGAACTGCAGGCAGCGGCTGAGCACGGTGACCGGCAGCTTCTGCGGGTCGGTGGTGGCCAGCAGGAACTTCACATGTTCCGGCGGTTCTTCCAGCGTCTTCAGCAGCGCATTGAACGCGGCCTTGGACAGCATGTGCACCTCGTCGATCAGGTACACCTTGTACTTGCCACGCGAGGGCATGTACTGGGCGTTCTCGATCACCTCGCGCACATCGTCCACGCCGGTATTGGACGCGGCATCGATTTCCAGCAGGTCGATGTAGCGACCGGCGTCGATGTCCAGGCAGGCCGCACACTGGCCGCAGGGATCGGCACTGGTGCCCTGCTCGCAGTTCAGCGACTTGGCGAAGATGCGCGCGATCGTGGTCTTGCCCACGCCGCGGGTACCGGTGAACAGGAACGCATGGTGGACCCGGCCGCTGTCGAGCGCATTGCTGAGCGCACGGACCACGTGTTCCTGGCCCACCAGCTCGGCAAAACGCTTCGGACGCCACTTGCGGGCAAGGACGAGATAGGACATCAGGCCACCGTCTTCCATCGGATGTTCCATTGTGCCACGCCTGTCCAGCCCTCTCGCCCTGCAAACCAGTGCTTGTGTCCTGCCGCTGCGCCCGCTAGAATCTGCGCCCCTGCTGAGGCGTTTGCCGATGGCAGGGATCCGGAGAGGTGTCCGAGTGGTTGAAGGAGCACGCCTGGAAAGTGTGTAAGCGTCTAAACCGCGCTTCGGGGGTTCGAATCCCCCTCTCTCCGCCAGATAAATAAAAAAGGCTGCCCTTCGGGCGGCCTTTTTTATTTATCTGGCGGGGGACGCGAAGTGCGCTGCGCGCGCTTCGCCCCAAACGTTGCTGCGCAACGTTCGGGCCCCTCCCTTCGCCTGCCTCTCCCCGCCCCTGTCGGGGCAGCCCCTCAACAGAGGGGCTTGTTCCCCCAGATACGGCAGTAGATCCACGCCATGCGTGGATGCGCGCCCGCCCGGGTTTGACGGCCCGCAGGGGTAGAGCCGGACAGCAGCCCTTTTTTATTTATCTGGCTGGGGACGAGACGCGCGTTCCGCACGCTTCGCCCCAAACGTTGCTGCGCAACGTTCGGGCCCCTCCCTTCGCCGGCCTCTCCCCGCCCCTGTCGGGGCAGCCCCTCAACAGAGGGGCTTGTTCCTCCAGCTACGGCAGTAGATCCACGCCATGCGTGGATGCCTCGGCCCGGTCGCATCGACTACCCGCCCGTGGTCGAGCCTGTCGGCGCGCACCGCCTTGGCGCCCTCACCTGTCGCTGAACAGCTGGTTCAAGGCCGCATAGCCTGGTGCGCCCTCGGGCATCGCCATCACACCGCCGAGAAAATCCGTGGTCGCCGCAGCCATCGCCGCCCATGCATGCATGAACAAGGCCGGGCCAGCGCTGAGCCGCCGCACACCGGCCTGCGACAGCACAGCGAACGGCGCCATCCCTGGCAGCCACATCAGGTTGAGAGGCAGCGACACGCCGCTGGCAACTGCAGCAGCCTCGTCCAGCGCGCGAAGTCCGGGCACGAAGCCGCCGTCGGCACCGGCACGTGCATAGGCCTGCAGCCGATCGATGCTCATCCTGACCGCCTCATCCTCATCAGCCAGGCCGCGCAGATACACATCGGTGCGCGCATTGATGAACAGCGATCGTCCGCCCAGCGCCGAACGGATGGCGGTGATCTTGCCCACCAGCGCCGCAGGGCTGCCGGCACCGTCTTCGATGTTGATCCCTACTGCACCCGCCTCCACCAGGCGCAGCACCCGCTCAGCGACCGCATCGGGGACATCGCTGTAACCGTCCTCGATATCGACCGTGACCGGCAGCGAGGTCACACCAACAATTTCTGAAACCCGCTGCAGCAGCGCGGTATCCGGCAGCGCACCGCCATCGGCATAACCGCAGGACCACGCCATGGCAGCACTCGATGTTCCCACCGCGACAGCTCCCAGCTGCTGGACCAGGCGGGCGCCACCGGCATCCCATACGTTGGGCAGCACATAAAGACCAGCGCGTTGATGGAGTTGAACGAAGTTCTGGTGAACGTTGGACATGGAACCTCCTGATGACGGGGACCCGCAGTCTGCGTCCGGACCGGTTTCCGGGCTCGCCATGTTCGGACATCAATGGTCCGGACCTCGCGCACAATGTGCCCGCCACCACGATGACAGTCATTCATGACACCCCGCCCCTACCGCTGCACCGACCTCACCGCCTGCCTGTCGATCTTCGACAGCAACGTGCCCACCTACTTCGCACCGGCTTCGAGCGCTTCCTGCACGAACATGCCGTGCAGCGCGCCTTCCAGGTGATCGAGGTCGAGTGCTTGGTGGTGGCCTGCGGCGGCCTCTGGCACTGCGGCGATGGCAGCGCCAGCTTGTGCTGAGGCACGAAGTCGCCACAGACAGGGGCTGGGACGCGCGCTGGCAGTGGCCCGCTTGCATCAGGCTGAAGCAGACCCATCCATCCAGCGCATTACGCTCAGCACCAGCCAGCACACGCAGGGCTTCTATGCCGGCCTCGGCTTCCAGGTGGTACGCGTGGTAGCCGATGGCCACGGCGCCGGAATCGACGCCGTGGAGATGCAGCGCGTGCTGTAACCCGGCTCTCGACGGATCCACGCATGGCGTGGATCCGTCGAAGACACGCGCTGGCTCAGAACCCGACGCGCAGGTTCAACTGGCCACCGATATCGTTGCGACCGTCGCCATGCTGGCCCTGCACGAACAGCGACAGCTGGCTGCTGCGTCCCAGGCCGACGGCCACACCGACCTGGCTGACCAGTGCGTTGCGCGCCATCACGGCACTGTAGGCATCGAACGCATTGCCACCGACGGCGAAGCTCTGCCGGCTGGCCACGTCGGTGTCACCGGACGCATGCTGCCAGCCCAGCCCAACCGTCAGCTGTGCCGGATAGCGCTCGCCGCTGCCCACATCCCAGCGGCCGCGTACGCCGACGGTGCTGACATTGAGCGTGTCCTTGCCGCCCTCCAGTACCAGCGCCGCGCTGCCGCCCTGCTCCACCGCGCGATCGCTGTCCACCCAGTGTTTGGTGAACTGCACATACGGTTGCAGTTGCGTCCTGCCATGGGTCCAGGTCCAGCTGCCTTCGATCTGGGCGATGGTGACATCCGAATCCTGGCGGCTGTGCAGCGTCTGTGCCAGCAGCGGCACTTCACGCGTGGTGCGCGTGCGGTAATCGCCGCGCGACACACTGCCACCGATCGCAAATCCGTTGTTCCACTCGCCCTGCGCATACAGTCCATAGGTGTTGCCACGCAGGCGTGCACGCGACTGGCGATCGTACAGCCGCGTATCCAGCCGCTCGCTGCCCGCCGCCGCCCCCAGCACCACATGCTCGCCGAGCTTCCAATCGACGCCGGCCATCAGTGCATTGCGGTTGGCACGGATCTCGTCACCGTTGCCATCGCCGTCCTGCTTGAACACCTTGCCGCTACCCGCCAGCCATGCCGAAGCACGCTCGCCACGCACCGTCGGCAGCTCGCTGCCAAGACGCTGGCGGATGCCCTCTTCCAGGTAGTTGTCGTACAGCAGCACTGCACGGCTGGCCGCATGCACTTCACCGGAGAGCTGGTTGAACGCGTTGCGCGCGGTGGCGGTGTCGTAGGCCAGCAGCGTGTTGTACAGGCCCAGCGCCGCGCCGGTCTGCGGCAGGCTGTCCAGCGCCGATGCCACGCCCAGCTGGTTGCGGGTCTGCGCAGCCGTGACGAAGGCCGCTGTCTGCTTCACATCGATCTTCAGCTGCGCGGCATTCGCTGTGTAGACCGGGGTCAGTGAGAGGAACGCCGAGGTGGTGGTGGGCGGCACGAACTGCCCGCTGACGCCGCCGCCTGCGTTGATGATCGTGTACTGCTGGCCCTGCTGGTAGCTGGTGTTCGGGTCGATGGCATTGACCACCACCGATGCTCCGCCGATGTTCGCGCTGCCGCCTACCTGCACCACATCACTGCCGGTGGCGCCCAGATCGACCGACAGCGTGCTGCCCGGTGCCAGGTTCAGGTTGCCGCCCACGGTGATCGCGCCCGTACCGTTGCCGCCACTGCTGCCATTGCCCGGGCCGTTGCCCGGCGACAGCACACCGCCGCTGCTCACGGTGACGCCGCCAGCGCTGCCGCCGATGGTGCCGGTACCCGACAACGTGGTGCCGCTGCCGATGGTCCATTGGCCACCGACGGTGCCGGTGACATTCAGGCCACCACCGGTGACCTGACCGGTACCGGTGAATCCGCCACTGTTGCCGCCCAGGTTGAGCAGGCCAGGGCCGGCCTGCACGATGCTGCCCGCGCCACTGATGCTGCCACCCAGCGTGGTGGTGCTGCCGGTGTTGACCACCAGGCCACCGTTGTTGGTGATGTTGCCGGTGACCGTGCCGCTGGCGCCGCCGTTGCCGATCTGCACGGTACCGCCGGTGTTGATCGTGGTGCCACCGGTATAGGTGTTGTTGCCGGTAAGGACCAGCGTGCCGCTGCCGGCCTGGGTCAACCCGCCGCTGCCACTGACCACGCCACCAAGCGTGGCATTGCCGCCGACGTTGAACACCAGGCTGCCGTTGTTGCTGACGTTGCCGGTGATCGCACCCGTGGCGCCACCATTGCCCACCTGCAGCGTACCGCCGGTGTTGATGGTGGTACCGCCGGTATAGGTGTTGTTGCCGGTCAGGGTCAGCGTGCCGGCACCGGCCTGGGTCAGACCGCCGCTGCCGCTGACCACGCCCGCGAGCGTAGTGTTGCCACCCACGTTGAACACCAGGCTGCCGTTGTTGCCGACGTCGCCGATGATCGACCCCGTTGCACCACCATTGCCCACCTGCAGGGTGCCACCGGTATTGATGGTGGTGCCGCCGGTATAGGTATTGTTGCCGGTCAGCGTCAGCGTGCCGCTGCCGGCCTGGGTCAGGCCACCGCTGCCGCTGACGGTGCCACCGAGTGTCGTGTTGCCCAACAGGTTGACCACCAGCGCGCCGTTGTTGGTCACGTCGCCGACGATCGCACCGGTCGCGCCGCCATTGCCGATCTGCAAGGTGCTGCCACCGTTGATGGTGGTTCCACCGGTGTAGGTGTTGTTGCCGGTCAGGGTCAACGTGCCGGTGCCAGTCTGCACCAGGCCACCGCTGCCACCGATGGTGCCACCGAAGGTGGTGCTGGCATTGCTGCCGCCGGTGGTCAGGGTGGAACCGCCGAGCACCACGTTGCCGCTGGCAACACCGGCCAGGCCACCAATGGCCTGGTTGCCGGCCGCACTGATGTCCAGCGTTCCGGCGCCGGCCAGGTTCACCGTGCTGGCCGAGGACAGGCTGCCACCGGCGGCGACCGCCAGGGTGCCGCTGTTGATCGTCGTGGTGCCGGTGTAGCTGCTGGCGCCGCCCAGGGTCACCGTCGCCGCACCATCCTTGAGCAGGCTGCCACTGCCGGCGATGTCACCGTCCAGCGTCAGCGGCGTGCCCCCCAGCAGGGTCAACGTGCCGCTTGCCAGCTGCATGTTGTTGGCCAGGGTCAGCGGCACACTGCCGTCCAGCGTGGCGTCACCGCCTACGGTCAGCGTGCCGGTGCCCAGGGCACCACTGCTGCCCAGCGACAGACCACCGGCATTGAGCGCCACTCCGCCACCGAAGGTGTTGCTGCCGGTCAGGCCGAGCACGCCGGCACCGTTCTTGACCAGGCCACCGGCGCCACTGATGTCCCCGGCAAAGGTGCTGTTGCCCGCTGCGTTGGTGGTCAGTGTGTTGCCGCCAAGGCTGATCGTGCTGCCGGCGACGCCGGACAATGTACCGATGGCCTGGTTGCCACCGCTGGAGATGTCAAAACCTGTACCGGCGTTGGCCAGGTTCACTGCGCCGGTTGCGGCCAGGCTGCCACCGGCGCCGATCGCCAGCGTGCCGGCGTTGATGGTGGTGCCGCCCGTGAAAGTGTTGGTGCCGGTCAATGTTTCGGTACCGGTGCCCTCCTTGATCAGTCCACCGGTGCCGCCGATCGAACCACTGAACACACCATTGGTGGCATCGCCGATGGTCAACGTGTTCGCGCCGAGGTTGACCGTGCCATTGCCGATCAGCGTGCCGAATACCTGCGTGCCGCTGCCGGCCGAAAGATCGAAGGTGGCACCCGTGGCCAGATTGACGATACCGCCTGCGCTGAGGCTGGCACCGGCACCGAGCGCGAGCGTGCCAGCGTTGATGTAGGTGCCGCCGGTATAGGTGTTGGTGCCGTTCAACGTGAGGGTAGCAACGCCGTCCTTGGTCAAGCTGCCGGCCCCCGACAGATTGCCGTTGAGGGTGAGATCGTTGCTGCCAAGTACGGTCAGGCCGGCGTTGAGCACCATGTTGTTGGCCAAGGTCACCGCACCGCTGGAATCGAGCGTGGAAGCGCCCCCAACGGTCAGCGTGCCGGTTCCCAGCGCAGCGTTGTTGCCCACCACCAGGCCGCCGGCATTGAGGGTGACGCCGCCACCAAACGTGCTGGCACCGTTGAGGGTCTGCACGCCGCTGCCATTCTTGACCAGCCCACCGCTGCCGGTCAGGGCACCGTTGAAGGTCGCGTCGGTGGTACCTCCCAGCGTCAGGCTGTTGCCCCCCAACGACACCGTGCTGCCGGCCACGCCCGCCAGCGAACCGATGCTCTGGTTGCCGCCGGCGGAGATGTCGAAGGTGCCGGTACCGGCCAGGTTCACCGCGCCGGTCGGCGACAGGCTGCCGCCCGCCCCGATCGCCAGCGTGCCGCTGTTGATGACCGTGCCGCCGGTGAAGGTGTTGCTGCCGGTCAGGGTGACCGTCGCCGCGCCGTTCTTGATCAGGCCACCATCGCCGGTGACCGCCCCGCCCAGCGTCAATGCATTGCTGCCAAGCAGGTTGAGCGTGGCACCGGCCAGCAGGCCGATGTCGTTGCCGAGGTTCGCAGCGATGCTGCTGTCCAGCGATGCGTTGGCGCCCACGGTCAGCGCGCCGGTACCCAGCGCGGCATTGTTGCCCACCACCAGGCCGCCACCGTTGAGTGCCACCCCGCCGCCGAAGACGTTGGCGCCGCCCAACGTCTGGATGCCCGTACCGTTCTTGACCAGCCCGCCGGTCCCACCGATCACGCCATCGAAGGTCCCGTTGCCAACGCCGCCGAAGGTCAGCGTATTTCCGCCCAGCGCCACGGTGCTGCCAGCGACGCCGTTGAGCGCGCCGATGGTCTGGTTGCCGGCCGCGGAGATGTCGAAGCCGGTGCCCGGCGCGGAAAGCGTGACTGCACCGGTTGCCGCCAGGCTGCCACCGGCACCGATCGCCAGCGTTCCCGCATTGATCAGGGTGCCACCGGTGAAGGTGTTGGTACCGGTCAGCGTTTCAGTACCGGTCCCCTCCTTGATCAGGCCGCCGGTGCCGGCGATGGATCCGCTGAAGACACCGTTGGTCGGTCCGCCGACAGTGATCGAGTTCGCGCCCAGGTTGACCGTGCCACTACCGGTCAGGGTGCCGAAGGTCTGGGCACCGTTGCCCGCGGAGAGATCCAGCGTAGCGCCGGTTGCCAGGTTGACGATGCCGCTGGCGGCCAGGCTTGCACCTGCTCCCAGGGCCAGCGTGCCGGCGTTGACGTTGGTGCCACCGGTATAGGTGTTCACGCCGTTCAAGGTCAGCGTGGCAGCACCATTCTTGGTCAGGCTGCCGGTGCCGGAGATCACCCCGTTGAGCGTCAGCGCGTTGCTGCCCAGCACGGTCAGGCCGGCATTGAGGGCGATGTTGTTGACCAGTGTTGCCGCCAGGCTGGTGTCGAGGGTGGCCGCGCCACCCACGGTCAGCGCACCACTGCCCAGTGCCGCATCATTGCCGAGCAGCAGGCCACCGGCATTGAGGCTGACGCCGCCGCCGAAGGTGTTGGCAGCGGACAGCGTCTGCACGCCCGCGCCCACCTTGACCAGGCCACCACCTCCGCTGATCACGCCATCGAACACCGCATCGGCTGCCGTACCAAAGGTCAGCGAGTTTCCTCCCAGCCCGACCGTCGAACCGACCACGCCATTCAGCGCGCCGATGGTCTGGTTGCCGGTTGCCGCCGATATATCGAAGCCCGCGCCGGCGCCGCCGAGGGTGACGTCACCCCCGACAGCCAGGCTGCCGCCTGCGCCAAGCGCCAGGGTTCCGGCATTGATCGTGGTGCTGCCGGCGTAGGTGTTCGCATTGGCCAGGGTCAGTGTGGCTGCACCGTTCTTGACCAGTGCACCATTGCCGGACACCACGCCGCCGAGCGTCAGCGCATTGCTGCCCTGCAGGGCAAGCGTCGTGCCCGAGGCCAGGTTGATCGCGTTGCCCACGGTGTAGGCGGCGGCAGTGTCCAGCGTTGCATTGCCGCCGACGTTGAGCGCGCCCGTTCCCAGAGCGCCGGCGTTGCCCAACTGCAGGTTGCCGCCATTCAACGCCAGGCCGCCACTGAAGCCGTTGGCGTTGCCGAGGGTCAACGTACCAGCGCCGTTCTTGACCAGACTGCCGGTGCCGGAAATCACGCCATCGAGCGTGAGTGCGTTGCTGCCGATCAGCGTCAGTGCCGAGCCGGCGCCAAGGTTGACCGCATTGGTCAGGTCAAGCGCAATGCTGTTATCCAGGCTAGCGTTCGCAGCAACGTTCAGCGCACCGGTTCCCAGCGCTCCACTGTTGCCCAGCAACAGGCCGCCGCCCGCCAGGTTCAGGCCGCCACCGAAGGTATTGGCACCGTTGAGCGTCAACACCGTGGCGCCGTTCTTCGCCAGGCCACCGTCGCCGGACACCACGCCGCCCAGCGTGATGTTCTGGCTGCCGGGGAGCGTAAGAATCGCACCGGTACCCAAGGCCACGTTGTTGCTCAGGTTCAGCGCAACCGCCGCGTCCAGCGACACGTTGCCGCCGATGTTCAGCGCGCCGGTGCCGGCCGCCGCACTGCTGCCCAGCAGCACGCTGCCGGCATTGAGGTTGAGGCCACCGCTGAAGCCATTGGTGCCGTCCAAGGTCAACCGCGAGGCGCCGTTCTTGGTCAGGCTGCCGACGCCGGAGATGTCGCCGGTCAGGGTGATGTTGTTGCTGCCGCCCAGGGTCAACGCGGCACCGAGGTTGACCGCGTTGCCCAGGGTCAGCGCAGAGCTGCCGTCCAACGTCGCGGCACCGTTGATGCTGAGCGCGCCGGTGCCCAGTGCACCGCTGTTGCCCAGCAGCAGACCGCCAGCATTGAGCGCGACGCCGCCGGTGAAGGTGTTTGCGCCGGTCAACGTCTGTACACCACTTCCGCTCTTTACCAGGCCTCCGCCGACGCCACTGATCACTCCAGCGAAGGTCTGGTCGGTCGCACTACCAAAGGTGAGCGTATTGCCGCCCAATGCCACGGTGGAACCTGCCACGCCGGACAGTGCACCGATGGTCTGGTTACCACCCAGGGAAAGATCCAGCGCCGCCCCAGCCCCCGACAGGCTGACCGCGCCGGTCGCGGCCAGGCTGCCACCACTGCCCAGCGCCACCGTGCCGGCAGCAACGTTCAAACCACCGGTGAAGGTATTGGCGCCGTTGAGCGTCAGTGTCGAAGCCCCGCTCTTTATCAGGCCGCCACCACCGGAAATCGCACCGCCCAGTGTCAGCGCGTTGCCACCCAGCACGTTCAACGAACCTGCCGCGCCGATGATCACGTCATTGCCCAGGGTCAGGGCTGAAGAGGTATCCAGCGTCGCAGCGTTGTTGATGTCCAGCAGGCCGGTACCGAGCGCACTGCTGTTGCCCAGCAGCAGGCCGCCACCGTTGACGACGAGGCCGCCACTGAACGTGTTGGTGCCGTTCAAGGTAAGCAGCGATGCGCCGTTCTTGCCAATGTTGCCGACGCCGGAGATCACCCCGTTCAACACCACGGGCTGGCCGCCCTGCAGCGCGAGCGAGCCGCCGGCGCCGAGCGTGATGTCGTTGGCCAGGGTGAGCGCTGCGGTGGTGCCATCCAGCGTGACCTCGCCGCCCACGCTCAGCACACCCGTTCCCAATGCACCGTTGTTGCCGAGCAGCAGGCCGCCGCCATTCAGGGCAAAACCACCGGTCAAGCTGTTGCTGCCGGACAGTGTCTGCACTCCGGTACCGACCTTGACCAGGCCACCGGTAGTGCCAGTGAAGTTGCCGGCGAAGGAGGTATTGCCGAGACCGCCTAGAGTAAGTGTGCGAGTGCCCAGGCTGACCGTTCCACCAAGCCCGGACAGCGAGCCGACGGTCTGGTTGGCTGCGGCAGTGAGGTCCAGCGACGTGCCCGCCGTGAGCGAGATCGCAGCGGTCGGTGACAGGCTACCGCCTGCACCGAGCGCCAACGCGCCGCCCGCGATCGAGACATTGCCGGTAAGCGTGTTTGCACCGCCCAAGGTGAGCGTGCCGGCGCCGTTCTTCACCAGGTTGCCGGCACCAGACAGCGCACCGTTCAACGTCAACGCATTGGTGCCGACCAGATTCAGACTGCCACCACCGTTGACGACGATGTTGTTGGCGAGATTGAAGGCCCCGCTGGTATCCAGCGACGCGGCACCACCTACCGTCAGGTTGCCGCTGCCCAGCGCACCTGCGTTGCCCAGCAGCAAGCCGCCAGCATTGAGGTTGACGCCACCACCGAACAGGTTCGCGCCGCCCAGCGTGACCACACCGGTGTTGGTCACGGTCAGGCCGCCAGCACCGGACAGCACACCACTCAAGCTGAAGGGGTTGGTGCCGCCCAACGTCAGTCTGCCAGTGTTGAGCGCAAAGGAATTTGCAAGCGTGAGCCCGCCCGCCGATGCCGCGATGGCGCCGCCGTTGACGTTGAAGGTACCGGTACCGAATGACGCCGCGTTGTTGAAGTTGACCAAGCCATCGTTGATCGTGGCACTGGTTCCGGTCCAGGCACCTTGCAGATTCCAGGTACCACTGTTGACGGTCAGGTTCTCGAATCCGGTGTAGCCGGACCAGTTGATCGTGGTCACCGCACCGCCAGTGCCACTGCCCGGGCCGGTTGCGCTGTTCTGCAGGAGCAGGCGGTCGCCGGTACCGGTACCGCCATCGACGATGCCCGCCGCTGCGAGGTTCACGCCTGCAGCACCGAATACGCCGGCAATACCGGTCGCCAGCGGCCCCAGCGCCACGCTGGAGCCGGACACTGCAGTGAAGCTGTTGCCGGTCGTGGTGGAGTTGCCCAGATGCACGCTGCCAGTGATGGTGCCGGCGTTGATCACGGTGTTGCCAGCAGCTGAGCTACCCAACCCGATGCGCCCGGTGATGGTGCTGGTATTGACGAGGTTCGCCCGGGCACCGCCGTAGGTGACGATCGCCGCAGCATCGGCGGTGGTCAGCAGGCCCGCTCCGAGAATGGACATGCCCACGGTGCCGTTGTTGGTGATGTTGGTTACCCCGCCAGCAGCGTTCTCGGTGATCAGCGCCTGCCCGCCCAGGCCCAGAATCGAGCCGATGTTGACCAGGCCCTTGATGCTGCCGCCCGCCTGGTTGGTGACGTTGATCGTGTTGCCACCGGCGGTGTTGTTGCCCAGCACCATGCCAGAGGCAGCCAGACTGATACCTCCGTTGAGAGTGGGATCAATCGAGCCTGCGTTGTTCACAGTGATCCCGTTGCCGGTCAGCGTCACTGCGTTGCCGCCGACGATGAGCGGCACGCTCAGCACCGCGCCGGTGGCGATGTTCAGGGTCACGCCATTGGCGGTACTGGAAAGATTGTTCTGGTCCGTCGCGCCATCGCAGGTAATCACCGCACCGGCCGTGGTGCATGCCGCAAACGCCGACCCACTGGCCAAAGTAGCGGCCAATGCCAGCGCCAGCCGATGCGCCTTCAAGCCCGGCAGGTGTCGTCCTGCCGATTTACCGCCTCCCGTCGGATTCTGGGTGATTTCCGAGGCCACCTGCATCACACCCAGGGCACGGTTGAAAACCAGACGGTAAATGCGGTTCATCGGTAAATCTCCATGAAATGACCGGTGGCACAGCAGGCAGGTTTTTTGGAGGTGATGTCGTCCTGCCCTGCTCCACCCGGGAACAAGACCTGCGGTATCAACCTTGAAAAACAGTCACACTTTCACGTGCAAGCGCTGCAGGAACTGCGCGCGCCTGCCTGTCCGTCAGCGCGAAAACTCCCCGGTTTCGCTTGACGAATGGGCGCACTGTGCGGCCGTCAACGCCAGCACCACGTGAATCCGGCACGTTATTTTCATGATGGCCGTCAAATAATCACGACAGTCGTCACGACTTTGCCGAAAATGCATATTCTCTTGTTTCCGCAGAACGGGAATATCCATATTCCCGCCGCATTCGTAACCGGCCTCAGCTGCTGGAGAGTTTCATCAGAACCAGGCCGGCGACGATCAGTACCGCCGCGCCAATCCGCATCGGGCTGACCTGCTCGCCCAGGAACACGATGCCGACCACGAAAGCACCGACCGCGCCGATACCGGTCCAGATCGTATAGGCGGTGCCCAGCGGCAGGCTGCGCATGGCGACGGCCAGCAGCCAGAAGCTGGCGATCATGCCGACGATGGTGATGACGGTGGGGGTGAGTTTGGTGAAGCCTTCAGACTGCTTCATCGACACGGCCCAGACGATTTCCAGCAGGCCGGCAAACAACAGATAGATCCAGGCCATGACAGCCCTCCTTTGGTAGGGCCAGGCCGTCCTGGTCATTGAATCCCGATGTGGGGGAGGTCGTTCCTCCTGGGACCGGATTCTAGCAACGGCGGCAGCCACCGGCCGACGCTGGGCGCACAGGGTTACATCGGATTCAGTGCATGAAGCTGGCATCAACGCACCTGCCTGCGCTAGAATGCGCGTCTGCCATCGGTAAGCCGATGTGCAGTCCGGCTGTGGTCTCCGGCGCACAACGCGCTGCTTCCCCTGATCCGTGAATCGGCCGCCTCCGGGCGGCCAACGTCTCTATGGTGGCCCCGTCGGCCCCTCGCGACGCTAGGTCGAAAACTCCGCCAGGGCCGGAAGGCAGCAACGGTATCGATCGACGCGGGCGCCGAGGTCAGCCGGCGGGGCCACCGCCTTTTCGGCGAAGCCCCGCTCCGGTAGATGCCAACCTTGGTTGGCGCCCTTCGCCGGGCATGTCCCGGCGCTACCGCTCCTCAGGCGTACCCTGATGGAACACCATCCGCCAGCCCGTTGAATGCTGACGCCACAGCGAGCTGCGCAGCACCCACCGCTGCGGTTGGTCATCGACGTGATAGCGACTGCGGTAACGCACCTGGGCCAGGCCCTTTGCCAGCATCCACACGGCGTACTGGTCCGACTCGATCACCACCTGCGCACGCTCCAGCGGGATCTCTTCCAGCGCGGCTTCACGGCCGTAGCACTGGCCGGAGCTGCCGATCTCATTGAAATCCTCATCCAGCAATGCCGCCAGACGCTCATGGTCTGCGCGCACCTGCGGGCAATGCAGTGCGCGTTCCAACCCCTCCAGTTCGGCGGCCAGCGCCGGTGAAGCGGCGGCGCCAGCGCTGCTCACGGCGGATCCTGCGCCAGCACGTGCGGGGCGGTCGGCGCGGCCAGCACAACACACTGGCCCGGCTGTGCCACCCGGTGCCCGCGCGCGGCCAGGGCCTGGCCATCGGCCACGCTGGCGTAGTGGTACAGCATCATCCGTGCCTGCAGCTCGGCGCTGTACTCGCGCTCCAGGTCATCTACCCCGGTATGCGAAGGATTGCCGTGCAACCCGCAGTCGTGGGCGATCAGTTCGTTGTCACTGGCATAGCGCGCCAGCATTTCCGGAATCGGCCTGGTGTCGCCGCTCCAGGTCAGCGCGCCCTGCAGGCGCAGGCCATAGGCCGTCTCCGGCCAGTGGTGCCGCACGGGGAACACCTCCAGCCGCACCCCCTCGTGCCAGAACGCATCGCCCACCACGATCAGCTGGAAGGCATCCCAGAAGTTGGCGCCGCCCTCGGCCAGCACGTTCGGGTAATCGCCGATGCGCTTGTGCAGCAGCGGCACCACCGTGGCCGGCACGTACAGGCGCACCTTGCCACGCCGCTGCGCGCTGAAGAAGGTATCCACGAACAGCCGTTCGAAACCGGCCACATGGTCCAGGTGTACATGGGTGACGAACAGCGCCTGCGGCATATGCCCGTAATGGGCCTTGAAGGCAGTCAGGCCTTCGCCGCCGCAGTCGATGGTCAGCCAGGGCCGACCATCGCGCTCGATCACCGACATCGGCGAACCCAGCTCGACCGCCGACGCATTGCCGACGCCGAGGAAACGCAACGACCAGTCCATCAGGTGCCCCGGTTCCAGGCCATGTCATAGGCGCGGCGCAGGCGCGCGTAGTCTTTTTCCACGTCTTCCACGCTGCGCTCACCGCGCAGCTTGATCAGCGAGCGCAGCAGGCGCTTGAGATTGCGCTCGCGCCAGGCCGTGGCCGGGATGCGGATCACCCCGCGATCGAAGTCGATCAGCCAGCCATGGCCGTTGCCATCGAACAGGATGTTGTGCGCATTGAGATCGGCATGGTCCAGCCCGGCACGGTGGAAGCGCGCGATCATCCGCCCGGTTTCCTCCCACGGCGCCCCGCGCCCGGCCACCAGTGCGCGGTCGGCCAGCGAGCGCACCCCTTCGATCCGTTCCATCAGGATCGCGGCGCGGTAGCGCAGGCCTTCACGCATGTAGAAGGCGGCAATCGGCCTGGGCACCGGCAGCTTCTTCTCGCGCAGCGCGCGCATCAGCCGGAATTCGGCAAAGCTGCGGGTCCGGTCCGCCCCCCGCCAGATGTACTGGTCGTGGCTGATCCGGGCCGCGAGCCCACCGCGCAGGTAGTGCCGCAGTACGCTGGCGCCGAACGGCGCATCCACGAACCAGGCGCTGCCACGGCCGCCCTCACCCACCGGCCGGGCCTTGCCGGCCCAGTGCTGTGGCGAGAACAGACCGATGTCGGCTTGCCGCAGCCGCTCGCGGTCGAACAGAATGGCCCCGATGCCGCGACCCTCGCGGCATGGCGTCAGCGCTTCATTGGCGTCGAATGCGACCATTCCTTTGAGTCTAACAACACATGGCATCAGCGTCCTCCTCCTTGTGTCTTCTGCGCCTGTCCGCTCTTGGCGATGTGACCCACGTAGTGCCGCTGGTGCGCACCCTGCAGGCCGCGCGCCCGGACACGCCGATCCACTGGATCATCGACAAGGTCGGGCAGAAGCTGCTCGATGGCCTGCCGGGCGTCACCTTCCACGCCTACGACAAGAAGACCGGCATGGCCGGAGTGAAGGAGCTGCGCAAGCAGTTGCCGCCCGGGCGTTTCGAGGCCCTGCTGCAGATGCAGGTGGCGTTCCGCGCCAACGTGCTGTCCGCCTTCATTCCTGCCGAGCGCCGCATCGGGTACGACCGCAGCCGCTCCAAGGATCTGCACGGCCTCTTCATCAACGAACGCATCCCTGATCGCCCGGGCATCCATGTGCTCGATGCCATCGGCAGCTTCTGCGAGCCGCTGGGCCTGCGCCAGACCGATGTCAGCTGGGACCTGGCCGTGCCGCAGGCAGCCTATGACTGGGCCGCCGCGCAGTGGCAGGACGATGGCCGGCCGGTGCTGATGATCTCGCCCTGCTCCAGCCACGTGCGCCGCAACTGGTACGCCGACCGCTATGCCGAGGTCGCCAACCATGCCGTCACGCGCGGTTGGCGGATCGTGCTGTGCGGCGGCCGCAGCGAACTGGAGCGCAGCATGGCCGACGCCATCCAGGCCCAGCTGGATGTTCCGGCACTGGACCTGGTCGGCAAGGACACGCTCAAGCAGTTGCCGGCCCTGCTGGCCCGCGCCAATCTGGTGATGACCCCGGACTCTGGCCCGATGCACATTGCCAACGCAATGGGTACCAAGGTGCTGGGCCTGCATGCGGCCAGCAACCCGAACCGCAGCGGCCCGTATTCGGACCGCCGCTACTGCGCGGACCGCTACGACGACGCGGCGCGCAAGTATCTGGGCAAGCAGGCAGCCGACCTCAAGTGGGGCACCAAGATCGAATTCGACGATGTGATGGAACTGATCACCGTCGAGGACGGCATTGCCGCGTTCGAGCGTTACGTCGCCGACCATCTGGGATGAGTGGCACGCCGGGCAGCTGAGCGCTGTCTACTGGGTGCGGACCTTGGTCCGCACCGTCCCGCAACCCGGGAGATCCATCCACGCATGGCGTGGATCTACTGCGTCGGGCCGCCCGGGATTACGCGCGCTGCGTGTAATCCTGGTAGGACTTCTCTTCCACGTACGCCGAACCCAGCGCTAGGTTGATCGCCTTCTTGATGCGTGCGCGTTCGTCGTTGCGCAGGTACACGCTGCGCGCCAGGTCGATGAACCCCTGATCGAATGCGTGCGCCTTGTCCTTCAGGCGGATGTCGTCCTCGATCTCCCACAGCTGCTCGTTGACCGCCTTCAGCTCGGCGCGCAGCTTGGCGATGTCCTTCACTGCCGCCGGGTGCGCCATCCACGTGGTTTCCAGCGCGGACAGCTCCTTGCGTACGTTGGCCAGCTTGCCTTCGTCACTGATGCGCTCGGACTTGATCTGCAGGATCGAGATCTTGTCCAGCAGCTCGCCGAATGAAACGGGGACGAGGATTTCAGCGGTCATCGTGGCGGCTCCAGCAGGTGATGACGTACATGGTAACCCGCCGCACGCGAACAGCATCCACGCATGGCGTGGATCTACTGAAGCATCCGCAGGAAGGCCGGCAAAGGGAGGGGCCCGAACGTTGCAGTGCAACGTTTGGGGCGACGCGCGATGCGTCGTCGCATCCCCGCGCCAGATTAAAAAAGAAGGGCTGCCTTTCGGCAGCCCTTCTTTTTTAATCTGGCGGAGAGGGGGGGATTCGAACCCCCGAGGCGCTATAAACGCCTGCCTGATTTCGAGTCAGGTACATTCAACCGCTCTGCCACCTCTCCAGATGTTCCCCGGCGAACCGGGGACGCGCATCATACGAGGAAGCGCGGCTGACGACAAGTCATTGCGCCCAATGAAGTGAAATTTTCCTGACTGCATGGCTTGCCGGATGTCCGCTTGGCCGTGATGATGCCGTTCTCCCCGGCATTACCCCCTCGCCCAGCACCCACCATGATCGAATTCGGACATCTCACCCACCCCGGCCTGCGCCGCGAGCTCAACGAGGACACCTATTACGGTGACGGCGAGCTGGCCCTGTGGCTGGTAGCCGACGGYATGGGCGGGCACGCCTGCGGCGAGGTGGCCAGCGCACTGGCGCGCGAGACCATCGTGCGTGAGATCCGCCGTGGCGCGCCGTTGGCGCAGGCGATCCGCACCGCCGACGAAGAGATCATCCGCGCCTCGCGCCGGCGCAACGACAGCCTGCCGATGGGCACCACCGTGGTCGCTGCACGGGTACAGGGCAACCGTTACGAAGTGGCCTGGGTCGGCGACAGCCGCGCCTATCTGTGGCGCGATGGCCAACTTGCCCAGCTCAGCCAGGACCACAGCGTGGTGCAGGAACTGGTCGCGCAGGGCAACCTGACCGCCGAGCAGGCGCGCGCCCATCCCCACCGGAACGTGGTCACCCAGGCACTGGGCGTCACCGACCCGGCACACCTGAACGTGGCGACCACCAGCGGCGAGCTGCGCCCGGGCATGCAGTTGCTGCTGTGCAGTGATGGCCTGACCGAGGAAGTGGATGACCGCGGCATTGCCCGCACCCTCGCCTTCGACGACGCCAGCGCGCAGGAATGCGTGGACAGCCTGGTCGCCTCCGCCCTCGACGGCGGCGGCTCGGACAACATCACCGTGATCCTGGTGCGCTGCCACTGATCCACGCCATCCACGCATGGCGTGGATCTACAGTAGAGCCACGCCATGCGTGGATGCATTTCACACGCATCACCACGCCATGCGTGGCTGCATCTCGCACGCCACCGCTGCGCCTACGCGCTCGCGGCCTCTTCCACCTTCGGGCCGTCCCACAACGCGTGGCCGGCCTTCTTGCGCAGCCGTTCCAGACGCGCCGCATGCGCTTCCTGCTCCGACGGCGTGGCCACCACGCGCGGCCGCGGCAGCAGCTTGGACGCATCGAACGCCTGCAACGCCGCAGCGCCACCGGCATCGTCATCGCCCAGCCCGAAGCCGATCTCCTCTTGGCCCGAGGTCAACGCGATGTACACATCACCCAGGATCTGCGCATCCAGCAGACCGCCATGCAGGGCGCGGTGCGAGTTGTCCACGCCCAGCCGCTTGCACAGGGCGTCGAGCGAGTTGCGCTGGCCCGGGAAGCGCTCGCGCGCCAGCGCCAGGGTATCGATCACCGTGCAGCGGTCGGTGATCTTCCCGTACTGCTCTCCCAACAGGGAAAGCTCATTGTCGAGAAAGCCCAGGTCGAACGCGGCGTTGTGGATGATCAGCTCGGCGCCATCGATGAAGGCCAGGAACTCCTCCACGACCTGCGCGAACTCCGGCTTCTCGGCGAGAAATTCCAGGGTCAGGCCGGTCACTTCCTGCGCACCCTGTTCGAATTCGCAGTCCGGCTTCAGGTACTGGTGATAGGTATTGCCGGTCGGGCGGCGCTTGAACAACTCGACGCAGCCGATTTCGACGACGCGGTTGCCCTTCTTCCACTCCAGGCCGGTGGTTTCGGTATCAAGGATGATCTGACGCATGGGCTCAGTTTACCGGGCTGCCGTCGCGGACCTGGATCGCGGCGTTGCGGGCCAGGGTATCCACACGTTCATTGTCCGGGTCGCCGGAATGGCCTTTCACCCAGCGCCAGTCGATCTGGTGCCGCAGCGTGGCGGCCTGCAGGCGCTCCCACAGTTCACGGTTCTTCACCGGGTCACCGCCGGCGGTCTTCCAGTTCTTGCGGATCCAGCCCGGCAGCCACTGGGTCAGGCCCTGCCGTACGTACTGCGAATCGGTATAGAGGACGATCTCACAGGGCTCGGTCAACGACTCCAGCCCGGAAATGGCCGCCATCAGCTCCATCCGATTGTTGGTGGTATGCGCTTCACCACCGCTCAGTTCGCGCTCGTGCCCCTTGTAGCGCAACAGCGCCGCCCAGCCACCGGGGCCGGGATTGCCGAGGCAGGAACCGTCGGTGTGGATTTCGATGGTTTTCAATACAACTCCAGATCAGGTAGCAACGGTGCCGTGCCAGCGCACGGGCAACGGGGTCGGCCCGGGCAGGGCCAGCGTGCGTTTTTCAGCGTGGAACAGGCAGGCCGCGCGCAGGGGCGCCCAGCCGCCGCGACGGCGGCTGCCGGCACCCTGCCACATCGGCCCCAGGTAACGCATGTCCTCGCATTCCAGCCCATGGCGCTCAAGCAGCTGGCGGATCCGCTGCGGCGTGCGCACCACCAGCCCGTGCTGGCGCCAGCGCGTGCGGAACGGGCTGAACGGGTTGAGGCTGGTCAGCCACAGATGGCCGCCGGGCATCAGCACGCGCTCGCACTCGTCCAGCAGATGGTCGGCATCGCCGACGGTCACATGCTGCAGCACGATGGCGTTGACGCTCTCGTTGGGCAGCGGCAACGGCAGGGCACAGCGGGTATCGCCGGCGTAACCACTGCCCTGGCGATGCAGGCGCAGGCCCCGACCGCCCAGCTGCGCATCCGCCAGCCAGGCGGCGCTGGGGGCGATCCACAACCAGGGCCGGGTCGGCAGCAGCGACAGCTGCGGCAGCAGCAGCTGCCGTTCGAGCACGCGCAGGGCCTCCGCCGGTTCACTGTCGAACCACGGGGCCTGGCTCGCTTGACGGGTGCTCTGCAGCGCGGGCATGGTCCAATTCTATGCGACTGACTGCCCTGCCCGCATTTGCGGACAATTACATCTGGATGCTGATCGCCGACGACGGTGCTGCCGTGGTCGTCGATCCCGGCGACGCTGCGCCG
Source organism: Stenotrophomonas sp. 10L48 (assembly GCF_056395105.1). NCBI lineage: Bacteria > Pseudomonadati > Pseudomonadota > Gammaproteobacteria > Lysobacterales > Lysobacteraceae > Stenotrophomonas > Stenotrophomonas sp. 10L48. The sequence continues at coordinate 74,180 of NZ_JBFTIX010000005.1, read as the reverse complement.
GTACTGGCGCTGGCTGCCCAAGGCGTGCGCGTGGACACCATCCTGCTCACCCATCACCACGACGATCACATCGGCGGGGTACCGGCGCTGCAGGCGCGTTTCCCTGGGGTGCGCGTGGTCGCACCGGTCGACGAGCGCATCCCGATGGCCACCGAGCGGGTCGGTGAAGGTGAACGTGTTCAGGCAATGGGCCGGATGTTCCACGTACTATCCGTCCCCGGGCACACCCGCAGCCACATCGCGTTTCACACCGCTGAACAGCTTTTCAGCGGAGATTCGTTGTTCAGCCTGGGCTGTGGACGCCTGTTCGAAGGTACGCCGTCCCAGCTGCTGGCATCGATGCGCAAGCTGGGTGCCCTGCCCGCGCAACTGCTGCTGTGTTGCGCTCACGAGTACACCGTGTCAAATGCCGTCTTCGCGCGGCATGTCGACCCCGCCAACGCTGCCTTGTTGCAGCGCCAAGAGGAGGCTTTGGCCATGCGCCGCGATGACCGTTCCACCCTGCCAGTATCCCTGGCCGATGAAATTGCCTGCAATCCGTTCCTGCGTACCCACACGGCGCCCATCCGCGCGGCCGTGTCGGCGCACCTGGGGCGCGAAGTCGTGGACGACGTCGACGTCATGGCCGGTCTCCGGCACTGGAAAGACGGCTTCCGCGCATGAGTCGCCGAAGTCTGCCGCTGGCCCTGGGTCTCGTCCTGGGGTTGGCCGGAACTGCCGGCGCACAATCGCTGGGCGCCGGCATCAGCCAGAACCTGACCGCCGCCTCGGCCCTGCCGCTGGATCCGTCAACGCTGCCGGCCGCATCGGTACGTAACGGCCAGGAGATCTTCTCCAGCTTCCGCGACGGCCTTGCAGAACCTACCTGTGACGCCGAAGCCACCAGCCCGCGCTGGCAGAAGCAGTTCGCCCATGCGCCTTCGCGGTTGGCCAACCAGGATGACGACGCGCTGGTGCTGTTCGGCTATGTGGTCGAAGAGCTGCGCAAAGCCAACCTGCCCACCGAATTCGCGCTGATTCCTTTCGTCGAAAGTGGCTACCGGCCCAATGCCCGCAACGGCAGCGGCCCGACCGGCCTGTGGCAGTTCATCGCCACCACGGCACGCAACCATCGCGTACCGATGAGCAACAACTACGACGGCCGACTGTCGGCAGTGGAGTCCACCCAGGCCGCCGTGCGCTACCTGAAGACCCTGCATGGCATGTTCGGCGGTGACTGGCGCCTGGCCACGATGGCCTACAACGCCGGTGAATACCGCGTGCTGCAGTCCATGCGCAAGGCCGGCATGAATGCGCAGAACGCCAAGCCGGCCGGCCTGCCCGGGCTGTCGCCGGTCACCCATGCCTACGTCGAGAAGCTGCATGCCCTGGCCTGCGTGCTGGAAGACGTGGAAGACCAGCCTGGCGTGATGGCCTCGCTGGACCGCACCGTGCCGGTGCTGAAGGACCACACCCTGCCGGCGGGCACCAGCGTCCAGCAGTGGGCCGCCCAGCGCGCGCTGGACCCGGCGAAGATCGCCCGCCTGAATCCGGCACTGGCCGCCGGCAACCGCCCGTCGGGCACGGCCCGCGTACTGGCCCCGGTTTCGGCGTCCAACGCGGACGTTGCCGACATCGCCAGCACGGCCGTTGCCACCGCAGTGGCCAGCACCGCCAGCGCCGCGCCGAGCCCGCAGGTGGCCAAGGTGGTCGCCTCGGCTGCCGATCGCCCGCGCAACCGTCGCCACACCGTTCGCAATGGCGAATCGGCATGGACCATCGCCCGCCGCTACGGCATGCCGGTGAAGGCGCTGTTGTCGCTGAACGGCTTGAGCGGCAGCAGCGTGCTGAAGCCAGGCGCGGTACTGCGCGTCGAAGACTGAGGTCGGTGCGGCGCTGACGCGCGGTTTCCGGCCAACGGCGAAGCCCCTCGCGGGTGGCGGCAGCAGCATTCATGAGTTGGGACGAGCGAGGTGGACCCACGGGGGACGCCGTGAACCCATCCTTGGGGGCTTGGCCGCGGCATCCATGCCGCGGACACCCCCGCGCGCCCACCCCGCCCGTCCCCTGATGGTTTCCGGTGGCACCACCCACGGATTGAAGGATGAAGAGCAGGAGCAGGTCGCTTCGCTTCTGGTAGCGGCCGACCTTGGTCGGCACTCATCGCGCAGGTCACGGATCGATCAGGGTTGCGACAACAAAAAAGGCCCGGCAATGCCGGGCCTTTTCGTTCCTGCTCGCCGGAGGGCTTACAGGTTCGCTTCGGTGGTCTGGATCAAGAACTTCTTGCGCATCGCCTCGATGTAGGCCTTGGCCGCGGCCATGCCGTCGATCTGGCTCAGCTGGTCCTTCAGCTGCTTCTGCTGTTCGGCGGTCACTTCCTTGATGTCGCCCGGGTTGACCTTGTTCACCGCGAAGACCAGCGCATGGCCGTTGACGTCGACCTTGCCGTAGCTCGGCTTGCCTTCGGCAGGCAGCGGCGCACTGAAGATCGCACGGTTGATCTCCGGGGTCGGCACCGGCTGGCTGCGCGGCAGGCCCGGCATCGGGCTCAGCTGCAGCTTCTCGCTGGCAGCCAGCGACTGCAGGGTCGCGCCTGCCTTCAGCTTGGCCAGCAGGGCATCGGCGGCCTTGTCACCGGCCTGGCGCTGACGGTCGGCACGGATCGCGGCGATCACCTGCTCACGCGCCTTGTCCAGCGGCAGCGCCTGCTCCGGGGTATGCGCGGCAACGCGGATCACCACGCTGTGGTTGCTGCTGCCGCCCAGGGCGATCGGATCGCTGGCGGTACCGTCCTGCACCAGGACGTCGGAGAAGGCGGCACGCAGCACGGCCGGATCAGCGGCAATACCGGTGGCGGTCGTGCGCGTGATCGGGCCCAGCGTCTGCATCGACAGGCCGACCGCCTTGGCGGCCGCGGACAGGTCGCTCGGGCTCTTGTTGATGGCATCGACCAGGCGGCCCGCCAGATCGTTGAAGCCGCGCTCGCCGTCGGCCTTCAACTGCTCGGCAGCCAAGGTGTCGCGCACTTCTTCGAAGGACTTGCCCTGGCCGCCACGAACCGCTGCGACCCTGATGATGTGGTAACCGAAGTCGGTCTTGACCGGGCCGATCACCTCACCCGCCTTGGCACCAAACAGTGCATCTTCGAACGGCTTGACCATCGCGCCCCGCTCCACCCAGCCCAGGTCACCGCCCTGCGCCTTGGAGCCGGGATCTTCCGAGTTCGCCTTGGCCAGCGCGGCAAAGTCGGCACCTGCCGCCTTTGCTTCGACAGCCAGCTTGGCGGCCTTGGCTTCAGCACCGTCGCCGGTGATCAGGATGTGCGCCGCCTGGCGCTGTTCCGGCGTGGTGAACTTGGCCTTCTCGTCTTCATAGCGCTTGCGCAGGGTCGCTTCGTCGGCCGCAGTCGGCGCCGGCAGGTTGGCACCATTGAGCTCGACATATTCCAGCGACACCGATTCGGCCTGGCGGAAATCCTTGCCATGGCTGTCGTACCACTGCTTGATCTGCGCGTCGGTCACCGGCGCGGTATCCACCGGAACTTCCGGCAGCGCGGCCAGTTCCACATCGCGGGTCTCGCCCAGCAGCTTCAACAGACGCTCGGTCTCGGCCTGGGTGACAAAGCCGGAATTCTGCAGGCCCGACGGGATCACCGACTGCTGCAGGCTCTCACGCACCAGTTCCTGGAACTGGGTCGGCGTGCGCGGCGGATTGCCACCGGCCAGGGCCAGACGGTAATTGCTTTCGCTGAACTTGCCATCGGCGCCCAGGAAGCCCGGAATGGTGGTGATGTATTCGCGCACAGCGCCGTCGCCAATCACGACACCGGCCTGCTCACCGACCAGGCGCACGACCTGCTCGTCGATCAACTGGTCGAGCACGGCCAGCTTGTTCTCGGTGCTTTCGAACGCGCGCGGGTCGAAGTTCTCGCCCTGCTGCTGGCGTTCGCGCATGCGTTCCTGCTCGAAACGGGTGCGGAAGTCCTGTGCACTGATCTCATGGTGCTGCCACATCATGCGCACCGGCCACCAGGACGGTGCCGAGCGCCACCAGGTCGGCGGTGCCGAAACCTTGGCGACGTTCTGTGCGCCGACGCCACCGAGGTAGCTGTTGTCGATCACGAACAGGAACGGAATCATCAGCAGCCCCAGGATCACGGTGACGATCCAGCCTGAGGTCTTGTCGCGGAGTTTCTGCAGCATGGTGAGGAATCACAAGGCTTGATTGGCGAGCCCGGCAGTGTAACCCGCTTCGCGGCGTGGACCAAAAGCAGTGGCAGCAGGGCCTGGCGCCATCCCGCCCAGGCGATCTACAGGTTCGCGCGCATCGAATGATGGAAACGGCGCAAAGAAAAAGCCCCCGACTTGCGTCGAGGGCTCTTAGAGTTGGCGGAGCGGACGGGACTCGAACCCGCGACCTCCGGCGTGACAGGCCAGCATTCTAACCAGCTGAACTACCGCTCCGCGCTTGAAACTTTGCAGGCGCTCAGTATATCCGAAGACTTCCTGAAAACCTACCCCGCTGAACACTTTTTTCAAAGTTTTTTCACGAGGATTTAAGAGTTTTGCAATGGCGGAGCGGACGGGACTCGAACCCGCGACCTCCGGCGTGACAGGCCAGCATTCTAACCAGCTGAACTACCGCTCCGTATTGCAGACCTCTTTGTTTTCTCTACAACCGGTTGGTTGGAGAGAAAACAAGGCCCCCAGCTTTTCGGCCGGGGGCCTCGTTGAAAATGGCGGAGCGGACGGGACTCGAACCCGCGACCTCCGGCGTGACAGGCCAGCATTCTAACCAGCTGAACTACCGCTCCACATTTCAAACTTACCGCGGTGCTGTGGTGGGTGCTGAGGGTTTCGAACCCCCGACCCTCTCCGTGTAAAGGAGACGCTCTACCGCTGAGCTAAGCACCCCAGCGAGCCGCTTAGTTTACAGCATCCTTCAGGGCCTTACCAGCCTTGAACGACGGATTCTTCGAAGCAGCGATCTTGATGGTGTCGCCGGTCTTCGGGTTGCGGCCGGTGCGGGCAGCACGGTCGCGGACCTGGAAGGTACCGAAGCCAACCAGGGTGACCGCATCGCCGTCCTTCAGCGCCTTGGTGACGGCAGCAACGACGGCATCGACAGCGCGGCTGGACTCGGCCTTGGTCAGGTCGGCAGCTTCAGCAACGGCATCGATCAATTCGGTCTTGTTCATTCTTTACAACTCCTTTGGCGGTGGGTTCCGCGTATTCGACAGGGAAGCAACCGCACGACGTCTGCATGCGGTTGCCATGTGGAAACGGTTCGCCGAATTCAGTGAGCGCTGACTGCGATCACTCATTCGCGAGTGCTGCTTTTATACCAGCGGCCCTACCCCCACGCAAGCTGGAAAGCCAGCAACGACGCGGGTTTCAAGCATTTCGACAGGACGCATCAATGCTTGACGCGCGCGTTTCCACTCGGTTTGGCCTTGCTGCGCACCGTGACGCGCTGCGCACTCTTGCGCGTCTTCTTCGGTGCCAGCGGACGTTCCAGGGCCAGATCGAGCACTTCCTCGATGTACTTCACCGGCACGATCTCCAGGTCGCGGGTGACGTTGGCCGGAATGTCGGCAAGATCCTTGCGGTTCTCATCGGGGATGATCACCGTGCGGATTCCGCCGCGCAGGGCCGCCAGCAGCTTCTCCTTGAGGCCGCCGATCGCGGTGACGCGACCACGCAGGGTGATTTCGCCGGTCATCGCCACATCGGCGCGCACGGCGACCTTGGTCAGCATCGACACCAGCGAGGTCACCATTGCCGCACCGGCACTGGGGCCATCCTTCGGCGTCGCACCATCGGGTACATGCAGGTGCACGTCGTGCTTCTGCAGGAAGTCCGCATCGATGCCGAAGCGCTCGGCACGCGAACGCACCACCGACAACGCCGCCGACGCTGATTCCTTCATCACGTTGCCGAGCTGGCCGGTCAGGATCAGCTGGCCCTTGCCCGGTACCAGCGTCGATTCGATCTGCAGYAGATCGCCACCGACTTCGGTCCAGGCCAGGCCCGTGACCAGGCCGATCTCGTTCTCTTCTTCGGCACGGCCGAAGTCGAAGCGACGCACGCCCAGGTACTTGTCCAGGTTCTTGCTCGACACGCTCACCAGCGCCTTGGACTTGCGCGCGCCCTTCTTCGCCTTCGCCACCGGCTGCGGCCCACCCAGCGCGATTTCCTTCACCACCTTGCGGCAGATCTTGGCGATCTCGCGTTCCAGGTTGCGCACGCCGGATTCGCGCGTGTAGTAGCGCACGATGTCCTGGATGGCATCGCTGCCGATCTCCAGCTCTTCCGGCTTCAGGCCGTTGGCCTTGATCTGCTTGGGCGACAGGTAACGGGTGGCGATGTTGAGCTTCTCATCCTCGGTGTAACCGGGGATGCGGATCACTTCCATGCGGTCCAGCAGCGGGCCGGGGATGTTGAGCGAGTTGGAGGTCGCCACGAACATCACTTCGGACAGGTCCAGGTCCACTTCCAGGTAGTGGTCGTTGAACGCGTTGTTCTGCTCGGGATCGAGCACTTCCAGCAGCGCCGAGGACGGATCGCCACGGAAGTCCATCGACATCTTGTCGATCTCGTCCAGCACGAACAGCGGGTTCTTGCTGCCGACCTTGTTGAGGTTCTGCACGATGCGGCCCGGCATCGAACCGACATAGGTACGACGGTGGCCACGGATCTCGGCTTCATCGCGCACGCCGCCGAGCGACATGCGCACGAACTTGCGGTTGGTGGCCTTGGCGATGGACTGGCCCAGCGAGGTCTTGCCCACGCCCGGCGGCCCGACCAGGCACAGGATCGGACCCTTCATCTGCTTCACCCGCGACTGCACCGCCAGGTATTCAAGGATGCGTTCCTTGACCTTCTCCAGGCCGTAGTGATCGGCATCGAGGGTGTCCTGCGCGGCCTTCAGGTCCTTGCGCACCTTGCTGCGCTTCTTCCACGGCACGCCCAGCAGCCATTCCAGGTAGTTGCGCACGACCGCTGCTTCGGCAGACATCGGCGACATCTGCTTGAGCTTGTTGAGCTCGTTGCGCGCCTTGGCTTCCACCGGCTTGGGCATGCCCGCTTCGGCGATCTTGCGCGCCAGCTCTTCCAGTTCGCCCGGCGCATCGTCCAGGTCACCCAGTTCCTTCTGGATGGCCTTCATCTGTTCGTTGAGGTAGTACTCGCGCTGGCTCTTTTCCATCTGCGACTTCACGCGGCCGCGGATGCGCTTTTCCATCTGCTGCACGTCGATCTCGCCGTCGACCAGGCCGACCAGCATCTCCAGGCGTTCGCCCACCGCCAGCGTTTCCAGCAGGCGCTGCTTGTCCGACAACCGCACGCTGATATGGGCGGCGATGGTATCGGCCAGGCGTGTCGGCTCATCGATGCCGGCCAGGGTCTGCAGCAGTTCCGGCGGCAGCTTGCGGTTGGTCTTGACGTACTGCTCGAACAGCGACATCAGCGAGCGGGCGATGGCCTCGATTTCGCGCGGCTCGCGTGCATCGGCGGCCTCGATTTCCACGGCCTGGCCGTGCAGCGATCCATCGCGTTCGCTGACGCTGGTCACCTGCACGCGCGACAGGCCTTCGACCAGCACCTTGATGGTGCCGTCAGGCAGCTTCAGCAGCTGCAGGACCTGCGCCAGGGTGCCGACCTGGTAGAGGTCGGCGGCCTGCGGGTCATCGGTCTCGGCCGACTTCTGCGCCAGCAGCAGGATGCGCTTGTCTGCTTCCATCGCCTGTTCCAGCGCGTGCATGGACTTGTCGCGGCCGACGAACAGCGGGATGACCATGTGCGGGAATACCACTACGTCGCGCAGCGGCAGGACCGGCAGGTCGAGGGTCTCACTTGGGGAACGGGCCATGGGGGCTCCAGGGAAGGGGAAAACCGTCTCCGGGAGGGCATCTTCCGGAGACAAAAAAAGCCGATGGCCCCGTTATGGGGCCATCGGCTTTCAGATGCAAGACGTTCCGAGAAAATTCTTTCTATTCAACAAGTTGAAAGAATCATTCGGCGCCGGCGGCCTTCTGTTCAGGGACCGGCGGGGTCTGGTAGATCAGGTAGGGCTCGGACTTGTGCTCGATCACCGATTCATCCACGACAACCTTGCTGACGTTTTCCTGCGACGGCAGGTCGTACATGGTGTCCAGCAGGACCGATTCGACGATGGTGCGCAGGCCACGGGCACCGGTCTTGCGCTTGAGCGCCTTCTTGGCGATGGCCGACAAGGCGTCCGGACGGAACTCCAGCTCGACGTTCTCCATCTCGAACAGCTTCTTGAACTGCTTGGTGATGGCGTTCTTCGGCTCGGTCAGGATGCGGATCAGGGCCGGCTCGTCCAGCTCTTCCAGGGTCGCGACCACCGGCAGGCGGCCCACGAACTCGGGAATCAGGCCGAACTTGATCAGGTCTTCCGGCTCGACTTCAGCCAGCACCTTGCCCACTTCCTGCTTGCGCTCGCTGCTCTTCACCTTGGCGCCGAAACCAATGCCGCCGGCGTCGTTGGAGCGCTGCTGGATCACCTTGTCCAGGCCGGCAAACGCACCGCCGCAGATGAACAGGATGTTCTTGGTGTCCACCTGCAGGAATTCCTGCTGCGGATGCTTGCGCCCACCCTGCGGCGGAACGCTGGCCACGGTGCCTTCGATCAGCTTCAACAGGGCCTGCTGCACGCCTTCGCCGGACACATCGCGGGTGATCGACGGGTTCTCGCTCTTGCGCGAGATCTTGTCGATTTCATCGATGTAGACGATGCCCTGCTGTGCCTTCTCGACGTCGTAGTCGCACTTCTGCAGCAGCTTCTGGATGATGTTCTCCACGTCCTCGCCCACGTAACCGGCTTCGGTCAGCGTGGTGGCGTCGGCCATGGTGAACGGCACGTTGAGCAGGCGGGCCAGGGTCTCGGCCAGCAGGGTCTTGCCCGAACCGGTCGGACCGACCAGCAGGATGTTCGACTTCGCCAGCTCGACTTCGTCGTTCTTCTGGCGGCTCTCGATGCGCTTGTAGTGGTTGTACACGGCCACGGCCAGGGTCCGCTTGGCGCGGTTCTGTCCGATCACGTACTGGTCGAGCACCTCGAGGATCTCGCGCGGCTTGGGCAGCGAACTGCGCGCCGACTGCGCCTTTTCCTCAAGCTCCTCTCGGATGATGTCGTTGCACAGCTCCACGCACTCATCGCAGATGAACACGCTCGGACCGGCAATCAGCTTGCGCACTTCATGCTGGCTCTTGCCGCAGAAAGAGCAGTAGAGGATCTTGCCGGTGTCCGTGGAACGACCTTGGCGGTCTTCGCTCATGCTTCGCTTACCCAGTTACCCCACCCGCTGAACGGGGGTTCGATTCGAGAATAACACAGGGCCGGAGGGACATCAGTCCACCCGACCCTGCAGGAACGGGGCCTGCCATGGCCCCGTGAGTGCCGGTCAGCCGGCCTGGATCGACTCTTCCGGACGACGCTCCAGGACCTGGTCGACCAGGCCGTAGGCGACCGCATCGACCGCGCTCTTGAAGTTGTCGCGCTCGGTATCGCGCGCGATGGTCTCCAGCGACTGGCCGGTGTGCTTGGCCAGCACTTCGTTCAGGCGCGCACGCAGGGTCAGGATCTCGCGTGCGTGGATGTCGATGTCGGTGGCCTGGCCCTGGAAGCCACCCAGCGGCTGGTGGATCATCACCCGCGAGTTCGGCAGCGCATAGCGCTTGCCCGCCGCACCGGACGCCAGCAGCAGCGCGCCCATCGAGGCGGCCTGGCCAACGCAGATGGTGCTCACGTCCGGCTTGATGTACTGCATGGTGTCGTAGATCGCCATGCCGGCGGTGACCACGCCACCCGGCGAGTTGATGTAGATGCTGATGTCCTTTTCCGGGTTTTCCGCTTCCAGGAACAGCAGCTGCGCCACCACCACGTTGGCCATGTGATCGTCGATCGGGCCAACCAGGAAGATCAGGCGCTCCTTCAACAGGCGCGAATAGATGTCGTAGGCACGCTCGCCGCGGCTGGTCTGCTCGACCACCATGGGAACCATGTTCAGGGCTTTGGTTCGGTTGTCCATTTCGTGAGGTACCTATCTTGGGGGGAAACACCCCCGCGCCAGGGCTGGCGCGGGGTATCCGGCAATCCGCCAGGGATTACTGGCGGATCGCGTCCTGGAACGACAGCTTTTCTTCAGTGTGCTGGGCGCGCTCGGCGATCCAGTCGATCACCTGCTCTTCCATCACGCGGTTCTGCAGGCCAGACATCAGCTGGGGGTCGTTGCGGTACATCTCAATGACCTGTTCCGGCTCTTCGTAGGTCGAGGCGATCAGACGCATCGTTTCATTCAGACGCTTCGGCTCCAGGCGCAGGTCGTTGCTGCGGGCCACTTCGCCGACCACCAGGCCGACCAGCACGCGCTTGGCAGCAGCGTCCTTGAAGCCTTCGTGGGCGTCGGCCGGGATCTCGCCCGGGTTGCGGCCACTGCGGCGGATCTGCTCGACCTGCTGGGCCAGCATGGCACGGGCTTCGTTCTCGACCAGGCGCGGCGGCATTTCCACCGACGAATAGGCGGCGATCAGCTGCTCACCGACTTCACGACGCAGGCGGTTCATCAGTGCGCCCTTCAGCTCACGCTCGAGGTTGGCGCGGATGTCGCTGCGGAACTGCTCGACGTCGCCACCCTTGACGCCGAAGCTCTTGATGAAGGCTTCATCGACGGCCGGCACGACCGGCTCGGACACGTCGCTGACCTTCACGGTGACCTGCACGGTCTTGCCCGCCAGCGCCGGCACGCGCCAGTCAGCCGGGAACTCGACGTCCAGGGTCTTCTCTTCGTCCTTGGCCATGCCGACCAGGCCCTGCTCGATGGTCTCGAACATCATGCCCTGGCCGAGCACGATGCTGCCCTTCTCGGTGCCTTCGGCCGGCAGGCGCTCGTCACCGGCCTGCGACCAGGTTTCCAGTGCGACCAGGTCGCCGTCCTGCGCGGCACGGGTGACCGGCGACCAGCTGCGACGCTGCGTCTGCAGGTTCTCGATCATCTGGTCGATGTCGGCATCGGTGATTTCGGCGGTGTGGCGCACCACGGTCAGCTTGCTGACGTCGATGTCACCGAAGTCCGGCACCACTTCGACGGTGGCCACGAAGGAGAACTCACCCTCGTCACCCTTGTCGATGCGCGGGCTGCCGACGATGCGCAGGTCGTGCTCACGCACGGCGGCGTCGAAGGTTTCGCGCAGAAGGCCGTCCAGCGCCTCGCCACGGACCTGCGCGCCGAAGCGCTGCTCGATCACCTTGGCCGGCACTTTGCCCGGACGGAAACCCTTGATGCGGGTGGTGCGGGCGATTTCGCCCAAGCGGCCGTTGATGTGGCTCTGCAGACGGTCTTCCGGCAGCGAGAAGCTCAGGCGGCGTTCCAGGTTGCCGATGGTTTCGATCGAAGCTTGCATGTTGACTCCTGCCACCGGTGGCGCCCTGGCCCCCGGCTCGATGATGGATGAAACGGTTGTAAGGACGCGACGTCGATGACGCGCCTGCTTGCCGCAGCCCTTTAGTTTCGCCCAATTCGGGCGGCGCCGCCAGCACGGCCGGGCGCAGGGGTTGACGCGGAATGCCCGACTGGGCGGGGGACGGGCCGGCCTGGTGCGAAAGGGGGGACTCGAACCCCCACGCCTTGCGGCACTGGAACCTAAATCCAGGGCGTCTACCAATTCCGCCACTTTCGCGTGGCCGGCTCAGGTGTTCATTGTTGCAGGCGAGGGCGAAAAGCGGAAGGCTTCCACAAAACTGAACAGGGAAATTGCCCTTTGGAGCCGGCCTGGGCGCATCCCGCCCCAGGCCGATCCGGGTCAGCGGGCGGCCGGCGCGGGCTCGGTTGTTTCGCCCGCAGGGACGCCGGCCGCATCGTCACTGGGCGTTTCCAGCGTGGCGCCATCGGCGGAGCGCGTCATTTCAACCGCGCCAGCAGGCAGCGCCTCCCCTGTCGCCCCGGTCGACTGCGCGGCGTCGCGCCCCTCCACCGACTGTGCAGCGACGTGGTCGACATCCGCAGATCGCTCCACCGTCCGCGCGTAGTCCGGCGCAGCGGCGGTGGCCGCCTCGTCCGCCCTGCAGCCCGACAGGGCGACAACCACCACGGCGGCCAGCATCACGCCCGCGCTCTTGTTGAACGTCATCGAAGCACTCCTCATGCATGCGCCTTCGGCGCGGAACGCCTATTGGGAGCGATGCCGGCAGCAACCGGTGAGAAGCAGCTCACAGCATTGAACATGCTGATGACGCATGGGACGCTGATTTCAGCCACGCTTCAGTAGATCCACGCCATGCGTGGATGAACCCCTCAATGCCTGCGATATCCACCCATGACGGGGATCTGCCGACGCTGCCGCAGGAAAGAAAAAAGCCACTTGGCGGACCAAGTGGCTTTCGTCTGGTGGGCTGTCAAGGATTCGAACCTTGGGGACGCGGCTGCGCATTCGCGCTGCCGCCCCACGCGCTGCTGCGCACCGCGCGGGCCCCTCTCACCAACACCCACATCCCCCCGGCTTCGCCGCGCCCCCTTGACTCAAGGGGGCTATCCTCCAGCCGGCTCCACGCCAGCGGAGACTAAAGAAAAAAGCCACTTGGCGGACCAAGTGGCTTTCGTCTGGTGGGCTGTCAAGGATTCGAACCTTGGACCTATTGATTAAGAGTCAACTGCTCTACCAACTGAGCTAACAGCCCGAAATCGGGGGGCGAATTATGACCCGATCCGCGAGGGCGTTGCAAGCACTTTCTTCAACGTCGTTGAAACAAGCACTGCAACCAGCGATCCATCGCGAAGGGTTACATCTTGAAGAAAAAAGCCACCGGGCGGACCCGATGGCTTCTGTCTTGGTGGGCTGTCAAGGATTCGAACCTTGGACCTATTGATTAAGAGTCAACTGCTCTACCAACTGAGCTAACAGCCCTTGAAACTCAGGCGCACATTATAGCCGGCGACCTGTTTATTGCAATACCGTTTCGGCGATGCCGATGCGGTTGAATCAGTGGGGTGGCTGAGGGGATTCGAACCCCCGACCACCGGAATCACAATCCGGTACTCTAACCAACTGAGCTACAGCCACCACTGAAACTTTCGCTTCACCGCCAATGCTGCCGACGCTGACGCTTGATACGTTGCCCGAGGACTGTCACCGAAGTTCAGGTCCGCCGAAGCGAGTCCGACATTCTGGTGGAGTCTGCATGCTTTTGCAAGCACTTCTTCACATCCGCCAGCTACGTTCCGGTGTCGCGCCAATGGCGCGCCCGACAGGAATCGAACCTGTAACCGCCGGCTTAGAAGGCCGGTGCTCTATCCAGTTGAGCTACGGGCGCCCGAACCGGAACGGCGTCCAATCCGACGTGACGTGGGATTGGTCGGGGTAGAGGGATTCGAACCCCCGACATCCTGCTCCCAAAGCAGGCGCGCTACCAGACTGCGCTATACCCCGGTGTTGCAATCCCCTCGGGCATGGACCCGGGGAGCTGGCCATTGTGGCCAAGCGCCCTGCGAACTGTCAACGCGCAATCCCAGCCCTGCCCCGCCATGACCACGGCTTGCGCAGTCATCGGCTATGCTCGCAGCCAGCGGCCGGATGGCCCAATCGCCCCCTTTTCGCACGGAGACCTCGCATGCGCAGCGGCAACCCGGCTCTTTCCGAGTCGACCTTCCTCGATCTGGCCAGTGGCTCGGTGGTGACCAGCCCCGACCAGACCATGACCCTCAATGGCACCGTCAACAAGACCGGCTTCCTGCTGCTGCTGACCGTGCTGACCGCGGCCTTCGCCTGGAACCAGACCGTGGACGACTACGGCCAGGTGATGGCCGGCGCCAAGCTGTACGCCATGGGCGGGGCGATCGGTGGCCTGGTGTTGGCCCTGATCACCGTGTTCAAGAAGGAATGGTCACCGGTCACCGCACCGCTCTACGCGCTGGTGGAAGGCCTGTTCCTGGGTGCCATCTCGGCCGTGTTCAACATGAAGTTCCCGGGCATCGTGTTCCAGGCCGTGCTGCTGACCTTCGGCACCCTGTTCGCACTGCTGTTCGCCTACCGTAGCGGCCTGATCAAGGCCACCGAGAACTTCAAGCTCGGCGTGGTGGCTGCCACCGGCGGCATCGCCCTGCTGTACCTGGCCTCGTTCGTGCTGGGCTTCTTCAACATCAACGTGCCGGTGATCCATGACGCCAGCTGGCTGGGCATCGCCTTCAGCCTGTTCGTGGTGGTCGTGGCCGCGCTGAACCTGGTGCTGGATTTCGACTTCATCGAAACCGGCGTGGCCCAGCGCGCGCCGAAGTACATGGAATGGTATGGCGCATTCGGCCTGATGGTGACCCTGGTCTGGCTGTATGTGGAGTTCCTGCGCCTGCTGTCGAAGATCCAGCAGCGCTGATCCAGTCCATGCCGTAAACGACAAGGCCGCGGTCCGTCGGGATCGCGGCCTTTTTTTGTAGCGTCGAGCACGCTCGACTCCCGCGGAAACACGCCCCATGGCAGACACCCTCCCTCGCCGCTTCCACAGCTATCGCCCGGCCGATGGCCATCGCCTGCCACATGATCCGTTCAACGCCATCATCGGCCCGCGTCCCATCGGCTGGATCTCCAGTCGTGATGCCGACAGCAATGTGAACCTGGCGCCCTACAGCTTCTTCAACGCGTTCAACTACACGCCGCCGATCATTGGTTTCAGCAGCCAGGGCCGCAAGGACTCGCTGCGCAACATCGAAGCCACCGGCGAGTTCGTCTGGAACCTCGCCACATTCGATCTGGCCCAGGCAATGAACGAAAGCTGCCGCGCAGTCGCGCCCGACGTGGACGAGTTCGTATTGGCCGGGCTGACGGCACTGGCCTCGGAGTTGGTTGCACCGCCGCGCGTTGCGCAGAGCCCAGTGAGCATGGAGTGCCGCTGCACGCAGATCGTGCGTCTGCGTGATGCGGCCGGCAATGACACCAATGGCTGGCTGGTACTGGGAGAAGTGGTCGCCGTGCATATCGATACGCGGTTGCTCGTCGACGGCATCTACGACACCGCAGCGAGCGACACCATCCTGCGCGGTGGCGGACCGGCCGACTACTTCCGGATCACCGCCGATCAACGCTTCCGCATGCTGCGGCCCGCCTGAGCCCTCATCCCGCCACCCCACGGGACAGCAGCAACGGCAGCGACGAGGCCAGCATGGCCACACCGGAAGCGGTCAGCAGGCCGAGGACGATCTGCCGGAAACGCGCCTCACTGATACCGATATACAGCTTCGCCCCCAGCAGCGTGGGTACCAGCATCGCCGGCGCGACAATGGCGAAGTACGGCAGCATCTGCCGGGTGACCATGCCGGTACCGACATAGGTGGCCATGGTCACCGCCAGCATCGCCAGGTTGAAGCTCTGGATGACCGCGCGCTGCTCGTCCTTGCCGAAGCCCCGCAGCGTGCTCCACAGGGTCGGTATCGGCCCGGCGAAGCCACCGATGCCACTGAGCACACCACCGGCCATGCCGGCCAGCGCGTCGCCGAACCGGCCGCCAACGGTGACCGGTGGCAACGAACGCGCCATCAGCATCACCGGGCACCACAGCGCCAGGAAACCTCCCAGCAGCGCCTTGAACCAGGCCATGTCCAGCTGCGGCAGCACCAGCACGCCAAGCGGAATGCCCGCCAACCCACCGAGCACGAACGGCAGCAGCAGGCGCAGGTTGAAGCCACGGCGCACGGTGAATACCGCCAGCAACTGGCCGACCAGCGCGCCGAACACCGACAGCGTCGCCGCAAGCCGGGGATCCAGCCCCCACGCCCAGAACGACATCGCGACCATGCCGAACGCGAATCCCGACAGGCCCTGCACGAACCCCGCGACGATCGCGCCCAGCGCGACCAGCAGATACACCGGCTCCATCCCCACTCCTCACCACTGCCGTGCGACTTACCCTGCCGCACCCGACGCTGCAGCGTAATGCGTGGCGAGATGATCGACCAGCGCGCGCACCTTCGGCGCCAGCGCACGCGCATGGGGATACAGCGCGAAATAGCAGCGCGTGCCACCGTGCCAGCTGGGAAGCACGCGGATCAAGCGGCCGGCGCGAAGATCTTCCTGCACCGTAAGCGCGGTGAACAGACTGATGCCCATGCCGGCCAGCACGGCCGCATACAGTGCCGGCGTGGCGTCCACGCGCAGTCGCTGGCCTGCTTCCACGCTGGCGATGACACCGCGCGGTCCGTGCAGCTGCCACGGCGTCATCGCCGCAACAGGGTTGAACCCCAACAAGGTGTGGTTCTGCAGGTCGGCCACCTGCCGAGGCAGTCCCTGCCGGGCGAGGTACGCCGGTGCCGCAACCAGGATGCGCGGGCATCGCGCCAGTTCACGGGCGACCAGTTGGCTGTCAGGCAAGGACGGCGCGATGCGCAGGGCGAGGTCGAAGCCCCCGCCGACCACATCGACCAGCTGATCGTCGGCCGACAGTTCCAGCGCAACCTGGCGATAGCGCGCCAGGAAGCCAGGCAGCCAATGCGGCAGCTCCTGGCTGGCGACCACCTGCGGCACGCTGACCCGCACGCGCCCGCTGGGCTGGGCCTGGCCGGCCCGCGCACGGTCATCGGCGGCCTCCAGCCGGTCAAGCAGCGCAACCGCCTCGCTGTAGTAGTCGCGCCCGGCCTCGGTCAACGACAGCCGCCGGCTGTTGCGATCCAGCAGCCGCACCTGCAGGTGCTCTTCAAGTTGACGCAACTGCCGCGACATCGCCGAATGGGTGGTACCCAGCCGCTCGGCGGCGGCAGTGAAACTGCCGGCGTCGACGATCGCGCGCAGGGCTCGCAGGGCGGCGAAATGGTCCATCGGCAGCGCGCTCCAGTCGGCGGGGCCCGCAGGCTGCGGACCCCGCCAGCTTATCAAGTGCCGTTGCCTGCCTTGCGCACCGGCAGGGCCAGAATCGCCGAGGTGGTCATCACATCGCCAAAGGCATCCTCGATCTGCGCCAGCGACGCCTCATGCAATGCGCGATGGCCGATGGTCCCGCCATTGGCCAGATCCAGATCACGGCTGGCAGAGGCATCGGAAGCCACGATCACCCGGTAGCCGCGCGGCGCCGCCGCAGCATCGCGTGCAGCACCGGCAACGCAGGCATGGGTCTGCAGCCCGGTGACGATGAGGGTGTCGATACCGGCATCCTTCAGCACCTTGTCCAGTGCCGCTGCCGAGGCACCGGCGAACACGCTGACGTTGTCCTTCTGCACCACCGTCTCGCCCTTGCGCGGTTGCATGTCACGGTGGAATGCCGCGTTGACACTGCCTTCTGCAAACAGCGGCGCGCCTGCCGGCAATACGTGCTGCACATGGATCACGCGGATGCCGTTGGCATCAGCGAAGTCGACCACGCGACGCGTCTGCCGCAGGGCCGCCACGCCATCGGGAATGACCATGCGGCCACCGGCGAAACCGGGCGCGGCGCTGGCGTCGAAGTACTCGTTCTGGAAGTCGATCACCAGCACGGCCGTCTTCGCTGCGTCGAGCGAGGTGGCAGCCGCAGCGCCAGCCATATGGCGGATGGTGGGGTGGACCGGCTCGGCGGCGACAACCGGGGCGGTGGCAGCCATGCCGATCAGGCCGGCCAGGCCGAAAGCAGTGAGGTTCATGGTCAAGCTCCTGTGCGGTGGAAAGTGGGCACAGGATGAGGAGCATTGAATGCACGAACCAGCCGCCGTTGAGCACACAATCTGTGCGGTTTTCGCACAGATCATTTTCCTTGCAGATGATGCCGCCATCCACGCATGGCGTGGATCTACTGGCCGGTGAAACGCAGCGGGGCGCCCGAAGGCGCCCCGCTGTGGATCCAATCGGAGTCGAGCCGCCGCTTACAGGCGGCTGGCGATCGCCTTGGCGAAGCCCATCGTGTTGCCGGTGCCGCCGAGGTCGCCGGTCAGCGAATCCTTGGCTTCCATCGTGGCGACGATGGCCTTGCGCAGGCGCTCGGCGTTTTCCGGCTGGCCGACGTGGTCGAGCATCTGTGCCGCCGCCAGCAGCAGGGCGCACGGATTGGCCTTGCCCTGGCCGGCGATGTCCGGCGCGGTGCCGTGCACGGCTTCGAAGATCGCCGCGTCCTTGCCGATGTTGGCGCCCGGGGCCAGGCCCAGGCCACCGACCAGACCGGCGCACAGGTCGGAAATGATGTCACCGAACAGGTTGGTGGTGACGATCACATCGAACTGTTCCGGACGCATCACCAGCTGCATGCAGCAGTTGTCGACGATCATTTCCTGGAACTCGATGTCCGGGTACTGCGCGGCGACTTCGCGCGCCACGGCCAGGAACAGGCCCGAGGTCGACTTGATGATGTTGGCCTTGTGCACGGCGGTGACCTTCTTGCGGCCGGTGCTCTTGGCCAGCTCGAAGGCGTAACGCACGATGCGCTCGGAGCCCTTGCGGGTGATGCGGGTGCCGGAGAAAGCGGTCTCGCCGTCGGCCGACACTTCCTGGCCTTCGGCCAGGTACGCACCTTCGGTGTTCTCACGAACGGTGATCAGGTCGACGTTGTCGAAACGCGACTTGGTGTTCGGGAAGGTGTGGGCCGGACGCACGTTGGCGTACAGGTCGAAGTGGCGGCGCAGGCTGACGTTGATCGAGGTGAAGCCGCCACCAACCGGGGTGGTCAGCGGGCTCTTCAGCGCGACCTTGTTGCGCGCGATCGATTCCAGGGTCACCGCCGGCATCAGATCGCCGTGCTTCTCCAGGGCCACCAGGCCGGCGTCGGCGTCTTCGTACTCCAGGCCAGTGTTGAGCTGGTCGAGCACGAACAGGGTGGCGTCCATGATTTCCGGGCCAATGCCGTCGCCGCGGATGACCGTAATTTTCTGCGTCATTGATCGATGTTCCGAACAGGGGGAAAAACGCCGTCCGGACGTGCCCGGAAACGCCGGCGCAAAGGAAGTTTCACCCGCAATTATGCCTGAGCCGGGGCCGAGGTCCCAAATAGACCATGGTCCCAGTCCCCGGCTCAGGCAGAATTGCCCGCGCATTCCTCCTTATCCCCGCGCCTTCGGCGCGCCCCCTTTAACAACAAGGGGGCTCCTGGGCTGCGGGATCGAGGGGAAGGCCCCGGTGCAGGCATTTACCGGGTAGTGCCGGCCGCTGGCCGGCAACCTCTGCCGATTTGGGTCCACCAGATGCCGGCCAGCGGCCGGCACTACCAGAGGGCCCGGTTCGCGGTAGCGGCCAGGCTCAGTGCTCGTGCGCTGCCGGGGCGGCGGCGCCACCTTCCAGCTGGTCGAGGAAGTCCACCGCGCGGCGCAGGTGCGGGATCACGATCGAGCCGCCGACCACCAGGCCTACCGAGAAGGTCTCGAAGAACTCCTCACGGGTGACGCCGGCGTCCTTGCACTGGGCCACGTGGTAGCTGATGCAGTCGTCGCAGCGCAGCACCATCGAGGCCACCAGGCCCAGCAACTCCTTGGTCTTCACGTCCAGCGCGCCGGCCTGGTAGGTCTGCGTATCCAGGGCGAAGAAGCGGCGCACCACCTGGTTCGGCTCGCCCAGGATGCGTTCATTCATGCGCTTGCGGAAGTCGGTGAACTCGGCGATCCGGTCCTTGCTGCCGTCGTCGGCCGCGCTCATGCCTGGCCCTGCCCGGCCAGCAGCGGCTCGAGCTTGCCTTCACGATGCAGGGCCATCATGTCGTCGTAGCCGCCCACGTGGACGTCGCCCACGAAGATCTGCGGGACGCTGGTGCGGCGGGTCTTGGCCATCATCTTCTCGCGCTCGACCGGGTCCAGGTCGATGCGGACCTCGGTCCATTGCTGGCCCTTGCTCTTGAGGAAGTTCTTGGCGGCCACGCAGTACGGGCAGACGGCGGTGGAATAGATGGTGATGGCGGGGGTAGCGCCGGCGGACTGGGCTGTCACGGGAAACTCCACGATGGATCGACGGTCCATATATGGTACCGGTGCGCTGGAATTTCCACGCCACGCCCGCAACACTGTGGATTGATTAACGAATGGTTGCCCCCTGCCCTGCCACGCTGGGCCGACCCTGCCCGAGGACCGACCGCTTGCGACCCCTGCTGCTCACCGCTGCCCTGACCCTGGCCCTGGCCGCCCCGCTGGCGCAGGCCCAGGAGAAGCTGCCGGACATCGGCTCCTCGGCGGGCGAACTGCTGACCCCGGCCCGGCAGGCCGAGTACGGCGCGATGATGCTGCGCGAACTGCGCAACTATGGCTACCTACTGGACGATCCCCTGGTCAACGACTGGCTGCAGACCATGGGCACCCGCCTCGGATCCAACAGTGACCAGCCACGCCAGCCCTACACGTTCTTCGTGATGAAGGACCGCCAGATCAATGCCTTCGCCACCCTCGGCGGCTATATCGGCGTCAATGCCGGCCTGGTGCTGACGGCCGAGCGCGAGGACGAGGTGGCGGCGGTGCTGTCGCACGAAATCGCCCACGTCACCCAGCAGCACGTGCTGCGCGGGGTCGAGCGCGCCCAGCGCGACCAGATCCCGATCCTGCTGGGGATGCTGGCGGCGGTGGTTGCCGCCCAGGCCAGCAACAGTTCGTCCTCGGGCAACGCGACCATGGCCGCGATCAGCTCGGGCATGGGCCTGATGCAGCAACGGCAGATCGACTACACCCGCTCCAACGAATCGGAGGCCGACCGGCTGGGCATCCGCACGCTGTCGCGCAGCGGCTACGACGTGGATGCGATGGCCGGCTTCTTCGAACGCATGTCCTCGGCGATGCGCGGCAACGATGGCGGCTACAGCGTTCCCGACTTCCTGCGCACCCACCCGGTCAACACCACCCGCATCAGCGAGGCCAAGGCCCGCGCCGAACAGATGAAGAAGGACACGGTGCTGCTGACCACGCGCACGCCCAGCGGCGAGCGAAAGGAGCGAGTGGATCCCGCCGACCCGACCCTGGGCGATCCGCTGCTGCGCGGCATCAACCCGCTGCTGCCCGGCAGCGTGCTGCGGGTTCCGATCGGCCAGCTCAGCCGCGGCGCCAGTGGCGATTTCAACTGGGCCCGTGAGCGCCTGCGCGTGCTCAGCGCCGACAGCCCGGCCGACCTGCAACGCGAGTACACCGATCTTGCGCGCAGGCAGAAGGACGGCCTGGATGACGCCCAGCGCTATGGCCAGGCGCTGGCCACGATGCGCGGTGGCCGCAGCGGTGCCAACCAGGCCCGGCAGACCCTCACCGACCTGCTGAAGACCCACCCGGACAGCCTGTGGGTCGCCCTGGCCCTGGCCGAAGCGGAGTCGCGCACCGGCCAATCCACCCAGGCCAATGCGCGCTTCGAGCAGCTGCTGCACGAACACCCCAACAGCCGGCCGGTGGCCCTGACCTACGCCGAGATCCTGAACGAGCAGGGAGGCCAGGCCGCGGGCCAGCGCGCGCAGGCGATGCTGCGCCCCCTGCTGTCGCAAAGCGGTAACGATCCGGTCTTCCAGCAGCGCTACGCCCGCGCCAGTGAACTGGCCGGCGACAGCGTCCGCGCCAGCGAGGCCTATGCCGAGGCGGCGTTCCTGGGCGGGCGCCCGGAACAGGCCCTGATGCAGCTGCAGGCACTCAAGCGTAACCCCGCGCTGGACTATGTCGGTCGGGCCCGGGTGGATGCGCGGATCGAGTCGATCACGCCCACCGTGCTCGAGCTGCGCCGGCAGGGCGTGCAGGACCCGGATCTGGACCGCCGCTGAGTGCGGCATGACCGGCAGATGGCAGCAAAGCCAGATGCCGGCCAGGCAGTCACAAACATGTCATCAAACCGTAGTCTACTGGCACCACTCCAGTAACTGAGCCCTACGGTGCCCTCGTGCAGAAACGCATCCTGATCGTCGATGACGAGCCCGCGATCCGCGAAATGGTCGCCTTCGCCCTTCGCAAGGGCGATTACGAACCTGTCCACGCCGGTGACGCCCGCGAGGCCCAGACCGCCATCGCCGACCGCGTCCCCGACCTGATCCTGCTGGACTGGATGCTGCCCGGCACCAGCGGCCTGGACCTGGCCCGGCGCTGGCGCAAGGAAACCCTCACCCGCGAAGTGCCGATCATCATGCTGACCGCGCGCGGCGAAGAGAACGACCGCGTCGGCGGCCTCGAAGCCGGTGTCGACGACTACGTGGTCAAGCCGTTCTCGGCGCGCGAACTGCTGGCGCGTATCCGCGCGGTCATGCGCCGCGCCCGCGACGATGACGAGGACGGCAGCGTGGCGGTGGGCGCGATCCGCATCGACGGTGCCGCCCATCGCGTGTTCGCCAACGACCAGCCGGTGCCGATCGGCCCGACCGAGTACCGCCTGCTGCACTTCTTCATGACCCACCCCGAGCGCGTGTATACCCGCGCGCAGTTGCTGGACCACGTGTGGGGCGGCAGCGTGTATGTGGAAGAACGCACCATCGACGTGCATATCCGCCGCCTGCGCAAGACGCTGGAACCGTTCAACGCCGAGAACATGGTGCAGACCGTGCGCGGCGCCGGTTATCGCTTCTCCACCGCAACCTGAGCCTCGTCGTGCCGGCGCCGTGCACCCCACGGTGCCGGCGTCGGCAACTCTGCTATAACTTCCGGTTCACCTGCGTGAACCGCCGCAACCCACGACGAGACCGCAATGCCCCGCCACATCCGCTCTGCCTGGTTGAAGACACTGGCCACCGTGGCCACCGTGTTGCTGTTGGCCGGTCTGGTCGGTTGGTTCACTGGCCACCTGTGGCTGTGCATCGCGCTGGCGGCACTGGCGACGCTGGTCTGGCACTACTGGCGGCTGCGCCGCGTGCTGCGCCGGCTGACCGCGCGCCAGCGCTGGGACACCGCCGCCGAAGGCACCGGCGTCTGGAACGAGCTGGACCGCCTGCTGTACCGCAACCAGGTCGAGATGCGCGTGCGCAAGCGGCGACTGCTGGACATGCTGCGCAGCTATCGCGCTGCAGCGGCCGCGCTGCCCGACGCCGTGGTGGTGCTGGACCGCAACAGCCAGCGCGTGCAGTGGTTCAACGAAGCGGCCACGGCCCTGCTCGGCCTGCATCATCCGGGCGATCTGGGTGAGGCCTTGGTCGAACGCCTGCAGCCGATGCCGCTGGCCCACTGGCTGGCCGGTGGCCGCAATGCCGAACCGATCCTGGACGTGCCATCGCCGGTCGATCCTGCGATCCGCCTGAACCTGCGCCTGATTCCCTATTCGTCCGACTACTGGCTGTTGATCGCCCGTGACGTCAGCAAGCTGCTGCGCCTGGAACAGGTACGCCGCGACTTCGTGGCCAACGTTTCACATGAGCTGCGCACGCCGCTCACCGTGGTCCACGGCTACCTGGACATGATGGACCCGGAGGACTTCCCGGGAACCGGACCGATGCTGGAGGAAATGCGCAAGCAGAGCCAGCGCATGGCCCAGCTGGTGGAGGACCTGCTGACCCTGTCTCGGCTGGAATCGCAGGAACACAGCGAGGCTGAGACGGTGGCGATGCAGCCCATGCTGGCCACCCTGCGCCGCGAAGCCGAAGCGCACAGCCAGGGCCGGCACCAGATCAGCATCGACGACCTGGCCGGCGTGGACCTGCAGGGCTCGACCAAGGAACTGCACAGCGCGTTCTCCAACCTGGTCACCAACGCGGTCCGCTACACCCCGGCCGGTGGCCGCATCGCGGTGGAGTTCCGCCGCGAGGGCGACGGCGTGGTGCTGGCGGTACGCGATACCGGCTATGGCATTCCGGCCACCCACCTGCCCCGCCTGACCGAACGCTTCTACCGCGTCTCCAGCAGCCGCTCGCGCGAAAGCGGCGGCACCGGCCTGGGCCTTTCGATCGTCAAGCACATCCTCGGTCTGCACCACGCACGCCTGGAAATCGACAGCGAGGTCGGCAAGGGCTCGGTGTTCGCCTGCCATTTCGATGCCGACCACGTGCGACCGCGTGAGTCCGCCCCCCTGACCTCCTTCGAAGAATGACGCCATGAGCAGCCTCGGATCCCTCCCCCTCCCCGTGAGCACGGACAGCGATCCGTTGCGCGACCCGGCGCTGTACATCAACCGCGAACTGTCGCAGCTGGATTTCAACTTCCGCGTGCTGGCGCAGGCGATGGACCCGCAGGTGCCGCTGCTGGAGCGCCTGCGCTTCATGTGCATCTCCTGCACGAACCTGGATGAATTCTTCGAGATCCGTGCCGCTGCGGTCCGTCATGCACAGGAGTTCGGCCTGCCGCCGGCACCGGACGGCATGAGCCCGCAGGCCATTCTCAATGCCATCCACGAGCGCGCCGCCGAGCTGGTGGACCAGCAGTACCGCTGCTGGAACCAGACGCTGCGCCCGGCGCTGATGGAGGCCGGCATCGGCGTGCTCGGCCGCAACTCCTGGACCCATCGCCAGAAGCGCTGGCTGCGTGCCTATTTCCGCAACGAGATCATGCCGGTGCTGTCGCCGCTGGGCCTGGATCCGGTGCATCCGTTCCCGAAGATCCTCAACAAGTCGCTGAACATCGTGGTGGTGCTGAAGGGCACCGATGCGTTCGGCCGCAGCGGCCACCTGGCCATCGTGCGCGCACCGCGTTCGCTGCCGCGGATCATCCAGCTGCCGGAAAAACTCGGCGGCCCGCAGAATTTCGTGTTCCTGTCCTCGGTGCTGTCCACCTTCGTGGACGAGTTGTTCCCGGGGCTGGAAGTGCTGGGCGCCTATCAGTTCCGTGTCACCCGCAACTCCGAGCTGGTGGTGGATGAAGAGGAAGTGGAAAACCTGGCGCTGGCCCTGCGCGATGAGCTGGTGGACCGCGGCTACCGGCCTGCAGTGCGGCTGGAGATCGCCCACGACATGCCGCGCGACATCGTACGCACCCTGCTGCAGAACTTCGGCCTGACCGAGAACGCGGTGTACCGCATCGACGGACCGGTCAACCTCAACCGCATCATCCAGCTGTACGACCTGATCGCCCAGCCGGACCTGAAGTATCCGCCGATGACCCCGCGCACCCTGCGCGACAGCGACGGCATCTTCGAGACCGTGGCCCGCCAGGACCTGCTGCTGCACCACCCCTTCGACGCGTTCGCGGCGGTGCTCGACCTGATCCGCCAGGCCGCCCTTGATCCGAACGTGCTGGCGATCAAGCAGACCCTGTACCGCACCGGCAAGGACTCATTGATCGTCGATGCACTGATCCAGGCGGCGCGCGCCGGCAAGGACGTGACCGTGGTGGTCGAGCTGCGCGCGCGCTTCGATGAAGAAGCCAACCTTGGCCTGGCCGATCGGCTGCAGGAAGCCGGCGTGCAGGTGGTGTACGGCGTGGTCGGCTACAAGACCCACGCCAAGATGCTGCTGATCGTGCGCCGCGAAGGCCGCAAGCTGCGCCGCTACGTGCACCTGGGCACCGGCAACTACCACAGCGGTACCGCGCGCGCGTACACCGACCTGAGCCTGATCACCGCCGATGCGGACATCGGCAACGACGTGCACCTGCTGTTCCAGCAGCTGTCCGGGCTGGCGTCGAAGATGAAGCTCAAGCGCCTGCTGCAGTCGCCCTTCACGTTGCACACCGGGATCCTGGCGAGGATCGAGCGCGAGACGCGCATCGCCGCCGCCGGGCGACCGGCGCGGATCATCGCCAAGATGAACGCCCTCAACGAAGCGCAGGTGATCCGTGCGCTGTACGCCGCCTCGCAGGCGGGTGTGCAGATCGACCTGATCATCCGTGGCGCCTGCACCCTGCGCCCGGGCGTACCGGGCGTGTCGGACAACATCCGCGTGCGCTCGATCGTCGGCCGTTTCCTGGAACACAGCCGGGTCTACTGGTTCGGCAACGACGGCGCACCGGAGCTGTACTGCGCCAGCGCCGACTGGCTGGAACGCAACCTGCTGCGCCGGGTGGAAACCTGCTTCCCGATCCTCGACCCGGCGCTGGCCAAGCGGGTGTACCGCGAGGTGCTGCAGAACTACCTGGACGACAACCTCAACGCCTGGGAGCTGGATGCCGAAGGCATCTACCACAAGCGCGCACCGGCCCACGACGAAGCCCCGCATTCGGCGCAGATGGCGTTGATGCAGGGCCTCTGACCCGGTAGGTGGCCAGGTAGGTGCCAACCTTGGTTGGCACGTTTGGATTCATCCACGCATGGCGTGGATCTACCGTGTCGACCAAGGTCGACACCTACCAACAGCCGCGTGAACCTGTCGAAGGTCGACATATGCAGGCCCTTCGATCCGGTAGATGCCGACCTTGGTTGGCACGTTTGGATTCATCCACGCATGGCGTGGATCCACCGTGTCGACCAAGGTCGACACCTACCAACAGCAGGCAAGGTCGACACCCACCAGAAGCAGGCCATGCCATTCCGACAGATCGCGGAACCTGTCGAAGGCGGGGTGGGTCCGGTTGCGGGGGTGTCCGCGGCATGGATGCCGCGGTCAAGCCCCCAAGGGTGAGGGCGCTTTGCTTGCGAAGCACTGCTTCGCAAGCGCCCGAACGCACAGCCGCCAGCGGCTGGGCCGGTCTGGGGGTTTACGGCGTCCCCCGCAACCGGACCCACCCCGCCATCCCACAGGAAGCCAGCTGTTGCCGTTGCTGTTGCTGTTGCTGTTACGTTGAGGTTGCCGGCCAGCAGTCGGCACTACCGCTTCGGCGGGTGCAGGGCGCAGCCCTGCCGCACTCCCCCTCCAAAATGTGAAGGCCGCGCGGTGACGAGTTCACCGCCCCTTCGGCTAACATTCGCCCATGCCGCATACCACCACGACTCCGCCCGCATTGCAGGATGGCGACCTGCTGGCCGCCATCGACCTTGGCTCCAATAGTTTCCACATGGTCATCGCGCGTTACACGCTTGGCCAGCTGCGGGTGATCGACCGCCTGCGCGAAACCGTGCGCATGGCCGACGGCCTGGACGGCAAGGGCGGACTCTCCGCAGCAGCGCGACAGCGCGCGCTGGAGTGCCTGGCCCGCTTCGGCCAGCGCATCCGCAACGTCCCGCCGCATCGCGTGCGTGCTCTGGCCACCAACACCGTGCGCCAGCTGCGCTCGCCGCAGGCGTTCCTGATGCCGGCCGAAACCGCGCTCGGGCACGCCATCGAAGTGGTCAGTGGCCGCGAGGAAGCGCGCCTGATCTACCTGGGCGTGGCCCATGCGCAACCGCCCAAGCCCGACCAGCATCGCCTGGTGATCGACATCGGCGGCGGCTCTACCGAGTTCATCATCGGCAAGGGCATGCAGACCCTGGAGCGCGAGAGCCTGCAGGCCGGTTGCATCGCCAGCACCCGTCGCTTCTTCCCGGGCGGCAAACTCAGCAAGAAGCGCTGGAAGGACGCACTGGCCGAGATTGGCCGGGAGTTCCAGCCATTCGCCAGCAAATACCGCGCGCTGGGCTGGCAGGAAGCACTGGGGTCGTCTGGTACCCACAAGGCCATCAGCGAAATCTGCGCGACGATGAAGCTGAGCAAGGGTGCGATCACCGCCGAGGCGTTGCCGCAGCTCCGCGATGAGCTGCTGAAGGCCAAGAAGATCGACGACATCGTGCTGCCTGGCCTGTCCAGCGATCGCCGCCCGATCATCGCCGGCGGCATCCTGGTGCTGGAGGCCGCCTTCCAAGCGCTGGGCCTGCAGAAGCTGCTGGTCAGCAAGGCCGCGATGCGCGAGGGCATCCTCTATGACATCCTTGGCCGTGCCGGCGACAACGACCCGCGCGATGAATCGGTGGCCGCCCTCACCCATCGCTATGGCATCGACACGGTGCAGGCCGGCCGCGTTCAGGACACCGCACTGTCGTTGCTGGAGCAGGTGCAGGAGCGCTGGAAGCTGGATGCCGATGACGCACGCATGCTCGGCTGGGCCGCACGCCTGCATGAGCTGGGGCTGATGATCGCCCACAGCGGTTACCACGTGCATGGCAGCTACGTGCTGGAAAACTCGGATATCGCCGGCTTCTCGCGGCAGGAACAGCAGATGCTGGCGACGCTGGTGCGCAATCACCGCCGCGGCATCAGCAAGACCGCCTTCGATGCCATTCCCGAACGCCTGCTGCTGACCGCACGGCGCCTGGCTGCCCTGCTGCGCCTGGCGGTCCTGCTCAACCGCGCGCATGAGGACGCACCGCTGCCGGTGCTGGAACTGACTGCCGACGACAGCCGCCTGTCGCTGATCGTGCCGCAGGACTTCATCGATGCGCGCCCGCTGCTGCGCGCCGACCTGATCGGCGAGACCGAGGGCATCGCTGGACTCGGCATCCAGTTCCGTCCGTTCGTGGTCTGAGCAGGGCGACGGGACGCCGTCCGATCGCTGACCGGCGCCCGATTACATTTCGTTACAGTTCGCGCAATCGACCGCCAATTTCTGCTGCAACGCAGCAGTTGGCGGAGACGGTATGCGCCTCGTCCTGACGTAAACCCCTGCTTTTGTTCACGTTTGGTGAAAGCGTGTGATGCGTAATGACACAAACCGACACGCGCTTTTTACAGAGCATTAACCAACGAGACTACTATCGGGTCATCGGCTCGGTCATGGACCTGCCGATTCCTTCGACGCCCGTTTTGGCGTCCTTTGCACGACCCGAGAGAGAGAGCTCGTCATGACTTCACGCACCACCGCACTGGGGCAGGCCATCCGCTACGCCCTGGCAACCACCGCGACGCTGGCTGCGCTGCCGGCGTTCGCCCAGAGCAGCAGCACCGCTTCGCCGACCAACCTGGACCGCATCGAGATCACCGGTTCCCGTATCCGCCAGGTGGACGTTGAAACGGCGCAGCCGGTGCTGGCCCTGAGCCGTACCGATATCGAACGCCAGGGCTTCAGCTCCGTTGCCGACATCCTGCAGAACGTGACCGCGATGGGCAGCCCGGCGATCAGCCGCGCAAACGCGCTGAGCTCGGGCGAAAACACCGGCGGCACCTACATCGACATGCGCAACCTGGGCGCGCAGCGCACCCTGGTGCTGGTCAACGGCAAGCGTCTGGGCATCAGCACCTCGGGCCTGCAGGACGTGTCCTCGCTGCCGGTGTCGGCGGTAGAGCGTATCGAAGTGCTGAAGGATGGCGCTTCGGCCATCTACGGTTCCGATGCGATGGCCGGCGTGGTCAACATCATCACCCGTTCCAACGTCAACGGCGTGACCGCCAACGTCTACCACGGCCAGTACAGCGAAGGTGACGGCGCACGCGATCGTTTCGACGTAGTGGGTGGCTGGAGCAACGACCGCGTGTCGCTGACGCTTGCGCTGGAACACTCCGAAGAAAAGAGCGTGTGGGCACGCGACCGCTGGTTCAGCAAGTACGGTACCAGCGACCACAACCCCAATGACCCCTCCAACTGGACCACGCTGAGCCAGTACGGCCAGATCACCGGCCTGAAGGGTCGCCCGGGCTGCACCGATACCAGGCTGGGCTGCGGCTACTCGCTCAACCGCGGTGCCGACCCGACCAACCCGGCCAATTACCACCTGACCGATGCGACGCCGTTCACCGGTGACGTCAGCAATGCCAACGACCAGATGCACGTCATGTACCCGATCAAGCGTGATTCGGTGTACTTCGATGGCCGCTTCAAGCTGACCGATGACATCAACCTGCGCACGGAGTTCGGCTACAACAAGCGTTCTTCCGAGCGCCAGATCGCCGGCTACCCGACCCAGTCCAGCTCGGTGTCGATTCCCAACGACCCGAACGCCACTGGCCAGATGTCCAGGGACAGCTACTTCAACCCGTTCGGCAGCCAGCACGGCTACGCCAACCCGACTGCAGTGTCCTGGAACCGCCGCACCTGGGAAGTGCCGCGCGTGAGCACCAGCGAACTGAAGACCTATCGTGCGGTGGTGTCGCTGGATGGCACCTTCGAGATCGGCCAGCGCTACTTCGACTGGGACGTGGGCTACCAGTACAACCGCAACGAGCTGACCGCCACCGCCACCGGCAACCTGCACAAGAAGCGCGTGCGTGATGCCGTGGGCCCGTCGTTCCTCGACCCGACCACCGGCAAGGTGATGTGCGGCCGCCAGGGCGCGGTCATCGATGGCTGCAAGCCGTGGAACCCGCTGGTGCCGTATGGCAAGAATGACCCGAATGGCCTGACCGGCAACGAAGAGCTGCTGTCCTGGCTGTTCCCGGCCGAAAAAACCACCGGCCGCACCACCACCAAGAACGCGTTCGCCAATCTGTCGGGCAGCATCATGACCCTGCCGGCCGGCGACCTGGGCTTTGCCTTCGGCGTCGAAAGCCGCAAGGAAGATGGCCAGTACACGCCTGACGCGCTGGCCCAGACCGGTGCCACCACCAACCTGGCCGCTGGTCCGACCGGTGGCAGCTACACCGTGAAGGAAGCGTACCTGGAGCTCAACGTGCCGATCCTGGCCGACCTGCCGGGCGCCAAGGAACTGAGCTTCAGCGCCGCAACGCGTTTCTCCGAGTACAACACCTTCGGCAACACCCTCAACAGCAAGTTCGGCTTCAAGTGGAAGCCGATCGACCAGCTGCTGGTCCGCGGCACCTGGGCCGAAGGTTTCCGTGCACCGACCATCAGTGACCTGTACGGTGGCGGTTCGGAAACCTTCGCCCAGTTCAGCGACCCGTGCGACACCGTGTTCGGCGCTTCCAGGAACAGTGCTGAAGTCCGCGCACGTTGCGCTCGCGACATCGCCGACGCCGGCAACTTCCGTCAGCTGCGGCAGGGCAATACGCCGGTGACCACCGCGCAGGACGCAACGCCGACGCCGTTCGTGTCCGGTTCCAACCCGCAGCTGACCCCGGAAACCTCGACCAGCAAGACGCTGGGCCTGGTGTGGAGCCCGACCTTCGTCAGCAACCTCAACGTTGCGCTGGACTGGTGGAAGATCCGCATTGACAACACCATTGTCGATGACAGCCCGAACCAGATCCTCACCGACTGCTACGAGCAGGGTATCGAAGCGCGTTGCGGCCGCTTCACCCGTGATGCGGCCACCGGCATCGTCACTGGCCTGAAGTTCGGCAACCGCAACGCCGGCTTCGCCGAGACCGAAGGCTACGACCTGGATGTCAGCTACCGCGTGGATACCAGCTACGGCAAGCTGAGCGCTGGCTGGACCAGCACCTACGTCAGCAAGAACGTGTACCGTTCGACCAACGATACCGGCGTGGTTCCCACCCCGATCAACGGCGTGGCCAACACCATCGGCACCAGCACCAGCCTGGCCTTCCGGGTGCGTTCGAACCTGGTGCTGGGTTGGGATATCGGTGACTTCGGCGTCAGCTGGACCGCGCGTTACTACTCCGGCGTGAAGGAGCGTTGCCTCAACGCCACCCGCTACGCGGATGAGTGCTCCGATCCGGGCTTCACCGCACCGTGGATCAAGGGCACCCGCGATTACAACCAGCGTGGTGCGGTCACCTTCCACGACGTGCAGTTCCGTTACAACCTGCCGTGGGATGCCACCGTGTCGGTTGGCGCCAACAACGTGTTCGGCAAGGAAGGCCCGGTGATGTACAGCAAGCCGAATTCGTCGTTCTCCTACTACGGTGGCTACGACATCGGTCGTTTCATGTACATGAAGTACCAGCAGCGCTTCTGATCCACGCGCTGTCGTAACACCACGACCACGGCCCTTCGGGGCCGTGGTTTTTTTATGCCCGCGCAGGTTGTCGCCATCTACATCGCTCTTGACGCTTCCAATCCAGCACGCGAGCCCGGGCACTCCATAAGCCGGAGCACACCATGACCTGGCAATCGATTGATTCGATTCCGCTTTGTACAAAAGCGTCATCGCCGATCCAGGCGTTCTCCTCGCGTTCCTCTACTCCTCTCTACGGGCCTTCACTAGGTTTGAACGTCCACCGCCCGCGGTGGAACTGGCGCAGCCCTGCTTGGCCGCGCACCGATGATTTGGAAGAGAGAGAGAGCCATGACCATCCGTATTCCCGAACTTGGGTTGGCGATCCGTCGCGCGCTGACGATGACCGCAACCACCGCATTGGCCGTTCCTGCATTCGCCCAGCATTCGGCTGAAACCACCACCCTGGACCGCATCGAAATCACTGGCTCGCGCATCCGCCAAGTCGATCTGGAAACCGCGCAGCCCGTGCTGACCATCAGCCGCGCTGACATCGAGCGGCAGGGTTTCAATTCCGTCGCCGACATCCTGCAGAACCTGAGCGCGACCGGCAGCCCGGCACTGAGCCGCGCCAGCCCGCTCAGCGCTGGCGAAACCGCCGGTGGCAGTTACGTGGACATGCGCGGCCTGGGTGCGCAGCGCACGCTGGTACTGATCAATGGCAAACGCCTGGGCATGACCACCAGTGGGTATCAGGACGTCTCCAGCATTCCTGCCGCTGCCGTGGAGCGCATGGAAGTTCTGAAGGATGGCGCATCGGCCATCTACGGTTCCGACGCGATGGCCGGCGTGGTCAACATCATCACCCGCCGCAACGTCGAGGGCGTGACCGCCAGCGTCTACCATGGCCAGTTCAGCGAAGGCGATGGTGCCCGCACCCAGTACGACGTGGTTGCAGGCTGGTCGAATGAACGCGCCTCGATCAGCCTCGCCGCCGAGCACGTCGAAGAAAAGGGCGTGTGGGCGAAGGACCGAGGCTTCAGTGCCTACACCTATACCGACCGTCATCCCGACGATGGTTGGACTACGGTCGGCCAGTGGGGCCGCATTACCGGCTTCAAGGGCCCGGGCTGCAGCAACAGCCGTGGCTGCAGCTATTCGCTCGACCGTGGCAGTCAGCCGGGCGGGCCGGACAGCTTCCATCTCAGCGACAACACGCCATTCACCGGTGACGTCAGCAACAGCAACGAGCAGATGCACCTGCAGACACCGATCAAGCGTGACTCGATCTTCGTTGACGCCCGCGTGGATCTGAACGACCAGGTCCGCTTCAACACCCAGCTGGCCTACAACCAACGCACCACCAAGCGCCAGGTCGCCGGCTACCCGTTCCAGTCCGGCGCAGCCGGCATCACGCCGATGTCCGCCGACAGCTGGTTCAACCCGTTCGGCAGCCATCACGGCTACGAAACGCCCAGCGACGTGCACTGGAACCGCCGTACCTGGGAGATTCCGCGCGTCAGTACCAGCGAACTGACCTCCTGGCAGGGCGTGGCGGCGTTCGATGGCAGCTTCGCGTTCGGCGGTCGCGATTTCGACTGGGAAGCCGGCTACCAGTACAACCGCAGCGAACTGACCCAACGCGCCACCGGCAACCTGCACAAGCAACGCGTCGCCGATGCCACCGGGCCGTCCTTCCACAATCCGGCAACCGGCAAGGTCGAGTGCGGTACACCGGATGCACCGATCGCCGGGTGCAGACCCTGGAACCCGCTGGTGCCCTATGGCCAGGATGATCCCTATGGCCTGACCGGAAACCCGGAACTGCAGGACTGGTTGTTCCCGGAGGAACTCAGCCGCGGCCGCACGACAACCCGCAACCTGTTCGCCAGCCTCAGTGGCAGCCTCGCCACGCTGCCGGCCGGCGAACTGGGCTTCGCGGTGGGTGCGGAGAGCCGCCGCGAGGATGGCCGCTTCATCCCCGATGCGCTGGCACAGACCGGTGCCACCACCAACCTGGCCGCAGGCCCCACCGGCGGTGGCTACCGTGTAGACGAGGCCTACCTGGAGCTGAGCGTGCCGGTGCTTCGCGACCTTGCAGGTGCGCGCGAGCTGAGCCTGAGCGCCGCCACCCGATACTCGGACTACACCACCTTCGGCGGCACCCTCAACAGCAAGTTCGGCTTCACCTGGAAACCGATCGACCAGTTGCTGGTCCGCGGCACCTGGGCCCAAGGGTTCCGCGCGCCGACCATCTCCAATCTGTATGGCGGTGGTTCTGAGACCTTCACCACCGGCTTCCGTGATCCCTGCGACACCGTCTACGGTGCAGCTGCCAGCAGCCCGGAGGTGCGTGCACGCTGCGCCGCCGACATCGCCAACGCCGACAGCTACCGCCAGCTCGGCCAAGGCAACGAGCCGATCACTGGCAGCAGCGGGCAGACGCCGCGGCCCTTCACCAACGGATCCAACCCCGACCTGCAGCCGGAGACCTCGACCAGCCGCACACTAGGCCTGGTCTGGAGCCCCACGTTCGCCGAAGGACTGAACATCGCGCTGGACTGGTGGAAGATCCGCATCGAGAACACCATCGTCGCAGACCATCCCAACAACATCCTCCGCGACTGCTACGAGTTGGGCATCACCGAACGTTGCGACAGTTTCACCCGTGATCCTGAACTGGGCATCGTCGACAAGCTCAGCTACGGCAACCGCAACAGCGGGTTCCGCCAGGCCGAGGGCTATGATCTGGAAATCGGCCACCGGATCGAAACCGGCTGGGGCACGCTGCGCGCCGACTGGAAGACCACCTATGTGGTTGCCGCCGAGGAACGGACCACCAACGAGGCGGATGTGCCGCCGATTCCCAGCAATGGCATCGCCACCAACGGAGGCATCGGCTTCCGGGTCCGCTCCAACGCGTCGCTGGGCTGGGAGCATGGCAATGTCGGGCTCACCTGGAGCCTGCGTTACTTCTCCGCAGTCAAGGAACGCTGCCTGGACGCAAGCAGCCATCCGGACGAATGTTCCCATCCGGACCAGCGCGCGCCCTGGTACAGCGGCAACCGCGATTACAACCGACGCGGATCAGTCACGTTCCATGATGTCCAGGCGCGTTACAACCTGCCTTGGAGCGCCACCGTTTCAATCGGCGCCAACAATGTGTTCGCCCGCCGGGGCCCGATCCTGTACAGCCAGCCAAGTTCCAACTTCTCCTACTACGGCGGCTTTGACATCGGTCGTTTCATCTACATGAAGTACACCCAGCGCTTCTGATCCACGCGCTGTCGCAACACCACGACCACGGCCCTTCGGGGCCGTGGCTTTTTTTGTGCCGCTGAGCTGCGCAGGCACCGCCTCGCCCGGTCGTCATCGCGTTGTCGCAAAGCGGTCATGTCGGCTACATCGCCAGGCCCGAGCATGCGTAAAACCGGAGGCCCGCCATGCGCTATGCCATCGTCACCGAAACCTACCCGCCGGAGATCAACGGCGTCGCACTGACCGTGCAGGGCCTGGAGCAGGGATTGCGCGCCGCCGGCCACGAGGTCGACCTGATCCGTCCGCGACAGGTCAGCGAAGCACTGGATGCGGCGCCGGGCACCCTGCTGGTACCGGGCGCGGCCTTGCCGCGCTACCCCGGCCTGCGCTTCGGCCTGCCGGCACCGATCCGGCTGGGCCGGCACTGGCGACAGCAACGCCCCGATGCGGTCTACGTGGCGACCGAAGGTCCGCTGGGCTGGTCGGCACTACGCACCGCGCGCCGCCTCGGCATTCCGGTGGCTACCGGATTCCACACCCGCTTCGACGAATACCTGCCCGACTATGGCGTGGCGTGGCTGCAGTCGGCGGCAATGCGCTGGATGCGCCGTTTCCACAACCAGGCCGACGCGACCCTGGTGCCCACCCGCGAACTGCAGGAATTCCTGAGCGACCAGGGCTTCGAGCGCGTGCGCCTGCTCGCCCGTGCGGTCGACAGCCAGCAGTTCGACCCGTCACGCCGCGACCCGGCATTGCGCGAGGAATGGGGTATCGATGGCACGGGCCTGGCGGCGATCTACGTTGGCCGCATCGCCGCCGAAAAGAACCTCGGCCTGGCGGTGAAGGCCTTCCGCAAGCTACAGCAGGTGCGCCCGAAAGCGCGTTTCATCTGGGTCGGCGATGGCCCGGCGCGCGAGAAACTGGCGCATGAGAATCCCGATTTCATCTTCTGCGGCATCCAGCGCGGCGATGCCCTGGCCCGACACTTCGCCAGTGGCGATCTGTTCCTGTTCCCCAGCCGCAGCGAGACCTTCGGCAACGTGACCCTGGAAAGCATGGCAAGCGGCCTGGCCACGGTCGCTTTCGACTACGGCGCGGCCCGCGAGTACCTGCGCAACGGCGAGAACGGTGCCGCAGTGGATGACGACGAGCAGTTCGTGCAGGCAGCGGTGCAACTGGCTGCCGATGATGCCCAGCGCCGCGGGTTGGGTGGCAACGCGGCACGGGCGATGAAGCGGCTGCACCCGCAGCAGGTGGTGGCGGAGTTCGAAAGCCTGCTGGCGGAACTGGCCAGCGCGCGGAGGAGCGGACATGCGCACCACGCCGCTTGAGCTGCTGGCCGGTCGCGAAGCCCGGTTGTGCCGCCGCGCCAACCACTACTGCCGACGTCGCCGCGTGCGGCGCGTCTTTTCGATCATCAGCCGGCTCGGCGATGGCGTGTTCTGGTATGTGCTGATGGGCGCGCTGGTGCTCATCGATGGCTTCGACGGCCTGCGCGCATCAGTGCACATGGCCGCCACCGGCTTGGCCGCGCTGCTGCTGTACAAGGGCCTGAAACGCTGGACCCGGCGGCCACGGCCGTACGCGGCCGACCTGCGTATCCGTGCCTGGGTGGCGCCGCTGGATGAGTTCAGTTTCCCGTCCGGCCATACCCTGCACGCGGTGTCGTTCACCATCGTCGCGCTGGCCTACTATCCTTGGCTGGCGCCGCTGCTGGTGCCGTTCACCTTCGGCGTGGGCCTGTCGCGCGTAGTGCTGGGCCTGCACTACCCAAGCGACGTTCTGGCTGCCACCGGCATCGCTGCACTGCTGGCCTCGGCCAGCCTGGCCTGGCTGCCGTTGCCGGTGTGATGCCCTAGAATGTCCGCATGACCACGCTGTTCATCTCCGATCTGCATCTGGACCCCAGCCGTCCGGCCATCACCGACCTGTTCCTGCGCTTCCTGCGCGAGGAAGCGCCTGGCGCCGATGCGCTGTACATCCTCGGCGATCTGTTCGAAGCCTGGATCGGCGATGACACCCCCTCGGCCGCAGCCGACGCGGTGGCCGATGCGCTGAAGGTACTGTCCGACAGCGGCGTGCCGGTCTTCTTCATCCGCGGCAACCGTGACTTCCTGCTGGGCGAAGACTATGCCCGCCGCGCCGGCCTGCGCATCCTGCCGGACCCGTGCATGATCGAGCTGTACGGCCGCCCGGTGCTGCTGCAGCACGGTGACCTGCTGTGCACCGATGACATCCCCTACCAGCAGTTCCGTGCCCAGACCCGCGACCCGGTCTTCCAGGCGCAGTTCCTGTCGCAGCCGCTGGAAGCGCGTATCGCCTTCGCGCAGAAGGCGCGTGATGCCAGCCAGGCGCGCCAGTCGGAAATGAAGCAGGGCGACCGTGCGCAGTTCGAAACGGTCACCGACGTGGCCCCGGCCGAAGTGGAAGCCACTTACGTGCGCCACGGCGTGGACACGATGATCCATGGCCACACCCATCGCCCGGCGATCCACACCCTGCAGGCCGGCGGACGCAGCTGCACCCGCATCGTGCTGGGCGATTGGTACGAACAGGGTTCGGTGCTGCGCGTGGATGCCAACGGCTGGACCCTGGATACGCTCAGCCGCGCATGATGGATCACAGGATGCCAACCAAGGTTGGCATCTACCAGAGCAGGTGCACGCGCCCTGGTAGACGCCGACCCTGGTCGGCGCTTGGACTCAGCGGAAGGCCGCGATGGTGGCCTTGGTATTGACCAGCACGCGCTGGTTGTCGGCACTGCTGGCGATGCCCATCGGCACGCCGTTGTAGCTGATGTTCGGATTGGACCAGTAGTTCAGCCGCGGGCAGCCGGCCGAGCAGTCATAGGCCATGATCGTGCGCCAGCGCGATCCGCTGGCCGGCTCATAACGATAGCCATGGCCATAGGCATACGGCGACGTGCTCGGATCACTGGCGATGTCGTGCCGTGCGCTCTGCAGGTGGCCGATTTCATGGGCGAACGAGTAATAGCCGGTGGCGCAATCCCAGTACACCGCAGCAAACGCGGTCGATGCGGTGGAACCGATGCCCGACGCCAGTCCGCAGTAACTGGTGTTGTTGATCAGCAATACGCCTACGTCGGCGGCGGTGTTGTTGCGGCTGGTGTGGATGCTGTCCATGTAGCCGTCGCTGGTGCCACGGAAGCGCGACAGGTCGGTGGTGAAATTGCCGGACTCGGTGTAGTTGGTGGTTTCATAACCGGCCAGCTGCAGGGTGAGGCCTACGTTGCTGTTGGTGTAACCCTGGTTGGATTCGGCAACCGCCAACTGCACCAGCGACTGCATGTTGCCACCGTAGGCGGTCACTGCAGCGTTGGTTGCCACCACCAGCACGCGGATGGTCGCCGGGCTGCCTGAGGAGGCCTGCGCAGTGCCGAGGCGATCATTGGCAGGCATGGCGATCTTCGGCAACTGGTTGTAGTCGGCCGGATGATCGGCCGGCATCCGCGATTCATCCACCTCGACCAGCACGTGGCGATTGCCC
This sequence comes from Stenotrophomonas sp. 10L48, assembly GCF_056395105.1. Lineage (NCBI taxonomy): Bacteria > Pseudomonadati > Pseudomonadota > Gammaproteobacteria > Lysobacterales > Lysobacteraceae > Stenotrophomonas > Stenotrophomonas sp. 10L48. The sequence goes on along the minus strand of NZ_JBFTIX010000005.1, from coordinate 35,976 downwards.
AGCGGACGCAGACGATAGAGTTTGCCGTCCTTGCGGATCGAGCCGGTGAGGGTATTGCCCGAGCGCACCAGGATCAGCGAATTGCCCGGATCGTCCTGGCCATTGGACGTGGCCGCCTGCAGGCGATCGGACGGCGCGCGCAACTGGCCGTACCAGATGCTGCCACCATCGGGCAGCGCCTCGACCTTGCTGCGAACGGCCTGCACCTTCTGCCCAAGCAGCTCGAATTCCAGCTGCGGCTGCGCGGTGGCGGCAGCATCGACACGCACTTCCTGTACGGCGGCGGTGGACGGGGTGGCCAGCAATCGCCCCAGTGCCGGCTCGCTGGTGGCCGATGCACGGCTGAGCACGGTGACCGGCTCGAACAGCGGCGCCGCATTGGCGGCCGCCGCTACCGACAATCCCAACAACAGACCACCTGTCGCTTTACCTATCGATCTGGACATCATCTTGTCGCTCCTTGAAGTGAAGTGGACAGCGTTGATGCAGCACGACCCGGGGTGCCGGGTCCGGCCATCAGGCCTGCGCAGGGCGTGTGAATTCAATAGACGAGAGGAATGGAAATCGCGATCTGTGATCGACCGCATCTGCGTTCAGTCAGGTCAAAAGCGTCAGTACACTTCGCCAACACACGGCTTTCGCGCTACCGTGACGTGGCCACGACAGGGGATGCACATGGCGCCAGCGCAGCACAGCGGTGACACGACGGCTGATCCGGGCCTGCTGCGGATCGGCCTGTTCTTCGATGGCACCCGCAACAACGCCCACAACCTGGCGCAGGGCCACCGGCAGGTGCCGCGACCGCGCCCCGCCCTGCTCCGTGCCGATGATGATTCGACCTACCAGAGCCGGTTGACCAGCAGCTACGACAACGGCGCCACCAACATCGCGCGCCTGCATCAGTTGTATCCGGACAGCCGGCGCACGCCCGGCAGTACACCTTCGCTGGCGATCTACGTGGAAGGCGTCGGCACCCGCGATGATGCCGAGGACGACCTGATCGGCCTGGCCTTCGGTATCGGCGCCAGTGGCGTGCAGGCGAAGGTGCAGCGTGCGTTGCAGGTGCTGCTGCCGGCGGCACTGTCGGCTCTTGCGACGCAGTGGCACGCGCCCCTGCACAGCGTGCAGCTGGATCTGTTCGGCTACTCGCGCGGCGCGGCCTCCGCGCGTGATGTGGCCAACCATCTGCGCGGATGGGACGGCGCGCGCTGGCGGCAGCTGCTGCAGCAGGCGGGGCTTTCATGCAGCGCCGATTTCGCCCTGCCGCGGCCGATATTGCGCTTCATCGGCCTGTTCGACACGGTGGTCGCCGTCAACGGCGGCCGCGCCGACGAACACCCCCGCATCGCCCTGCCCGCAGGCATCGCCGAGGCCGTGCTGCAGCTCAGTGCGCGCGACGAGCATCGCCAGCACTATGCGCTGACCACGGTGGCACCAGCCCATCGCGAAATCGCACTGCCCGGCGTGCACGCCAACATCGGTGGCGGCTACGACCAGGTGGAAGAAGGGCCCAAGCTGCTCAGCCGGCCGCGTCGGCGGCAACTGCGGCGGCCTGGCGTGGAGGACTACCAGACACCGCCCCTGGCACTGCTGCAGGCGACCACCGCGTACGCTGAAGCACAGGCCGACGCCGAACGCTGGCGGCAGCAGCTGGGGTTGATCCCGAAGGAAGTGTGGGTCGATGTCTGGCACCAGTGGCAGCAGCAGCGACGCGCGGGCAGCCGCAGCGTGCTGATGTCGCCGGTGCTGTACGTCACCGCTGCGGTGGTGCTGCACCGGCGCATCGATTGGCGCTACCAGCTGGTTGCGCTGCAGGTGATGCAGCAGCACGCCATCGATGCCGGCGTGACCTGGACTACCGACGCGGCCAAGGTGGCGGGTTGGGAACTGCCCAGCGCGCTGCAGCCGATCGCGCGCCGCCTGATTGCCGGCCAGCCGTTGACCCCGACGCAGGAAGCGTTGCTGCGCCGCCGTTACCTGATGCAGTCCGCACACTGGAATTTCGATGCGCTGGGCGATACCGCCCTGACCTACACCGCCGACGCCGGTGTCAGCGAGCTGCCGTATCGCCCCGGGCCGGGGCTGTTCTACATCAACCGGCCGACGGTGGATGGCAGACGCCAGGTGTTGCCGAACGCATGAGAACCAAAAAGGGGACAGAGGGAATCAAGTCGTTTGTGGCACAAACGACTTGATTCCCTCTGTCCCCTTTTCCTTCAACCCGCCTGTTCGACCAGGTTGGCGAGCTCATCTGCATCGAACCCCGCCAGCAGGCGTGCCTCGATATTGAACGGCCCATGCAGGTAGCCACCGGCATACTCGACCAGCAGTTCCTTGAAACGCGCTCGTGGCTCGACGCCGGCGCGCTCGCAGTACCAGCGGAACCAGCGCGATCCGGCGGCAACATGTGCAACCTCCTCGCGCAGGATCACCTCCAGCACGTCGGCGGTTTCGCCATCGCCGACGTTGCGCAGCTTGTCGATCATGCCCGGCGTCACGTCCAGCCCGCGCGCTTCCAGCACGCGCGGCACCAGCGCCATGCGCGCCAGGCCGTCGTGCGCGGTCTTCTCGCACATTTCCCACAGGCCGTTGTGCGCCGGGAAATCGGCGTACTCATGGCCATGTGCCAGCAGGCGCTCGCGCAGCAGCATGAAGTGGCGCGATTCGTCGTCGGCGCAGCTCACCCAGTCGGCATGGAACGCCGCCGGCAGACCGCGGAAGCGGTACACCGCGTCCCAGGCCAGGTCGATCGCATTGAGCTCGATATGGGCGATGGCATGGATGAACGCCGCACGCCCTTCCACCCCGCCCAGGCCGCGCCGGGGCACTTCACGCGGATGCACCATCACCAGCTGCTGCGGCCGGCCCGGCATGCGGATCGGATCGGCCGGCGGTGCATCGGCCGGTACGTTCAAGCGGCCGGCGCGGAACGCGGCAGCGTAGGCCTGGGTCAGTGCGACCTTGCGCAGCGGATCGGCCTCGGCCAGGCACTGCTGCGCGGCGCGCAGCAGATTGCCGCCGACGTCAGGCACGTCGATCACCGCATGGACCTCAGGCGCGGCGCTTGTGCTTGGCGTCGTCCGAACGCAGTTGCTGGATGCGTTCGAAGTAGCCCGGCTCGATGCCCGTCGGGTAATGGCCGTTGAAGCACGAGGAATCGAAGTTGCGCAGCGCCGGATTGCCTTCGCTCACCGCCGCTTCCATGTCTTCGATGTCCTGGTAGATCAGCCAGTCACAGCCCAGGTGCGCTTCGATTTCCTCGATGCTGCGGTTGTGCGCGACCAGCTCTTCAGCGGCCGGCATGTCGATGCCGTAGATGTTCGGGTAACGCACCGGCGGCGCGGCGCTGGCCAGGTAGACCTTGCGTGCGCCGGCGTCACGCGCCATCTGCACGATCTGCTGGCTGGTGGTGCCGCGCACGATCGAGTCGTCCACCAGCAGCACCACGCGGTTGCGGAATTCCAGGTGTATCGGGTTGAGCTTGCGGCGCACCGACTTCACCCGTTCGCCCTGGCCCGGCATGATGAACGTGCGGCCGATGTAACGGTTCTTGATGAAGCCTTCGCGGTACTTCACCCCGAGTACGTTGGAGATCTCCAGCGCGGCATCGCGCGAGGTGTCCGGGATCGGGATGATGGTGTCGATGTCGTGGTCCGGGCGCAGGCGCAGGATCTTCTCGCCCAGCTTGATGCCCATGCGCATGCGCGCCTTGTGCACCGACACGTTGTCGATCATCGAATCGGGGCGTGCGAAATACACGTACTCGAAGATGCACGGGGTGTGTTCGGCCGGCTCGGCGCAGATTTCCGAGAACAACTCGCCGCGCGCGGTGATCACCAGTGCTTCGCCCGGCTGCACGTCACGCACGCGCTGGAAGCCCAGCACGTCCAGCGCGGCCGACTCGGAGGCAACAATGTATTCGTCACCCTCGGCATGACTGCGCTTGCCCAGCACCAGCGGGCGGATGCCATGCGGATCGCGGAAAGCGACCAGGCCCAGGCCCAGCACGACGCTGACCACCGCATAGCCGCCCTTGCAGCGGCGGTGCACGCCGGCAACCGCGCGGATGGCGGCTTCCGGGCTGAGCTGGCGCTGCTGTTCCAGTTCGTAGGCGAACACGTTCAACAGCACTTCGCTGTCCGAATCGGTATTGACGTTGCGGCGGTCCTGCTCGAACACCTGCTGGCGCAGGTCCTCGGTGTTGATCAGGTTGCCGTTGTGGGCCAGCGCGATGCCGTACGGCGAATTGACGTAGAACGGCTGTGCCTCGTCCATGCCTTCCGAACCGGCGGTCGGATAGCGCACATGGGCGATGCCGACGCTGCCTTCCAGGGTGGACATGGTGCGTGCATCGAACACATCGCGGACCAGGCCGGTGGCCTTCTGCACCCGCAGGCGGCTGCCGTTGACGGTGGCGATGCCCGCCGCGTCCTGGCCGCGATGCTGGAGGACGGTCAAGCCGTCATACAACTGCCCGGCGACGTTCTGGTTGCCGACGATTCCGACGATGCCACACATGATGCGAGGTCTCCGCTGGGCTGTGCCCAGTTACAAGGAAGGTGGCCGTACCTGGCCAGAGTTGTCGCCGCGTCTGCGGTCGACATTGGCCGGGTCGTCCGGCTCGATGCTGCCCGGTAGTGCTGGGGCGTCCGGGCGCACTTCGGCCGGATCGTATGCCTCGCCCTGTTCCGCCTTCGCAGGCCGCAGCCATCCGCTGCCCGCCACTATCTGACCGAGTACGCCATTATCGCCTGTCGCCCCCGGCTTGCCCACTCCGGAGCCGGCGCTCTTGCCCAGCTCCATCAACGCAGATGGGGACAGCGCGTCCATCGGCAAGGCCTTGGGCAGCAGGTCGGTGCCCGGCACCTGCCACTGCGGCAGCTTGCTGTTCATCCAGGCCACGGCCGGGTTCAGCACCGGGCGCAGCGCTGAGCCGCGCCAGGAGGGTTCGGCGGTAAGCGGGGTGAAGCCGGCCAGCAACAGCAGCACGGCGGCGATCAGCCCGCCACGCACGGCACCGAGGACCCCGCCCAGCAGGCGGTCCAGGCTGCCCAGCATGTTGCGGTGGACGATGGCCTTGATGACCATGCCGATCACGGCGACCACGACCATCACGCCGATGCCGACGCTGAGGTAGCCGCCGATGAAATGCTCGCCGCCGGGCGCAGCCGGTGCGGCCCACCAGCGTGCGGCGTCATTGCCGAAGGCGAAGGCCGCCCAGGCGGCCACCAGCCACGATACGGTGCCGATGACGATGCCCACGAAGCCGCGCAGCAACCCAAGCAGGGTGGAGGCGGCGATCACGATCAGCAGCACCACGTCGATCATGGCGCCCCGCTCCTTCGGCGGCGCTGGCAACGGGGCTGCGTACAGGTCATGGGTGCGGTCGCACCATGCCGGCCACGCCGACCTTGGCGGCGACCTGCGCCTTCAACTGTTCAGCGTCGGCGCGGTTGGCGACCGGCCCGACACGGACACGGTGCAGGCTGCCCTTTTCGGTACGCACCTGCTCGACGAAGGCGCTGAAGCCTGCCGCGCGCACCTTGTCGCGCAGGGCGTTGGCATCGTTGGCCTGGCCGAATGCGCCGAGCTGTACGGCAAAACCCACTCCGCTGGCGGCCGGTGCGGCCGGCGTGCTCGGCGGCGTGGCCGGCTTGCTGGCGGTCGCTTCCGGCTTGGGCTCGGGCTTCGGTTCCGGCTTGGCCACCGGCTTGACCGGCTCCGGCTTGGCGGCCGGCGGCGCTGCTGCGGTCGGCGTACTCGGCGGCAGGCTTTCACTGCGCACCGGGTTGCCGGTCGCCGACGGCGTGGCCGCCGCGACGGGAGTACTGGCGCTCGGCGCGGGCGTCGGCGTGCTTGCCACCGGTGCGCTGGTCGAGGGCTTCGCATCGAGCGTGATGACTTCTGCCTTCACGTCGGCACGCACCTTCACCGCCTGCAGCCGGGCCGCTTCGGCCTGGGCACGGTCGGCATACGGCCCAACGCGAACGCGCCAGGCCGGGCGACCGTTGATCGATGCGGTCTCGATGAAGCCCGGAAGCTGCGAACGCTTGAGGTAGGCGATCACTGCATCGGCGTCGGCCTGGCTGCCGTAGGCTCCGAAGGTCACCGCGTAATTACCTGCGGCGACGGCTGGCGAGGTGTCCACGGTCGGCGGTGCCGCCGGGGCGGCGGCCTCCTCGACGGGGCGGGCCTGGCCACTCTGCAACCCGGTGGCGCCACCGGCCGGTGCTACCAGCGGCAGTTCACGGGTTTCAAACTGGCCATCGGCCGGCGCATCGGGCGCGGCGATCGGCACAGAAGCGACACCGCTGTCCGGGGCCGGGCCCTTGACGAGCATCGGCAGGAAAATGACGGCCAAGGCCACCAGGACGATGGCACCAATCAGACGCTGTTTCAGGGGCGTATCCACGTAGGGCAGGCGGCAGGCTGGACGTTGCGGTCGATTATACGGGTGCGCGACCGCACGGCGTCGGTAATGGCTGAACGGCGGTCAGGCGTGGGCCTGCAGCCATTGCAGCGCAGCGGCGGCGGTATGGAAGGAACCAAATACCAGCACCCGGTCGCCGCGCTCGGCGCGGGCCAGCACCTGCGCCATCGCCTGTTCGACCGTGCCGGCCAGCGCCGCAGTGGCTGCCGCAGTATCTGCCAGCCGTGCCTGCAGTTCCGCCGCACTCTGCCCACGCGCGCCATCGAGCCCGGCCAGGGTCCAGTCGCTCACCACCTCCTGCAGGGCCTGCACCACGCCCACGGCGTCCTTGTCCTGCAGCGCGGCGTATACCGCCAGGGTGCGCGCGGGGGATGCCTCGGCCTTCAGCGCGCGCGCCAGCTGGCCGGCTGCCTGCGGGTTGTGGCCGACATCGACGCGAACCTGCACGCCATCGCGCTCGAACGCCTGCAGGCGCCCGGCGATGCGCGCCGCTGCCACGCCTGCGGCCCATGCCGCGCGCGGCACCGGCTTGTCCAACGCGCGCAGCGCCGCGATCGCCGCACCGGCGTTGGCCAGCTGGATCGGCCCGGCCAGCGTCGGCGTCGGCAGTTCCAGGCGGGTGCCGACATCGCGCCAGCGCCAACGCTGCGCGTCGATCGGTTCGTAGAAATAGTCGCTGCCGCCGCGGATCGCATTGGCACCCACCAGGTAGGCGCGCGCCAGCACGCTCGACGGCGGATCGGTCTCGCCCAGGATCACCGGCTTCCAGCCGCGGATGATGCCGGCCTTCTCGGCACCGATGGCCTCGCGGTCCTCGCCCAGCCATTCGGCGTGATCGATGTCCACGGTGGTGATCACCGCCACGTCGGCGTCGACGATGTTGACCGCATCCAGGCGGCCACCGAGGCCCACTTCCAGCACGGCCAGATCAAGATCGGCATCGGCGAACAACTGCAGCGCGGCCAGCGTTCCGTACTCGAAGTAGGTCAGCGTCACATCACCGCGCGCTGCCTCGACCGTGTTGAACGCGGCCACCAGTGCGGCGTCATCGACATCCTGGCCATCGATGCGCACGCGCTCGTTGTAGCGCAGCAGGTGCGGCGAGGTGTACGCGCCGACCTTCCAGCCCGCAGCACGCGCGATGGCCTCGATGAAGGCGACGGTGGAACCCTTGCCGTTGGTACCACCGACCACGATGGTGTGCCTGGCCGGCGTGCCCAGGCCCATCGCGGTGGCCACGGTGCGCACGCGCTCCAGTCCCATGTCGATGCTGGCTGGATGCTGGCGTTCAATGTAGTCCAGCCATTCGGCCAGAGTGGTCGGGGTGTTCTTCACGGCAAGGCTTCCAACAGGTGCAGGTGGTTCAGGGCAGAAGATTCAGAGTGCGCGGTGCTTGGCTTCACCGAAGAACGGCGTGTGGTGGGCGCAGTCGTTCAGGCGCACCACTTCCAGGCTGTCCAGGTCGGCGCCTTCAAGCAGGTTGAGCGTGGTCGGTGCCTGGCGGAAGGTCCACAGCCGCGACAACGGCAGGCCCAGCACCTTGCACAGGATCACCCGGTTGACTGCATCGTGGGCGACCACCAGCAGGGTGTCGTGTTCGCCAAGGCCTTCGGCGGCGCGGGCCAGGCCGCGCCAGCTGCGCTCCAGCACCAGGCGCAGCGATTCGCCGCCGGGCATCAGCACGGTGTCCGGTTCATTGCGCCACGCCTGCAGGCGCGACGGGTCTTTTTCGTTGATTTCGCTGGCCAGCAGGCCTTCCCACTCACCGTGGGCGATTTCCTGCAGCTCCGGCTCGGTCAGCAGCATGTCGGCGCGTGCAGCACCCAGGGCCAGTTGCGCGGTGCGTTGGGCGCGTGACAGCGGCGAGGCCACCGCGCGGGTGATGTCCACCGAAGCCAGGCGGGCGCCAAGCGCCTGGGCCTGGGCCTCACCGATGGGCGAAAGCGGGATGTCGATCTGGCCCTGGTAGCGGCCTTCGGCGTTCCACGGCGTTTCGCCGTGACGGGCAAGCAGGATGCGCATGCGAACAAGGGGTCCTTGGGGGAGGAGTTCCGGCGCATTGTTCACATCCTGTGAAGTGCGCGGAACAGGGATGATACCTGTTCGGCGGACCCGGCCGGTCGGGGCATGAAAAAACCCCGCGACAGACGTCGCGGGGTTTCAGAAACTCCGGCTATCTGGTCGAGGTTGCCGGCCAGCGGCCGGCACTACCGCAACCGGTTTATTTCGCCAGGTTCAGTTCCTTCAGCAGCTGCGGCGCCGGCGCCACTTCCTGCATGATCCACTGCATGTAGCGGCTGTCGACGGCGATCATGCGGGTCATCACCGGGTCGAACACCCAGTTGGAACTGACCGATTCCCAGTTGCCGTCGAAGGCCAGGCCGACCAGCTTGCCGTTGGCATCGAGCACCGGCGAACCGGAGTTGCCGCCGGTGATGTCCAGGTTGGACAGGAAGTTCACCGGTACCGAACCGATCCGCTTGTCTTCCAGACCGCCGTAACGCTTGGCCTTGACCGCATCGAGCAGGGCCTTCGGCGAGTCGAACGGATCCTCACCGGTTTCCTTCGCCGCCACACCTTCCAGGGTGGTGAACGGGGTGTACTTCACGCCGTCCTTGCCATAGCCCATCACGTTGCCGAAGGTGATGCGCAGCGACAGGTTGGCATCGGGATAGACGAACTCGCCCTGGCTCTTCTTGTAGTCGGCCACGGCCTGCAGGTACAGCGGACGAGCGGTCAGCGATTCGCCCTCGCGGATCTTCTTCTGCTCTTCCTGCTTCAGCAGCGCCGGCATGACGGCCACCGCGTACTGGATGGCCGGATCATTGCTGGCTTCAAACGCAGCGCGATCGGCCTTGAACCACTTCAGGCGGTTGTCCAGGCTGCCCAGTCCGGTGCCGCCCAGCTTGGTCACCAGCGACTTCACCGCAGTGGCATCGCTGCCGGCCAACCACGTGTTCAGCACCTCGTTGTCGCGCTGGGCGGCCGGCAGGGCCACGTACTGGTCCAGCCAGTAGGTCTGCAGCTGCTGGTCCATCTTCGCCACGTAGCGGCGATCCATCTGCTTCAGGCTGCCCTCGATGGTGGTCAGGTCGCGGTCCTGGTAACCCGCTTCGCGCTCGGCATCGGGCTTGCTGCGCTCGATCGACAGGCGGTACAGGGTGATGGCCGCGCCCATCGCAGAGGTGTTGTTGAACTGGCCGACGAACAGGTCGCGCTCGCGCGTCGACTTGCTGGTATCCAGGTGCTGCAGCAGCTGCGCGTGTGCGGCCAGTGCCGGCTTGCCGGCAGCGCCCTGCTTCTTCAGCCAGGCCAGCACCGCCGCTTCTTCGGCCTGCTTCTGGCCGGCGGCATCGATGCGCTTGAAGCCTTCCAGCTGGCCCAGGTAGTTCTTGGCCACGTTGTTCATGCTGGCCGCGGTGGCGGCGTACTTCACCTTRACGTCGGCGTCGGCCTTGCCGGCGTCGGCGATCATCTTCAGCACCGCGTTGTAGTGGCGGGCGATGGTCGGGTAGGTGAAGCTGGCGGTCTCGTTGAACTCGCCGGCCAGCGCGTAGCGGTTGGTGCGGCCCGGGTAGCCGGCCACCATCACGAAGTCGTCGGCGCCCAGCGGCGTATCGGCGAACTTCAGGAAGTGCTTGGGCTGGTAGGGCACGTTGTCGGCCGAGAACGCGGCCGGCTTGCCATCCTTGCCGACGTAGGCACGGTAGAACGAGAAATCACCGGTGTGGCGCGGCCACATCCAGTTGTCGACGTCACCGCCGAACTTGCCGACGCTGCCCGGAGGTGCATAGACCAGGCGCACGTCCTTGATTTCCAGGTTGCGGAACAGGCGGTAGGTGTTGCCGCCGGAGAACGAGTACAGGCGGCAGCGGAAGCCGGCATCGGCTTCACACGCGGCGACCTGGGCCTTGTCGAAAGCGTCCAGCGCRCGGCTGCGGGCCAGCGGGTCCTTGCCGGCGCCGGCGATGGCCGCCTTGGCCTGGGCGGTGACGTCGGTGATCTGGTCGAGCACGAACACGCGGGCGTTCGGGCCGGCACTCAGTTCATCGCTGAGCTTGGGCGCGTTGAAGCCGTCCTTGATCAGGTTCTTCTGTGCGGTCGAGTTCAGCTGGATCGCACCATAGGCACAGTGGTGGTTGGTGACCACCAGGCCCTGCGGGGAGACGAAGCTGGCGGTGCAGCCGCCCAGCGCGACCACCGCGCCCATCGGATCGCCGGTCAGGTTGGCCAGCTGTTCCGGGGACAGCTTGAGGCCGGCCTTCTGCAGCGGGCCGGCGATTTCCGGCAGTTGCTGCGGCACCCACATGCCTTCAGCGGCATGGGCGACCTGGACCAGCCCAAGGCTGGCGACGACGGAGAATGCAAGCAGGTTCGAGCGCATGGAGCGGCCCCTGGTAGTGGAACCCTCGATTGTAGCCCGCCGCCCTGCCCCGGCCCGAACCCCGGAAGTCATGGGCCCCGGCCCGCCGGGCATGGCCCGGCGCTACCCGCACGATTTGCCGGTAGCGTCGGGCCATGCCCGGCGAACGCAGTGGCGCTGTTCGAAACGCCCGCCTGCGCACAGCTTTCGTTCCACCGCTGCGCCCGCAGCGCAGCATGGGAATTCTGCGTGGCGCCCTATAATCCGCGCTTTCCCCCTGATGAGTTCCACCCCGATGGCGCAGCAAACGATGAAGGCCCTGGTCAAGCGCGAAGCGGCCAAGGGCATCTGGATGGAAGAGGTTCCGGTGCCAACCCCGGGCCCCAACCAGGTCCTGATCAAGCTGGAAAAGACCGCGATCTGCGGCACCGACCTGCATATCTACCTGTGGGACGAATGGAGCCAGCGCACGATCAAGCCGGGCCTGACCATCGGCCATGAGTTCGTCGGCCGCATCGCAGAGATCGGCCCGGGCGTGACCGGCTACGAGATCGGCCAGCGCGTGTCGGCCGAAGGCCACATCGTCTGCGGCCACTGCCGCAACTGCCGCGGCGGTCGTCCGCACCTGTGCCCGAACACCGTCGGCATCGGCGTCAACGTCAACGGTGCGTTCGCCGAATACATGGTGATGCCGGCCAGCAACCTGTGGCCGATCCCCGACCAGATCCCCTCCGAGCTGGCCGCCTTCTTCGACCCGTACGGCAATGCCGCGCACTGCGCGCTGGAATTCAACGTCATCGGCGAAGACGTGCTGATCACCGGCGCCGGCCCGATCGGCATCATCGCGGCGGGCATCTGCAAGCACATCGGTGCACGCAACGTGGTGGTGACCGACGTCAACGACTTCCGCCTGAAGCTGGCCGCCGACATGGGCGCCACCCGCGTGGTCAACGTCGCCAACACGTCGCTGAAGGACGTGATGAAGGAACTGCACATGGAGGGCTTCGACGTGGGCCTGGAAATGAGCGGCAACCCGCGCGCGTTCAACGACATGCTCGACTGCATGTACCACGGCGGCAAGATCGCCATGCTCGGCATCATGCCCAAGGGTGCCGGCTGCGACTGGGACAAGATCATCTTCAAGGGCCTGACCGTGCAGGGCATCTACGGCCGCAAGATGTACGAGACCTGGTACAAGATGACCCAGTTGGTGCTGTCCGGCTTCCCGCTCGGCAAGGTCATGACCCACCAGCTGCCGATCGACGACTTCCAGAAGGGCTTCGACCTGATGGAAGAAGGCAAGGCCGGCAAGGTGGTCCTCAGCTGGAATTGACCCTTCGGGTCAATTCCCCCGCAGGTTTCCTTATCCCTGCGCCGTCGGCGCGCCCCCTTGAACAACAAGGGGGCTCTCCTCCAGATGGGATCAAGAACGCTGCGGAATCGAAAAAGGCGCCCATTGGGCGCCTTTTTCGTGAAGCGTGCCAGGCAAGCCAGGCAAGCCAGGCACCTACCGTAACGCCTGCGGCGTTACTTGCCTACGGCCACGCTCAGCATCACCCGGCTGTGGGCCAGCTTGCCGGAGTTGTCGCGGCCGTTGCCATCGGTGCCGTAGTAACCCAGGCCGACATTGAACAGGCCGAACTGGCGGGCGACGCCGACGTTCCAGTCGGTGTAGTCCTTGGCGATACCGTCCTCGAAGGTGCTGCGGCCGACGTTGGCGTTGAGCGTGAAGTCCTTCGGCAGGCCCCAGCTGCCACCCAGGCCGAAGTACCAGCCGTCGGTGCTGCTGTTCCACACATCGTTGCTGTAGGCCACCGTCAGCTTGTAGGTGTCGTCCAGCGTGGTGGTGGTGATCAGCTCGTTGTAGTTCTGGTGGCTGGCCTTGAGGTAGGTGTAACGGTTCAACAGCACGTCGAAGTTGACGCGCTCGGTCACGTCCACGCCGTAGCCGATAAGGTAGTCGACCTCGGTATTCGGATCGCCCGGACCGAAGTCCACGCCCGAACCCCAGACACCGGCATACAGGCCAACCGGGCTGGTGTAGGTGAAGCCGGCCTGCAGGGTCGGATCCTCATCGGTCTGCGACACACCACGGAACAGGTAGTCCGAGACGGCGGTGACGTTCCAGCTGTACGGAGATTCGTTGTCCTGGGCGCTGGCGGCGAACGGCGCGAGCGTCAGGGCGGCGGCAATGGCGAGGCAGGCACGGGCGTGCTTCATGAGCGTCTCCGGTGGGGTCGGTGGCGTGGAAGGCGGGGATCTGCAGCGGGCGCAGCAACCGGAGCCAGACAGCCCCGGTTCACGAATTTTTAACCCGTTTGCTATTGCGATGCAACATGTGCCGGCCATGGCGGTGCCCCATCCGGCCCGGTCCGCAGCCGTCGATGCCCGGTAGAATCAGTGGTTTCCCGTGCTGAGCCGTGCCCACGCCATGACCGACTCCTCCGCCCTGACCCGCCACTATGCTGAGGAACTGGACGCCATCCGCGCCCAGGGCCTGTTCAAGTCCGAGCGGATCATCACCAGCCCGCAGTCCGCCGAGATCACCCTGGAAGACGGCCGCAAGGTGCTGAACTTCTGTGCCAACAACTACCTCGGCCTGGCCGACCATCCTGACCTGATCCAGGCCGCGAAGGACGCGCTGGACAGCCACGGTTTCGGCATGGCATCGGTGCGCTTCATCTGCGGCACCCAGGACCTGCACAAGCAGCTGGAGAAGCAGATCGCCGACTTCTTCGGCAAGCAGGACACCATCCTGTACGCGGCCTGCTTCGACGCCAACGGCGGCCTGTTCGAACCGCTGCTGGGCGAGAACGACGCGATCATTTCCGATGCACTGAACCATGCCTCGATCATCGACGGCGTGCGCCTGTGCAAGGCCAAGCGCTTCCGCTACGCCAACTGCGACATGGCCGATCTGGAAGCGCAGCTCCAGGCCGCCGATGCGGCCGGCTGCAAGACCAAGCTGATCACCACCGACGGCGTGTTCTCGATGGACGGCTTCATCGCGCCGCTGGACGAAATCACCGCGCTGGCGAAGAAGTACAACGCGCTGGTCCACATCGACGAATGCCATGCCACCGGCTTCCTCGGCGCGTCGGGCCGCGGCTCGGCCGAGGTCAAGGGCGTGCTGGAGAAGATCGACATCATCACCGGCACCCTGGGCAAGGCCATGGGCGGCGCGCTGGGTGGCTTCACCTGCGCCAGCGCCGAAGTGATCGAGCTGCTGCGCCAGCGCTCGCGCCCGTACCTGTTCTCCAACTCGCTGCCGCCGCACGTGGTCGCCGCCGGCATCAAGGCGTTCGAGATGCTGGCCGCGGCCGATGACCTGCGCAGCACCCTGGCCGCCAACACCACCTACTTCCGCGAGAAGATGACCGCTGCCGGCTTTGACGTGAAGCCCGGCGTGCATCCGATCAGCCCGGTGATGCTGTACGACGCACCGCTGGCGCAGAAATTCGCCGAGCGGCTGCTGGAAGAAGGCATCTATGCGATCGGCTTCTTCTTCCCGGTGGTGCCCAAGGGCCAGGCCCGCATCCGCACCCAGATCAGCGCCGCGCACAGCCGCGAGCACCTGGACCGCGCGATCGATGCATTCACCCGCATCGGTGTCGAGCTGGGCGTGATCAAGGGCTGATCATCCACGGATAACGCCGGGCCATGCCCGGCGGGTTCCCGATAGCCGCGCCATGCGCTCGCCGGGCACGGGCCCGGCGCTACCCATCAGGGCGTGCCGACCAAGGTCGGCACCTGCCAGGCCTTATTTCTTCTTTTTCTTCTTGTCCCTGGGCTCGTCCTTGCTGGCGACCACCACCGGCTTGGCGACAGCATCCTGCCCGTTGCCCTTGGCAACGCGGATGCCATTGGCTTTCATCCAGGCATCGAACTGGTCGGCGGTCATCTTCTGGTCGCCGTTGCTCATCATGAAGCGATAGCTGCCGCGGCCATCCAGCTCCGGGGTCTTCACTTCAACCACCGGGGTTTCGGCGGGGCGATCGGCCTTGGCCGCCTTCTTGTGGCCGCCGCAGGCCGTCAACAGCACGATCGGCAACAACAGGCTGGCGCAGCGCAGGGTTTGCTTGAGGGTCGGGTGATACATGGCAGGCTCCGTTCTGGACATTCGACAACCAGGCGCCCCCTACGCCTGGAACGGTGGCCGGCGAGCGCCGGCCGTGGGCATCACTCAGCCCGGTGCAGCGGCCCCCAGCCGCTGCTGGTCGCTGACCTCCAGCGCCCGCCACTGGCCCTTGCCGAGATCGCCGAGCGTGAGCTCTCCGATCGCAACGCGGACCAGGCGCAGCACCTGCAGGTCGAAGGCCGCCAGCAGGCGACGGATATGGCGGTTGCGGCCTTCGTCGAGGACCACCTCCAGCCAGGCGGTCTTGTCGCCGCTGCGCAGCACGCGCACGGCCAGGGCAAGCAGGAACTCGCCCTCGTCTTCGACACCGGCGCGCAGCGCGGCCAGGGTGTCCTCGTCGGGCAGGCGATCCACCTGCACGTGGTAGGTCTTGTGCGGGCCGGTCTCCGGATCAGTCAGGCGCGCAGCCCACTGCGGATCATTGCTGAACAGCAACAGGCCTTCACTGGCCTTGTCCAGGCGACCGACCGGCGCGATCCACGGCAGGCCGGCACCATCGAAGCAGCGGTATACCGTGTCGCGGCCACGCTCATCCTGCACGGTGGTGACCACTCCGCGCGGCTTGTTGAGCATCACGTACAGGCGTTGCGGTGCGCCCATCGGCTGGCCGTCGACCTCGATCGGCGGCGCCGGGCTGGCAATCGGGAATTCCGGATCACGGACGATGCGCCCGGCGACACGAACGCGGCCATCGGCGATCCAGCGCGCGGCCTCGCTGCGCGAGCACACACCCGCCTTGGACAGCACGCGCGCCAGGCCATGGCGCACGCCAGCGGAAACCGCAGGGGGATTCGCACGCCCACGCGCAGCGTGGGAGCGGGCAGCGGGGGCGGCAGGTGGGCGGCGCGTGCGCAAGCCTCTGCTCCCCGCCGCGCTTACTTCTTGTCGACCGGCTTGGTCTCAGCCGGCACTTCGGCTGCGGCCGGGGTGGCTGCCGGAACCGGACGCGCCTTGACCACGCGTACGCCGCGCGCCTTCATCCAGGCGTCGAACTCTTCGGCGGTCATGCGCTTGCCGTTCTGGCTCATGTCGAAGCGCCACGGCGTGTTGTCGAACTCGGTCTGCGGCTTGTACGCGGCCGGATCATTCGGCTTCACCGCCGGCGCGCTCGGAATCGCCTTGGCGATGTTCTGGCAGCCATCGATGCGCAAGCGCTGCAGCACCTGGTCCAGCGACTGCGACGGATCGTAGCTGCTGCCCAGCACGCCGCTGGACATGCCCAGCTGGCTGCTGCGGATGTACAGCTCGTCGGCCACCGGGGCGACGGCCGTGGCCGGCAACGGCAGCGGCGAAGCGCTGGTGTTGACCGAGCAATCGACCGCAGCGTGAGCAGCAGGAACCAGGGCCAGCGCCAGAACGGCAGCCGATGCAGAGCGCAGCATGAGGGCATCCACGAAAGGAAGTGACGCGGCGAGTTTAGCAATGCCGCGTCATCTTTCAAGCGCCACTTTCAATGAATACGGCAACTCATTGGTTTAATAAGCAAATTACCGACGAACGGTCACCATTCCAGCGCTGATTCATCATTGCGGACCGCACAAACAACAAGACCCGGCCGAAGCCGGGTCCTGCTGTGTCTTACTGGCAGAGCGTCAGAACTTAGTTCTGGACGTTCAGCTCGGTACGACGGTTCTTGGCGCGACCTTCCGGATTGTCCGAACCATCCGGGTTGGTGTTCGGCGCAATCGGACGGCTCTCGCCGTAGCCGATCGGACCGGCCAGACGGCCAGCGTCGACGCCGTTCTTGGTCAGGTAGTTGTACACAGCGGTAGCACGACGCTCCGACAGCTTCTGGTTGTAAGCGTCGGTACCCTTCGAGTCGGTGTGACCGGCAACTTCAACGCGCAGATCCGGGTAACGCTTCAGGATCTCGGTGGCTTCGCTCAGGATGGCCACAGCGTCCGGACGCAGGTTCGACTTGTCGAAGTCGAAGTTCACGCCCTTCAGGTCGATCGAGACCGGCACCGGGCAACCGTCCGGACCGATGGTCTGACCCGGCTGCGAGTTCGGGCACTTGTCGTCGCAGTTGTTGACGCCGTCACCGTCGTCATCCAGGTCGGCGCAGCTCGGGGCAACCGGAGCCGGAGCCGGAGCAGCAGCCACCGGGGCCGGGCCCAGCGGGATCACGACGCCGACCGAAGCCAGCACGTCGCCGAACCAGCTTTCGTCGCGCGCGGCGATGCTCTGGTCGTCGAAGTCAGCGCGGTAGGCCACTTCGGCGCGGACAGCAACGCGCTTGTCGAAGGTGGTCTGCAGGCCGACGCCGAGCTTGGCAGCCAGGTTGCCGTCCTTGCGGTCAGCCAGGCCACCGGCGATCGGGTTGTACTCTTCTTCCGACTTCTGGTAGCCCAGGCCGCCCACGATGTAGGGGTTCCAGCCGCGGCCTTCCTTGATGAAGTGGCGACGCAGATCGAACGACACGCCGTACTGCGACCAGTTCTTGTCCTGGTTGGCGTCGAAGTTCGGGTTCTGGTAGTTCAGCTCACCATCCAGCGACCAGTTCGGGCTGATGAACTTGCCCAGACCCAGGGTCACGAACGGAGCGTCGTTGGTCAGGCGGTCGTTGTCCTGGAAGTTGAAGCCGGCCGAACCGGTCAGGTACCAGCGGTCATCGAACTCCTGCGCCGACGCAGCCTGGGCGAAAGCCAGACCGCCCAGCAGCGCGGCAGTAAGGATCTTCTTGTTCATTGAGTACAGCTCCTATTTCGGGGGTATGAAACCGGTAGAGGCATGGGCCAGCACTACTGCGTCGATGTTCAGACAGCCGATTCAGCACGCCACCGCCGCGAACATTATGCTCGGGCGGGTGAAGGTCATGTTAACAGTCCCGTAACATGTGAAGCGTCGTGCGCGACCGGCTACCGGCCCGACGTTGAAACCCTATACAGGATGATGAAAATCCGCAAGACCCACACACCACAAGGGTTTGGAAGGGTTTAAGAGCCAGATGCGACAGTTTTGACGCTGATTGTCACAAAGCGATTCAGCGCGCGCCCATCGAGGTGAGGAACCTTATGATGCAGACAGGAACCGAGCTGGAGCTGCAATGAAAGCCGTCGCCCTGTGCCGTGACTCCGCCCCTGCCCTGCGCGATCTGGTGCTGCCACCGCCGCAGCCGCCACGTGGCCGTGACCTGCTGATCCGCGTCGAAGCACTTTCCGTCAATCCCGTCGACGGGAAGCTGCGTGCAGCCACGTCGGCCGCGTCGCTGGATACCCCGCGCATTCTCGGCTGGGACGCGGCAGGGGTGGTCGAAGCGATGGGCGAGGAGGCCAGCCTGTTCGCCTCCGGTGACGAGGTCTACTACGCAGGAGATGTCACCCGCCCTGGCTGCAATGCACAGTATCAGCTGGTGGATGAGCGGCTGGTGGCACGCAAACCGACCACCCTCGATTTCGCCGAAACGGCCGCACTGCCGCTGACCACCCTTACTGCCTGGGAACTGCTGTTCCAGCGCATGCCCCTGCAGCTTGATGATCGCCGCCACGCCGGCCAGCGCCTGCTGGTGATCGGTGGTGCCGGCGGCGTCGGCTCGATGGCGATCCAGCTGGCCCACCACGCGGGGTTTGAGGTCATTGCCACCGCCTCGCGTGAAGCCTCGATCGACTGGTGCCGGCGGATGGGCGCCCAGCATGTCATCGACCATCGCCAGCCCCTTTTGCCGCAGCTGCAGGCGCTTGGCTTCGACGAAGTGCAGGTGGCACTCAACCTGGCCGACACCGATCACTACTGGGACGAACTGGGCCAGCTGCTGGCACCACAGGGACATGTAGGCCTGATCGTGGAACCCCGCGGCCCGCTGCGCATCGGCGATCCCTACAAGGCCAAGTGCATCGGCATCCATTGGGAATTCATGTTCGCCCGCGCGCGCTTTGCCACCGCCGACCGCATTGAGCAGCACCGCATCCTCAACCGCGCCGCCAGCATGATCGACGCGGGCCAGTTGCGCGGCACGCTGAGCGAAGTGCTGGGCCCGATCAATGCGGCCAACCTGGATGCCGCGCATCAGCGTCTGGCCGGCGGCCGCACCATCGGCAAGCTGGCGCTGGCCGGCTGGGACGACTGATTCACCGCCCACAGCCTGTCGCAGTGGATTGGCCGGCATCTGTATCTATTGAACGCTCCGTTTCGGGGATAGGGTGGAAACAGATTTCCCTCCCCCGAGCCCGTCATGCCCTCCGCCCTGCCCCTGCGCCTGCTGCAACTGATCATCGGCCTGTTCCTCTACGGCTTCGGCGCCTCGCTGATGATCCGCGCCGCGATCGGTGTCGCGCCGTGGGACGTGCTGTCGCAGGGCATTGCTGCACAGACCCCGTTGTCGTTCGGCTTGGCCACCAACGTGATCGGCGCGCTGGTGCTGCTGCTGTGGTGGCCGCTGCGGCAGAAGCCAGGTGTCGGTACCGTGCTCAACGTGATGCTGATCGGCCCTTCGGCCCAGTTCGGACTGTGGCTGCTGCCCCCGGCCGTCGGCCTCGGCTGGCAGGTGGCGATGTTCTGCGCCGGCATGCTGCTGGTGGCGCTGGCCACCGGCCTGTACATCGGCGCCAAGCTCGGCCCTGGCCCGCGCGATGGCCTGATGACCGGACTGCACGCGCGCACCGGCTGGCCGATCTGGAAGGTGCGCAGCCTGATCGAAGGCAGCGTGCTGCTGCTGGGGTGGTGGCTGGGCGGCAATGTCGGCGTCGGCACGCTCGCCTTCGCGTTGCTGATCGGACCGTTGTGCGGGGTCACGCTTGGCTGGTTCGGGATCGGCCGCACACCGGTAGTGCCGGCCGCTGGCCGGCAACCGCAATCGCCCTGAGCTGACCGGTAGGCCGGGCATGGCCCGGCGCTACCGCGCGAGCAGCCCTTGCCCCGGGAGCCGTTTCGCGGCACCCTTCGCGCTTCCGTACGCAAGCGTATCGACATGTCGCCAGCCAACGAAAGCGCCTACCCCCACCTGTTCGCCCCGCTGGACCTGGGCTTCACCCAGCTGCGCAACCGGGTGCTGATGGGCTCGATGCATACCGGCCTGGAGGACCGCGCACGCGACTTCCCGCGCCTGGCCGCCTACTTCGCAGAGCGCGCCGAGGGTGGCGTCGGCCTGATCGTCACCGGTGGTTTCGCGCCGAACGTGGTCGGCTGGCTCAAGCCTTTCGGCGGCAAGCTGTCCTGGCCTTGGGAAGTGCGCCCGCATCGGCAGTTGACCGCCGCCGCGCACCAGCACGGCGCAAAGATCTGCCTGCAGCTGCTGCATGCCGGGCGCTACGCCTATCACCCGCTGTCGGTAGCGCCGTCGAAGCTGAAGGCGCCGATCAATCCGTTCACCCCGCGCGCCTTGTCGGCCAGCGGCGTCGAGCGGCACATCGCCGACTATGCACGCAGCGCGAAGCTGGCCCGCGAAGCCGGCTACGACGGCGTGGAAGTGATGGGCTCGGAGGGTTACCTCATCAACGAGTTCATCGCCCCGCGCACCAACAAGCGCAACGATCGCTGGGGCGGTGATGCCGCACAGCGCATGCGCTTCGCGGTGGAGATCGTGCGCCGCATCCGCGAAGCCTGCGGCCCGGATTTCATCATCATCTACCGCCTGTCGCTGGTCGACCTGGTCGAAGACGGCAGCAACTGGGAAGAGATCGTGCAGCAGGCCCAGGCCATCGAGGCCGCCGGTGCGACGATCCTCAATTCCGGCATCGGCTGGCATGAAGCGCGCATTCCGACCATTGCCACGTCGGTACCGCGTGGCGCATTCGCCGCGGTCACCGCCAAGCTCAAGCCGCATGTGTCATTGCCGCTGGTGGCGACCAACCGCATCAACATGCCCGAGGTCGCCGAACGCATCCTCGCCGATGGCGGTGCCGACATGGTGTCGCTGGCCCGTCCGCTGCTGGCCGACCCGCAGTGGCCGAACAAGGCCCGCGCCGGCCGCGCCGAAGCCATCAACACCTGCATCGCCTGCAACCAGGCCTGCCTGGACCACGTGTTCGAAAACAAGCTGGCCAGTTGCCTGGTCAACCCGCGTGCCGCCCACGAGACCGAGCTGGTCTACACCCCGACCACCGCACCGAAGCGGGTGGCCGTGGTCGGCGCCGGCCCGGCCGGCCTGGCCTGCGCTACGGTCGCTGCCGAACGCGGCCACCAGGTCACCCTGTTCGACGCCAGCGAGGAGATCGGTGGCCAGTTCAACGTGGCCAAGCGCATTCCCGGCAAGGAAGAGTTCCACGAGACCCTGCGCTACTTCCGCCACAAGCTGGGCGAGACCGGCGTGCAGCTGCGCCTGGGCACCCGTGCCGACGCGGCCAGCCTGGCCGGCTTCGACGAGGTCGTACTGGCCACCGGCATCCTGCCGCGCAAGGTCGACTTCCCCGGTGCCGACCACGCCAAGGTGGTCAACTACCTGGACGTGCTGCTGGGCCGGGTCGAGGTGGGTGCCAGCGCCGCCATCATCGGCGCAGGTGGCATCGGCTTCGATGTCGGCGAGTTCCTTGCCCATGACGGCCCCTCGCCATCGCTGGACCCGCAACGCTGGATGGCCGAATGGGGCGTGGATGCCACCTTCGAGGCCCGCGGTGCACTGGCCCGCCCGGCCGTGGAGGCGTCGCCGCGCAGGCTGTGGCTGCTGCAGCGCAGTGCCGGCAAGCCCGGGGCACGCCTGGGCAAGACCACCGGCTGGATCCACCGCGCCACGCTGAAGGCCAAGGGCGTGCGCATGCTGGGTGGTGTCGAGTACCTCGGCGTGGACGATGCGGGCCTGCGCATCCGCGTGGACGGCAGCGAACAGCTGCTGCCGGTCGACCACGTGGTGATCTGTGCCGGCCAGGAACCGCAGCGCGTGCTGCAGGCCGAACTGCAGGCAGCAGGCATCGCCTCTCACCTGATCGGTGGTGCAGACGTGGCCGCCGAACTCGATGCAAAACGTGCGATCGATCAGGGCAGCCGGCTCGCCGCCGCGCTCTGATGAGCACCTGAATGGGGACCGGAATGTGATTTCCGTCACCGGCCCCCAAGCTGAATGTCAAGCCAGACGATTCAGGATGCGTTCGGCAATGCCCCCCTACCTTGCGCCGACTTTCTGCTCACCAGCCAGTTTCCGGTGAGCCGGTGCGGACCCCGCCGATCGATCCACGATCGTGTTCTTGGGGCCGCCCACGGGGCAGCCCCGATGGCCGCCTCCCCATGACGCCAAGTCGTACCCCGCCTCCAGCAGCCTGCGCTGCCGGAACCGCCAGGTGCGTCCCACACGGAGCAAGGAGTTATATGAAACTGGCCTGGATTCTCTGGCTGTCGCAGTTGCTGCCGCAGCCGGCCGCTGATTCATTGTGTTTGAGCACCACCGTTTACCTGGAAGCCCGCGACCAGACCCTGCGTGGCCAGCAGGCCGTGGCCGAGGTCGCCCTGCGTCGCCTCGACAGTGGCCTGTGGGGCGACTCGATGTGCCAGGTGGTGACCGCGCGCAAGCAGTTCGCCCCCACCATCGTCTCCCCCGGCACCCAGCTGGGCAACGATGCGGCGTGGAGTGAAGCGATGGACGTGGCCTTCGACGCCGAGCGCAACTGGGCGCTGCCGGCCGGCGAGCGCCGCGAGATCGTGCCTGGCGCCAGCCACTTCGCTGCGCTGGCCATCGCCAGCCCGAACTGGCGCAACGCCTACCAGGTGGCCACCATCGGCGATCACACCTTCTACAAAGTGCAGAACCTCAAGCCCCGGCAGTCGTAACGATCCGTTGCCGGTGGCAGCGTTGCCGCGTGCGGCTGGGCTCTGGGATAGTGGTGGTTTCCCGCCACACCCCGCCTGGAGTTCCCATGAAGCTGTACAGCAAGCCCGGTGCCTGTTCCACCGCCGACCACATCGCACTGCAGTGGACCGGCCAGCCGTTCGAGGTTGAACTGCTGAACAAGGACACCCTGAAGGGTCCGGAATTCCTCAAGATCAATCCGGCCGGCGCGGTACCGGCGATCGTCGATGGCGACTTCGTGCTGGTGCAGAACGCGGCGATCATGGGCTACATCGCCGACAGCTACCCGCAGGCCGGTCTCGGCGGCGATGGCAGCCCACGCCAGCGCGCTGAAGCCACCCGCTGGCTGGCCTTCGTCAACTCCGACGTGCACCCGGCGTTCTCGCCGCTGTTCGCGCCGGGCAAGTTCATCGCCGATGAAGGCCAGTACGACGCGATCCGCGCCGCCGCGCACAAGCGCCTGCGCGCCCTGTTCGAGACCGCCGACAGGCAGCTGGCCGACAAGCCGTGGCTGGCCGGCTTCCGCAGCTTCGCCGATCCCTACTTCTACATCACCCTGCGCTGGGCGGCCGGCACCAAGGTCGACCTGTCGGGCCTGGACAACCTGGCCGCCTACAAGGCGCGCATGGATGCCGATCCGGGCGTGCAGGCGGTGCTGAAGGCCGAAGGCCTGGCCTGATGGAATCGGGGTCGGATCCGTCTGCGCAGCAGGCGGCTCCGACCCCATCGGTGCCATCGGCGCGGTCAGCCGATTTCGCGGATCACTTCGCCCTTCGCATCGCGCAGGAACGTCGGCACCACTTCAACCTGCAACGTATTCGACACCGGGTAGGTCCCGCGTTGCGGCCGCACGTCATGCCAGGCCTGCAACGCCGCCTCATCCAGTATCCAGCGCACGTTGTCGTCCTCGACCGCGACCGCGCCATCGGTGGTCGGCATGAACTCCCATTGTCGTTCGCGGCTGACCAGCGTCAGTGCCTTGCCGTGGCGCAGGCGCAGTGGCAGCAGCTCACCCACACTGCCGACCTGCCCGGCCCCCAACACCAGCGTGGTGATACCCGCCGTCTGCCGCCAGTCCAGCGTCTCGATGAACAACATGCCGGTACTGGATCCCTCACGCTCGCTGCCAGCCTCCACCCGCGCGGCCAGCGCCGGATCGTCCAGCAGATTGCCGCGATGCAGATCGGTGATCCACAGCGGCATCGCTTCCTCAAGCACCTGCAGGACACCGCGCGTGGACCAGCGCTTGATCGCGTCCATTTCCTCGTCGGTCAGCCCCACCACCTGAAGGAACTGCAAATGTCCATTGGCGGTGTCGCGCGGTGGCAACTGCGGATCGGCAACGAATGCCAGATGGCAGAGACGGGTGTCGGTCTCCAGCGCGATCGGGCCATTGGCGTTGAGGTGGTGGCCATCCTCGAACACATTGCCGCTGCTGAACACATAGCGCGCCAGATTCTGCAGCAGGTTCATCGGCCACGCAGGCGGCGTGCTGCCTGCATCCTCCCCCTTGTCCGCAGCCAGGCGGAACGTCAGCTCGAAACCATAGCCACTGGTGGCCGCATCACTGCTCTCTTTTGCATACAGTTCTGACAGGCCGTAGGTGACGTAGTGCCAATGCGGAACCGGTGATTCCGCCCAGTACACGCTGATGCCATCGAGCGGATCCTGGCCACCCAGCGTGTACGGCAGCGCGGTACCGAAGTGACGCGGCTCCTGGCCGGCGTACAGCGGTGCCAGCGCGGCATTGATCGCATCCCAACCGGGGGTATCGGTGTCGTCCTGCATGCGGGGCTCCTGGGCGGAAAAAGAGCGGACCACTTTACCCCGCGCGTCAGCCGGGCACGACCTCGGCAGTGACCGGTGCCATCGAGATCTGGATCTCCTGCCACCAGCGCTGGGCCAGCGCCGGGCTGCGTGCCTTGCCGATCGCGGCGATCATTTCCGGGCACAGTTTTTCCAGGGCGACCGCGTCGGTACAGCGCTCGATCTTCAACTGCATGAAGTAGCCTTTCAGGCCCAGATGGCGGCGCACGGCATCGCTCATCGCGTCGTACAACTGCTGGTACAGCGCCGGATCCTGCTCACGGCCGCTGCACAGCCCGCGCTGCGGTACAGGTTCGGCCCTGCCGCCGACCACTTCGATCAGGCCCAGTGCAGCCAGCTGCTGCAGCGCATCCGGCGGCGCGCGCAGTCCCTCGAACAAGCCGCGCAGTTCGCTTTCATCGCGCTGGCCGTCAACCATCAACAGGATCGAACGCAGCGCCGCCGGCAGGCGCCGGGCACGATCTTCGATTTCCTTGCGGCCAGCGGCCGTCTTGGCATGCAGCAGTGCCATAGCTCCCCCTTCCCACGATGCGATACGCATGCGCGCCCTTGCGGGCACGCCCCCTGTTCGCCATCCCCGGGTGGCACGCGCGTTCCCCGGCGCGTGACGCGTGTTGCAGGTCGATGACAGGCGGAGCTTAGCGCATGTCCTGGCAGGCCTGGGTAGCGCCAGGCCATGCTTGGCGGCTTTTCCGCGCTTTGCGCTCGCCGGGCATGGCCCGGCGCTACCACCCCGATCAGCGTCCCAGCGCGCGGCGGATCTCTTCCAGCGCGCCCGGGTCGTCCAGCGTCGACAGGTCGCCGGGGTCGCGCTGCTCGGCCAATGCCTGCAGCGAGCGACGCAGCAGCTTGCCCGAACGGGTCTTGGGCAGCGCGTTGACCACATGGATGTGCGCCGGTCGCGCCACCGCACCCAGCGAGGCGGTCACCGTGGCCATCATCTCGGCCACCACTGCGGCCGGGTCTTCGCCATCGAGCCCCTGCTTGAGGGTGACGAACACCAGCGGCACCTGCCCCTTCAATTCGTCCTTCACCCCGATCACCGCTGCCTCGGCCACGCGCGGGTGACTGGAGATGGCCTCTTCGATCTCACGCGTGCCCAGACGGTGCCCGGCCACGTTGATCACATCGTCGGTGCGGCCGAGGATGAAGGTATAGCCATCGTCATCGCGGATGGCCCAGTCCAGCGAGCTGTACAGCAGTTCCTTGAAGTGGCTGAAGTAGCTCTGCAGGAAGCGGCTGTCGTCATTCCAGACCGTGCTCATGCAGCCCGGCGGCAACGGCGGCGTCATCACCAGCACACCCTTCTGCCCGGCAGCCACCTCTTCACCGGTGTTCTCGTCGATCACCTTCATCCGGTAGCCGAGGTTGGGGAACCCGGGCGAGCCGAACCGCACCGGCTTCATGTCCAGCCCAGGCAGCAGGGTCAATGCCGGCCAACCGGTTTCGGTCTGCCAGTAGTTGTCAATGATCGGCTTGCCCAGCGCGTCGCTGATCCAGTGCGCGGTCGGCTCGTCCAGCGGCTCGCCGGCCAGGAACAGATACTTCAACGCATCCAGGTCGTGGCGGTGGATGAAATCGGCATCGTGCTTCTTCAGCACGCGGATCGCCGTCGGCGAAGAGAACATCGTGCGCACGTTGTACTGCTCGCACAGCGCCCACCAGATGCCCGGATCGGGGTTGGTCGGCAGCCCTTCGTACAGCAGCGAGGTGCAGCCGCCGATCAACGGGCCATACACGTTGTAGGAATGGCCCACGGCCCAGCCGACATCGGAGGTGGAGAACATCACCTGTCCCGGCTTGCAGTCGAACACGGTCTGCATCGACTGCGCCATCGCCACCGCATAGCCACCGACATCGCGCTGCACGCCCTTCGGCTTGCCGGTGGTGCCGGAGGTGTACAGCAGGTAGCTGGGCTCGCTCGATTCCAGCCATTGCACCGGCACATCGGTCTGCCCGATCTGCGCACGCAGGGTGGCGTACTCGACGTCGCGCCCTTCGATGCGTGGCTCGGCCGGGTCCAGCCCGCGCGAAACGATCAGCACGTGCGGCGGCGGACTGCTGGCTTCGGCGCAGGCGGCATCGACCATCGTCTTGTACGGAATGAGCTTGCCGCCACGCATGCCGGCATCGGCAGCGATCAGCAGCTTCGGCTTGGCATCGTCGATGCGCAGCGCGAGGTTGTGCGCAGCGAAGCCACCGAACACCACCGAGTGCACCGCACCGATACGTGCACAGGCAAGCATGGCGAACACGGCCTCGGCCATGTTCGGCATGTAGATCACCACGCGGTCGCCGTGGCCGACGCCGAGGTGCTTCAGCACGGCGGCGAAGTCGTTCACTTCGCGATACAACTGGCGATAGGTGATTTCGCGGGTGCTGTTGGTTTCGGTGGAGATGGCGACCAGTGCGAGCTGGTCCGGGCGGTCGGCCAGATGCCGGTCGACGGCGTTGTAGCAGAGGTTGGTTTCACCACCCACGAACCAGCGCCGGAACGGCGGGTTGCTGTAGTCGAGCACCTGTTGCGGCGGCGTGTGCCAATGGATGCGCTTGGCTTCCTCGCCCCAGAATGCCTCCGGCTCGTCGATCGAACGGCGGTAGGTTTCCTCGTAGTTCATGACGCAGCCCTCCCAGACAAAGTCATGGCTTCGAGCATAGTCCGGCGCTGGCGCGTGGGCCGCCCTACCTTGGTAGGGGGTGTGTTGCCGGCAGGGCTGCGCCCTGCACCCGCCGAAGCAACGGCAACCGCAACCGCAACAGCAACAGCAAGTATTCCTTGGGATGGCGGGGTGGGTCCGATTGCGGGGGACGCCGTGAATACGTCCATGTAGGCTCGGTCGCGCCATCCATGGCGCTCACGCCCCCGCAACCGGACCCACCCCGCCTTCGACAATTTCCCGCTGCTGTTGGGCTACAGTTTCCCGCTGCTGTTGGGCTGCTGTTGGTAGCTGTCGACCTTGGTCGACACGTAGATCCACGCCATGCGTGGATGCTTTTCGATGAACTGTCGAAATATTCGATTCCGATGGATTTGATCCACGCAAAGCGCGGACAGACCTCCGTCACCGGAGATCTGCCGAAGGCGGGGCGGTGCGGGTTGGCAGGACCGTTGGCGCCATGGATGGCGCCATCGAGCCCCCATGGATGGGTTAACGGCGTGTCCTGCCAACCCACACCGCCCCGCCCAACACGCAGAAATCCAGAGCTGCCTTGGCTTTTGACATTGCTTCGGTTCGTAGCAGGGTGCAGGGCGCAGCCCTGCCGAACACCCTACCCTTCTAGAACGGAGTCGTAGACTCGAACGCGAGCGCCTCGCCCGTCACCGGATGAGTGAACTGCAGTTTGCGCGCATGCAGGCACACGCGCTGCGCGGCCTCTGCGCCATACAGCACGTCGCCGACGATTGGATGACCCAGGCTGGCCATGTGCAGGCGCAGCTGATGGCTGCGGCCGGTGACCGGTTCCAGTTCAACGCGCGTGCGTTGCGCCTCGGTGTCACGCGACAGTACCCGCCATCGGGTCAGTGCCGGCTTGCCGCGTTCGTGGTCGACCATCTGCTTGGGCCGGTTCGGCCAGTCGACGATCAGCGGCAGGTCCACTTCACCGGCATCATCTTCCAGCAGCCCCTGCACGATGGCTTCATAACGCTTGCCCACCTGGCGCTTCTCGAACTGCATCGACAGCGCTACCTGCATGTCCTTGCCGCGCGCGTGCAGCAGCAGGCCAGAGGTGACCTGGTCCAGGCGATGCACGGTCAGCGCATCGGCATACACCGCCTGCAGCCGTGCGACCACGCAGTCCTGGTTCTCCGCCGAGCGGCCGGGCACGGACAGCAGGCCGGCCGGCTTCTCGGCCACCAGCAGCGCGTCGTCGATGTAATGCAGAAGGATCATATCGTTGCCAGGTACTCCATACGAAAACGGGGAAGCCGAAGCCTCCCCGTTTCCTGCGTACCGGCCAACGGCCGGTACCTATCCTGATGGAAAGGTGCCGGCAGGGTGCCGGCACCGACCGCATCAACCCAGCAGGTGGGCGACGCCGGCGCGCTCTTCTTCCAGCTCGGCCAGGGTCTTGTCGATGTACT
Source organism: Stenotrophomonas sp. 10L48 (assembly GCF_056395105.1). Classification (NCBI taxonomy): domain Bacteria; kingdom Pseudomonadati; phylum Pseudomonadota; class Gammaproteobacteria; order Lysobacterales; family Lysobacteraceae; genus Stenotrophomonas; species Stenotrophomonas sp. 10L48. Next base: position 7,420 of record NZ_JBFTIX010000005.1, on the reverse strand, counting down.
TCTGGCTGAAGTCGTCGACCGGCAGATCCTTGACCAGGGTGTACTCGCCGTTCTCGGTGGTGACCGCGAAGCCGAAGATCACGCCTTCCGGAATGCCGTAGGAACCGTCGGACGGCACGCCCATGGTGACCCACTTGCCGTTGCTGCCCAGCACCCAGTCACGCACGTGGTCGATCGCTGCGTTGGCCGCCGAAGCTGCCGAGGACGAGCCGCGGGCTTCGATGATCGCCGCGCCGCGCTTGCCGACGGTCGGGATGAAGGTGTTGGCATTCCACTCCTGGTCGTTGATCGCATCGGCGATCGACGCACCATCGGCGGTGGCGAAACGGTAGTCCGGGTACATGGTCGGGCTGTGGTTACCCCACACCACCAGCTTCTCCATGCCGGCGACCGGCTTGCCGAGCTTGGTCGACAGCTGGCTCAGCGCACGGTTGTGGTCCAGGCGCAGCATGGCGGTGAAGTTGCGCGGGTTCAGGTCCGGCGCCGACTTCATGGCGATGTAGGCGTTGGTGTTGGCCGGGTTGCCGACCACCAGCACCTTCACGTCACGCTTGGCGACCTTGTTCAGTGCGGCGCCCTGGGCGGTGAAGATCTTCGCGTTTTCCAGCAGCAGATCCTTGCGCTCCATGCCCGGACCGCGCGGACGTGCGCCGACCAGCAGGGCGATGTCGGCGTCCTTGAAGGCGACTTCAGCGTCGTCGGTACCGACCATGCCGGCCAGCAGCGGGAACGCGCAGTCTTCCAGCTCCATCATCACGCCCTTCAGGGCGGCCTGGGCCTTGTCGACCGGCAGCTCCAGCAGCTGCAGGATGACCGGCTGGTCCTTGCCCAGCATTTCACCGGAGGCGATACGGAACAGCAGGGCGTAGCCGATCTGGCCGGCGGCGCCGGTCACGGCAACACGAACAGGTGCTTTCATGGGGATTTCCTCTGCTAAGAAGCTAAGTAGCGTTGTGGGAGATGGCCGCGCGGGCGGGGACAGGCCTGGCGGGGCGGCCGCAACATGGAAACGGCCCCCTCTGCAGGGGGCCGTCCGGGTATTGGATCAGGCGGCGAGGATCTTGTTCCACTCACCCACGCGCTCTGCCTGGGCGGCGAGCACGGCGTCGGTGTCGCCTTCCAGGGTGATCGAATGGATCACGTCGCCCTGCTTGACCGAATCAACGATCGCCTGGCCTTCCAGGACCTGGCCGAACACGGTGTGCTTGCCGTCCAGCCAATCGGTCTTGATGTGGGTGATGAAGAACTGGCTGCCATTGGTGTTCGGGCCGGCGTTGGCCATCGACAGCGAGCCGATCTGGTGCTTCACACCATTCTTCTCGTCTTCGAACTTGTAGCCCGGGCCGCCGGTGCCACGACCCTGCGGGCAGCCGCCCTGGATCATGAAATCGGGGATCACGCGGTGGAAGATCAGGCCGTCATAGAAGCCGCGCTTGACCAGGTTCACGAAGTTGGCGACCGTCAGCGGCGCCTTGTCGGCGAACAGCTCGACCTTGATCGGGCCCTGGGTGGTGTCGAAAGTGGCGATGAGGGACATGCAGATCCTTGGGATGCGGGGTGTGTAATCAGCCCCATAAGGATACACCTCCCCCGTGGCATGGGCGGCTTCGACCATGTGCGCAGACAGGGTCTTCAGCCTGCGGACGGGCAGCGCCGGGGGGCAGGCTGAATGGGGGCCTCAGCGGTCCTGAAATCCAGGTTTTCGCCAATCGTCAAGTTCGACGTATAATGTTGGACTTCTTTTTCCAAATCCGGCGCCGACTGGCCCCCTTTCGTATGTCCATCGAAAACCTTCGCAACATCGCCATCGTCGCTCACGTCGACCATGGCAAGACCACCCTGGTCGACCAGCTGCTGAAGCAGTCCGGCACCCTGTCCGAGCGTACCGTCCTCGCCGAGCGCGTGATGGACAGCAACGACCAGGAAAAGGAACGCGGCATCACCATCCTGGCCAAGAACACCGCCATCACCTGGGAAGACAAGAAGACCGGTATCAAGAACCGGATCAACATCGTCGACACCCCCGGACACGCCGACTTCGGCGGCGAGGTCGAGCGCGTGCTGTCGATGGTCGACACCGTGCTGATCCTGGTCGACGCGATGGACGGCCCGATGCCGCAGACCCGCTTCGTCACCCAGAAGGCCTTCGCGATGGGCTTCAAGCCGATCGTCGTGGTCAACAAGGTCGACCGTCCGGGCTCGCGTCCGGAGTGGGTGATCGACCAGGTCTTCGACCTGTTCGACAAGCTCGGCGCCACCAATGAGCAGCTGGACTTCCCGATCGTCTACGCCTCGGCCCTGAACGGCTACGCCGGCCTGGAAGACACCGTGCGCGACGGCGACATGACCCCGCTGTACGAAGCGATCATGCAGCACGCGCCGAAGCCGGAAGTGGACCCGGAAGGTCCGTTCCAGATGCGCATCAGCCAGCTGGACTACAACAACTTCGTGGGCGTGATCGGCATCGGCCGCATCCAGCGCGGCACCCTGAAGAAGAACATGCAGGTCGCGGTGATCGACCGTGAAGGCAAGAAGCGCAACGGCAAGGTTGCCCAGGTGCTGGGCTTCCTGGGCCTGGAGCGCATCGAGCAGGACACCGCCGAAGCCGGTGACATCGTCGCCATCTCCGGTATTCCGGAGCTGACCATCTCCGACACCCTGTGCCACCCGGAAACCCCGGAAGCCCTGCCGGCACTGACCGTCGACGAGCCGACCATCTCGATGACCTTCCAGGTCAACAACTCGCCGTTCGCCGGCAACAAGGACCTGTCCGGTGGCAAGTTCCTGACCAGCCGCCAGATCAAGGACCGCCTGGACCGCGAGCAGGTCCACAACGTGGCCCTGAAGGTCGAACAGCTGGAAGACGCCGACAAGTTCCTGGTCTCCGGCCGTGGCGAACTGCACCTGTCGGTGCTGATCGAGAACATGCGTCGTGAAGGCTACGAGCTGGCCGTGTCGCGCCCGGAAGTGATCATCAAGCAGATCGACGGCCAGGCCATGGAGCCGATCGAGCAGCTGGTGGTGGACATCGAAGAAGTCCACCAGGGCGGCGTGATGGAAAAGCTGGGCACCCGCAAGGGCCAGCTGAAGAACATGGAATCGGACGGCAAGGGCCGTGTCCGCCTGGAATACCAGATCCCGGCCCGTGGCCTGATCGGCTTCCAGAACGAGTTCAAGACCCTCACCCAGGGCTCGGGCCTGCTGTTCCACGTGTTCGACCATTACGGTCCGAAGGAACAGGGCGCCATCGCCAAGCGCATCAACGGTGTGATGATCGCCAATGCGCCGGGCACCACCCCCGCGTACTCGCTGGGCCCGCTGCAGGAACGCGGCAAGCTGTTCGCTGCTGAAGGCGACAACGTGTATGAAGGTCAGCTGGTCGGCATCCACTCCAAGGACAACGACCTGACCGTCAACGCGATCAAGACCAAGCCGCTGACCAACATGCGCGCTTCGGGCAAGGACGATGCGATCCAGCTGACCCCGGCGATCAAGTACTCGCTGGAACAGGCCCTGGACTTCATCGAAGACGACGAGCTGGTCGAGATCACCCCGAAGGAGATCCGTCTGCGCAAGAAGTTCCTGACCGAAAGCGACCGCAAGAAGAACTCGCGCGGCGGCTGATCCAGCGAACCGTGAGCCAGAACGGCTACAACCCGGATCCACACCGGCATCCGGGCCTCCATGTCATCGCCTTGCTCGAAGCGAGCAAGGCGATGCTGGCGTTGTTGGCGGCCACCGGGCTGGAAATCCTCGGCCCGCAGCCGCTTCGCGACGGCGTCAATGCCCTGATCCGGCGTTTCAGCCTGGACCCGGATCACGGCACCCTGCCCTCGCTGTTGAATGCAATCAGTCCCGACGCGGTGCACCTGGCTGCGGCGGCGATGATCGGCTACGGCCTGCTGCACCTGGTCGAGGCCTGGGGCCTCTGGAAAGCCAAGGCATGGGCTTCCTGGCTGGGCTGCCTGACCGCCTCCATCTATCTGCCCTTCGACATCTACGCGATCGTCCGCCATCCCGGCTGGGCCTCGTGGACGGTGCTGGCGATCAACCTGATCGTCGTCTACGTGCTGGCGCGCGACCTGCGCAAGCGCCGTCGCTGAGCAGCCGCTACACTGGGGATCGGAGCCGTCGAAGCTGCCCCATGCGCCTGTCCTTGCCGCCCCTCCTGTCCTTCCTGATCACCGCGTTGCCTGCGGGGCTCGCTGCTGGCTGCAGCCCGGCCGCGTCCACCGCGCATGCCGGTGAACCCGGCAACAGTTCTATGCCTTTCCCCTACGCCGAGACCGAAGTCTCCGACCTGCAGGCGCGGATGGTCGCCGGTGAGCTCGACAGCGTCACCCTGACCGGCGCCTACCTCAAGCGCATCGCCGCCCTGGACCGCACCGGGCCACGCCTGCGCGCGGTGATCGAACTCAACCCCGATGCCCTCAAGGAAGCCGCACAGCGCGACCAGGAGCGCCGTGCCGGCCGCCTGCGCGGCCCCCTGCATGGCATCCCGATCCTGCTGAAGGACAACATCAACGCCGCACCGATGGCCACCAGTGCCGGCTCGCTGGCCCTGCAGGGCTTCCGCCCTGGCGATGCCTACCTAGTCCGCCGCCTGCGCGAAGCGGGCGCAGTGGTGCTGGGCAAGACCAACCTCAGCGAGTGGGCCAACTTCCGCGGCAACGACTCCATCTCCGGCTGGAGCGCGCGCGGCGGCCAGACCCGCAATCCCTACCGCCTCAGTCATTCACCCTGCGGCTCCAGCAGCGGCAGCGCGGTGGCCGTGGCCGCCAACCTGGCCAGCGTGGCCATCGGCACTGAAACCGATGGCAGCATCGTCTGCCCCGCAGCGATCAACGGCGTGGTCGGCCTGAAACCGACCGTCGGCCTGGTCAGCCGCGAAGGCATCATCCCGATCTCCTTCAGCCAGGACACCGCGGGCCCGATGACCCGCAGCGTCGCCGACGCCGCCGCCGTGCTGACCGCCATCGCTGGCCGCGATGACGCCGATCCCGCCACTGCGACCATGCCCGGCCGCGCAGTCTACGACTACACCGCACGGCTGGATCCGCAGGGCCTGCGCGGCAAGCGCATCGGCCTGCTGCAGACACCATTGCTGAAATATCGCGGGATGCCACCGCTGGTTGAACAGGCTGTCGCTGAACTGCGCCGAGCCGGCGCCGTGGTGGTACCGGTGGAATTACCCAACCAGGGCGCCTGGGCCGATGCCGAGCGCATCGTCCTGCTGTACGAATTCAAGGCGGGTCTGGAGCGCTACCTCAACACCTACCAGGCGCCACTGCGCAGCCTGGCCGGGCTGATCGCCTTCAACGAGGCGCACAAAGGCCAGGAACTGGGCCTGTTCGGCCAGGAGCTGCTGCAGGAAGCCCAGGCGACTCCAGGCCTGGGCGATCCCGTCTACATCCGCGCGCGCAGCGATGCGCGGCGACTGGCGGGCCCGGAAGGCATCGACGCCGTGCTGGCATCGCAGAAGCTGGATGCGCTGGTCGCACCGACGACCGGTGTGGCCTGGCCCCTGCGCAGCACCGGCGATGACTTCCCCGGCGAGAGCTACAGCGTCGCCGCCGTCGCCGGCTACCCCAGCCTGAGCGTGCCGATGGGCCAGATCGATGGCCTGCCTGCGGGGCTGTTGTTCATGGGCACGGCCTGGAGCGAGCCGAAGTTGATCGAGATGGCCTACGCGTATGAGCAGCGCACGCGCGCCCGGCGCCCACCGCACTTCGATACCGATACCTTGATCGAATCCGGCGACCCCTGACCCAATGGATGGTAGCGCCGGGCCGTGCCGGCGAGCGCAGCGGCACTCTGCAATCCGCCGGGCATGGCCCGGCGCTACCATTCCGGGCGCGGCTCCGCCGGCGCGATGGCCGCCTCACCATCCTCCGCACCGGGTGAACGCACATCGGCGCTGCCTGCACGCCGCATCCGCGGCATATCCAGCTCATCGTCCCGCTGCAGGCGCGCGCGCACCTGCGGCAACGATTGCGGATGTTCGCGTGCGAGGAAATCCAGCATGCGTTCGCGCACCAGGCAGCGCAGGTCGAATGCATCACCGGAACTGCGCGCGCTGACCAGCAGCCGCACCTGGATCGCGCGCTCGCTGGTCTCGGTCACCTGCGTCACGCACACCCGTCCATCCCACAGCGGCTGGCCCTGGCAGATGCGTTCCAGCTCGGCACGTATCGCCGCGATCGGCGCACGGTAGTCCAGCCACAGAAAGGCCGTACCCAGCAGGTCGGCACTGCGTCGTGTCCAGTTCTGGAACGGGTGCTCGATGAACCAGGTCAACGGCACCACCATCCGCCGCTCATCCCAGATGCGCACCACCACGTAGCTGCTGCCGATCTCTTCGATGCGCCCCCATTCGCCCTCGACGATCACCACATCATCGAGCCGGATCGGCTGGGTCACCGCAATCTGCAGGCCCGCGATCAGATTGCCGAACACCGGTTTGGCGGCGATACCCGCCACCAGGCCGATCAGGCCCGCCGACGCCAACAGTGCGGTGCCGATCTTCTGCACCATCGGGAAGGTCAGCAGCACCAGCGAAGCACCGAGCACGATGATGCCGCCCATCAGCACGCGGCTGAGCACTCGCGTCTGGGTCTGGATGCGGCGCGCTTCAAGGTTGTCCGACACATCGATCGGGTGGCTGCGCAGGATCGCCCGCTCACCCGCCGCAACGCCGCGCACCAGCAACCAGATGAAGCAGGCAGTCAGGGCGATGTGCAGCACGCGCAGCAGTTGATCGAGCGTGTGTTCCGGCAATGGCGTGGTCTGCAGCGCCGGAACCAGCAACAGCACGGGCAGTGCAAGAGCCAGCGGCGGTCCGATCACCCGGCCAATGCGCGCACGGCGCCGGTCACGCCCGCGAAGGCGACGGTACAGGGCCAGTACGGCCCAAGCCCCCAGGCCGCCAACCACCAGGGCGCTGCCGATCGGCCACAGGTACTGCTGCAGCTGTTGCCAGACCACCATGCATCCTCGCTGTAAACACCGAGCTACAGCGTGGCCCATGCACCATGAGCACAATGTCAGTCGTTCGTAAGCAGAATGTAGGCGGGGGTGTTCGGCAGGGCTGCGCCCTGCACCCACGGTAGTGCCGGCCGCTGGCCGGCAACCTCAACAGCAACAGCAACACCAAAAGCAAAAGCCTGCATTTCGTGGGATGGCGGGGAGGGGACAGATGGCGGGGGACGCTGCAAGTACGTCCATGTAAGCTCGGTCGCGCCATCCATGGCGCTCACGCCCCCGCCATCTGCCCCCTCCCCGCCTCCGACAATTTCCCGCGATCTGTCGGAATGTCATGGCCTGCTCTTGGTGGGTGTCGACCTTGGTCGACACGTAGATCCACGCCATGCGTGGATGCTCTTCGATCAATTGTCGAAATATTCGATTTCGATTGGATTTG
>NZ_JBFTIX010000004.1:0-405743 GCF_056395105.1 Stenotrophomonas sp. 10L48 | reverse complement strand
CTCAAGGCGGATCGATCCCCGCCTGAGCGCACCAGAGGGCGTTGCTCCTGAGGCTGCCGGCCAGCGGCCGGCACTACCGTGCCCGTTTACCGGAAGGGCTGGCGCTCCTCCAGCAACACAGTTGCTACAAGGACGTACTTGCGGCGTCCCCGCAACCCGACACCGCCCCGACCACCCTCGGATAGACCGCTTTGGACGTTGATGTTGACGTTGACGTTGATGTTGCTCTGGCTTGTAGCGGGTGCAGGGCGCAGCCCTGCCTCCAACCCTCATGCAAACAGCGGTGCCTGTCGCTGCTCCAGCCGCAACAACGCCGCTTTGGTTTCCAGGCCGCCACCGAAACCGGTCAACGTACCGTTGCTGCCGATCACGCGATGGCACGGCAGCACGATCGGCAACGGATTGCGGCCATTGGCCGCGCCGACCGCACGGGTCGCCGTCGGCTGACCCAGCTGCTGCGCCAGCTGCAGGTAGCTCCAGGTCTGGCCGAAGGGAATCAACGCCAGCGCATGCCAGACGCGCAGCTGGAACGGCGTGCCATGCGGTGCCAGCGCCAGGTCGAAACCGCTGCGCTCACCGTGCAGGTACTGCAGCAACTGTTCGCGCGCCTCCGGCAATGCGCCAGGCGCGTAATGCCAGTGCTCGCGGCCGCGCGCAGGATGGCGGTTTTCCGGGAACAGAACGTGGGCCAGGCCATTCTCATCCCCGGCGATGGTCAGTTCACCGATCGGTGTATCGAAGCGATCGAACAAGAGGTTCATGAGGGTTCTCCAACGAAAGTGCCGGACAGGTGCCACAGATGCAGCACGGCATAGGCGCGCCATGGTCGCCATGATTGCGAACGGGCCTCGGTGGCGCGTTCGCTGAGGCGCTGGCCCTGCGCGTGGCCCAGCACCTGCTGCAGCACCAGGTCACCGGCGGGGAAGGCATCAGGCTGGCCGAGCCCGCGCAGGGCAATGTACTGCGCCGTCCACGGGCCGATGCCGGGCAGGGCCACGCAGCGGGCGACGAATTCCTCCAGTGCCTGCCCCGGCCCGAAGTCCAGCTGGCCGCTGGCGCAGGCTGCGGCGAGGGCGCGCACGGTGGCGGCGCGGCTGCGTGGCAGGCCGATCGATTCCAGCGGCGCGTCGGCCAGTACGTCCGGCGCTGGAAACTGACGGTCGAATTCGGACGGCATGCCGGGCAGGTGCGCACCGTAGGCATCGACCAGCCGGCGCGCGAACGTGGTGGCCGCGGCCACGCTGACCTGCTGGCCCAGTACCGCGCGCACGCCCACCTCGAAGCCGTCCCATCCGCCTGGCACGCGCAGGCCGGGGCGCTCGGCGATGCCGCGCGCCAACAGCGGTTCATCGCCCAGCGCTGCGTGCACCTGCTGCAGGTCGGCGTCCAGGTCGAACACACGGCGCACGCGGCGCACGATGTCCGGAATCAGGCGTGGGTCGACCGCGCCCAGTTGCAGGCGCAGCTCGGGCCGCTTCGGGTCGGCGGTGACGCGCAGCAGGGCGGGGCGCTCGGCTGTGCTCAACACGCGCTGGTAACTGTCTTCACCGATCAGTTCGATGCCGGGCAGGCTGCGCTTGCGCAGGAAGGCCAGCATGCGGGGGAAATCCAGCGGCGGTCGATAGCCCAGGCGCAGCACCAGCCCGCCATCGTCGGCGGCCAGGGGATGGTGTTGGCGGCGAAGTACGGTGGGCGCCATGCCGCAGCCCTGCAGGAATGCCGTATTGAAGCGGCGCAGGCTGTTGTAACCAGCGGCCAGTGCCACGTCGGTCACCGGCAGCGTGGTTTCGGTCAGCAGCTGCTTGGCCAGCAGCAGGCGATGGGTTGCGTGGATCTGCCCTGGCGTTGCGCCCAGCCGTTCGACGAACAGGCGTTGCAGCTGGCGTGCGCTGAGGCCGATCTTTCCTGCCAGCTCGGCCACCGGCTGGTCCTGCAGGAAGCCGGCATGGATCAGCGCCAGGGCCCGCTGCACGGCCTGTCCGGCCAGCGCCTGTTGTGCCAGCGGGGCCAGCTCGGGGCGGCAGCGCAGGCAGGGGCGATAGCCGGCGGACGCAGCGGCCGCAGCCGTGGGGAAATAGGTGATGTTGCGCGGCTTCGGTGGTGGCGCCGGGCACACCGGCCGGCAGTAGATGCCGGTGCTGCGCACGGCGGTGAAGAATACGCCGTCGAAGCGTGCATCACGGGCCAGGCGAGCGCGATCGCAGGCGGCAGTGTCGAGGGCGAGTGCGGTATCCATGGCGCCAGTCTAGGCGCCTGCGGGCGGTAGTACTCGCCATATTCGGACATGGATGCTGGAGGGGCCTGGCCGGGCTGCGCCCGGCACCCGCAAAGGCAACGGCAACGGCAACGGCAACAGCGGGCTAGCCGTGGGATGGCGGGGTGGGTCCGGTTGCAGGGGACGCTGCAAGTACGTCCCTGTAAGCTTGGCCGCGGCATCCATGCCGCGGACACCCCTGCAACCGGATCCACCCCGCCTTCGACAGATTTCCGCGAACTGTCGAGATGGCATGGCCTGCTCTTGGTGGGTGTCGACCTTGGTCGACATGTAGATCCACGCCATGCGTGGATGGGAAGGGGGAAGACACTGGAATGGGAAATGACGGTACGTGAGGGTCAGAACAGGTTCAGTGGCGGGCGCTGAATGCGCGCCATGGACGGGTAGACTGTGGTTCTTGCCTGTCTGAATCCGGTTGCCCGATGTCCGCCAAACTCCGCTGGTTGCCCCTGTTATTCCTGGCCCTGGCGGGCTGCAGCCAGTTGGAGAACCCCGGCAACGTCACCGCTGCCGACAAGGCCACGCGGGCCCCGGCCAGCGATGGCGAAAACATGGTGTCGATCAATGCCGCCGATGCGCCGCCCCCGCCGGCACAGGCGCGCAGCCGGGCTGATCGGCCCTGGCCGCAGGCGCAGCTGGAAAACGGCAAGGCCTGGGTCAGCTGCACCACCGATTACGCTGGCGACGGCGGCGATGGCATTGAACTGGAAGGCCTGCAGCGCGAACAGTTGAAGCAGGCGCTGGCGCCGTGCGCCGAGCGTGGCCTGCTGCGCGTGCGCTACAACGGCAAGATCAACCCCGGGTTTGCCGAGATGATGTGGCGGCTGGCCGTGGTCGCCGACGAGCTGCAGATCCACAAGCGCATCCTGGATCTGGATTCCAGCGGTGGCCAGGTGGAATCGGCCATCGTTGCCGGCGACAGCATCGGCGAATCCGGCTGGACCATCTGGGTGCGCGAGGGCTCGATCTGCCACAGCGCCTGCGTGTTCGTGCTGGCTGCCGGCGACAACCGCCTGTTGACCGGCAAGGTCGGCATCCACCGCATGATGCGCATCAGTTCCAAGGCCACTTCGCGCGCAGAGCTCAACCGCGAACTGCACGAGGTCTATGACAACGTGAAGGATTATCTGCAGCGCAATGGTGTGGCGGTGGGTGTGGCCGACCTGATGATGACCGTGCCCAACCGCAGCCTGCGCCTGCTGACTGCCGAAGAGCTTCGCCAGTACGGCCTGGACGGGACCAACGCCGTGCAGGACGACCTGGAGCGGATCAAGCAGATGCGTACCTGCGGCGACGACTTCGTGCAGCGCAAGGATGCGTTCCTGGTGGCGTTCGACCAGCAGTGCAAGCGCGACGGTGCCGACATGGAATCGATCAACAGCTGTGGCCAGTCGCTGAAGCAGCGCTTCGGCTTCCCCGACCCGGTGTGCCCGGAGGAAAGCCCGCTGTCGGAGATCGACGTGGCTACGCTGCCACCGGCACCGCCGGAGCAGCCGCCGGTGGCCGAGCAGCTGCCCGCGGCATCGGCGGCACCGGCGGCGCAGGCCGAGGCGGGCGCGGTGGAAGGCAGCGTCCAGGCGCGCTGACGGTCCACTCACTGCGCTGGCGTAGACTGCGGTTCTTTCCATCGAACCGGCGGTGTCCATGAAGCGCGTGCTCCTGCTGCTGTCCCTGTTGCCCCTGGCTGCACTGGCGCAAACGCCGGCGCCGGCCACGCCCGCACCGGCCCCGGCTCGCCCCGCGCCGAGCGCACCGACGGCCGCGAAGCCGGCCACTGCTGCCGCGCCGGCGTTGAGCCCGGCCCAGCAGGCGCAGGTGCAGAAACAGGACGCGGAAATGGGCAGTGCCGCATTGAAGGCCGCGCAACTGGTCGACGCCAATCGGGCCGGTGAGCTGTGGGACGGCGCCTCGGCGGTTGCCCGCCGCGCAGTGCCCAAGGCGGCCTTCGTCAGCCAGCTTGCGGCAGACCGCACGCGTCTTGGCGCGCTGGCCGGGCGTGGCCAGCCGACCATCACCCGCGTGAAATACGCTGCAGGTGCTGCGGTGCCCGAAGGCCTGTACATCAACGTCAGCTTCCCGACCCGCTTCGCCAACAGCGCGCAGCCGGTACGCGAGCTGGTGTCGTTCCGCTTCGACGAAGACCAGACCTGGCGCTTGGCCGGCTACAGCCTGCGCGCATCCAGCCCCTGACGGAGATCGACGATGGCCACCGAACTGACGATGCTGGCGTGGGCGATGCTGCTGGGTTTCGTCTACATCTTTGCCGCCTCCACCGTGGTCACCCGCGAGCGCGGGATGAAATGGAACGCTTCTGCACGAGACGACTCGTCCAAGCCGCTGAGTCCACTGGCTGGACGACTGCAGCGGGCGCAATCCAACTTCTTCGAGACCTTCCCGTTCTTCGCCGCCGCTGCGATTGCGGTGATGCTGGCCGGGCGTGGCAGCGACACCACCGCGCTGGCGGCGCAGGTCTACTTCTGGGCACGTGTTGTCTACCTGCCGCTGTACGCAGCCGGCGTGCCCTATGTGCGCAGCCTGGTCTGGCTGGTGTCGATCGTGGCGATCCTGGCGATGGTGTTCGCGCTGCTGTGACGCGCAGCTGATCCAGATCAAGGCCGGTCAGGCACGCAGCGCTATGCTGGCCGCGACTGGATCAACGGCAGGAGGCGCGCATGCGCAGGATGGACGTGGTGGTGGTCGGCGCCGGACCGGCCGGGCTGTGCTTTGCGCGCGCGCTGGCCAGCACTGGCCTGCAGGTGGGGCTGGTCGAGGCACAGCCGCGCCAGGCCCTGGCCGAGGCGGCCTTCGACGGCCGCGAAATCGCCCTGACCCATGCCTCGCGGCAAAGCCTGGAACAGCTTGGCCTGTGGCAGCGCCTGCCCGAAGCCGAGGTTGCCGAACTGCGCGACGCGCGGGTGCTGAACGGAGGTTCGCCCTTCGCGCTGACCTTCGCCAGCAGCCAGGTCGATGGCCAGCCGCTGGGCTGGCTGGTGCCCAACCATCTGATCCGCCGCGCGGCCTGGCAGGCGGTGCAGGGCCAGGACGGGCTGGAATTGTTTGATGGCCGCAAGGTGCAGGCGGTACGCGCCGACAGCCAGGGCCACGTGGTGCGCCTGGACGATGGCAGCGAGCTGCATGCGCGGCTGCTGGTATGTGCCGACAGTCGCTTCTCCGGCACCCGCCGCATGCTCGGCATCGGTGCGCAGATGCGTGACTTCGGCAAATCGATGCTGGTCTGCAGGATGCAGGTCGAGCGCGATCACCACCACACGGCGTGGGAGTGGTTCGGCTATGGCCGCACGATGGCGCTGCTGCCGCTCAACGAAGGCCAGGCATCGGCGGTGATCACCCTGCCGCCCCGGCAGATCGAAGCGCTGCTGGCGATGGATGAGATCGCGTTCGGGGAGGCCATCAGCGGCTTCTTCGAACACCGCCTGGGACGCATGCAGCCGGTGGCCACGCCACAGGCCTATCCCCTGGTCGGGGTATATGCGCACCGCTTTGTCGGCGAACGTTCGGCACTGATCGGTGATGCCGCAGTGGGCATGCACCCGGTCACCGCACATGGTTTCAACCTGGGCCTGGCCAGCGCGCAGCGGCTGGCGCAGGGCATCGCCGAGCAGCAGCGACGTGGAGCGGACATCGCCGCGGCCGGCATGCTGGGCCGCTACCAGCGGGGGCATCGGCTGGCGGCGCGGCCGCTGTATGAAGCGACCAATGCGATTGCCAGCCTGTATACCGACGACCGTCGTCCGGCGCGCCTGTTGCGGGCGGCCGGGTTGCGGGTAGCGCAGGGGGTGGCACCGTTCCGGCAGTTGATTGCCGCCCACCTGACACAGCGCGTGGCCTGACGGCCACGCGGTGACTTACGCGGCGGCCAGGACGCGGATCTGGCTGTCGTTGAACTCGACCACCTGGCCTGCGCGGATCTTGCAGGCCTTGCGCAGCTCGACCTCGCCATCGACCAGCACCAGGCCTTCGCTGATGACCATCTTGGCTTCGCCGCCGCTGGTGACCAGGTCGGCCAGCTTCAGCAACTGCTTGAGTTCGACGTAATCGCCGTCGAGGTCGAATTCGAGGATCTGCATGGAACGGGTTTCCTGGGGCAGGCGCTGCAGGACAGGGGCCCGCGGCGGTAAAATGGGCGCCTATTGTGCGCCACGGCGGGCCGTAACGGCATGCCGTTGGCTTCCTGTACACCTTGTTCAGGCACAGTGCGGTATCATTCCGCTCTGAGCGAGTAAAACCTCAGCTCCAACCGAGCAGCGCCAGGGCACGCGATAAGAAGGGCGCCCAAAGCGCGGAATCCCCCTTTTTTTTCGCCTGCCATGCTCGTGGCAGTGCCTTCGGAGTTCCCCATGTCCCAAGAAACCCAAGCGCAGCTGCAGTTCGCGCAGCTCGGCCTGTCCGATTCTGTCATGCAGGCTGTCACTGCCATCGGCTACGAAACGCCGTCGCCGATCCAGGCTGCCACCATCCCGGCGATGCTGGAAGGCCGCGACGTGCTGGGCCAGGCCCAGACCGGTACCGGCAAGACCGCGGCCTTCGCGCTGCCGGTGCTGTCCAACATCGACCTGCAGCAGATCAAGCCGCAGGCCCTGGTGCTGGCCCCGACCCGCGAGCTGGCCATCCAGGTTGCCGAGGCGTTCCAGTCCTATTCCTCCAAGATCCCCGGTTTCCGCGTGCTGCCGGTGTACGGCGGCCAGCCGTACGGCCAGCAGCTGACGGCCCTGCGCCGCGGCGTGCACATCGTGGTCGGTACCCCCGGCCGCGTCATCGACCATCTGAACCGCAGCACGCTGGACCTGTCCGAGCTGAAGACGCTGGTGCTGGACGAAGCCGATGAAATGCTGCGCATGGGTTTCATCGACGACGTCGAAGCGGTGCTGAAGAAGCTGCCGGAGAAGCGCCAGGTGGCGCTGTTCTCGGCCACCATGCCGCCGGCCATCCGTCGTATCGCGCAGACCTACCTGAAGGACCCGGTCGAAGTCACCATCGCGACCAAGACCACCACCTCGGCCAACATCCGCCAGCGCTACTGGTGGGTGAGCGGCATGCACAAGCTGGACGCGCTGACCCGCATCCTCGAAGTCGAGCCGTTCGACGCGATGATCGTCTTCGCGCGCACCAAGGCCGGCACCGAAGAGCTGGCCAGCAAGCTGCAGGCCCGTGGCCTGGCCGCTGCCGCCATCAACGGTGACATGCAGCAGGCCCAGCGTGAGCGCACCATCGCCATGCTGAAGGAAGGCAAGCTGGACATCCTGGTCGCCACCGACGTGGCTGCTCGTGGCCTGGACGTGGAACGCATCAGCCACGTGCTGAACTACGACATCCCGTACGACACCGAAAGCTACGTGCACCGCATCGGCCGTACCGGCCGTGCCGGCCGCAGCGGTGAAGCAATCCTGTTCGCCACCCCGCGCGAAAAGGGCATGCTGCGCCAGATCGAGCGTGCGACCCGCCAGCCGATCGAAGAAATGCAGCTGCCGAGCGTGGAAGCGGTCAACGACAACCGCATCAACAAGTTCACCTCGCGCATCACCGAGACGCTGGGCCAGGGCGGCCTGGACTTCTACCGCCAGCTGCTGGAGCGTTTCGAGTCCGAACAGAACGTGCCGGCCATCGAAGTGGCCGCCGCACTGGCGAAGATGATGCAGGGCGATACCCCGTTCCTGCTGCAGCCGCCGGTGCGTGCACCGCGCGAAGAGCGTGCGCCGCGCGAGCGTTTCGAGCGCACTGAGCGCCCGGAACGTGGCGACCGCAACGAGCGCGGCCCGCGCTTCGAGCGTGGCCCGCGTCGTGACGATGCCGAGGGTGGCTTCGAGCAGCGCCCGCGCCGTGACGTGCCGCCGCGCGGTGCACCGGAGCAGGGCATGGAGACCTACCGCATTTCGGTCGGCCACCAGCATGGCGTGAAGCCGGCCAACATCGTCGGCGCCATCGCCAATGAAGCCGGCCTGGAAAGCCGCTTCATCGGTCGTATCGACATCCACGACGACTTCTCGCTGCTGGATCTGCCGGCACAGATGCCGTCGGACGTGCTGACCCACCTGCAGAAGGTCTGGGTGTCCGGCCAGCAGCTGCAGATGCGCCCGTTGGCCGCCGGTGAAGAGGTCAATCCGGCGCCGCGTCCGTTCAAGCCGCGCTTCGACAAGCGTGGTCCGGGCGGTCCGGGTGGCCCGGGAGCTCCGCGTCGCAGCGGTCCGGGTGGCCCCGGCGGCGACCGCGACAGCCGTCCGCCGCGTCGTGATGGCTTCAACAAGCCACGTGGCCCGCGCAGCTTCTAAGCCGCGCTGAAGTAGACGAACAACGCCAGCCTCCGGGCTGGCGTTGTTGTTTGCATGGCGCCAGGGCGGCCCGGCCTCCGCTGCCGATCACCGGCCGGGTCCGGTTTCGCATGGCCCACACATCACCGGTTCTAGGCTGGCGCGGTTCCGTAGGAGATTGTCACCGCAGCACATTCGGGGGATCCAGGATGGGTAGAAGTGGCATGGACCAGCAGCGCCGACGGGTACCGATGACCCGCGGGCTGGGACTGCGATTTGCGCTGTTGACGGGCATGGCGATCGGACTGGTCGCGCTGTCGGCTGTGATCCAGGAGCTGCAGGCGGCATCGACCGCATGGATCGCAGGGCAGGGCTACTGGTCGCGGGGGCAGCAGGACGCCACCGCAGCGCTCAGCCGTTACCTGGCGCGTGGCCATCTGCAGGATCTGCAGGATGCCCAGACGGCACTGCAGGTTCCGTTGGGTGACCTGCAGGCCCGCAAGGCGCTGGAGCAACCCGAACCGGACGAGGCGACAGCCCGCGCCGGTTTTCTGCGTGGGGGCAATGCCCGCGCCGACATTCCGCGGCTGATCTTCTCGTTCCGCCATGCGCGCAACGTCGGAGCCTTCCGCGAAGCCACCTGGTTGTGGCGGCAGACCGACGCAAACCTGCTGGCCATGCAGTCGCTGGCGGAGGAACTGCAACGGCGCCATGGCTCGGGGCCGCTGGACGAGGCGACCGTGGATGACTACCTGCATCGGCTGCGTGGCATCGACCACCAGCTGCGCGGGCAGGCGCAGGCGTTCTCGCAGGCACTGCTGCGCATGGCCCGCGCGGTGCGCATCGCGACCCTGGCCGTGGGCGGCCTGTCGGTCCTGCTGATCAGCCTGATGGCGGTGGCCCTGGCGCGCCGGGTCGGCAAGGACCTGACCGAGCATGAGAGCCGCTTCCGGGCCGCCTTCTACCAAGCCAACGTCGGCATGCTCAAGCTGGATGCCGGCGGCCGGGTGGTGGAGGCCAACCAGGCGATGGCCGACATTCTCGACCATCGTCGGGACGTGCTGCTGCAGATGTCGCTGGCCGAGCTGCTGATGGAGGGCGAGGTGGTGATCGATGAAAGTGGCCGCATCGACTGGGAACGTCAGCTGCGACCGGGCGAGTTGCGCTTCCGGCGCCGCGATGGCAGCCTGGTGTGGGGGCGCTGGAGTGGTACCGGCGTGCGCACTGCCAGCGGCCGCCTGTCGGTGTTCGCCATCGTCGAGGATGTCAGCCAGAACCATGCCCTGGCACGTGAGATAGAGCACCACGCCAGCCATGACCCCCTGACCGGGCTGATCAATCGTCGCGAGATCGAGCGCCTGCTGGAAAAATCGCTGCTGCAGGTCCGCTCCGACGGTGGAACCCATGCCCTGGGCTACATCAACCTGGACCACTTCAAGCTGGTCAACGACAGCTTCGGCCACGCGGCCGGCGACCAGATGCTGCGCAGTTTCGCCGAGTACCTGGTCGGCGCGGTGCGCGATGGCGACTGGGTCGGCCGCCTGGGGGCGGACGAGTTCGCGGTGTTCCTTGCCCGCGCCAACCAGGATGAAGCCAAGCGTGTGCTGCAGCGGTTGATCCGCAACCTGGGCCAGGCCACGTTCCCGGTCAGCGAGGGCAGTCCCCAGTTGAGCTGCAGTGTCGGCGTGGTCGAAGTGACAGCCGAGGCGCCGGACGTGAACTGGTTGATGAGCGCGGCCGACAGCGCGTGCTATGCGGCCAAGCAGGCCGGTCGCAACCGCGTGCATTGCTTCAACGAGAACCGGCTGGCGCTGGAGGAGCGACGGCTGGAGGCCGAACGCCTGCAGGGCGTCAGTCGCGCCATGGCCGAGAACCGGATGCTGTTGTATGCGCAGCGCATCGCCAAAGTGGGTGATCCGTCCTACCTGCACTACGAGGTGCTGGTGCGCATGCGTGACAGTGACGGCGTGCTGCACCTGCCGGGCCAGTTCATGCCTGCGGTGGAGCGCTACGGCATGGCGGTGGTGCTGGACCGGCACGTGCTCGGCCTGCTTTTCCGCCACCTGCAGGTGTGCCCGGCGCACGTACGGCAGCTGGGCCTGTGCAACGTCAATGTATCGGCCCAGTCGATCGCCGAGCCGGGATTCCTTGCCTTCGTCTGTGACCTGCTGGAGCGCAACCGCGCGCTGGCGTCCAAGCTCTGTTTCGAGATCACCGAAACCGCGGCCATCGGTAACCTGAGCCAGGCGCGTGCCTTCATCGACGCGGTCAAGGCGCGCGGCTGCCGGGTGGCGCTGGACGATTTCGGCTCGGGCCTGTCCTCGTTCGGTTATCTGCGGCAGCTGTCGGCGGACATGCTGAAGATCGATGGGGCGTTCGTGCGCGACATGGACACCGATCCGGTCAGCCGTGCCAGCGTGCGCGCGATCAGCGAGCTGGGCCGCGAACTGCAGATGGAGGTGGTGGCCGAGTGGGTGGAGACCACCGAAATTGCCGAGGCGCTGGCCGGGATGGGCGTGCAGGGGCTGCAGGGTTATGCCATCGAACGGCCGCAGCCGCTGGAACGGCTGACCCTGGCTGACCTGCGACCGATGCGGTTGGCCGGTACGCAGGGGCCCTCGGCTGTCGGCTGAAGGTGCTGCGGCCGGGCGGCGCCCGGCACCCTCAACCTCAACAGCAACAGCAACAGCAACAGCAACAGCTGCATTCCGTGGGATGGCGGGGTGGGTCCGGTTGCGGGGGACGCCGCAAGTACGTCCCTGTAGGCTCGGTCGCGCCATCCATGGCGCTCACGCCCCCGCAACCGGACCCACCCCGCCTTCGACAGATTCCGGCTGCTGTTGGTGGGTGTCGACCTTGGTCGACACGTAGATCCACGCCATGCGTGGATGACATCCAATCCATTCATTGATTTCGAAACGGTATGAACATCCATCCACGCACGGCGTGGATCTACCAGATGGCGGGACACTGTCAGGGGTGGGGCGGTATGGGCAGGCAGGACCGTTGGCGCCATGGGCCCGAGGCATGCCCTCGGGCGGGTTGGGCAGGACGCCCAACCCCGGTCTTGCCGTGTGCGCAGGACGGCGCACACGAGCAAGGCGCCATCGAGCCCCCATGGATGGGTTTACGGCGTGTCCTGCCTGCCCATACCGCCCCGCCCAGCTCGGTAGCCCGCAGTTGCTGTTGCTGTTGAGGTTGCCGGCCAGCGGCCGGCACTACAGCGGGTGCCGGGAGGCAGCCCGGGCCAGTACCCCCGCCACTTTGGTCTACACATCGGTGGTGCATTCCGCTGCGATAATGCCGCCAGGGGCGACGCGCAATGGGCGCGGACGTAAGCAGGAACAGGACGTGGCGTGGGCGGCAGGCAGGTGCGTTTGGAAACAGGGGCGGTGCTTGTCCTGCTGCTGGTGTGGTTGGCGTTGCCGTGGCTGGGCCATGCGCGCAGCGTCGACGCTGGCCGCGATTACCTTCTGGTCGGCACCGCGACAGCCGAACCTACGCCACATCGCGCGTGCACGCCGGAGATGCTGGCCGGGCCGCGCCAGCAGACACGGGTGAATGCCCCGCCAGAAGGCTGGTCCGGCGAGCCGCAGGCGCTGGATGTCTTCAACATCTTTGCCGGCGAAGTGCGGCTGCAGCACGGTGATCGTGAGATCTGCGGCAACATGCAGGATGCGCGCACCCGCGATTCGCGCTTCCGTGCGGGCATCGGCATGGTGGCGGTACCCGCTGCCGGCAGCCACGAACCCTTCCTGGTCTCCTGGCAGACGCCGCTGAAGGCGCGCTGGGTTCCCACATTGCAGCTGGGTGCGCCCAGCCCGGTGCAGCAGAACGACACTGCCCGGCTGCTGGTGCGCGCCGCATGCATCGCCGTGGCAATCGCGCTGGCGCTGTCGGCGCTGATGGCCTACCTGACCACCCGCGACCGCAGCTTCCTGATGTATATCGGTGCCACCCTGGTGCTGGTGCTGTGGCAGTCGATCCTTGGCGGCCTCAGCGGCTATCCCGAGCCCTGGCTGCGCGTCGGCGGGCGCGGTGACTGGTGGCTGCTGGCGCTGACTGCAGCGACCCAGGCACTGGTGTTGCCGGCGCTGTGGCGCCTGAACGGCGGTGACCGCGTGCTGCCACGTTCGCGCGCGGGCCAGCAGCTGGTGTTGTGGTCCCTGCTCACGCTGGCGGCACTGGTGCCGTGGTTGCAGCGCGATGGACTGGTCGTGGTCACACAGGTCCTGCAGTGGAGCTTCATTGCCGGCTGCGTGCTGTCGTTGGCGATGGGCATCTGGGCCCGGTTGCGCGGCGATGTCTGGTCGCTGGCCGGACTGGCCGCACTGGCGCCGATGCTGGTGCTGATCGTGACCGACGCCGCCAGCGCGCATTGGTTGATGGAATACCGGGTGGAGGCCCTGCAGCTGGCGGTCACCTGGCTGCTGATGATGGCGGCCTATGCACTCAACCTGCGCCTGGGCCGGCTGCGCCAGCAGCGCGATGAAATGCGCCAGCTCGCCGAGACCGACATGCTGACCGGCCTGCCCAACCGCCGTGCCGGCCTGCAGCAGCTGGCCCAGCATCTGCAGGGCGGCGAGCGTGAGAGGGGGCCGCTGGTGATCGGCTTCCTCGATATCGATCTGTTCAAGGACATCAATGATCGCCATGGCCACGAGATCGGCGACCAGGTGCTGGTGGCCGTGGCCCGCGCGCTTCGCGCCGCTGTCCGCAGCGAGGACCAGGTGGTGCGGATGGGGGGCGAGGAGTTCCTGCTGCTGTTGCCGGGCATGCCGCGTGAGGTTGCGGCCACCCGCCTGGAACGCCTGCGCCAGCGCATCACCGAGACCTGCCGGGACCTGCAGGTGCCCGCTCTGGAGGTGACCGCGAGCATCGGCATGGCACAGTGGCGGCCGGCCGAAGATGACCTGGCCGCGCTGCTGCGGCGCGCCGACCACGCCATGTACGTGGCCAAGCGCAGTGGCCGCAACCGGGTGTTCGATGGAGAAACCGAAGATCCGTTGACCACGGCATGAGGCGGGAAGGGCGGTGATGCCGGATAATGGGGCGATGACCAGCCGACTCAACAAATACATCGCCGACACCGGCTTCTGCTCCCGACGCGAGGCCGATCGCCTGATCGCCGCCCGCCGGGTCACCGTCAATGGCCATGCCGCCGGCACCGGCGCGGTGGTCGGCGAGGATGACAAGGTGCTGGTCGACGGCCAGCCGCTGCGCGTGCGCACTGCCCGCAAGCCGGGCGCCCGCCGCCACGTGTACATCGTGCTGAACAAGCCGGTGGGCGTGACCTGCACCACCGAAAGCACGGTGAAGGGCAACATCGTCGACTTCGTCGGCCATGAACAGCGCATCTTCCCGATCGGCCGCCTGGACAAGGAGTCCGAAGGCCTGATCCTGATGACCAGCAACGGCGACATCGTCAACCAGATCCTGCGTGCCGAGAATGGCCACCAGAAGGAATACCTGGTGGCGGTTAACAAGCCGGTCACCGACGAATTCCTGCGCGCGATGGCCCGTGGCGTGCGCATCCATGACCAGATGACGCTGCCGTGCAAGACCTCGCGGATCGCCAAGTTCGGTTTCCGCATCATCCTGCAGCAGGGCCTGAACCGGCAGATCCGGCTGATGGCGGCCGAGTTCGGCTACCGCGTGACCCAGCTGCGCCGCGTACGTATCGACAACATCAAGATCGGTGCACTGAAGCCGGGCCAGTGGCGCAACCTGACCGAGCAGGAGCTTCACGGCCTGTTGCCGCAGCAGCAGGACTGGTAAGCAACGACCGGTAGTGCCGGCCGCTGGCCGGCAACTGCACGGTGCTGGCAATGAACATCAGGGAGCCGACCAACGGCCGGCACTACCGGAATGCAGATTGGCCGCCCGCATCCGCTAGACTTTGCGGCGCCCTGCCGGAACGTGACGCTGCATGATCAAGCCCGACAAGCCCGCCAACGAAGCGCTGCGCCTGGAGGCGCTGTACCGCTACCGGATCCTCGATTCCGAGCGCGAACGCTCGTTCGATGACCTGGTGGCCATCGCCAAGGCGGTGTGTGGCACGACCATGGCGGCCGTGACCCTGATCGACGTCGAGCGCCAGTGGTTCAAGTCGATGCAGGGCATCGCCGCGACCGAGAACCTGCGCAGCGAGTCGATGTGCGGCCACGCGATCCTGCAGCCGCAGGAAATCATGGTGGTTGAGGATGCATTGCAGGACGTCCGCTTCCACGACAATCCGGTGGTGACCGGCGACCCGCATGTGCGCTTCTATGCCGGTGCGCCGTTGATCAGCAGCGACGGCCTGCCGCTGGGAACCCTGTGCGTGTTCGACGCGCGGCCGCAGCAGCTGGCGACCGACAAGGCCGAAGCGCTGGCCGCGCTGTCGCGGCAGGTGATGGTGGTGATGGAGCTGCGCCGTTTCGCCCTGGATATCCAGCGGCACATGCTTGAGCGCAACGATTACGAACGCCTGCTGTCGGAGTATCACGATGTGCTGCTGGCCCAGAATGCCGATCTGGCCGAACAGAGCCGTACCGACGCCCTGACCGGCCTGCCCAACCGGCGGGCACTGGCAGCGGCGCTGGACGAGGCGGTGATTGCCGTCGATGGCCGCGACCGGCAGACCTGCGTGGCCCTGCTGGACATCGATCATTTCAAGCACATCAATGATTTCCAGGGCCACGCGACCGGCGACCGGGTGCTGGCCGAGCTGGGGGCGCTGCTGCGCTCGCACTTCGCCGGTGGGGGTCTGGCCGCGCGCTATGGCGGCGAGGAATTCGTGGCACTGATGCCGGACGCGGACCTGCGTACCGCCGAACTGCAATGCGAGTTCCTGCGGGTAGCCGTGTCCAACCTGCCGCTGGGCTTCCCGGTGACCATCAGCATCGGTGTGGCACAGCACCAGCCCGGTGAAACGTCTGACCAGACCCTGGCCCGTGCCGATGCCGCGCTGTACCGGGCCAAGGGCGCCGGCCGCAACCGGGTGGAAGTGGCGCCCTGACCGCCCGCGCGGCTGCGGTGGATCCACGCGATGCGTGGATGGCCCGGGCCTTTGCGTGCAGTCGCAGCCATTGCGATACCCGTACGGCACCCTCAACGTCTCACCGCAAGGACGTCGACCATGCTGCAGACCCTGGCCATCGCCAATTACCGATCGCTGCATGCGCTGGTGCTGCCGATGCAGCGGCTCAACGTGGTCACCGGCGACAACGGCAGTGGCAAATCCAGCCTGTACCGCGCGCTGCGCATGCTGGCGGAAACCGCGCAGGGCGGTGTTGCAGCGGTACTGGCGCGGGAGGGTGGATTGGGCTCGGCGCTGTGGGCCGGTCCGGAAAAGATCGACCGCCGCGTGCTGGCCGGTGAGATCCCGCTGCAGGGCGGGCCGCGCCAGGAATCGGTGGGGCTCAAGCTGGGCTTCGCCACCGATGAATTCGGCTACGCCATCGACCTCGGATATCCGCCACCGAGCCGATCAGCTTTCGCGCTGGACCCGCAGATCAAGGCTGAAGCGATCTGGGCAGGGCCGTTCCTGCGCAGCGCCAATCTGCTGGTCGACCGCCGCGGTGCGCTGGTGCGGCAGCGGCACGCACGCGGCTGGGACCTGGTGGACGACCGTCTTTCGCTGTTCGACAGCCTGTTCACCCAGGTGGGCGATCCACAGCGCATGCCGGAAGCCATCACCTTGCGCGAGTACATCCGCCGTTGGCGCTTCTACGACCACTTCCGCAGTGATGCCGATGCACCGGCGCGACAACCGGCAATGGCGACCCGTACCCCGGTGCTGCACCACGACGGCCGCGACCTCGCCGCCGCCTGGGTGACGATCCTGGAAATCGGCGATCCGCAGGCGCTGGCACGGACGATCGAGGATGCATTTCCGGGAGCGACGGTCAGCTTCGAGGAACTGGATGGCCGACTCGCGCTGCGCTTCCACCAGCCCGGTCTGCTGCGGCCACTGTCGATGGCCGAGCTGTCCGACGGCACGCTGCGGTTCCTGTTGCTGGCCGCGGCCCTGCACACGCCACGGCCGCCACCGCTGCTGGTGCTCAACGAGCCGGAGACCAGCCTGCATCCGGACCTGCTACCGGCGCTTGCACGGTTGATCATCGCCGCCAGTGCACGCAGCCAGGTCTGGGTGGTATCGCACGCCACGCGCTTGATTGCCGCGCTGGAACAGGCACCGCAGTGCCATTCAATGCACCTGCACAAGGAACACGGGCGTACGCTGCTGAGCGGGCAGGGCCTGCTGGATGCACCGGCCTGGCATTGGCCGCAGCGCTGAGACGGGTGCCGGGAAGATCCACGCAATGCGCGGACGCGCTCAATCGGCGATGTTGCGCGCTTCGGATGTTCCGAGGATTTCCGGATGCTGCACGCGCTTGCGGCGGTTGAGCAGCGGATGCAGGAACACGGCACCGACGATGATCGCCACGCCCAGGTAGAACCACGGGGTGACTTCATGCTGCTCGCGCAGCAGCACCACGGCCAGCAACACGGCGTAGACCGGTTCCAGGTTGGTGACCAGCTGCACGGTGTAGGCGCTGAGGTGGCGCAGCGCGACCAGGGCCAGGGCGAACGGCAGCAGCGTGCAGACACCGGCCAGCACCAGCAGCAGGATGCCGTCGTGCAGGTCGGGAACGATCCACAACGGGCTGGCCAGCGCTGGCAGCAGGTACGGCATCAGCGGTGCCAGCAGGGTCAGGGTGAGCGTGCCCGCGCCAAGTTCCAGTGCGGTGACCGTCAGCGGATCGGCATGGCTGACCATGCGCTTGTTGAGCGAGCCGAACACTGCCACCAGCAGGGCCGAGAGCGCGCCGATCAACACGCCCAGGCGCATGCCGTCGGGCACGCCACCCACCACCAGCGCCACACCGGGCAGCACCGCCAGGCCGAAGGCCAGTTCGCGCAGCTGGAAGGGACGCTTGGCCACCCAGGGCTCGATGATCGAGGTGAACACCGGTGCCAGGGCGATGCAGGTGGCGGCAACCGAGGCATTGGCCAGCTTCACCGCGCCGTAGAAGGTCAGCCAATGCAGGGCCACCAGCGCGCCGATACCGGCATAGCCGGCGACCAGCCGCAGCGGCAGCGTGCGCAGCCCGCGCCAGACCCGCGGCAGCAACGCCAGCATCGCCACCACCAGCAGCATCCGCCACCACACCAGCGGCAGCGCCGGCAGGGTGATCAACTTGCCGAGGATGGCGGTGACGCCCCACAGCAGGACACAGAAGTGGATCTGCCAAAGCGCTTTGCGGGTGTCGGGTGTGCTCATCGGCGTATTGTGAGGCAAGCCGCATCGGCGGGCGATGCCTGTGGCATGCTCGCGGCGTTGCCACGAGGGAGCCGTGCATGCCTGCTGCCCGTTTTCTTCTGCTGCGCGGCTGGGCGCTGTTGACCGCGCTGGTCGCTGCAGCATCGTTGCTGCTGCAGTTTGCCCTGCTGATGCGCGGCATCGGCGCCAGCCTGGGACCCGGCGTGGCGAGCCTGCGCTTCTTCAGCTACTTCACCATCCTCAGCAATCTGGCCGTGTGCCTGGGCTGCCTCTGGCTCTGCAGCGGCCGCGCACTGCGACCTACGGTAGCCGCCACCCTGGCACTGTGCATCGGCGTCACCGGCCTGATCTATCTGCTGGCGCTGCAGGGGCTGTGGCAGCCAACTGGCCTGCAATGGTGGGCCGATGCCGGCTTGCACTACGTGGTGCCGCTGCTGTATCTGGCCGGTTGGGCGGGGCTGCTGCCACATGGTGGCCTGCGCTGGCGTGCGTTGGGTGTGGTCCTGCTGGTGCCACTGGCCTACCTGGGCTGGGCGATGCTCACGGCCTCGTGGTTGGGCAGCGCACCGTACCCGTTCCTGGAAGTACAGCCGATCGGTTCGCGTGCATTCGGCCTCAGCGTGCTGCGCGTCGGCGGGGTGTTCGTGCTGGGCTGGACACTGCTGTGGGCAGTGGACCGCTGGCGCCGTCGATGACCCGCTGCAGTGCCATCGCCGCCGCCGGATTGCGCACCTTGCCGGCGCCGATGCACAGCAGGTAGACCTCGCGCGGCGCGGCCGGGGACGGTGCGGCCAGGCAGGGCAGGTCGTCCACCGCCTCACCCCGGGCCCAGCACCGCGCGCGCGTGGCCCAGCGCTGCTGCATCGGCTGGGGAAGACCTTCGGCCAGTCGGGCCTGGCTGCGTTTGATCCGTGCATAGACGAAGCCCGCGGTGATGTCGCCATGCAGTGGCGATTCGTCGCTGTCTTCGATCACCAGGGCCACGCCATGCCGGCGCGCCGCTTGCACCAGTTCCGGCCCATGGACGCTGGCGTTGCGCACCTCCAACGCATGCTGCAACCCCGTTCCATCCAGCTGCCTGGGCAGCTGTGCCATGAAGGCATCCAGCGCCGCGGCATCGGCCGGGTGCTGCGGGTCGAACTGCCAGAGCAACGGGCCCAGCCGGTCGCCCAGCGCGACGGCCGCCTGCAGGAACGCGCTGGCCGCCTCGATCGTGGACGACAGGTCGCGACGCTGCACCAGATGACGCGGGGCCTTCATCGAGAACCGGAAACCTTCCGGCGTCTGCGCTGCCCACTGCGCGCACTGGGCAGCTGTCGGGGTGCGGTAGAAGGTGCCGTTGATCTCGATGCAGCGCAACGCACGACTGGCATAGGCCAGCTCTTCGCGCTGGATCAGTCCTGGCGGATAGAAGGCGCCCCCACGCCATTGCGGGAACACCCAGCCGCCGATACCGCAGCGGACCGGCGCCGCAGACGCTTGCCGTGCCGTCATTGCGTGTGTTCCGCTCGCCATGGATCGTAACTGCCGAACCACCACAGGTAGCCTTCCGGATCGGCGCAGGCATAGCCACGTCCACCGTAGGCCTGGTCGGCAATGTCGATGACGATGCGCGCACCGGCAGCCTTGGCCCGGGCATAGTGGGCGTCGACATCGGTGACGATCACGCAGGCACTCTGGGTCTGCCGGCCGCCGACTTCATCGGGCATCACCGCCAGCTTGGCCCATTCGCCGCTGTTGCTGGCAGATCCAAGCATGATCATGCCCTGGCCGAATACCAGCTGCGCGTGATGCACCGTATCGCCGTCGGCATGCACGGCCTGCGCGTGGAAACCGAACGCGCGCTGCAGCCAGTCGATGGCCGCCAGCGCATCGCGGTAACGCAGGCACGGAATGATGGTGGAGCCGTTGCTGCTCTGGCCGTTCGCACCCATGACACCCCTCCTATGGCACAGGGCAGGCTGCACCCGTGGCCGTTACCATCGCGCGAAACCCCGGTGACGGCCTGCACATGGCCGCTACCCCTGTTCGGAGATGGTGCTGGATGAAAACCTGGATCGGAGGAGCCGTGCTGCTTGCGTGCACGACCATGGCCAATGCGGCGACCCCGCAGCAGCTGCAGGACCTGGATGCGACCGTGGAGCGCGTGCGCGCGCAGTTCGACGTGCCCGGTATCGCCGTGGCCGTGGTCAAGGACGGGCAGGTGGTGCTGGAACGCGGCTGGGGCGTGCGTGAGCTGGGCAAGCCGGCGCCGGTCGAGGCCGATACCCTGTTCGCCATCGCCTCCAACACCAAGGCCTTCACTGCCACCTCGCTGAACCTGCTGGCCGAGGACGGCAAGCTGAAGATGGACGACAAGGTGATCGACCACCTGCCATCGTTCCGCATGTCCGATCCGTTCGTGACCGGGCAGATGACGATCCGAGACCTGCTTTCCCACCGCAGTGGCCTGAGCCTGGGCGCAGGCGACCTGCTGTTCTGGCCGACCACCTCCTACAGCAATGCCGAAGTCGTGCAGCGCCTCGGCCAGGTGCCGCTGAAGGGCGGTTTCCGCGAGCGCTATGCCTACGACAACATCCTGTATGCAGTCGCCCAGCAGGTGATCGAGCACATCTCGGGCATGAGCTACCAGCAGTTCCTGCAGACACGCATCTTCGACAAGGTCGGCATGGCCGGCACGCGCTACAACGCCGATCACCTCAAGGCTGGCGACAATGCTGCGGTCGGCCACGCCAAGTACGATTTCAAGGACCTGCGCACCGTTGCACCGTTGACCTGGTCGAACAACGCAGGTGCCGGCGGCATCTATTCCAGTGCCCACGACATGGCGCGCTGGATGCAGGTGCAGCTGGCCGAAGGCAAGCTGGCCGATGGCACTGCGCTGTTCACCGCCAAGAGCCAGCAGCAGATGTGGCAGATGATCACGCCGCAGACGATTCCGGCGCCGAGCGTGCCGGAGCTGGCACCGGCGCGGGCCAACTTCGCCGGCTATGGCGAGGGCTGGAGCCTGAGCGACTATCGCGGGCAGAAGCTGGTCTGGCACACCGGTGGCTGGCCGGGCATGGTTTCGCGGCTGACCCTGGTGCCGGGCGAGAAGCTGGGCGTGGTGGTGCTGACCAACCAGGAAGTGGGTGCGGCCTTCAATGCGATCACGCTGAGCGTGCTCGATGCCTACCTTGGCGGTGAAAAGCACGACTGGGTGGATGCCTATGCCAAGGGCGTGGCCAAGGGCCAGGACAAGGCCGACGAAGCGTGGGCCAAGCACCAGGCCGAGCGTGACAAGGGCAGCAGGCCGTCGTTGCCGCTGGCCGGGTATGCGGCCACCTACCGCGACCGCTGGTATGGCGACATGGTGGTGACGGCGGAAGGCAAGGGCCTGCGCCTGCGCTTTGCAAAGACCGCGCAGCTGAGCGGCCGCCTGGAGCACTGGCAGCACGACACCTTCATCGTGCGCTGGGACGACCGCTCGCTCAATGCCGATGCGTTCGTCAATTTCAGCCTGGACCCGGATGGAAAAGTGCGCGAGGTGCGCATGCAGCCGATCTCGGACCTGACCGATTTCAGCTTCGATTTCCAGGACCTGCTGTTCACGCCGGTGAAATGACGCCGCCGGGCGCGGCGCTACCGTTTGGCCGAGCGGACGGGTAGCGCCGGACCACGTCCGGCGAGCGCGTAGCGCGGTTGCAGGCGATCCGCCGGGCATGGCCCGGCGCTACCCGGAACCGGTAATGATCGTCGGCCGGCGTACACACGCGGCGTGGGATACTCCGCCGGCTATCGATGGCGAGGGAATGCGATGTTCCGTTGGTTTGAATCCCTGATTCCGGTGTTTCCGCCCATTGACGGGCGCATGCCGCCGCGCACCGTGGTGCCGTTCTACCTGCACTACCTGCGGCCGGTGTGGCCGGTGCTGCTGGCCACCCTGGTCGCCGGCCTGCTGCTGGCGCTGGTGGAAGTGGCGATGTTCGATTTCCTCGGCCGCATCGTCGACATGGTTGCCGAGCAGCCTGGTGCGGACTTCTTCCAGCGCCATGCCGATACCCTCGGCTGGATGCTGTTCATCACCGTCATCGCGCGCCCGATCCTGGTCGGCCTGCACAACCTGCTGGTCAACCAGGCCATCGTGCCGGGGCTGAGCAATCGATCGCGCTGGCTGATGCACAACTACGTGGTGCGGCAGAGCCTGAGCTTCTTCCAGAACGACTTCGCCGGCAGCATGGCCAACCGGGTGATGCAGACCGGCACCTCGCTGCGCGAGTCGGCGGTGCAGATGGTCGATTCGCTGTGGTACATCGTGGTCTATACCGGCACCGCGCTGTACCTGTTCGCGCAGGCCGACTGGCGGTTGATGGTGCCGCTGATCCTGTGGCTGCTGGCCTACGTGGTGATCATGATCTACTTCGTGCCGCGCGCGAAGGAACGGGCCTGGATCGCCTCGGAGGCGCGCTCCAAGGCGATGGGACGCATCGTCGATGGCTACACCAACATTCCCACGCTGAAGCTGTTCGCCCACGGCGGCCGCGAGCAGGCCTATGTCGCCGATTCGATCCAGGAGCTGGCGGTCAAGCACCGCGCGCAGACCCGGATCACCACCGGCATGGACCTGACCATCGCCATCGTCAATGGTTTCCTCATCGCCGGCACCTGTGGCCTGGCACTGTGGCTGTGGAACGGCGGACACATCACCGTCGGCGCGATCACCCTGGCAACCGGCCTGGTGATCCGCATCCACAACATGTCCGGCTGGATCATGTGGACCATCAACGGCATCTTCGAAGACATCGGTACCGTGCAGGATGGCATCACCACCATCGCCCAGCCGCTGACCGTGCAGGACCGCGAGGATGCGGTGCCGCTGCAGGTGACTCGTGGCGGTGTGCACTTCCAGGATGTCCATTTCCACTACGGCAAGAAGGGCGGCGTGATCGCCGGCCTGGACCTGGTGGTGAAGCCGGG
The DNA here is from genome assembly GCF_056395105.1 of Stenotrophomonas sp. 10L48. Classification (NCBI taxonomy): domain Bacteria; kingdom Pseudomonadati; phylum Pseudomonadota; class Gammaproteobacteria; order Lysobacterales; family Lysobacteraceae; genus Stenotrophomonas; species Stenotrophomonas sp. 10L48. The sequence continues at coordinate 382,978 of NZ_JBFTIX010000004.1, read as the reverse complement.
CGAGAAGATCGGCCTGGTCGGCCCCTCCGGTGCCGGCAAGTCGACGCTGGTGAACGTACTGCTGCGGCTGTATGACCTGGAAAGCGGTCGCATCCTGATCGATGATCAGGACATCGCCTACGTCACCCAGGAAAGCCTGCGCCAGCAGATCGGCGTGGTCACCCAGGACACCTCGCTGCTGCACCGTTCGATCCGCGACAACCTGCTGTACGGCCGTCCCGATGCGACCGACGCGCAGCTGCGCGCGGCCGTGGCCAAGGCGCGCGCGGAGGCCTTCATCGACACGCTGGTCGACGGGGAAGGGCGTCGTGGCTACGACGCGCATGTCGGCGAGCGCGGGGTGAAGCTGTCCGGTGGCCAGCGCCAGCGCATCGCCATTGCCCGTGTGCTGCTGAAGGACGCCCCGATCCTGGTGCTGGACGAGGCGACCTCGGCACTGGACTCGGAAGTGGAAGCGGCCATCCAGGACAACCTGGACGAGCTGATGGGCGGCAAGACGGTGATCGCGATCGCCCATCGCCTGTCGACCATCGCGCGCATGGACCGGCTGGTGGTGATGGACCAGGGCCGGATCGTCGAGACCGGTAGCCATGCCGAGCTGATCGAGGCCGGTGGACTGTACGCGCGGTTGTGGGCACGGCAGACCGGTGGTTTTGTAGCTGCGGAGCAATGACCAACGCCGCACGGTGGATGCGCAACAGTAGATCCACGCCATGCGTGGATGCTGTGCCACACGGATAAAGAAACGGCCCGGGTTTCCCCGGGCCGTTTTCATTCAACTCACACCCGATCCCTCACTCGATCGGCTGGTCCAGCATCAGCTGGCGTGCGAAGCGCACCGGCGGTGCGCCGTAGGACAGCATCTGGTCGTGGTAGGCCTTCAGGTTGAACTTGTCACCCAGCTTGTCCTGCATCGCCTTGCGGGTGTCGAAGTGTTCCTGCGCACCGACGAAGTAGGTCGGCAGCTGAGCCGAGGTCAGCTGCGCGCGCACCCACTTGCCCGAGGCTTCGCTTTCCTGCTGGAAGGCGTCGTGGGTCATCAGGTGCATCGCCTTCTCGCGATCCCAGTTGTCCACGTGCACACCCTGGTCGAGGATCGCGTTGGAAATCGTGCGCAGGTAGAACTTCAGCTGCACCAGGTGGAACAGCGGGTCGTTGTTGAGATACCCCTGCTCCTGCATCATGCGCTCGGTGTAGACCGCCCAGCCTTCGGCGAACAGGCCCGAGCGCAGCACCGCGCGCAGGGTGGAGGGGAACTTGGCCGAATGCCAGCCTTCCAGATAGTGGCCCGGGGTGCCCTCGTGGATGCTCAGCAGGTGGATCATGCGCGAGTTGTATTCGCGCAGGAACGAATCGACCTGCTTGTCGTTCCAGTCGTCCGGAATCGGCGAAACCGCGTAGAAGGTCTTCAGGTTCTTGTCCAGCGGGCCCGGCGAATCGCAATAGGCCACGGCCACGCCACGCTGGAATTCCGGCATCAGGATGATGTCCACCGGCGCGTCGGGCAGGGTCATCAGGTCGTGCTCGCGGACGAACGCAGTGGACTGCTCCAGTGCGGCCTTGGCGTCGTCGACCACCTTGTCGCGCGCCGGCTTGTCAGCGTAGGCCAGCTCCAGCGCGGCCTCGATCGCCTTCTGCTGCTGTTCGTCGGTCGGCTGCGCCGGCATTTCCGGTGCGCCCGGCTTGTCCTTCAGCACGGTCTGCGCGATGCCGTACATGTCCTCGCGCACGCGCTTGAGTTCGGCGCGTGCACGCTCACCGATCTCCTGCCGCGACAGCGAGGAATTCAGCGCGAACTTGAGCTTCTGGTCGTACTTTTCCGCACCGATGCGGAAGTCACCCTTGGCGTTCGGCACCAGGGTCTTGTCCAGCCAGGTCTGCTGTTCGTCCACGGCCTTCTTCAGGCCATCGATGGCGGCCTGCAGGCGCTGCTGGTCGGCCTGCGGCAGCTCGCCGATGTGCGGGGTGATGAAGGTATCGACGATGCTGAGGATGCCCTTGTTCTGCTTGGCCACGGTCTCGGCGTGGATCTTCGGCACGCGTGCCGGATCCAGGTTTTCGCGGGCCTGGGCGAAGATCGCCGGCAGTTTCTCCATGCGCGCGGTGGCGGCCTTCAGGCGCTCGGGCAGCGGCGCGAACTCGCGTGCCATCAGGCCGTAGATCGCGCTGCCGGCAACGCCGTTGTACAGCTGCGGATCCCACTTGCCGGACTGCATGACCTCGGCATTCCAGATTTCCGACTGCAGCTGGTTGCGCAGGATCGCTGCATCCACCTGGTTTTCGCGGCCCAGCTTGGCCACCTCGATCTTGTCCAGCTCGCCCAGCAGGCCCTTGTAGGCGTCCACGGTCTTCTGCTGGCCGGCCGCGCTCAGGTCGTCGATCTCGCTGTCATAGCGGTGGTCGCCGATCTGGGTGGCGCTGACCGGGGACAGCTGCATCCAGGTATCCAGGGCACGCTTGGACAGGTCGGCGAAGGCGGCGTCGACCGCCGCATCTCCGGCCTGCTGGCTGGCGGCCGGGGTGGAACCGCTGGTCGGGGCATCGGCCGGCTGGCAACCGGCGAGGGCGGCGGCGAGGGCGAGGGCAAGAAGATGCGGGCGCATCGGCATTCCTGTACGGGGTCAATCCTCGAGCATAGGCCCCCAGGGCTGCTTTGTCCCCGTGCCATAGGATTACCATGGGCGCATACAAGGACTCTCCAGCGGAGCGCGGGACATGGAATACCAGGGAAGCTGCCATTGCGGCAGGATCGCATTCACCGTGCAGGCCGACGCCCCCATCAAGGACGTCATCGACTGCAACTGTTCGATGTGCCGCCGCCGCGGCAGCCTGCTCTGGTTCGCCCCGCGCGAGGCGTTCCAGCTGGGCACCGATATCGCCGACGTGGCGACCTACCAGTTCAACACCCATAACATTGATCACCATCACTGCCGCGAGTGCGGCACCGCGCCGTACAGCGAGGCGGTGGACCCGCGCAGTGGCCAGCCGATGGTGGCGATCAACGTGCGCTGCCTGCCACAGGTCGAGCTGGGTGGGCTGTCGATCACCGCGTTCGACGGAGCCTCGCGATGACGGCGCCTCGCGTGTGGACGCGCGTGGTTATCGTGCCGGCATTGCTGCTGGCGCTGGCGGCCTGTGCCAAGAACGGTGAGCGAGCGCAGGAGGCCGGCGCAGTCGCTGCCGATGCCGATGCCGCTGTCGCTTCGCCGGAAGGCGCTTTCCTGGCCTACGAGCACGATGTGCAGGTGCAGCTGGAAGCAGCGCAGATCGCCCCGCGCATCCAGCAGGTCGCACAGGCGTGCCAGAACGCAAAGTTCGGTGAGTGCGCGGTGCTGCAGGTGGATCAGCGCAGTGGCGAACAGCCCAGTGGCGAAGTCAAGGTACGCATCGCGCCGAAGGGCGTGGAATCGCTGATCGGCCTGGCCGGCGAGGGCGGCACGCTGCAGGCGCGCAACACGCGTGCCGAGGACCTGGCCCAGCAGGTGGCCGACACCGCGCTGACCAGGGCTCGGCTGGAGAAGGAGCACGCGCGGCTGCTGTCCTACCAGGACCGCGGCGATCTGAAGATCGAGGATCTGATGGCGATCACTACGCGCCTGTCGGAGATCGAGGCGGGGGTGGAGCAGGCCAACAAGGACGCCGCCCAGCAGCGCAGGCGCATTGATACCCAGCTGGTGACCCTGCACTTCGACACGACGTCCGGCCAGCGCAGCCGCAGCGAGATCGGCGAAGCCCTGAGCGAGTCGGGCAGCATTCTCAGCACCAGCGTGGCGTTCCTGATCCGTGCCGCGGCCGCTTTGCTGCCGGTGGGCGTGGTGGCGCTGGTGATGGCCTGGATCGTCCGCGCGCTGATCCGTCGCCGACGCCGCAAGCCCTGATCGAACTGCGCCGCGTATTCGCCGGGCATGGCCCGGCGCTACCGGAACAGACGGCGCATGGCCCGGCGTTACCGACGTGCCTCGAGCATCGGGTAGCGCCGGGCCATGCCCGGCGGACGCTCAGCCTTCGTCGGTCTCGTATTCGACGAACACATCCAGTTCCAGTGCCAGTTCCTGCACCGCATCGCGCACTTTCTGCGCGGTGCTCTCGTTGCCTACTTCCACTTCCAGTTCGTGGGTGCCCGGGCCGATGTCGTCGGACAGGCCGGCCGAGCTGGAGTCATCGTCGTCCATGTGCGGCATCAGGTCGTCGGTCTCTTCGACGTGTTCGATGCCTTCCAGGCCGAGCAGCAGGTCGCTGATCGCGCGGGCATCATCTTCGGTTCCGGTAATTCTCAGTCGCAGCAGGGCCATGGCGGAAGCACGTTGTGGGGTTCGCCTGCAGCCTAGCCAGCGCTGGGCAAAGATCGGGTGAGGGCGCAGTCAGCCGGGTGTGCTCGGTCGGCCCAGCAGGCTGTCTGGCAACGCCGGCACCGGCGTGCGCTCATCCGCTGCCTGGCCCAGCAGCCAGTCGATGAACAGCCTTGCGGCGGGGCTGGGCGGCCGCCCTTCGGCATGCACCACGTAATAGGCATAGCGTGCCTTCAGTGCAGGGCCAGGCAGGCGTACCAGCTCATAGCGCTGCAGGTACGGCTGGGCGACGTGGGTACGCGCCAGCACCGCGCCCATGCCGTACACCGCCGCGCGCATCGCGTCGGTACTGTCGGCAAAGGTGTGCATCGCCGGCAACGGTGACGGCGGACGCACGCCGGCATGGCGGAACCAATCGCGCCAGCCTTGTGGTGACAGATCGCTCAGCAGCGGCAGCTCGGCGATGCGTGCCGGGTCCTGCAGTACTTCGACTCCCGGCAGCGCGGGGGACGCGACGGGAAACAGGTTGTCGTCCATCAGGTGCTGCGCATGCAGTCCGGGCCATTGGCCCAGTCCGTAGCGGATGCCGACCTCCGGGCCGTTCTCGTCGTAACGGTCCAGGCCACTGCCGGTGTGCAGCTCGATGCGGATGTGTGGATGGGCCTGGGTGAAACGCGGTAGCCGTGGCAGCAGCCAGCAGTACGACAGCGAGCGCAGCGTCGCGATCCGCAGCGGCACGCTGTCCGCGTCCGGCTGCAGATGGTGGGCGACGGCGGCGACATCGGTGAACGCCGCGCTGGCGGCGTCGGCCAACTGCCGGCCTTCGGCGGTCAGGCGTACCCCGCGTGCATGGCGCAGGAACAGGCGCGTGGCCAGCACCTCTTCCAGGCGCCGCACATGGTGGCTGACCGCGCTGGCGGTCAGATGCAGTTCCTGCGCGGCCTGGGCGAAGTTCTGATGGCGCGCAGCGACCGCGAAAACGGCCAGGGCGGGAAGCAGGGAAGGGCGTAGCAGCATGTCCGGCCTCAAACCATATTTGTGGCTGGCAGCGATACTACGCGCTTGTGCAGCGGGCGTCTGCGGCTGATCCTGTGTGGCCGGAACAGCGCCACGATGACGAACGGACAGAGCATATGAATGCGATACCCCAAGCGACCGAGCGTGATTGGCGCACACCGCTGGAATTGACCCTGCTCGGCGCGATCTGGGGCTGCTCGTTCCTGTTCATGCGGGTGGCGGTGCCTTCATTCGGGCCGTTCGCCCTGGTCGAGGTACGGCTGGTGCTGGGCGCACTGGTGTTGCTGCCGTTCCTGTGGCGCGCACGCGCGCAGTTCCCACCGCGCCGCTGGTTGTGGTTGGCGCCGATCGGCCTGGTCAATTCGGCGTTGCCGTTCGTGCTGTTCGCTTACGCCGCAGAGCGTGCGCCGGCGGCCATCGGTGCGATCTGCAATGCGATGACGGTGCTGTTTGCCGCACTGATCGCCTTCCTGTTCTTCGGCGAGAAGATCGGGGTGCGCCGTGCCGGCGCGCTGCTGGTGGGGTTTGCCGGCGTGGTGGTGCTGGCCACGGCCAAGATCTCGGGGCTGAGCATCGGCACGGCCGTACTGGCCGGTGCCGCCGCCTCGCTGCTGTACGGCCTGGGCGTGAACCTGGTGAAGCGGCACATGACCGGTCTGCCTTCGGCTGCGGCCGCCGCTGCCACGTTGTCGTGCGCCTCATTGTGGTTGTTGCCGATGGCGCTCACGCATCTGCCGCAGGGTCCGATTCCGGGCAAGGCATGGGGCGCGGCGATCGCGCTGGGCGTGGTCTGCACCGGATTCGCCTTCCTGATGTTCTATCGCCTGATCGGCCGCATCGGCCCGTCGCGCGCGTCAACGGTGACCTATCTGGTTCCGCTGTTCGGCGCTGCGTTCGCCTGGTTGTTCCTGGGCGAGCCGGTGACGCTGCAGATGCTGATTGCGGGTGCGTTGATTCTCGGTAGCGTGGCGGTGAGTCAGAAGGGCTGACGGCGCCGACGCAGCGTCGTCCGACACACTGGTAGTGCCGGGCGCTGCCCGGCAGCCTTTTCCCGCGCCTGCGGGGAGGCGTCACTTTCTTTGCTCGTGCAAAGAAAGTAACCAAAGAAACACGCCGCCAGGTCGCGAGCCGGTGCTGCGCACCGGTGCCCTGCGCTCCTCGGCCCGTCGAGGGGCGGCGCGCAGAAGTCAGCCGACTAACAGTCGGCTCTACAGGACATCGGCGCCTCTTCGCCCTCGCCGGACCTGCGGTGCTCGGCTCGCTCAAGGCGGACTGGAAGGTCAAGACCAACAGCAAGAGCATCCACGCATGGCGTGGATCTACTGGGTGCAGCTGCGGCCTTTGATCTGGGTCCGCCTTGAGCGAGCCGAGCATCGCAGGGGACCGACGTGCGAAGCACGGCGGCTCGCGACCGGCGGAACGCTTCTTTTGGTTACTTTTCTTTGTGTACAAAGAAAAGTAACGCCCAAGAACAATGAAGCGCCTTCAGCACGCGCCACGCGCAGGAAGCCAGCCTCCTACCGCACCGGCACCGGGATATTGCACAGGTCGATATGCCCGGCCGGGCGCTTGTAGAAATCATCCACGCGGTTGCGCCGCGCTTCGACCGTATCGGCGAAGGTCTTTGAATCCGTGCGCAGCACCTGGATCGGTGTGCGCTCGGCCGCGGGTACGTCGCTGACGCGACGGATCGACACGATCGGTGTGCGCAGCTTCGGGTCGGCGTAGAAGCCCATCGGTGCCGGTCCGCGCGCGATAGCGCTGAGCAGTTCCATGCCCTTCAGCACGCGGCCGACCAGGGTGATGTTGCGGTCCAGCTGGCGCGGCGATTGGCCAGTCACCACGTAGAGTTCTGCACCGATGCTGCTGTCTTCCTCGTTGCTGCGGCCCGCACCCAGCATGCCGTAGCAGTGCGCCAGCCAGGCCTTGCCGGCCTGCGGGTCCTGGCCGACCGGGAAGCCGTCGACGAAGCCGGTCTGCGCTGCCCAGCCATCGCGATCCGGCAGCACGCTCACCTTCAAACCGCTGTTGGCACGCTCGAATTCGGCCGGCAGCTTGCGCTGGGCGCTGCCGAACGGCTTGGCCTTGGCGGCATCGTCGGCGTCGGCATCGCCGAACTGCACCACGAAGTTGTCCTGCGAGCGGTAGATGCTGGTGCCGTCCCAGAAGTGCTCGTGGGCGAAGGTCTGGATGTTGGCGACATGGCGCGGGGCAAACTGCGGCGCCAGCTCGATGATCACCCGCCCGGCCGGCAGGTCCATGTACAGCAGGTTGGCCGGGTCCGGCGTGCGCCAGTCGCTGGCGGCCGAGGCCTCCAGGATCTGCTGCGGGCTGCGGTAGGGCGCGGCCGCGCTGGCCAGCGAGGGCAGCAGGCAGGCCAGGGCGAGGGTAGTCAGGGCAAGGCGTCGACGGTGCGGCATGGGATCCCCGGAACATGAACGAGGTCTCGATTCTGCGCGAGAGTGCGTGCCTGCGCCACGGTCCCGTGCTGGCCGTGTCCATGTACGTGCGGCACGATGGTCATTCTCCTTAATGGAAGCAGATGATGTTGATACCGCATCCGGAGGCCCCCGAAGCCGCACTGAGCGCCAGAATCGACCAGATCCTGAAGGCGTTCGTCGATGAAGGGGGGAATCGTGTGCATTGGTTGCAGACGTTGTCGCCACGTGGGCTGTTCGATCTTGATGAGCGTCGGCGCAGTTGGTGGGCTGCCAACGATGATGGCCTGCTCGCCTGCCTGAAAGCCTGTGCAGCGGCGCCGGTTACTGTGCAGACGGCGGCACTGTTCCTTGCGGGCTCGGATGGCAATGGCCGCACGCGTGAGGCCGCGTTGCAGATGATGCGCTCGGTGCCCAGCCATTTGACGTTGTCCTGTGCCTTGCTCCGCTGCAATGACTGGGTGGCTGAAGTGCGTGCGGCGGCGCAGGATTGCGTGATGTCCCTGCTCGGGCAGTGCGCGGTGCAGCACGTACTGGCGGCCTGGCCGGTCGCCGTGCGCCTGCGCCATTCCCAGCGCGTTGACCGGGCGTGGCTCGAGGGCACCCTGTTCGCCTGGTTGTCATCGCCCTCCAGCCGCATAGTGCTTGAAGGACTGCTGGGCCATCCCGACGCACGCACCCGGCTGATGGCCTACGCCGTCGCCCTGCACAGTCATCCGGATCGGGCAGCGTTGCGCGTGCGCGCGATTCTGGACAGTGATCCGCACATCTCGCACTTGGCACTTGCCGATCTTCTGCACCACGGTGAGCCTGCGGATGTCGAGGCGAAGTGCGCGCTGGCATTGTCCGCGCCTGCGAGCGGGGTACGTAGTGCCGCGTTGCGTGCGCTGGTCGAGCGCGAGGTGGCCGGCTTGGATGCGCACATCGAAACCGCGGCATTCGACCGTTCGAGAGGCGTGCGCCGGTTGGCGATGTGGCTGCTCCAGCAGCGGCAGGCCACGCCGGCCATCGCGTTGTGGCGAGACGAGCTCAAGCACCGTCGACGCGCGCGATGGCGCGAAGCATTGGAAGCGCTGGCCGATCACGCCGAGGCAGAGGATATGCCTGCATTGCGCGCCTTGTTGCCCCAGGTATCGGCGCGCCATCAGCGCAACTGCCTGCGCGGCTGGGTGCGGGCCGAGGGCGGTGCCCGTCTGGCATTGCTGCGCGAGGCACTGGAAAAGCCGGGGCGGACCGTGAATGCGTTGCTGGCCAGCGCCACCGTGCTATGGGCGGCAGAGCTGGACCCGCCGCGCCTGCTCGCCTTCTGCCACGACGGTCCTTCGCCGGTGGCACAGGCTGGCCTGCTCGGGCAGCTGACCCGGCTGCCCTTGTGGCAACACCTCGACCTGCTGCTGGATGCGGTACCGCAGCGCGAGGATGAACGTGCCTGGCACCTGCGGCTCGTGCATGGCTGGCTTCGGGTGAGCGGGCAGTACTCGCCGCTCGGGGCCGCCCGTCGGCAGGCCCTGCTCAGCCGGCTTGAAGAGGGCAGGCACTCTTTGCCGCAGAACGTTGCGGCCCAAGTGCGGGCGGCCGTCCATCATGCCTGAAGGCCCCCTTCCGCACGGCAGGATGACTAACGACACATTCGCTATACCGAACTTCGCACTACTGTGGACTTCAACGTAGTGGAGGGCCGGTCATGTCCGAGGACGATGTCCACCTGAAGAAGTTCCAGAAGGAGCTCAGCGCCGGCACCGTGTCGCTGGCCCTGCTCGCAGTGCTGGCCCGCGCCGGTGAGCCGCTGTACGGCTACCTGATCGCCAAGGAGCTGGAACGGGTGGGCGAGGGCGTGCTCAGTGGCAAGCAGAGCGCGCTGTACCCGGTGCTGCGCAACCTGGAGGGCGCCGGCCTGCTGGAGAGCCATGTGGAGCCGTCCAGCAGCGGGCCGCCGCGCCGCTACTACCGCATCAACGCGCGTGGCCGGGAGGTGCTGCAGCAATGGCGCCAGGCTTGGCGCGACACCCGTGATTCCGTCGATTCCGTGTTGGAGGGGGTACCGCAATGAACGACCTGGACCTGGCAGGCAACCGTCTGCCCAGCACCATCCCGCAGTACCTGGCGCAGCTGCGTGCCGCGCTGGACGGTGCCGATCCGGCGATGGTGCAGGACGCCCTGTACGACGCCGAGGAATACCTGCGCTCGGAACTGGCGGCGCAACCCGGCCGCAGCGAAGCCGAGGTCATCGCCGACGTCGCCGGCAGCTACGGCGCACCGGACGAGGTGGCGGAGATCTACCGCGAAACCGAGCTCACGGTGAACCGCGCGCTGCGCACGCCGCGGGCTGACACGGGYCCGGTGCTGCGTGCAGCGGCCGAGGCCAGCGGTGCTGCACCGGCGGCACAGCCCGCAGCGCCCGTGCGACGCTCGCTGCTGGCGCGTTTCTTCGGCGTAGTGACGGACCCGCACACCTACGGCGCGCTGTTCTACATGCTGTTGTCGCTGGCCACCGGCATCTTCTTCTTCACCTGGGTGGTCACCGGCCTGTCGCTGTCGCTGGGCCTGCTGATCCTGATCATCGGCGTCCCGTTGACCGTGCTGTTCTTCGGCTCGGTGCGTGGACTGGCGTTGCTGGAAGGGCGGCTGGTGGAAGCGCTGCTGGGCGAGCGCATGCCGCGCCGGCCGCAGTACACCGACCGCAGCCGCAGCTGGCTGCAGCGTATCGGCGACATGTTCACTGATGGCCGTACCTGGCTGACCCTGCTGTACTTCGTGCTGATGCTGCCGCTGGGCATCATCTACTTCACCATCGCGGTGACCTTGCTGTCGCTGTCGCTGGGCTTGATCTGGGCACCGGTGGCGGCGATCTTCAGCGGCGACATCCCCGGCATCTACATCAACGACGTGAACGTGCTGCCGATGGCAGCCTCGCCGCTGGTGGCGATCGTGGTAGCAGCGGTGGGTGTGTTGCTGCTGCTGCTGACGATGCACCTGGCACGCGGCATCGGCAAGCTGCACGGCATGCTGGCCAAGAACCTGCTGGTGCGCTTGTAAGGCAGCGATCTGTTCTCTGGTGGGTGCCGACCTCGGTCGGCACTTCGCCATGGTAGGTGCCAGCCTTGGTTGGCACGAACCATCAGGTGTCAGTACGCTTGAAAGAGCGCCAACCAAGGTTGGCATCTACCGAAAGCGCCAACCAAGGTTGGCATCTACCAGAAGCGCCAACCAAGGTTGGCATCCACCAGGGGCGTGCTACCCCGCCTTGCGGCGCAGCGGGGTGACGTTGCTCTTCTTCTTCGTGGCCTTCGCTGCCGGGGCTTCGGCATGCGCGGCGAAGAAGTCACGCACCTTCGGGTACACCACTTCGCGCCAGCGGCGGCCGCTGAAGATGCCGTAATGGCCGGCACCATCCACGATGAAGTGTTCACGGCGTTCGGCCGGTATACCGCTGCACAGTGCCTGCGCCGCTTCGGTCTGGCCGAGGCCGGCGATATCGTCCAGCTCGCCTTCGATGCTCAGCAGCGCGGTATCGCGGATTGCCGACGGGTCGACCTTTTCGCCGTTGACCACCCACTCGCCACGCGGCAGCAGGAAATCCTGGAACACCACGGAGATGGTGTCCAGGTAGTACTTGGCCGGCATGTCCAGCACCGCGTTGTACTCGTCGTAGAAGCGACGGTGCGCGTCGGCATCCTCCAGGTCGCCCTTCACCAGGTCGGTGTAGAAATCCCAGTGCGAGCTGAAGTGGCGGCTGGGATTCATCGACAGGAAGCCGGCGTGCTGCAGGAAACCGGGATACACGCGGCGGCCGGCACCTGGATAGCTGGCCGGTACGGTGTGGATGACGTTGTTCTCGAACCACGACAACGGGTTCTGCGTGGCCAGGTTGTTGACCGCGGTCGGGCTGCAGCGCGCGTCGATCGGGCCACCCATCATCACCAGCGTGCGCGGCGTCGGTTCGCCGCGGCTGGCCATCAATGAAACCGCGGCCAGCACCGGTACGGTAGGCTGGCAGACACTCACCACGTGCAGGCGCTCCACGCCAAGATGGCGGATGAACTCCTGGATGTAGGCGATGTAGTCGTCCAGCCCGAATTCGCCTTCGCTGCCGGGCACCATGCGCGCGTCGACCCAGTCGGTCACGTACACGCGGTGGTCGCGCAGCAGCGTGCGCACGGTATCGCGCAGCAGCGTGGCGTGATGGCCCGACAACGGCGCCACCACCAGCACGAACGGCTGGTTGAGCATGGTGTGCAGCTGGTCGGCTTCATTGCTGTGGCGCTTGAAGCGCAGCAGCTTGCAGAACGGCTTGCTGAGTTCCTCGTGCACCACGATCGGCACGCGCTCGCCCTCGACCTCGATTTCGTTGATGCCCCATTCGGGCTTCTCGTAATCCTTGCCGATGCGATGGAACAGCTCATTGACCGCCGCCAGACGATCAGCGCCAGGCATCTGCGACCACCAGTGTCCCTGGTTGGCGAAGAACTTGGCGTTGGCCTGGGCCTGGTGCACCCAGGGGGCGAGCAGGTTGCGGGTCAGTTCGTGCAGTTGATAGAGCATGCCGACCGAATATGTATGGTCTTATGTTGCCGCGCAGCATAGCGCATCCGACTGTCCCGGACGTTAAGCAGACTCACTGATCGTATTCAGCGGGCCGCCTGTTCCAGCGCAGTCGCTTCAGTGGCCAGCGCTGGCCCCAGCCAGAGGTGGGAGCCGACTGCCTGCAGGCCTTGCCGGGTCAGCTCGCGCCGGTACCAACGGGCCGGGCGCGACTGGAAGCCGTCATGGTCGCCCTCGAATTCATCTTCGGCGGCGAAGGTCTCCAGGAACGCCACGCCTGCGGTCAGCTCGGCGACACCGGCCAGGCCTGCGCGAAGTTCGCGGTTGGGCACGTAGTGCATCACGTCCGAACAGACCAGCAGGTCGACCGGGGCGCAGGGTCGCAGCCAGGCGAAATCGCCGAAGCTGGCCAGGTGCAGGTTGCGGGTGCGGCCGTAGCGGCGCACAGCGTACTCGCTGCTGTCGAAACCGAGGTATTCGACCTTCGGACGCAGTTTCAGCAGCGGCGCGCGCCATGCCCCTTCGCCACAGCCGACGTCCAGCACGCTGCGGATCGGTCGTTCCAGGTAGTACTCGGCCGTCGCCACGGCGAGGGCGACCTTGCGCGCCAGGCGCGCGCTGCCACCGATGTCGGCGCGGCGATACCAGCGCTGGAAGTAGGCGGCGTCGTAGGTCTTGTCCATGGCGATCCGGTGCAGTCGTGAAATCGGCGCCTATCGTACGGCGTTGCAGCACGTCATGCGTCGATGTGTCGCGGCGGTTGCACGTGAGGTGGCCTCGCCACGACATGCGAGAATGGCGGACATCCACGCCAGCCGCCGGAGCGAGCGCATGCAGAGCTATTACTGGGTCAAGACCTTCCACATCGTGTTCGTGGTGGCATGGATGGCCACGGTGTTCTACCTGCCGCGCATCCTGGTGAACCTGTCCGAGACCGCGGGGCAGCCGGCGGTGGTCGAGCGCCTGCAGCTGATGGGCATGCGCTTGTACCGCTTCGGCCATTCGATGTTCGGCCTGGCGTTCGTGCTCGGCCTGGTGCTGTGGCTGGGCTACAAGGTGATTCCGGATTTCCCGACCATGGTCGCCCCGGGTGGCGCAGGCTGGCTGCACGCCAAGCTGGGCCTGGTGGTGGTGCTGCTGGCGTACTTCATCTGGATCGGGCGGCTGCTGAAGGGCGTGGCCAAGGGCAGGGCGCTGCCGTCGTCGCGCGCGCTGCGCTGGATCAACGAGATTCCGCTGCTGGCCTTCATCCCGATCGTCTGGCTGGTGCTGGCCAAGCCGTTCTGAGATCTGGAGCTCTCGAACATGTCACTTTCTTGCTCGTGCAAGAAAGTAACCAAAGAACACGCCGCCAGGTCGCGAGCCGGTGCTACGCACCGGTGCCCTGTGCTTCTCGGTGAATCAGGGGACGGCGCCGAACTCGCTGCGCTCAGACATCGGCGCCTCTAGGCCCCTGATTCCCCTGCGATGCTCGGCTCGCTAAAAGGCGGACCCAACGTCAAACGCCACACCTGCACCCAGTAGATCCACGCCATGCGTGGATGCTTTTCGCTCTGCTTTCCCAATCCGCCTTCAAGCGAGCCGAGCACCGGAGGTCCGGCAAGGGCGTAGAGGCGCGGATGTTTGAGCGTAGCGAGTTCCGCGCCGTCCCTTGGCGGACTGAGGAGCGCAGGGAACCGGTGTGCAGAGCACACCGGCTCGCGGCTGGCGGAGCGTTTCTTTTGGTTACTTTTCTTTTCGCGAAAAGAAAAGTAACGCCTCGAGCACAGGCTCAGGCCGCCTCGTAAGTACCGTAGCTGCGCAGGCGCTTGTAGCGCTGGTCGAGCAGCTCTTCGGTGGACAGCGCATCCAGCGCGTCCAGCTCGTTCAGCAGCACGGCCTTCAGTCGCTTGGCCATCTGCGTCGGGTTGCGGTGGGCGCCGCCGGTCGGCTCGCGCACGACCTTGTCGACCAGGCCCAGGCCCTTCAGGCGCGGCGCGGTCAGGCCCAGCTGCTCGGCAGCATCCTTGGCCTTGCCGGCATCCTTCCACAGGATCGAAGCACAGCCTTCCGGGGTGATGGTCGAGTACACCGCGTATTCCAGCATCACGGTACGGTCGCCCACGCCCAGCGCCAGTGCGCCGCCCGAGCCGCCTTCACCGATCACGGTGCAGATGATCGGCACCTTCAGTTCGGCCATCTCGATCAGGTTGCGCGCGATCGCCTCGGACTGGCCGCGTGACTCGGCATCGATGCCCGGCCAGGCGCCGGCGGTGTCGATCAGGGTCAGCACCGGCAGGCCGAAACGCTCGGCCATCTTCATCAGGCGCAGCGCCTTGCGGTAGCCCTCGGGCTTGGGCATGCCGAAGTTGCGCTTGATCTTTTCCTTGGTGTCGCGGCCCTTCTGGTGGCCGATGACCATCACCGAGCGGCCATTGATGCGGGCCAGGCCGCCCATGATCGCCTTGTCGTCGGCGAAGGCACGGTCGCCGGCCAGTTCCTGGAACTCATCGCAGATGATGCGGATGTAGTCGGCGGTGTACGGGCGCGACGGATGGCGGGCCAGCTGCAGCACCTGCCACGAGGTCAGGTTGCGGAAGATCTGTGCGGTGCGCACGCGCAGCTTGTCCTGCAGCGCATGCACTTCGGCCTCGACATTGACCGCCGGCCCGGCACTGGCGTTGCGCAGTTCCTGGATCTTGGCTTCCAGGTCGGCGATGGGTTGCTCGAAGTCGAGGTAGTTCGGATTCATCGGAAGCCGTCGTGTAAAGAAGAGGGGAATTCTAGCCGAATGCGCAGGAACGGCCCGTACGCCTTCGTCTGGAAGCCGACGGTAGCGCAGTGGGGGCCGGCGGCGCCAGTCGGTCCGCCGGCCGCCGGTTCAGGGCAGGACCAGCGCGCTGCGGGCCATTTCGGTACTGCGGATCGTCACGAAGTCGTTGTAGGCCTCGTTGGCCGCCACCGGCAGCTTCGCGCCGAGCGTCATGGTGGCCTGGGTGAAGGCCATCTGCGCCTGGAAGTCTTCCTTGCGCAGGGCCTTCTGCTCGCTGGCCGTGCTGGCCTTCAGCCAGCGGGCATAGATGTCGCGCACCGGACCGGCATGGGCCTCGAAGGCCGGGTCCAGCGCGGGCAGCGCCGGCGCGGGTTCCAGCGTGTAGGCCGGGGCCACGTAGCCGGCGGGCTGCTCGCGCTTGTAGGCACCGGGTTCGCCCATGCTGGCCTCGATGTAGGTGATGAATTCCGGCGCGGTGAAGATCTTGGTGCTGATCCGGCCGCCGGTCGAGTCCACGTGCGCAACCACCTGCTCCTCGGGGAACGGCTCGCGCACGCCGAAGTTCCAGGTCTTGTCGATGAACAGGCCGTGGTGCTTTTCGAACGGTCCCTTGAACTCGACACCGCCCAGCTCGATGCCCAGGCCGCTGACGCCGAAGTTCTTCAGCTTGTCCTCGCCGGTCACATAGATCTCGCGCGCCGTTACGTACTCGCTGAGGCTGGGATTGATCAGGCCGCCGCGGCCGTCGGCGTAGACGATGAAGCGCACATCGCCCAGGCGGTCGGTATGCAGGTGATGCTCACCGGCAGCCAGGCTGATCGGTCGCGACGCGTGCGCAGCCACCGGCAGGTCCTTGCCATCGATGCTGATCGCCAGCGGCGCATCGGTCGGGTTGTCGATCTCGAAATCGACCTTGGAGGAACAGCCGGCCAGCGCGAGCGCGGCCATCATCGGCAACAGCAGGTTCTTCATTACGGGCAATCGTCCTTGACGTATGCAGCGGGAAAGCGGAAACGGGGTGGGGCCAGCCTCAGCTGGCCCATGGCGGGCTGTAGCGCACCTTCAGCGTGCGCACGGCTGGTTCGGCGCGCAGCGCCTCCATCAGCTTGGAATCGACGCGCACCGCGCTCTGCCCGGAAACATCGAGCATGCCGGCGATGCCGCCATCGGGGCCCTTCAGCAGCAGGTCCAGGCGCAGGGGCGTGCGGCCGGGGCGATGGCGGTCGAGCAGGGCGTCGATGCGCTCCCACACCGGTCGCTGATGGCGCAGGTCCAACCGCAGCGACAGGCGCGTGGCGTAGTTCGCACAGACCTCGTCGAAGTCCCAGCACTGGCGGATGCGCAGTGCGAAGCCGCCATTGAATTCGTCTTCGCGCAGGCCGCCCTTGACCACCAGGATACGGTCCTTGGTCATCAGGTGGCCGAACTCGGCCATGGCATCGGAGAACGCGCTGCATTCGACGCGGCCACGGCCATCTTCCAGCTGGATGAAGATCTGGCTCTCGCCCTTGCGGCGCACGCCGACCACCTGGCCGGCAAGCACGGTCTGCACTTCCGGACGCCAGCGCTTCTCGCCGCCACCACTGTTGCTGTTGGCGCTCCAGATCTTTTCCACCGAGCCGAGGTCGGTACCGACCAGATCGCGCACGTCATCGCGCCACGGGTCGAACGGGTGGCCGCTGAGGTAGAAGCCCAGCGTGTCGCGCTCGCCGTTGAGGCGCTGCAGCAACGGCCATTCGTCGGTTTCCTGCAGCTCCAGGTGGATGGCCTGTACGCCCGGCTCGGGGCCGCCGAACAGCGAATTCTGGCCGGACGCACGCTCGCGCGCCATCTGTTCGGTGGCCTTGATCACTTCCGGCAGCTGCAGCATCAGCGAGGCACGGTTGTGGCCCAACTCATCCAGCGCACCGCAGTTGATCATTGCTTCCAGCGTGCGCCGGTTGAGCTTGGCCGAACCGATGCGGGTGCAGAAATCGAGCAGATCGGTGTAGTCGCCGCCGCGAAGGCGTTCCTCCACCACCGCTTCGCAGGCACCCTGGCCGACGCCCTTGATCGCCCCCAGGCCGTACTGGATCGTGTCCGGCGTAGACGCTTCAAACATGAAGGCGGACTGGTTCACCTTCGGCGGCAGCACGGTCAGGCCGAGGTTGCGCACCTCGTCCAGGAAGCCGACTACCTTTTCGGTGTTGTCCATGTCCGAAGACAGCGTCGCGGCCATGAACTCGGCCGGGTAATGGCGCTTGAGCCAGGCCGTCTGGTAACTCACCAGCGCGTAGGCGGCGGCGTGCGACTTGTTGAAGCCGTAGCCGGCGAACTTCTCCATCAGGTCGAAGATCGCATCGGCCTTGGCTTCGCCGACGCCGTCCTTGGCCGCACCTTCGCGGAAGATCTCGCGGTGCTTGGCCATTTCCGCCGGCACCTTCTTGCCCATCGCACGGCGCAGCAGGTCGGCGCCGCCCAGCGAGTAGCCGCCGACGATCTGCGCCATCTGCATCACCTGCTCCTGGTACACCATGATGCCGTAGGTGTCGCGCAGGATGCGCTCGGTGCGCGGATCGGGATACTCCACGTCTTCGCGCCCGTGCTTGCGGTCGACGAAGGAGGGAATCAGGTCCATCGGGCCGGGTCGGTACAGCGACACCAGCGCGATCAGGTCTTCGAAACGGTCGGGCTTGGCGTCCTTCAGCAGGCGGCGCATGCCCGAGGATTCGAACTGGAACACCGCGCCGGTATTGCCCGAGGCGAAGATGTCCTTGTAGGTGGGCGCATCGTCCAGCGGCAGCTGGGTGATGTCCACCGGCGGAATGCCGGCGCGCTCATGGCGCTTGTTGATCGCCTTCACCGCCCAGTCGATGATCGTCAGCGTGCGCAGGCCGAGGAAGTCGAACTTCACCAGGCCGACTTCTTCAACGTCGTTCTTGTCGAACTGGGTGACCGGATTCTTGCCGCGGCCGTCTTCATCGTGTTCGGCAAACAGCGGGCAGAACTCGCTCAACGGCTCGGGCGCGATCACCACGCCACCGGCGTGCTTGCCGGCGTTGCGGGTCAGGTCTTCCAGCTGTCGTGCCAGGTCGATCAGGTCGCGGACGTCGTCCTCGCTCTGATAGCGCTGGATCAGCTCGGGCGAAGCCATCTCGCTGTCCTTGCCCTCACCCATAGCATCCTTCAGCGAGATGCCGAGGATGTTCGGGATCAGCTTGGCGACGCCGTCGACCAGGCCGTAGGGGAAGCCGAGCACGCGGCCGGAGTCGCGCACCACCGCCTTGGCTGCCATGGTGCCGTAGGTGATGATCTGGCTGACCCGCTCGCGGCCATATTTGCGCGCAACGTAGTCGATGACCTCGTCGCGGCGGTCCATGCAGAAATCGATGTCGAAGTCGGGCATCGACACGCGTTCGGGGTTGAGGAAGCGCTCGAACAGCAGGTTGTACGGCAGCGGGTCCAGATCGGTGATCTGCAGTGCCCACGCCACCAGCGAACCCGCACCCGAACCACGGCCCGGGCCGATCGGAATGCCCTGCGCCTTGCCCCACTGGATGAAGTCGGCCACGATCAGGAAGTAGCCGGGGAAGCCCATCTTGATGATGGTGTCCAGCTCGAACTCGAGGCGGTCGCTGTAATCCTGCGCGGTCATGCCGGGCGCGATGGGATTCTTTTCCAGGCGTGCGGCCAGGCCCTTGCGCGACTCGCTGCGGATCCAGCTGTCCAGCGTCTCCTCGTCGGGCACCGGATAATCGGGCAGGAAGTAGGTGCCCAGGCGCATCTCGATGTTGCAGCGCTCGGCCAGCGCCAGCGTGTTGTCGATCGCATCGGGGATGTCGGCGAACAGCGCGCACATCTCTTCGGCCGACTTCAGGTACTGCTGGTCGCTGTACTCGCGTGGGCGCTTGGGGTCATCCAGCACGCGGCCGGTGGAGATGCACACGCGGGCTTCGTGCGCGCTGAAATCGGACGGTGACAGGAAGCGTACGTCGTTGCTGGCGATCACCGGCAGGCCACGCTGGCCGGCGGCCATCAGCGCGAACTGGTTGAAGCTCTCTTCGCCATCGCGGCCGGTGCGGGTCAGCTCCAGGTGCAGGCCGTCGCCGAACACGCGCTGCCAGTCGGCCAGCTGCTGTTCGGCCAGATCGTGCTTGCCATCCAGCGCCAGGCGCCCGGCCAGACTCTCACGGCCGGCCAGGGCGAACAGGTTGGCGTTGCCGGCCTTCAGCCAGTCCGGATGCACCGCCACGCCGCCCTCGGGGCGATGGCCTTCCATCCATGCCCGGGTCAGCAGACGCGACAGGCTGAGGTAGCCCTCGCGGTCGCGGCACAGCAGGGTCATCCGCCACGGGTCCTGGCCTTCTTCGGCGATCATCACGTCGGCGCCGGCGATGGGCTTGATGCCCACGCCTTCGGCGGCCTTGTAGAACTTGACCAGGGCGAACAGGTTGTTGAGGTCGGTCACCGCCAGCGCAGGCAGGCCGAGTTCGACCGAGCGCGACAGCAGGTTGGCCTGCTTGGCCTTCTTCGGGTCAGCCTGGTCCGGCTTGGCCGGCACGCGGATGGTGGAGTCCGCCAGCGAGAACTCGGTGTGGACGTGGAGATGTACGAAGCGGGAGTTGGACATGCCGGACCAGGTTGGAGCGCGCAGGCCCCGGGTGCAGACGCGGGAATCGTCGCCGGGGTCGGGAAGCGCTGGAGTGCCCGGTCAGGGTAGCGAGGGCAGGGGGTTGCGACAAGGACTTGACGGTGCGCGATATCGCCAATGCCGCCGGGCATGGCACGGCGCTACCGGGGACGTTCATGTTGCCGTGGTAGCGCAGGGCCATGCCCGGCGAACGTTCAGGCGATCGCGATGGCGGCCGCCCCAGCCGGCGGCGCCTCCAGGCACTCGCGCACCGGGGCGAAGCTGCGCCGGTGCTCCGCGCACGGGCCGTGTTCACGCAGGGCGGCCAGATGCGCCGGGGTGCCGTAGCCCTTGTGCTGGTCGAAGCCGTACTGCGGGTGGCGTGCGTGCAGGTCCAGCATGTAGCGGTCGCGCGAGACCTTGGCCAGGATCGAGGCCGCCATGATCGCGCGGTCGATGCCATCGCCGCCGACCAGCGCCTGCGCCGGCAGCATCAGCCCCTTGGGCACCACGTTGCCGTCGATGCGGGCGAAGCCGGCCACGTGGGCCACCGCCGCGACGACATCGCGCATGCCCTGCAGCGTGGCCTGATAGATGTTCAGGCGATCGATGGCTTCCACGTCCACCAGCACCACGTGCCAGGCCAGGGCGCGGTCGAGGATGCGGTCATGCAGCTGCTCGCGGCGGGCCGCGGTCAGCTGCTTGGAATCATCCAGGCCGTTCAGTCGTGGCCGCTGTGGATCGAACACCACTGCTGCCACCGCGACGGGGCCGGCCAGCGGTCCGCGTCCGGCTTCGTCGACACCGGCGATGCGGTGGCCGGGGTCGATCACCGCGGCACCATCGAACAGGGCCAGGCTGGCGGCTGCGGCGTGGCGGCGGCTCATGCCTTTTCCTGGCCGCGCACCAGCAGCTCGCCAACGGCATCGGCTGCGCGCGCCGATGCATTGCGGCGCAGGCGTTCATGCAGGCGCGCGTAGGTGCCCTGCAGATCGGCGATCCGCTGCGGATGGTCGAACCACTGCTGGATGGCGGCGGCCAGTTTTTCCGGCGTGCAGTCGTGCTGCATCAGCTCTGGCGCCAGGTCCTGGCCGGCCAGGATGTTGGGCAGGGCGAAGCGGTCGACCTTGATCAACCCCAGCGCCTTCACCAGGCGGTACGTCAGTTCGTTGACCCGGTAGCCGACCACCATCGGACGCTTCACCAGCATCGCCTCCAGGGTGGCGGTACCGGAGGCCAGCACCACCACGTCGGCGGCGATCATCGCGTTGCGTGCCTGGCCGTCCAGTACATGCGAATAGGCCACCGGCAGCGCCGAGCGTGACAGCTGCTCTTCGATCAGGCGCCGGCAGGCCGCGTTGGCCGCCGGCACCACCACGTGCAGGCCTGGAATGCGCTCGGATACCTGCCAGGCGGCCTCGAAGAAGGCTTCGCCGAGCTTGGATATCTCGCCCAGGCGGCTGCCGGGAAGCACGGCCAGCACCTTGGCCGAGGCGGGCAGGCCGAGCTCGATCCGGGCCGCTTCCCGGTCGACGTGCAGCGGGATGTCATCGGCCATCGGATGGCCGACGAAGCGCGCGTCGATGCCGTGCTTGGCGTAGATCGGCGGTTCCATCGGGAACAGGCACAGCACCAGGTCGGCGCTGCTGCCGATCTTCTCGGCACGCTTCTCGCGCCATGCCCACACCGAAGGGCTGACGTAGTGCACGGTGCGCACGCCACGCTGTTTCAGCCAGCGTTCGATGCCCAGATTGAAGTCCGGAGCGTCGATGCCGATGAACACATCCGGTTGCCACTCCAGCGCACGCTGGCGGAAGGCCGAACGCAGCTTGAGCAGCCGCGGCAGATGGCGCAGGACTTCGGTCAGGCCCATCACCGCCAATTCGCTGGCATCGTGCCAAGTCTGGCAGCCGGCGCTGCGCATGGCATCGCCGCCGATGCCGGCGAATTCGGCATGCGGGAAGCGGGCCTTCAGTTCGCGCACCAGGCCTGCGCCGAGCAGGTCGCCTGAGGCTTCGCCGGCGACCAGGGCGATCCGCAACGGGCGCTCGCTGAGCACCCGGTGTGCAGGCACGCTGCCGGCCATCGAGGCCAGCGAAATCACCTCGGCGCCGGCCGGCGCCTGGCCGGTCGCGCTGCTCATCGCAGCAGGTGCCTCTCGGTGTGCTCGATGAAGTCCAGCATCGACTTGACGTCGTCACTGTCGCGCGCCTGCTCGGCCAGCTGTGCCTTGGCTTCGGCCAGCGGCAGGCCCGCCACGTACAGCGTGCGGTAGGCACGCTTGATGGCGGTGATGCGTTCGGGATCGAAGCCGCGACGCTTCAGGCCCTCGCTGTTGATGCCGCGCGGGCGGCCCAGCGAGTCGGTGCCGACCATGGTGAACGGCGGGACGTCGCCATTGGTCAGCGCGCCCATGCCGAGGAAGGCATGTGCACCGATGCGGCAGAACTGGTGCGCACCGGCGAAGCCGCTGATGATCACGTAGTCACCCACGGTCACGTGCCCGGCCAGCGTGGTGTTGTTGGAGAACACGCAGAAGTTGCCGACGTGGCAATCGTGGGCCACGTGCGTGTAGGCCAGCATCCAGTTGTCATCGCCGATGGTGGTGATGCCACCGCCGCCGCCAGTGCCACGGTTGAGGGTGACGAACTCGCGGAACACGTTGCGGTCGCCGATCACCAGTTCGGTGCGTTCACCGCCGTACTTCTTGTCCTGCGGTTCGCCGCCGACCGCGACATGGCCGATGAAACGGTTGTCGCGGCCGATCCGGGTCGGGCCATGGATGCTGCAGTGCGGACCGACCTCGGTGCCGGCACCGATCTCGACGTCCGGCCCGATGATCGTGAACGCGCCCACGCGGACATCGTCGGCCAGGCGCGCCGACGGATCGATCACGGCAGTGGGATGGATCAGGGGGGCGTTGTCGCTCATCTCGGACCTCCAGCCAGGGTCATTCGCGGGTGCCGGCGCACAGCACCTCGGCGCAGGCGACGACTTCGCCGTCGACCTTGGCCACGCAGTCGTACACGGCCATGTTGCGGATCACGCGCTTGATCTCCACGTGCATCTCCAGCACGTCACCGGGCACCACCTGCTTGGTGAAGCGGGCCTTGTCGACCTTGACCATGTAGAACAGCTTGGACTGCGCATCGCGGCCCAGCGTCAACTGGGTCAGCACGCCGCCGGCCTGGGCCATGGCTTCGATGATCAGCACGCCGGGCATGATCGGCTGGCCCGGGAAGTGGCCCTGGAAGAACGGCTCGTTGATGCTGACGTTCTTGGTCGCGACGATCGTGCGCTTCTCGTAGTCGATCGACACCACCTTGTCCACCAGCAGGAACGGGTAGCGGTGCGGAAGCAGCGTCTGGATCTGCGCCATGTCCGGCAGGGTCTGGGTGTGGCTCATTCTTTCTCCTTGCTCACAGACAGGATGCGACGGGCCAGGGCATCGAGCTGCTTGAAGCGCGCGGCATTCTTGCGCCACGTGCGGTTGTCGGTCAGGGGCGTGCCGGAGGAATACTCGCCCGGCTCGGTGATGGAGTTGCGGACCACCGATTTGCCGGTGATCACGACCTTGTCGCAGATTTCAAGATGACCGACGACGCCAACGGCGCCGCCGAGCAGGCAGTAACGGCCGATCTTGGCGCTGCCGGCAATGCCGGTGCAGCCGGCGATGGCCGAGTGGGCGCCGATCTGCACGTTGTGTGCGATCTGTACCAGGTTGTCCAGGCGGACGTCCTCGGCCAGCACGGTGTCTTCCAGCGCGCCACGGTCGACACAGGTGTTGGCGCCGATCTCGCAGTCGTCGCCGATGCGCACGCCGCCAAGCTGCGGCACCTTGATCCATTTGCCAGCGTCCATGGCCAGGCCGAAGCCATCGGCGCCCAGCACGGCGCCGGGATGGATGCGCACGCGCTTGCCCAGCTTGACGCGGGTGACCAGGGTGACGCGGGCGATCAGTTCACAGCCGCTGTCGAGGGTGCAGTCTTCGCCGATGATGCTGCCGGCGCCGATGATGCAGTTCTCGCCGATGACGCTGCGTGCGCCGATGGTGACGAACGGACCGACGTGGGCGCTGGCGGCGACCTGCGCCTGCGGATCGATCACTGCGCTGGGATGGATGCCGGGCGGGCGGGTCGGGGCGATGTCGAACAGCGCGCCGATCTTGGCAAAGGTGGTGTAGGGGTCCTTGGCAACCAGCGCGGTGCCGGGAGCCGCGTCGGCATCCTCGGCGCGCAGCACCACGATGCCGGCCTGGCTGTCGGCCAGCTGGGCGCGGTAGCGCGGATTGGCAAGGAAGGTCAGCTGGCCGGCACCGGCATGGGCGAGGGTGGCCACGCCATCGATGGCGGTGCCTGGGTCGCCATGGACCTGCAGGCCGAACTGATCGGCGAGTTGCTGGGCGGTGTAGGTAGGAGTATTCACGGCGGGAGTTTAACGTGTGACGCCATTGCGGTCATGCGGGAGCGGTTCTGCGGCCAACGGCGGGGCCCCTCGTGGCTGGCAGAGTGAGGCCCGAGGGCCGGGTCGGACGGGTGGGGCCCGCGAGGGACGGCGCAAGTACGTCCCTGTAGCCTTGGTCGCCGCATCCATGCGGCTCACACCCTCGCGGGCCCCACCCATCCGACCTTCGACGGTCTGGCGCGAGTGCCAGCCACGGAAAAACAGAAAAAATCAAAAGCAGTTCGGCTGCCGCGCCCGCGCGGGCGCCCGAAAACGAAAACGCCGGGCAGAGCCCGGCGATTCGTACCCCGTCTGGTGGAAAGCCCCCCTTTGTTAAGGGGGGCGCGCCAACGGCGCGGGGGATAGGGAGCAGGATAGGCCCCGCGGTTTGCATCGCAAACCGTGGGAACGTTTGGGGGCCAGTTAGAACTGGCCACCAAACGTGAATTGCAGACGTTCGATCTCGTCGCCGTCCTTCTTCTTCAGCGGGAACGCATAGCTGATCGAGATCGGGCCGACCGGGGCGCGCCACAGCAGGGCTACACCGGTGGAGACGCGCAGCTCGTTGGCCTTGAAGTTGTCGGTGCCGTTGTAGACGTTGCCGAAGTCGACGAAGGCCGACACACGGGCCGACGGGCTGTCGAACAGGCGCGGGAAGTAGGCTTCGACCGAGCCGACGGTCTTCAGCGAACCACCCAGCGGCTGGCCGTTCGGGTAGCCGTTGGTGACTTCGCGCGGGCCGAGGGTGTTGTCCTCGAAGCCACGAACCGAGTTGGTACCACCGGCGTAGAAGTTCTCGTAGAACGGCAGGCCCGACGCGGTCACCGAGCGCAGGTTGCCATCCTTGTCCGGCACCATCGCGGTCTTGTCATTGCCATAGCTGTCGCCGTAGCCAACTTCCGCGCGGGTGTTGATGACCAGCGAGGGGATGATCGGCCAGTATTTGCTGATCTGGTAGTTGAGCTTGTAGTACTCGACGGTCGAGCCGGGCAGCGTGGTTTCCAGGCCCACGCGCTGGTAGGTACCGCGGGTCGGCATGAAGTAGTCGTTGCGCGAGTCGCGGGCCCAGCCCAGCTCGGTGCGCCAGGAGTGGAACGTGCGGCGCCCGATCACATTGATGTAGTCGATGATGGACTGCGGGGTCGAGCCCGGGTACGTGGTGATCTGGTTGCTGTCGATGCCGAACATCAGCGAGACGGTGTCGGTCTCGGTGATCGGCACGCCGAATACCACCTGCGCCGAACCGTTGGTGCTGTTGTACTGCGCGGTGTTGAAGTCGGAGTAGTCCAGTTCGCGCCAGGACAGGTTGTAGCCCAGCGAGACGCCGTCATCGGTGAAGTACGGGTTGGTGTAGCTGAAGCCGTAGCGCTGCAGGTAGCTGCTGCGCGAAGCTTCGACCGACACGCGGTTGCCGCCGCCCAGGAAGTTGTTCTGCGACAGCTGCACCGAGGTGGTCATGCCGTAGGACTGCGAATAGCCCAGGCCGAACACGAAGCTGCCCGAGGTGGTTTCCTTGACGTTGTAGACGACGTCGACCTGGTCGTTGCTGCCGCTGACGGGCGGGGTTTCCACTTCCACCGCCTCGAAGTAACCCAGGCGCTGCAGGCGGATCTTGGAACGGTCGATCGCGGCCTGCGAGTACCAGCTGTTCTCGAACTGACGCATTTCGCGGCGCATCACCTCATCGGAGGTGCGGGTATTGCCCTTGAAGATGATGCGGCGGACGGTCACGCGCGGGCCGGGCACGACCTGCATGTTGACCGCCACGGTCTGCTCGGCGCGGTTGGTGGTCGGAATCGGGTTCACCTTGGCGAAGGCATAACCGATGTTGGACAGCGAGTTGGTGATCGAGTCGGAGCTGAATTCCAGCAGGGCACGCGAGAACGTGTCGCCGGACTTCTGCACGACCATGCGCTCGACGTCTTCCTGCGGCAGGATCGTATCGCCGCTGACCTTGATCTCGGAGATCTTGTACTGGTCGCCTTCGGTCACGCCGGCGGTGATGAACATGTCGCGCTTGTCGGGGCTGATCGACACCTGCGTCGAGTCGATGCTGAAGTCGACATAGCCGCGGTCCAGGTACCAGGAGTTGAGCTTTTCCAGGTCGCCGGACAGCTTTTCCTTGGAGTACTGGTCGTCACGGCGGTACCACGACGCCCAGTTGTGCTCCTTGGACTCCCAGTACTCCAGGATGTCCTTGCTGTCGTACTTCTCGGTGCCGACGATGTTGACGTGGCGGATCTTGGCCGCCTTGCCTTCCTTGATCGCGATGGCGATGTCGACGCGATTACGGTCCAGCGGGCTCACGGTCGGGGTGATGTCGACGGTGTATTTGCCACGATCGTTGTACTGGCGGCGAAGTTCCTGGGTCACGCGATCCAGGCTCAGGCGATCGAAGGTGCCGCCTTCGGTCAGGCCGATGTCGGACAGACCCTTGAGCAGCTGGTCGGACTTGATGTCCTTGTTGCCGGTGACGGTCAGCTTGTTGATCGCCGGACGTTCCTTGACGGTCACCACCAGGATGCTGCCCTGGCGATCCAGCTGCACGTCTTCGAAGAAGCCGGTCTTGTACAGGGCGCGGATGGTCTCGCCGACCTTGCTGTCGGTGACGGTCTCGCCACGCTCGACCGGCAGGTAGGTGAACACCGTACCGGAGCTGATGCGCTGCAGGCCGTCGACGCGGATGTCGCTGACAGTGAAGGGCTCGGCTGCCTGGGCCAGGGCGGGAGCGCCGGTGACGGCGGCGAGGGCGAGGGCCAGCAGGCGGCGATTGGGGAGTCGCGTCATGTCACGTCCGGTAGGAAGGTCGATTTCATTGGTAAGGGATGCCGACGCTGTAGACGGCAAAAACATGGAAAAGTTCATCGCGGGACCAGGCCGAGGATGTCGTTGTAGAACGCCAATCCCATCAGCCCGGCCAGCAACGCCAGGCCGATGTATTGGCCGGCGGCGACGGCACGCTCGCTCAGCGGGCTGCCCTTGACCAACTCGATAAGGTAATACAGCAGGTGGCCGCCGTCCAAGATGGGGATCGGCAGCAGGTTGATGATGCACAGGCTCAGCGACAGCAGGGCGAGGAACTGGATGAACCAGTCCACGCCGCGTTTGGCCGAAATATTGGCGACCCGGGCAATGGTGACCGGGCCGGAAACGTTCTGCAGCGAGGCTTTGCCGGTCACGATCCGGCCCATCATGGCCAATGAATCGGCGGCCATCCTGCCGGTTTCGCGCACCGCGACCGTGACCGACTGCAGCGGGCCGAACTTGAGCAGGGTGTCGTAGGCGGGGCTGTAGCTCTGGGCAAAGCCGGCGCCGATCTGCCAGATGGGCTGGCCCTTGCCGTCCTTGCCCTGGCGCGGGGTGATCTCCAGCGCCAGGCGCTCGCCACCACGCAGCACCTCGATCATCGCCGGGCCACCGCGGCGGCCGAGGCTGCCCACTTCGCTGATGGCCTGCTCGACGCTGTCGATGCGCTGGCCGTCGATCGCCACGATCAGATCGCCGGCCTGCAGGTGACCCTCTGCAGCCGAACCCTTCACGATGTTGTCCACCAGCGGTGGCTGCAGCCACGCACGCCAGTACACCCCGGCCAGGATCGGAACCCGGCGTTCATCGAAACCAGCCGGCAGCTGCGACAGCGGCAGGGTGCGCGAGCGCAGCTGGTCTGCTGGGTCGAGAACCTGCAGGGTCACGTCGCGACGATCCATCGCCGCCGCGGTCAGGGCCATGCTGGCCTCACCCAGGGTGATCACATCGCGGCCGTCAACGCTCAGCAGGCGATCGCCGCTGCCGAGCCCGGCCGTGGCGGCCATACCGGTAGCGCGGCCGACGGTTGCGGAATAGTCCTGCTTGCCGATCACGAACATCGCCCACAGCAGCAGGATGCACAGCAGCAGGTTGGCGATCGGGCCGGCCGCGACGATGGCGATGCGCTGCCACACGGTCTTGTGGTTGAAGGCCTGGCCGCGCTCGTGCGGATGGACCTCGACTTCGCGTTCGTCGAGGAATTTCACATAGCCGCCCAGCGGGATGGCGGCAATGGCGAACTCGGTGCCATGGCGGTCGCGGCGCGACCACAGCGGACGGCCGAAGCCCACCGAGAAGCGCAGCACCTTGACCCCGCACAGGCGCCCGACCCAGTAGTGCCCGAATTCGTGGAAGGTGACCAGCAGCCCAAGGCTGACGATCATCCACCAGACCGATCCGATGAAGTCAGTCATGCAGGTTCACATTGGCGGACACGGGCGGCGGCGTCATACGGGATGGGTGCGCTGTTCAGGTGGCGGCGATGGCGTTCAGGGTCAGCTGGCGGGCCCGCTGGTCGGCGGACAACAGAACCTCAAGTGTATCGGCTGGTTCGGTCGGCAGTGTTGAAAGAGCGTTAGCAACCAGCGTCGGAATGGTCAGGAAGCCTATGCGGCCCTGAAGAAACGCTGAAACAGCCTCTTCGTTGGCGGCGTTCAGCACCGCCGGGGCGGTGCCACCGGCGCGCATCGCTTGCCACGCCAAGGCCAGGCAGGGGAAGGCGTCGGTGTCGGGGGCCTCGAAATCCAGCCGGCCCTGGGCGAGCAGGTCCAGCCCGGACACGCCCGATTCGATCCGTTGCGGCCAGCCCAGGCCTACGGCCAGAGTGGTGCGCATGTCCGGCAGGCCCATCTGCGCCAGCGTGGAGCCGTCAACGAACTCCACCAGCGAATGCACCAGGCTCTGCGGATGCACCAGCACCTCGATGCGTTCGCCGGGGATGCCGAACAGGTGGTGGGCCTCGATGACCTCCAGGCCTTTGTTCATCAACGTCGCCGAATCGACCGAGATCTTCGGCCCCATCGACCACTTCGGATGCGCCACGGCCTGGGCCGGGGTGACCTGCTGCAGTTCGGCGCGGCTGCGCCCGCGGAACGGGCCACCCGAGGCGGTCAGCAGGATGCGGCGCACGCCGGCACCGTCGAGGCTGGCATCCCGTGAACGCAGGCACTGGAAGATCGCGCTGTGCTCGCTGTCGATCGGGATGATCTCGGCGCCGGCACGTTCGGCGGTGCGGGTCAGTAGTTCGCCGGCCAGTACCAGCGATTCCTTGTTGGCCAGCAGGATGCGCTTGCCGGCCGCAGCGGCGGCCAGGGTCGAGGACAGGCCGGCGGCGCCGACGATCGCGGCAACCACGGTGTCGCAGGCGTCGCTGGCCGCCAGCTGGTCCAGCGCGGCATGGCCGGCGTGGGCCTGGGTGGCCAGGCCGGCTTCGCGCAGGCCGTCGCGCAGTTCGGCATACAGGGTTTCATCGGCGATCACCGCATGCGCGGGCCGGTGCTGCCGGCACAGGGCCAGCAGCGCCTGTACCTGGCGGCCGGCGGCAAGCACGGTGGCCTGGTACCGCAGCGGATGGCGGGCGATCACGTCAAGCGTGGAGGCACCAATCGAGCCGGTGGCGCCGAATACGGCGACCCGGCGCAGGTCTGCAGCAGCTTCCATGGTCAGAACCCGAAGATTTCCTTGCCCAGTGCGAACACCGGGATGGCCGCCAGCACGCCGTCGACGCGGTCGAGCACGCCGCCGTGGCCGGGGATCAGGTGGCCTGAATCCTTGGCGCCGGCATGGCGCTTGATCAGGCTTTCGAACAGGTCGCCCAGTACCGAGGCGAATACGGCCACCACCGAGGTAACCAGCAGGCCGGGCAGGTGCCCGGCATCGATGCCGGCCAGCCAGCCCAGGCCGACGGCCACCGCAACGCCGGCGATCAGCCCGCCGACGAGGCCTTCCCAGGTCTTGTTCGGGCTGATCCGCGGTGCCAGCTTGTGCTTGCCGAAGTGACGGCCAGCGAAGTAGGCGCCCGAATCAGCGGCCCAGACCAGTGCCAGCGCGGCCAGCAGCCACAGGTGGCCCTGATGGCCGGGCGGGTCGCCGCCGGCATGGATCAGCACCAGCGCAGCCCACGCCGGCACGATGGCCAGGGTGCCGGCCAGCAGCTTGAGGATGCGCGCCGGACTGCCAGGCTGCGCGCCGAAGTTGAAGAAGCGCAGCCACACCAGCGCGCCCAGCCACCACGCCACGCCCACCAGGGTCGCGATCTGGAACAGTACCAGGGTGCCGGCATCGGCCCACACCAGCAGCACCATCAGCACCAGGTTGAGGACCAGCAGCACGGTGCGGGCGAGGGTGTCTTCGACGTCGGCCAGCTTCAGCCATTCCCACAGGCCGATCAGCAGCACGGCAGCGGCGGCGGCGGCCAGCCATTGCGTGGGCAGCAACAGGATCGCCGCAATGGCGACCGGCGCCATGATCAGCGCGGCGAGGACTCGGGTCTTGGTCATGGGCTGGACGTCTCGGTGGCCAGGGCGGCGATCTGGGCGCTGGTCAGGCCGAAGCGGCGCTCACGGCTGGCGTAGGCATCCAGCGCCAGCTGCAGCTGCGCGGCATCGAAATCCGGCCACAGCGCTTCGGTGAACCACAGCTCGGTATACGCCAGCTGCCACAGCAGGAAATTGCTGATGCGGGTATCGCCGCCGGTGCGGATGAACAGGTCCGGTGGCGGCAGGTCGGCCAGGGCCACCTGTCGCCCCAGCAGGGATTCGTCGATCTGCTCGGGAAGCAGGCGGCCGGCTGCAACTTCAACAGCCAGTGCGCGTGCGGCACGGGCGATGTCCTGACGGCCACCATAGCTGGCGGCGATCGACAGGGTCAGTGTGCTGTTGTCGGCGGTGCGCTGTTCGGCCAGCTGCATGCGGCTGACCAGGGCAGCACCGAAGCGCTCGCGTTCGCCGATGAAGCGCACGCGCACGCCGCGCCGATGCAGCTCGTCCACTTCGCGGTCGAGCGCGCCGAGGAACAGCTTCATCAACGCATCGACTTCTTCCTGCGGCCGGCCCCAGTTCTCGCTGGAGAACGCGAACAGGGTCAGCGCCGGAATGCCCAGTTCCAGGCAGCGCTCGATGGTGCGGTTTACCGCGCGCGCGCCGGCTCGATGGCCGATCACGCGGGGGCGACGGCGCTGCTGTGCCCAACGCCCGTTGCCATCCATGATGATGGCGACGTGGCGCG
Source organism: Stenotrophomonas sp. 10L48 (assembly GCF_056395105.1). Taxonomy (NCBI): domain Bacteria; kingdom Pseudomonadati; phylum Pseudomonadota; class Gammaproteobacteria; order Lysobacterales; family Lysobacteraceae; genus Stenotrophomonas; species Stenotrophomonas sp. 10L48. The sequence continues at coordinate 351,856 of NZ_JBFTIX010000004.1, read as the reverse complement.
GGAGGGCGGCCGGCAGGGGAGGCGGGACTGAAGGCATCGACTTCAGACCGACATCAGTTCCTTTTCCTTGTCGGCGACGACCTTGTCGATATCCTTGATGTTGGCATCGGTCAACTTCTGGATATCGTCTTCGCCGCGCTTCTTGTCGTCTTCGCTGATCGCCTTGTCCTTCAGCAGCTTGGCGATTTCCTTGTTCGCATCCTGGCGGATGTTGCGCACGGCGATCTTGGCGCCTTCGCCTTCCTTCTGTACCTGCTTGGCCAGTTCCTTGCGGCGCTCTTCGGTCGGCGGCGGCAGGTTGACGCGGATCGAGGTGCCGATGGTGTTCGGGGTCAGCTCGATGTTGTACAGGCCCTTTTCGATCTCCTTGATCATGCTCTTGTCGAAGGGCGTGACCAGCAGGGAGTGGGCGTCGGCGTTGGAGACGGACGCTACCTGGTTCAGCGGCGTGCTGGCGTTGCCGTAAGCATTGACCGTGACACGGTCCAGCAGGGCCGGCGTTGCGCGGCCGGTGCGGATCGAAGTGAGGGTGTGCTTAAGAGCGTCGATGCTCTTGGCCATGCGCGTCTGCGCGTTGTTCTTGATGTCGTTGAGCATCGCCAGGGTCCTGGATGTAACTGGAATCGGGCGATTATAGGCGAATACGGGACGCCGCCGGGCCTGAATCGGCCCGGAGGTCGCCTTGCGCTCAGCCTCAGGCCGGATCGCGGCCCTGGACGAGGGTGCCGATGTTCTCGCCGTGCAGGATCTTCAGCAGCTCGCCCGGCTGGCCCATGTCGAACACGCGCATCGGCAGGTCGCTGTCACGGGCCAGGGCGAAGGCGGCGGTATCCATCACTTCCAGGCCACGGCGGATCACTTCGTCGTAGCTCAGGCTGTCGAAGCGGACAGCGTCGCTGTACTTGTTCGGATCCTTGTCGTACACGCCATCGACCTTGGTTGCCTTCAGCAGCAGGTCGGCGCCGATCTCGATCGCGCGCAGGGCGGCGCCCGAGTCGGTGGTGAAGAACGGGCTGCCGACGCCAGCGGCGAAGATCACCAGGCGGCCCTTTTCCAGGTGGCGGATGGCGCGGCGGCGGATGTAGTCCTCGCACACGTCGTTGATCTTGATCGCGCTCATCACGCGGGCCTTGGCGCCCACTTTTTCCAGCGCATCCTGCATGGCCAGCGCGTTGATGACCGTGGCCAGCATGCCCATCTGGTCGCCGGTGACGCGGTCCATGCCGCCAGCGGCCAGGCCTGCACCGCGGAAGATGTTGCCACCACCGATGACCAGGGCGACTTCGGCGCCGGCCTGCTGGGCCTCGACGACTTCACGGGCCAGGCGGTTGATGATCTTGGGGTCGATGCCGTAGTCCTCATCTCCCATCAGCGCCTCCCCGGAAAGTTTCAACAGGATGCGGCGATAGGCGAGCTTGGACATAGGGACCTCGGGTGCGTGGAAATCGCGGGCGATTCTACGCGCAAGCGGCGCGCGGCCAAAGCGTTTTGTGCACTGCGGCGCAAAATACCGGTGTGCCCCGTGCATCCGGGGCGCACCATTCAGCCCAGCTCGGCGCCAGCAGTGGCAGACAGTTCATCATGCCCCAGTTCGCCCGGAGAGCGTGCGATGACCCTGTTGCGACCCAGGTTCTTGGAGCGGTAGAGAACGTCATCGGCGGCGCGCAGCAGGTCCTGCACGCCGGCAAAGCGCTCGTAGCCGCCCTGGGTGGCCACGCCGGCCGAGAAGGTGATGAACAGCGGGCCACCTTCCAGTTCCGCCATCGGAGTGGCGACGATGTTCGCCAGTACCCGGCGGATCACGTCCAGGGCCACCGATTCACTGGTATTGGGCAGCAGCGCGACGAACTCCTCGCCGCCGAAGCGGGCCACGGTGTCGCTGTTGCGCAGCTGCCCCTGCAGCTTGCCGGCAAAGGCGCGCAGCACCTCGTCGCCGGTCAGGTGGCCGTGCGCATCGTTGATCTTCTTGAAATCGTCCAGGTCGATGAAGGCCACCGACAACGGCCAGCCATGGCGGCCGGCGCGCAGGAATTCCTGTTCCAGCACGGCTTCGAGCTGGCGGCGGTTGAGGACGCCGGTCAACGCGTCGCGATGGGCCTGGTCGGCCAGGCGCTTGGCGCGGGCCTCGAATTCATCGGCGCGGCGGCGCGCCTGGTCGGCATCCTGCAGTTCGCGCAGGTTGCGCAGGGTGGCCAGTTCCTGGGCGTGGTCGATCAGTTCACGCACGCGTGCCGGCGAGTTCAGGCCGTTCTCGAACAGGCTGGCGATGTCCGGCAGCGCTTCGCTGATCCGCGCCAGCACCTGGTCGAAGCGGGCGCTGTCCATCTGCAGGCGGTCGTGGACCTGCTGCAGGGCGCGTTCGCGTGCGCCATCGGCGTCTTCATCCAGCCAGATGTCGGCGACCGCGCCAGACAGCTGTACGCAGGCCTGGAACGGATTTTCGGCGGTGACTTCGTCTTCGCTGTGGCGGATGCTGTCCACCAGGTAGCGCGGCAGGCCCCACTCCTCGGCCACCCATGCGCCGACGTCGGCGTGGCTGCAGCCGAGTTCCTGGCGCTCGCGCGCGATCAGGTCGGGGTTGTCGCGCGCCTCGCGCAGCAGCGGTAGGTAGCGTTCGGATTCGGCCTGGGCCAGGCACAGCACGCCCATGTCCTGCAGCAGTCCGGCCAGCATCAGCTCCTCCAGCCTGCGCAGGCCGCGCGCTTGGCCGAGCTGGCTGGCCGCCAGCGCGCTGAGGATGCTGCGCTTCCAGGCGCGTTGGCGCAGATCGTGGTCGGCGCCGCCTTTGCCGGTCAGGCCCTGGGTGACAGTGAAGCCCAGGGCGAGGCTGATCGTAGCGTTGAGCCCGAGCATGGTCAGCGCCTGGCCGAGGTTCTCGATCCGGCGCCGGCTGGCATACAGCGGTGAATTGGCGATACGCAGCATGCGCGCACTCAGCGCCATGTCGATGGCGATGATGTCCGCAGCGGTTGCGATGTCCGCCTCCGGGTCCTGGGCCAGTTCGATGATGCGCAGGGCAATACCGGGCGGCGAGGGGAGGTTGCGGCAAAGCGCCAGTGCAGCTGTCAGCTCGGGAGGCATGTCGGGTCGTTCAATTCCATTAGGACAAGAATACCTAGGAATGCATCACAGTCTGCGAATTTCGTTCCTGTTATGTGACTGCAGGTTCCCTTTGCCGAGTATCGGCTTGATTCGCTTGCAACGCAAAGGTGTCGGTGTGCGCACCAGCGGTGCGCACCCACAGATTCGGCCACCCACAGGTGAAGGGCACCCGCAGGCCCACCGGCATAAAAAAAGAGCCGCGGTTTCCCGCGGCTCCTTCTGGTTTCATTACAGCCGTGAGGCTGGAATCAGACCTGCATCGCCTTGGCAACTTCGGCGGCGTAGTCTTCCACCACCTTCTCGATGCCTTCGCCAACGACCAGCAGCTGGAAGCCAGCCACGTCGGCGCCGGCGGCCTTGACCACCTGCTCGACGGTCTTGTCGCCGTCCAGGACGTAGCTCTGGCCGTACAGGGTCACTTCGCTGACGATCTTGTTGATCTTGCCGCTGATGATCTTTTCCAGGATGTCGGCCGGCTTGGACTTGTCCTTCTCGGACATCTTGGCCAGTTCGATTTCCTTTTCCTTTTCCACGAACTCGGCCGGCACATCGGCAGCCTTGTTGTGCGGCGGCTTCAGCGCGGCCACGTGCATGGCCAGGCCGCGAGCCAGTTCGGCGTCGCCGCCGATCAGGTCGACCAGCACGCCGACCTTGCCGTTGGTGTGGACGTAGGAACCGACGTTGCCAGTGGTGTCCAGCTTGACCAGGCGACGGATCTGGATGTTCTCACCCAGGGTCTGCACGGCGGTCGCGCGGGTTTCTTCGACGGTCTGGCCGGTCGGCAGGGTGGCCGACTTCAGGGCTTCCACGTCGGCGGCGCCCGATGCCAGTGCAGCGGCAGCGACGGAATCGACGAAGTTCTTGAAGTTGATGTCGTTGGCGACGAAGTCGGTTTCCGAGTTGATCTCGACCAGCACGGCCTTGCCGCCGTCCTGGGCCAGGCCCAGACGACCTTCGGCGGCCACGCGGTCAGCCTTCTTGTCGGCCTTGGCAGCGCCGGACTTGCGCAGCGCTTCAGCAGCGGCGTCGATGTTGCCGCCGGCCTCGGTGAGCGCCTTCTTGCATTCCATCATGCCGGCGCCAGTGCGCTCGCGCAGTTCCTTGACCAGGGAAGCAGTGATTTCCACGGGATTACCTCACGAAAGAAAGGGGTTGGGCCGGCATGGTGGCCGGCCCGTGTGACAGTTTCCTGTCGTCGCGCCATCGGCAGCGGACAGGAAAGGTGGGCGCGTGGCGCCCACCGGGGCCTGGATCAGGCCTGGGCTTCGCCCTTGTCGGCAGCAGCCTTCTTGGCCGGAGCGCGGCGAGCCGGCTTGCCTTCTTCGGCCGGAGCGTCGGCGAACTCTTCTTCACGGACGGTGGCGGCGTGCGGTGCAGCAGCCTTGCCTTCCAGCACGGCGTCAGCAGCGGCGCGTGCGTACAGCTGCACGGCACGGATGGCGTCGTCGTTGCCCGGGATCGCGTAATCCACCAGCTCCGGGTTGTAGTTGGTATCGACGACGGCGATCACCGGGATGCCGAGCTTCTTGGCTTCCTTGATGGCGATGTCTTCGTGGCCGATATCGATGACGAAGATCGCGTCCGGCAGACGGTTCATGTCCTTGATGCCGCCCAGCGAGGCTTCCAGCTTGTCGCGCTCGCGACGCAGGCCCAGCACTTCGTGCTTGACCAGCTTCTCGAAGGTGCCGTCGGATTCACCGGCTTCCAGTTCCTTCAGGCGGGCAACCGACTGCTTGACGGTACGGAAGTTGGTCAGGGTGCCGCCCAGCCAACGCTGGTTCATGAACGGCATGCCGCAACGCTCGGCTTCTTCGCGGATCGACTCACGCGCGCTGCGCTTGGTGCCCAGGAACAGGATGGTGCCGCGCTTCTGGGCAACCGACGAGATGAAGTTCATCGCGTCGTTGAACAGCGGGACGGTCTTTTCCAGGTTGATGATGTGGATCTTGCCGCGGGCGCCGAAGATGTACGGAGCCATTTTCGGGTTCCAGTAGCGGGTCTGGTGGCCGAAGTGGACGCCGGCTTCCAGCATCTGACGCATGGTGACCTGAGGCATTGCAGAACTCCTGATGGGGAACCGGCGATTCCGCCCGCGGGATAGGTATGCGGGACGCGTGGAAGCGCTGAAGGTTCCGGGGTTGGGCTTCCCTGTTGCCTCCGTGGCCGAACTCCTTGCGGAGCACCCCGGCACGGATGGGGGCAGCAGGTGTGGATTCACCGGTGACGTCCGGTGTGGACGGTGTCCCGCGCACGGGGCGGCAGGACATCCCGGCAATTATAGCCCGCTTGGCTGGCTCGCTGCAATTGCGGGTGCCCGCGCCGCCAGGATGACCTCCGTTCCGTCCTGCAGGCGGGCATGGAACCTGCCGCCTGCATAGCCATCGGCGCGCGGCGGCAACTGCCACTGGCGCTGGCGCGCCGCCAGCACGTAGCCGGCAAGGCCGGGCAGCAGCAGGCTGCGCTGGCCGCCAGCCGTGTCATAGGCAAGGTCGCTCAAGCGCGCGTGCCGGGTGCCACTGTTCAACAGTCTCAGCATGAATTGCGACCCGTTGACCACCAGCTCTGCCTGCAGGCAGGGGGACGCTGGGCCGACCGGTTCGCTGCGGAACAGGGGCAGTGAATAGCGCGGCATGGCCGGTTCTGCCGGTGCCAGGATGATACGGAATGCCTGTTCAGCGGCCACAGGCGCGGACGACGCCGGCAGCAACCACACGCGCTGGCGGGCGCCGGCCGGCAGGTCCAGCAAGGTCGGACTGGCCAGCACCTGCCCGCTGCGCTGCAGGTGTTCCGCATCCTGTTGCTGGTCCCACGCCCAGATCTGCACCTGGCCGCGCCAATGCCCGGGGCCAGGATTGTGCAGCCACAGCTCGGTCCGCCCCTGCGCAGCCGGCAGGTGCAGGGTGGTCGGCATCAGGTCCAGCGCCTGCAAGGGCATGGGCAGCAGTGCCATCAACAGGGGCAGCAGCCGGCGCATCAGTAGTAAGTGGTGGGCGGTTCGGGCAGCGAATGCCCCTGTTCGTCCTGCGCTGGCGGGGCCAGTTCACGGACCTGGGGCGGCAGGTGACCGCCGTCGCTGTGCTGCTGTGGCACCGGGCAACGTGGGCCGCCCTCCGTGCCGACGCAGCCTTCAACCACGGTCAGGCGGATCTGCATTGGGACGGGCGCCGGGTCGGCCCACGCTGCTGTGCTGGCGATGGACATCGCTCCGATCAGTACTGCCCGAACCACCTGCGATCCACCGTGTTGTCGACCTGATGCGCGGTATCGGCCGAGATGGGGGATTCTGTAGAGCGGGCTCCCCTCAGTAGGTGATCGTCACCTGCACCAGGTCGTTGTAGGTGCCCGCCGGAGGCTGTCCGGCAACGGGAGGCACACGCCCGAATATGTTCAGTGTCTGCGCGCTGCCAGTGCCGACGCCGCTTAAGGTGTCCACGGTGAGCGTATTGCCCCAGCGCAGGCTGCGCGCAGCGTCCCGGTACAGCTCGTAGGTCAGGTAATAGCTGTTGCCGCCGATGGTGGTGCGCATGCGCCGGGTGGTAGTAAGGGCCGGGTTGTTCTGACCGTTGTTCAGGCCGACCTGGTAGGCGGTGCGCTTGAGGCAGGTCAGCGTCAGGGTGGCGGTCTGGTCGATGTTGGCGGGAATGCCGCCGGTGACGTTGCCGAAATTCATGGTGGTGGTGAGGTAGCTGCCGCATTGCGGCAGCACGGTGGCAGTGGCATTGAAGGTGAAGGCATTGCTGGCGGTGTTGGTGCCGGTAGCGCCGCCATTGCAGGTGGCCGGTACGGTGGCGGTGCCCAGCAGCACCTCGTTCCAGGCCCAGGTAAGCACCACGTTGGCCCCGGTGAAGGTGCTGCTGTAGTTGCCGGAGGCCAGCACCTGGTTGGCCGGGATCTGTGCGAACAACTGCGTGGTACGGCTGCCGGAGCCGCCGATCAGCGGCACGTTGTAGGTCATCGTCAGTTCCTGTGCGGGAGGTGTGCCGCGCGGTGCCAGGCCGGTGACTTCGCTGTAGTTGGCGACGTTGTATATCTGGAAATTGAGCGGATCACTGCTGCCGTTGACCATTGTCCGCCACGGCGAGGTACTGGTGCCGCCGGTGCCATTGCCCAGGCCGATGCAGACGCGGATGCCGGTGGTGGCGACCAGGCTGAGTGCGGCGGTGGAGCAGTTCACGGTGATGTTCAAGGTGCCGGGGGTGGCACCTGCCGCGCCGCTGCTGACGTTGCCGAAGGGCAGCAGCGCGTCGGCGGTGGCGGTGCAGGTCGCGGCCGCGCGTGTCGATGCACTGGCGATCAGGCCGGCCAGAAGCAGCAGGCCGAGCAGCAGCATCCTCATGGCGCCACCTCCGGCACGCATTGCAGCGGGACCGGGCGGGCGCTGGCCCCGACGGCGACCACCTGCGGTGCCGGCACGCGGACCCGGCACTGGCCACCGCTGCTGGTGATGTACAGCACGCTGCCGGGTGCAACGTCCTCCAGGTACAGCAGGCCGTCGTAGCCGACGGTGGCCTGGCGGCCATCGGGCAGCTGCACTTCGCTGCCCACCTCCAGCGGTTGCCCCCTCATGTCCTGCAGGATCAGCCGCAATGACGCGCGCGAACGCAGGTTGAAGGTCAGGCCGGTGCCGGCGCGCTGGCGGGGTGTCACCCAGTCCTCGATGCGATCAGCGCGCATGTCCGCTGGCAGGTCCAAGGTGTCGATGGAGACGCGGTTGCGCTGCCAGGACAGCAGCGGGCTGATCAGCAGCAGGCCACGCTCGTCGGTGGCACCGATCAGGCGGTTCTCAAGCCGCACCGGCACACCGCCAACGCCATTCGTGCTGACCACGGCGAAGGCATCGGCGACTTCGCGGGCGGCGAAGGTGTGCCCGGCCATCCACACCAGGCTGCCGCTGGCGCTGCCATAGGCGTAGTTGAGGCCCGCCTGGCGGGAGGCACCGAAGGCGTAGCGGCCGACATCGTTGAGGATGCCGACTTCGGCCAGGCCGCCGCTGCCGCCGTCGCCGTGGCGGACCTGCGCGCGCCAACCGATACCGCCTGCGCTGCCGTCGCCCGGGACCGGCTGGGTGACATCGGCGACCCAGCTCTGGCGGTCGCCATTGCGCTGGCTGGACAGGCTGGCCTGGCGGTTGTTGCCCAGGCTTGCGGTCAGCGACAGGTAGACGCTGCGGTCATCACTGTCGTCCAGGTTCTGGTTGACCGACAGGTAGGCCGACCAGCGCGGGCTCCAGCTGCGTGACCAGAACAGGCTGGCATAACGGTTGTCATCGCCATCGGGGTAGCGCAGGCGAAGGTAACTGGCGCTGAGGGTGCCCAGGCGCAACAGGTCCAGGCCGACCGTGGCCTGCTCGCTGATGCTGGGCGGCAGGTTGGCCTGCAGCGCGCCCAGGTCGCGGTAGTCGCCGTGGCTGCGCACGCTGCGCAGGTTGAAATTGAAGCGCCGGTTGTTCCAGCTGTACCCGAGCGCCCACTGTCCGCCCTGCAGGCCCTGGTAGCGGCTGTGGGCATAGGCGGCATTGAGCACGCCGGCGCCGCCCAGCAGCCACCAGCCACCCACGCCGGCCTGCGCCAGGCCGCCGCCGCCCTCGGCATGTGCTTCACCGGTGAATGTGTCGCTGACGCCGCCGCGCCAGCTGGCGCTTGCCACGGTACGGTCGTCATAGGCGAAGGAGCGTTCGCCGAACTGCTCGCGCAGCTGGCCGACGCCGAGCGACCAGTCCGACAGACCCTTGGCCAGCAGCTGCTGGGTGCCGTAGAAGCTGAAATCCAGGGTCTGCATGCGGCCGAAGGCATCGGTGACCACCACCTGCGCGCTGCCGGTGCCGCTGATGCCCGGCTGCGCCGCCAGCTGGAACGGCCCGACCGGTACCTGGCCGCTGTACTGGCGCAGGCCATCGACATACAGCTCGACCGTCGATGGCACCACCGCCTGGCCGAGGAAGGCCGGGGTGGGGGTGAGGACGCGATACGGCTGCAGCCCGTAATTGCGCCCGATCTGCAGGCCGCCCAGGCGTACCGGCCGGCTCCAGTCGACAAAGCCGCTGTAGAAGTCGCCAACCTCCAGGGTCAGCGCCTTGTCCGGGAAATCCAGTGTCCAGCGCGTATCAAGGCGTACGCTTTCGCTGCGCCAGTGGCGGTCGCCGGTCTGGTAGCGACGGCTGACGGCGGTGTTCTCGAAGGTGCCGGTACCGATGCCGAACACCCGCAGTTCAGAGCTCAGGGTAAGGTTGCCGAGGCTGTCGACACGGCTGCCGTACAGGTCGTAATTGAGCAGGACGCCGGGCGAGGCGCTGCCGCGGGAAGCGCGGACCTGCGGGCGGCTGAGCACGGTCGTGGGCAGGGTCAACTGGTCCAGTGGCACGTCCAGCGCGAGGGTCTGCAGGTGCGCGTCATAGCGCACCACCGCACCGCTGATCTGGTCGAGGTACACCGGGGCATCGCCGCTGGCGTTGAAGCCAAGCTGGCGCAGGATTTCGGGGCTGGCCTGCAGGCGGCCACGGTTGTCGGTGAAGGGCAGCAGGCCGCGCGGCGTGCTGTTGAGGGTCACGTCCAGGTACAGCGTCTGGTTGGCCGTGAGTGGGGTTGGTGGCGGCAGCAGGGCATCGGCGGAGACCCCGGAGACATCGGCTGCATGAGCCGCCGGGGACAGGGCCGCACCGAGCGCTGCGCTCATCAGCGCCTCAGCGAGCCGGTGGTGGCGGCAGCGACGTCTGTTCCGACTCGCCATTGAGCTTGGCCGTGATCTGGTCGTTGTCGCGGTCGATCGCCGTGCGCTCCAGCGGCCAGCGCATGACCTGGCCGGGCAGCACATAGCCCAGCAGGCCGGGATGGACGATGCGCGGCCGCTCCGGGCTACCCAGGGCGAGGTCAGCGATCTGCGCGTAGCTGTTGCCGGTATTGCCTACTTCCACGCCGTTGCGACCGTCGTCCAGCCGCACCAGGCGGGCGTGCAGCTGCGGTGCCAGCCGGCTGCCAGCGCCGGGTTGCACGAATACCGGGATGGAATAGCGCAGCACGAACTGCATGCCTTCGGTGCGCGTGGCCAGATCGGGCACCTCGTCGACGATCAGCCGGTAGTACTGCTGCGCAGCCGGTGCGTCGGCCACGGCGCGCATGACCCGTACCAGCTGCTGCTGGCCGGCGGCCAACTCCTGCATCGGCGGCGTGGCCAGCAGATCTTCGGTGGGCAGCAGCTGTTCGTTGCCGTCCTGCTGCACCCAACGGAATACCCGGACCTGCAGCTTCACCGGCGAGGTGCCGCTGTTGGTCAACCACAGTTCGCCAGCGCGCTGGCGTGCCTCCAGCTGCAGGCTGGTGGGCGCGACCTGCAGGCTGGTCGCCGACGCCGCGGAGACCCAAAGCAGCAGGCTGAGAACGAGCAGCGCCACGCCGGTGGCGCGCCACGGGCGGGATCCGGCCATGCGGGCGTGCTCCATCAATAGGTGATCGTGGCTGTAACGGTATCCAGGTAGTTGCCGGTCGCAGCGTTGGCCGTGCTCAGGTTGAGGATCTGGCCGTAGACGATGTAGGGCACCGCCAGGCCGGTGCCGATACCGGCCTGGGTGTTGGTGCCCGTGGTGGCGCCCCACACCAGGGTATGCGCGGCATCCTGGTAGAGCTGGTAGCCCACGTAGTTGTTGGCCGTCACTGCTGCGTTGGTGTTCTTCATCCGCCGCGTGGTGACGTCATTGGCCGTACCGGCATTGGCACCGGCGTTGAGCGAGATGGTGTACGGGGTCAGCGCCGAACACTGTGCGGTTACGGTGCCCTGGCCCAGGGTCGGGGTGGCGGTGGTGGAGGCGGCGGTACCGAAGTCGACGTTGGTCGCGGCGGCCGCGGTGATGGTGCAGGCCTTGGTGACCACCAGGGTGACGTTGAACGTAGTGGTGTCGGCGGCGGCGGCCGGGCCAGCCACCAGCAGGGCCAGGGCCCAAGCCCAGGGGGAACGAACGGTGGATCGCATGGACAACCTCCCTGACCCGAAGGTCCGTTGAACAGCGCGAAGTCGGCACGTTCTGCGCCGATTTGACGACAGTGGGGCCAGCGTAGGCACCGCAAGTGTCTGTATTCCGTGAGAAACAGGCGATCGAAAGGGTGTGGCCCATCACGCTTTCACGTTCCTTGCCGGATCCGTGCATGCCCCGGATCGCCAGTTGGGTGGCGTTCGTTCAGATTGCGGCCGGATCGGCGATAATGGGAGCCATGAGCGTGAATATCAAAACCCCGCAGGAAATCGAGATGATGCGCATCGCCGGCCGCCTGGCCAGCGAAGTGCTCGACATCGTCACCCCCCACGTCAAGCCCGGTGTCACGACCGAGGAACTGGACCGCATCTGCCACGACCACATCGTGAACGTGCAGGGCGCCATTCCGGCCAACGTCGGCTACCGCGGCTTCCCCAAGACCGTGTGCACCTCGGTCAACAATGTCATCTGCCACGGCATTCCCAGCGAAGGGAAGGTCCTCAAGGATGGCGACATCATCAATATCGACGTCACCGTCATCAAGGACGGCTGGCATGGCGACACCAGCCGCATGTACTTCGTCGGCACCCCGTCGGTGATGGCCAAGCGCCTGGTCGACGCCACCTATGAAGCGATGTGGCGCGGCATCCGCGCGGTGCGTCCGGGCGCAACCCTGGGCGACGTCGGCCATGCGATCCAGAGCTACGCCGAAGGCGAACGTTTCAGCGTGGTGCGCGAGTACTGCGGCCACGGCATCGGCAAGGTCTACCACGATGAACCGCAGGTGGTGCATTACGGCCGTCCGGGCCAGGGCCTGGTGCTGCAGCCGGGCATGACCTTCACCATCGAGCCGATGATCAACGAGGGCACCCGCTACAACAAGGTGCTGCCCGATGGCTGGACCGTGGTGACCAAGGACCGCAAGCTGTCGGCACAGTGGGAGCACATGATCGCCGTCACCGAGACCGGCGTGGACGTGCTGACCCTGTCGCCGGGCGAGTCGCAGGTCTCCTGACGATGCTGCCGGCGAGTTCGCTGCTGGACACGCCGGCCGCGTCGCTCAACGACCCGGACTGGGCTGCTGCCGCGCGCGACGCGCTGCAGCAGGCCGATACGCGCCTGTACCGCCGCTTCGACCAGGGCGACAACATCGAGCGCCTGCTGGCCTTGCGCGCGCGCGCGGCCGATCACCTGATCCGCCATGCGTGGCAGCGCTGCCTGCCGGCCGACAGTGGCCTGTCGCTGTTTGCGGTCGGTGGCTATGGGCGCGGTGAACTGTTCCCGCGCTCGGACATCGACCTGCTGGTGTTCGGCGATCCGCAGGCGCAGCTGGCCCATGAAGAGGCGCTCGCGCGCCTGTTCGCGCTGCTGTGGGATTGCGGCCTGGCGGTCAGCCACGCGGTGCGTTCGGGCGGGCAGTGCAGCGAGGCTGCGGCCGACCAGACCGTGCTGACGGCGTTGATCGAAGCGCGCCCGCTGATGGCCGATGAGGCGGCGCGGCGTGCGCTGCGTGCGGCAGTGGATGACCGCGAGCTGTGGCCGCCGCGTGCGTTCTTCCTGGCCAAGCTGGAAGAACTGCGCAACCGCCACCAGCGTTTCGGCGACACCGCCGACAACCTGGAGCCGGACCTGAAGGATGGCCCCGGCGGCCTGCGCGATCTCAACACGCTGGGCTGGATGGCGCTGCGTGCGTTTGGCGTGCGCGATCTGGAAGCGCTGGTCGGCCTGGGCCACCTGGGCGCTGACGAGGCCGCGGCGCTGAAGCGCGAACGTGCGGTGCTGGCGCGACTGCGCTTCGGCCTGCACCTGGTGGCGCGACGCCCGGAAGAGCGCCTGCGCTTCGATTACCAGAAGACCCTGGCCGCGCGCCTGGGCTTTGAAGACGACGCCGAGAGCCTGGGCGTCGAGAAGATGATGCAGGGCTTCTACCGCGCCGCTTCGGTGGTGCGGCGGATCAGTGATCGTCTGCTGCAGCGTTTCGAGGAACAGTTCGATGGCGAGGCACAGCCTGAGCCGCTGACCGTGGGGTTCGCGCTGCGCCGTGGCTACCTGGCGGCCAACGATGCCGACTGGCCGAATGCTGACATCGGCCAGGTCTTCGCGCTGTTCGCCAGCTGGGCGAACAATCCGCAGATCCGTGGCCTGCATTCGTTGACTGCGCGCGCGCTGGCCGAATCGCTGCCGTTGCTGCCTGCCTATGACCAGGCAGACCCTGATGCGCGCGAACAGTTCATGGCCCTGCTGCGTGGCCAGCGCCCGGTCGACACGCTTTCGCGCATGGCGCGGCTGGGCGTGCTCGGGCAGTGGATTCCCGCATTCGCCCAGGTCAGCGGGCGCATGCAGTTCGACCTGTTCCATGTCTACACCGTCGACCAGCACACGCTGATGGTCCTGCGCAACATGGGGCTGTTCGCCAGCAGTCGCGCCGATGAACGTTTCTCCATCGCCCACGAAGTCTGGCCGCGCCTGCGCAAGCCCGAACTGCTGCTGCTGGCCGGCCTGTTCCACGACATCGCCAAGGGGCGCGGCGGCGATCATTCCGAACTGGGCGCGGTCGATGCACGGGCGTTCTGCCACGCGCAGGGGCTGAGTGGTTCGGATACCGAACTGGTGGCCTGGCTGGTCGAACAACACCTACGGATGTCGGTGACCGCGCAGAAGCAGGACATCGCCGATGCGGACGTGATCCATCGTTTCGCGACCCTGGTCGGCAGCCGCGACCGCCTGGATTACCTCTATCTGCTGACCTGCGCCGACATCGCCGGCACCAGCCCGAAGTTGTGGAACGCGTGGAAGGACCGGCTGCTGGCCGATCTGTATTTCGCTACCCGCCGCGCGCTGCGCGAGGGCCTGGAGCATCCGGTGCCGGCCGCCGAGCGCGTGGCCGAAGCGCGCGACAGCGTGCGTGCGCTGGTGCGCGAGCAGGGCTACGACGATGCCACCATCGACCGCCAGTTCGCGGTGATGCCTGACGAAGGTTTCATCCGCCTGCGCCCGGAACAGTTGGCCTGGCAGGCTGCCGCACTGGTGCCGATCAAGCAGGGCCAGACGCTGGTGAAGGTACGCCGGATCAGCGTTGACGACCCAGCGCTGGAAGTGTTCGTGCACTCGCCGGACCGTGATGGCCTGTTTGCCGCGATCGTGATGACCCTGGACCGCAAGGGTTACGGCATCCACCGCGCACGCGTGCTGGATGGTCCGTCCGAGACGATTTTCGATAATTTTGAAGTCAGCCCGGCCGATACGTTTGCCGATGGCAGCAGCGCCAACCTGGAAGCTGCACTGCGCGAGGCGCTCAGTGGCGACCTTGCGCGGCTGCGTCCCTCGCGCCGGGTGGTGCCACGCCAGCTGCGCCACTTCCGTTTCGCCCCGCGCATCGAGTTCCGCGATGAACCCGGCGCGACCCGTTTTGCCCTGGTCGCCCCCGACCGCCCCGGCCTGCTGGCCGACGTGGCGTTCGTGCTGCGCAACCAGGGACTGCGCGTGCAGGACGCGCGCATTGCCACATTCGGCGAACGCGCCGAAGACACCTTCGTGATCAGTGACGAACACGACCTCCCCCTGACTGAATCCGCCCGGCAGCAGCTGCATGACGCAATGCTGGCCTGCCTGGACCCTGATCGAAACGCCGGAGACCCCGCCTGATGGCCACCAAGCCTGCAAAGAAGACTGCCGCGACTGCCAAGAGCGCCGCGGCCAGAAAGACTACTGCCGCTGCCCCGGCTGCGAAGAAAGCTGCACAACAGCCGAAGGCGGGCCAGACCGCAGCGGTGAAGAAGGCCGCCGTGCCGAAACAGGCTGCAGCGAAGAAGGCGCCGGCAAAGAAGGTCCCGGCCAAGACCGCCGAAGCTGCGCGCGCCGAGAACATCGCGCGCAAGTCGCTGCGCAAGCCGGCCGGGCCGGGCGTGGAAGAACTGAAGTTCGGCATCGAAAGCGCCTTCGAGCGCCGCGCCACGCTGACCCTGCACGAACTGGAAGGCTCGACCCGGCCGCTGGTCAACCGCGTGATCGATGGCCTGGAAAGCGGCGAGTTCCGCGTCGCCGAACCCGATGGCCATGGTGGCTGGAAGGTCAACGAATGGCTGAAGAAGGCGGTGCTGCTGTATTTCCGCGTCAACGACATGGCCGTGGTCGATGCACGCCCGGCACCGTTCTGGGACAAGGTCGAATCGCGCTTTGCCGGCTATGACGAGGCGAAGTTCCGCCGTGGCGGCGTGCGCGTGGTGCCGGGTGCGATCGCCCGTCGCGGCACGTATTTCGGCAAGGACGTGGTGCTGATGCCGAGCTTCACCAACATCGGTGCCTACGTCGGCGAAGGCACCATGGTCGACACCTGGGCCACCGTCGGTTCCTGCGCGCAGATCGGCCAGCACTGCCACCTGTCCGGTGGTGCCGGCATCGGTGGCGTGCTCGAGCCGCTGCAGGCCAGCCCGACCATCATCGAAGACCATTGCTTCATCGGCGCGCGTTCGGAAGTGGTGGAAGGCGTGGTCGTCGGCCATCACAGCGTGATCGGCATGGGCGTGTTCCTCAGCCAGAGCACCCGCATCTACAACCGCGCCACCGGCGAAATCAGCTACGGCTACATTCCGCCGTACAGCGTGGTGGTGTCCGGCTCGCTGCCGAGCAAGGACGGTACGCACTCGCTGTACTGCGCGGTGATCGTCAAGCAGGTCGATGCCCGCACCCGCAGCAAGACCAGCGTCAACGACCTGCTGCGCGGCCTGGCCGACTGACGGGGCCGCACGCATGAGCACCACCGTCCATGGTCTGAAGAACTGCGATACCTGCAAGAAGGCGACCAAGTGGCTGGACCGCTTCGGCGTGCCGTACACCTTCGTCGACTACCGCGACAACAAACCCAGCCCGGAAACGCTGCTGGAATGGGCCGCGCAGCTGGGTGGCCTGGCGGCGATGGTCAACCGGTCCTCCACCACCTGGCGGCAGCTGCCGGACAATCGCAAGGCCGCCGATTCGGAGGCGGAATGGAAGCTGCTGCTGCGCGAGTACCCGCAGTTGATCAAGCGGCCGCTGGTGGTGACTGCCGACGGCAAGGTCAGCCAGGGTTTCAGCGACAACGGTTTCAAGGCGCGCTTCGGCGTGGGCGGCGCGTGAGCGCCGTCCTCGACCTGGCCTGCGATCTGATTGCACGGCCGTCGGTGACTCCGGACGATGCCGGTTGCCAGGCGCTGATTGGTGAACGTCTGCAGGCGGCCGGTTTCACCTGTGAGCACCTGCGGCTGGGTGAGGTCGACAACCTGTGGGCCACCCACGGCAGCGGCGCGCCAGTGCTGGTCCTGCTGGGCCATACCGACGTGGTGCCGCCGGGCCCGCGCGAGGCGTGGCAGAGCGATCCATTCGCGCCACAGATCCGCGATGGCGTGCTGTACGGTCGCGGCACCGCCGACATGAAAGGCAGCGTGGCCGCGTTCGTGATCGCTGCCGAACAGTTCGTTGCGGCCCATCCGCAGCACACCGGTACGCTGGCGGTGCTGCTGACCAGCGATGAGGAAGGCGATGCGATCGATGGTGTGCGCCATGTCGCGCGGCTGTTCGCCGAGCGTGGCCAGCGCATCGACTGGTGCATCACCGGCGAGCCGTCCTCCACCGCCACGCTTGGTGACCTGCTGCGCGTGGGACGTCGCGGCAGCCTGTCGGCCAAGCTGCGCGTGCAAGGCGTGCAGGGCCACGTGGCCTACCCGGACAAGGCGCGCAATCCGATTCATCTTGCCGCGCCCATGCTGGCCGAACTGAGCGCACGGCGCTGGGACGAGGGCTATGAGAGCTTCCCGTCGACCAGCCTGCAGATCTCCAACATCCATGCCGGCACCGGTGCCAACAACGTGATTCCCGGTGAGCTGGAGGTGGATTTCAACATCCGCTACAACCCGCACTGGGATGCAGCGAAGCTGGAAGCGGACATCACCGCGCTGCTGGACCGCCATGGCCTGCAGTACACGCTGAAGTGGCACCGCAGTGGCGAGCCGTTCTACACCCCGGAAGGTACGTTGCGCGCAGCGGCGCGCGCGGTGCTGGCCGAGCACACCGGTCGCGCACCGGAAGAGAGCACCGGTGGTGGCACCTCCGATGCGCGCTTCATCGCACCCCTGGGCGCGCAGTGCATCGAAGTCGGCCCGGTCAACGCCAGCATCCACCAGGTGGATGAGAACGTGCGCGTGGACGAGCTGGAAGCACTGCCGGGGCTGTACCAGCGACTGGTGGAGCGGTTGCTGGTGTGATCCGCGTCGCCGGGCATGGCCCGGCGCTACCGGGTGAGCGTGCGGATGCTGGTGTGATCCGCGTCGCCGGGCATGGCCCGGCGCCACCGGGGTGAGCGTGCGGATGATCGTGGGTAGCGCCGGGCCATGCCCGGCGAGCGCAGCGGCGCGCGTTACTCCGAAAAACTGAAGAACGGCGGTTCGACCGCTTTCTTCCAGTAGCTCGGCGCCGCCATGTAGAACTGCTGTGCTTCCGCCTTGGCAAACCAGGCCGCAGCAGCGTCAGGGTTCTTCTCGACGCCCGGCGCACTGCGGCCCAGCAGCAGCCCGGCGAAGTACTGGCCGAACACATTGCCCTTCTCGCCGGCGCGCTGGTACAGCTGCAGCGCACGCGCCGGATCGCGCGGCAGTCCCACGCCCTTCTCCAGCAGCGCGCCCAGGTCCACCTGCGCTTCGGCATCGCCGCGCTCGGCGCGACGCTGGATCTGCGCAACCAGCGGATGCACGCTGTCGCCCTGCGCGGCCACCGCATCCGGCAGTCGCGACGATGAACTCGGGTAGCGCTGGTAGATCATTCCGCGCAGGTCCCAGCACAGCGCCTGTTGCGCGTCGCCACGCTGGCGATAGGCCTTGGCGAGTTCGTAGAACGCATAGGGATTGCCGTGGTAGGCCGCCGCCAGATAGGCGCGTTCGCCACGCCGCCAGGACGCGCGCAGCACCGGCGCAGGGTTGATGTGGGGGCTGTCGGCATACCGCAGCGTGCCGGAGATCCAGATCCGGCCCAGGGCTTTTTCCGCCTTGGTGTTGTGGAAGGTCCAGGGGGTGACCGCTGCGGCACGCTCGTAATAGGCGATGGCGCGCGGATCGTTGAAGCGCTCGAAGGTTTCCGCGGTATCAAAGGCCCCCTCGAAGCTGCCGTCGGTTCCGCGTTGTTCCAGGCTCTGCTGCTGAGCCGGCGGAAGGAGCGAGGGTGGGGGCAGGGTCTGGCAGGCGGCCAGGCCCAGGCAGATCAGGGCGGCCAGAGCCGCGTTGCGTCCGTTGCGGTGTTGCATTTCCATTGCACGTTTCATGGCGGGCCATTATGCGCTCTGCGGAGTGGTTGCCAACGCAACGGTTGCGCCGTGCCGGAAAGCGGGGTAGGGTCGATGCCATGTCGATCCGCCTGGCCACCGCCGTCAACAACACCAACCGCAATAATCTGCGTGCGAATAATCGTGCGCGGCCGATGCGGGACTGCGCCCTGGGTAGATAGACAGCAACATACGCCCGGACACCAGAAAACCCGCATCGGCCGATGCGGGTTTTTTTGTGCCCGGGCGCAGCCCCACCCGGGCCTGGATGGCCGGTCGAACACCTTCCCCCCGTGTACTTCCCCACAACAGGAGTTCCACCCATGTGTTCGATCTTCGGTATTTTCGGCCTGCAGGCCGGTGACGATCTTCCTTCCCTGCGCCGCCATGCGCTGGAGCTGTCGCAGCGCCAGCGTCATCGTGGCCCGGACTGGAGCGGTGTGTACCTGGACGAGGGCGCGCTGCTGGTGCACGAGCGCCTGGCCATCGTCGATCCGGCAGGCGGCTCGCAGCCGCTGCTGTCCGAAGACGGGCAGCTGGCGCTGGCGGTCAACGGCGAGATCTACAACCACCAGCAGCTCAAGGCCGGACTTGCCCAGGCCTATGCCTTCCAGACCGGCTCGGACTGCGAGGTGATCAACGCGCTGTACTGCCAGGGCGGGTCGCCGGCGCAGTGGCTGGAGCAGCTCAACGGCATCTTCGCTTTTGCTTTATGGGATCGCAGTGCGGGCCGTGTACTGATCGCGCGCGACCCGGTCGGCGTGGTGCCGCTGTACTGGGGCCATGATGCGCAGGGGCGGTTGCGCGTCGCCTCTGAAATGAAGGCGTTGGTCGATACCTGTGCCGACGTCGCCCAGTTCCCGCCTGGCCATTACTACGACAGCGCCAGCGGTGAGCTGGTGCGCTACTACCAACAGCCGTGGCGCGAGTACGACGACGTGCAGGGCCGCCCGGCCGATCTCGCCGAGCTGCGCCAGGCCTTCGAACATGCGGTCGAACGCCAGTTGATGAGTGACGTGCCGTACGGCGTGCTGCTGTCGGGCGGGCTGGATTCGTCGCTGGTTGCCGCCGTGGCAGCACGTTATGCGCGTCGTCGCATCGAAGATGGCGGGCAGAGCGAAGCGTGGTGGCCGCGCCTGCATTCGTTCGCCATCGGCCTGAAGGGCTCGCCGGATCTGGCCGCTGCTGCGGTGGCCGCCGAAGCACTGGGCACGGTCCACCACGGCTTCGAATACACCTTCGAAGAAGGCCTGGACGTGCTGCCGGAGGTGATCCGCCATATTGAAACCTACGACGTCACCACCATCCGCGCCTCCACGCCGATGTTCCTGCTGGCGCGCCGGATCAAGGCGATGGGGGTGAAGATGGTGCTGTCCGGCGAAGGCAGCGACGAGATCTTCGGCGGCTATCTGTACTTCCACAAGGCACCGGACGCGCGCGAATTCCACCAGGAACTGGTGCGCAAGCTCGACGCCCTGCACAACTACGATTGCCTGCGCGCCAACAAGTCGATGATGGCCTGGGGCGTGGAGCCGCGCGTGCCGTTCCTGGACCGCGAGTTCCTCGACGTGGCGATGCGATTCGATGCCGCGCACAAGATGGTCGGCGCCGGTTTTGGTGGTCGCCGCATCGAGAAGGCGGTACTGCGCGAAGCCTTCCAGGGCTACCTGCCGGACAGCATCCTGTGGCGGCAGAAAGAGCAGTTCAGCGATGGCGTCGGCTATGGCTGGATCGATGGCCTGAAGGCGCACGCCGAAGCACAGGTCAGCGACCGCGTGTTGGCTGCGGCCGACAAGCGCTTCCCGCACAACCCGCCGCAGACCAAGGAGGCGTACTACTACCGTCACCTGTTCGAGCAGTTCTTCCCCAGCCATGCGGCGGCTGAAACCGTGCCGGGCGGCAAGTCGATCGCCTGTTCCTCGCCGGCAGCGATCGCCTGGGATGCCAGCTTCGCCGCCGCCGCCGACCCATCGGGCCGCGCCATCGCCGGCGTGCACGAGCAGGCCCTGGCCTGATCGGCCGCGCCGAGCGGCAGCCACACGGGTAGCGCCGGGCCATGCCCGGCGAGCCCTGCAGCGCATGGGCGGCGAGGGACGTATCATCAGCCCCCTGCACATTGGGGAATGTTCATGGACGTACAGACCGGAGGTCCCGTGAGGCCGACGAAGTGGGCTTGGCGCTACCTGGTGTGGGCCGGCGTGCCGCTGCTGGTCGGCCTGCTGCTGGCGCGCTATGCGGGCCCCGGGCTGCCGACGGTGGCCAGCAAGGCCGAAGCCGTGGTCGGCAGTGACTGGGCACATCACCTGGCCTCGCCGCTCGGCCTGTTCCTGCTGCAGCTGCTGGTGCTGCTGCTGGTCGCCAAGGGCGCCGGTGCGCTGTTGAAGCGTTTCGGCCAGCCGGCCGTGATCGGCGAGATGGCCGCCGGCCTGATGATGGGGCCGCTGTTGCTGGGCAGCCTGCTGCCGCAGGTGCACGGTGCACTGTTCCCGGCCGCTTCGCTCGGGCCGCTGGGTATGCTCAGCCAGCTGGGTGTGCTGATGTTCCTGCTGGTGGCTGGTGCCGAACTGGATCTGGGCGCGCTGCGTGGGCGCCGTCGATTCGCCTTCACCGTCAGCCACGCAGGCATCGCGGTGCCGTTCGTGCTTGGTGTGGTCCTGGCCATCTGGCTGTACCCGCAGCATGGCCCGCAGGGCGTGGGTTTCACCGCGTTCGCGCTGTTCGTCGGTATTTCGATGAGCATCACCGCTTTCCCGGTGCTGCTGCGCATCCTCGCTGATCGCGGCATCACCCACACACCGCTGGGGCAGACCGCCATCGCCTGCGCGGCGCTGGGCGATGCTACCGCGTGGTGCCTGCTGGCGCTGATCGTGGCGGCAGCGCAGGCCACCGGCTGGTTGCCGGCCAGCCTCAACCTGCTGTGCGTGGTGGCGTTCATCGCGCTGATGCTGGGACTGGTGAAGCCGTGGTTCGCCCGCCAGACCATCGCGCCGGGTCGCGAAGGGCGCTGGCTGCTGGGCATCCTGCTGCTGTCGCTGGCCAGTGCGCTGGTCACCGAAGTGCTCGGCATCCATGCGCTGTTCGGCGCCTTCGCTGCAGGCGTGGCGGTGTCGTCCAACGCGCAGCTGCGGCACCTGCTGGTGGCCAGGGTCGAACCGTTCGCGGTGACGCTGCTGCTGCCGCTGTTCTTCGCCATGACCGGCCTGCGCATGCGCGCCGATGCGTTGCAGACCAGTGACATCGCGTTGTGCGTCGTGGTGATCGCCATGGCCACAGTGGGCAAGCTGCTGGGCACCTGGAGCGCGGCGCGCAGTACCGGCATGACCTCGCGCGAAGCGTGGCGACTGGGTGCACTGATGAATACCCGCGGGTTGATGGAGCTGATCGTGCTCAACCTGGGCTACGAGCTGGGCCTGCTTGGCGACCGCCTGTTTGCGGTGCTGGTGATCATGGCACTGGTGACCACTGCGATGACCGGGCCGCTGTTGAACCTGATCGAGCGCCGCAAGGCCTGACCCGGTCGCGCCCGGTGGCGGTGCAGGGCATCCCCCGCGGCCTGATGGCAGGGTAGTGCCGGCCGCTGGCCGGCAGCCACGCACACGCGGCGGGCATCATGCCGTGGCCGGCCAGCGCTATCGCGCCGGTAGCAGCGTCAACGTGTGCTGCGCCTTGCCGGGCAGGAACGGGGTGGGGCGGCCATGCACCCAGTCCTCATGTCCGGCGCCCCAGTACGGCGACAGCGGATGGCCGCTCTGCCCACCCGGCATGTGCACGATGCCATCGGCCTCGTGGCCGGGCGAGACCACCATGCGCTGCGAGGCGCCGAACGCCGGCGTCTGTACACGCGGCATGTCACGGTCGCCGGGCAGGGGATCGGCCGGCATGCACAACCAGCGGCTGGCGAAGGCGGGCAGGGCGCGCGCGACCGGATGGCAGATCGCTGCGGTATTGCGCTCGCCCCAGATGCGGTGCGCCAGCGGCCCCTGCGCGGACAGCTCCGCTTCGGTACGGCGCGCCGCATCGGCCAGCAGCGCATCCCAGTTCGTGTACGCGGGCGGCAGCAGGTTGGCCGGGCGCTGCTGCAGCATCGGCCAGGCCACGCCTTCCAGCTGCGCCAGTCGCGGTGCCAGGAAATCCTCGCCCAGCGGTGCCCGGGCCGGTGCCAGCAGCGCATCGGTCAACGTGTCGAGTACCTGTGTGCGGAACTCGCGCACCACCCGGTAGCTGACCGAATCGATCGCGGCGCGACCCTCCCAATGGCTGCTGACCGTGCCCAACCGCTTCAGTGCCGGATCGTCGCTGTGTTCGACCACCTGGTGCAGCAGCACCCACCAGCGCTGCAGGAACACCGCGCGGTCGTCGAGCTGGATCGCCAGCAGGTCGTGCTCGTCGAAATGCTCCTGCGTGGCCAGCAGGTCGCGGATCTGCCGTCCGCGTGCGCCGAGGTCGTAGCCACCATTGCCGACCGTGGCCAGCGTCGCCTCGTCCACCACGCGGCTGTTGGCCGTCCACAGCCGATGCGAGGCGGGGTCGACCAGGCTCGGCGCGGCGTCGCTGCGGATCGGCCACGGCGCGCAGCCCGGGTTGCGGTGATTGTCATTGAAGCCCAGCGGTGTACAGCCCGGGCCACGGTCAGGCCGCGCGCCGATCAGGCGCCACGCGATACGCCCGCTGCGGTCGCCGATCACCAGATTCTGCGCGGGAATGCCGGCATGGTCGGCAATCTGCAGGGCCTGGTCCAGATCGGCGGCCCGTGCCATGTCGGCGAAGTCCATGCGCACCGCGCCCGGCAACTGCGCGACCCAGCGCAGGGCGTCGCCTCTGCCATCGGCGTGGGTGTGCAGGATCGGTCCCCACGCGGTTTCGCGTACCGGGAAACGCACGTCGGCACCGCCGGCCACGACGATCCGTTCCTCGTGCA
Source organism: Stenotrophomonas sp. 10L48 (assembly GCF_056395105.1). Lineage (NCBI taxonomy): Bacteria > Pseudomonadati > Pseudomonadota > Gammaproteobacteria > Lysobacterales > Lysobacteraceae > Stenotrophomonas > Stenotrophomonas sp. 10L48. The sequence goes on along the minus strand of NZ_JBFTIX010000004.1, from coordinate 328,585 downwards.
CGGTCACTGCAGCGTCCGCTGGCTCGGTGCGGAAGTCGGCAGTGTCGATGTAGCTGTTGGTGAAGCCCCAGGCCACGTGGCCGTTGCTGCCGACGATCACCGCCGGCACGCCCGGCAGCGAGAATCCGCTGACGTCGACCTGGCCACCCGCAGCCTGTGGATCGGGGTAGCGCAGGCGCACACGGAACCACAGGCTGGGGGCGCGCAGGCCCAGGTGCATGTCGTCGGCGACGATCGCACGGCCATCGGCGGTCAGCGCGCCGGCCACGGCGAAATTGTTGCTGCCGACCGCGTCGGCATCCTCGGCAGCCGCGCCGGTCGCGGCCTTCAGCGTGCGCAGGTCCAGCTGGCTGGCATCAGGCAGGGGGGCGTTGCCACGGGCAGCGCCGACCAGCGGCGCATCCCACTCGCTGCCGTCGTGCGCCAGCAGCGCATGCAGTGCCGGTGGCACCACCGCGCGGATGCGCTCCAGGGCGAGTTCGGACTGGTTGCTGGGGTCCTGCAGGTCGGCGTACATGGCCAGGCCTGCCAGCACGCTGTCGCTGGCCTGCCACGGTTGGGGCGCCTGCCGCAGCAGCAGGTAGGCCCATGGCCGTACCGCCAGGCTGCCCAGGCCCTGGTTGACCCCGTCCACATAGGCGCGCACGGCCGCAGGGTCGCTGCCCAGTGCGTCCTGCAGATGGGCCTCGGTGCGCGCGCGCAGGCGGTGTACGCGCATGCGCTTGTCGGCTTCGATCGCCTTCGCTCCGAACAGGGCGGACAGTTCACCCGCGGCACTGCGCCGCATCAGGTCCATTTCGAAATAACGTTCCTGCGCGTGAACACGGCCGAGCGCCCGCAGGGCATCAGTCTTGTTGCCGGCGGTGATGGTGACCACCCCCAGCGCATCGCGCTCCACGGTGACCTTGGTGGCCAGCCCGGGCAACGGGCGCTCGCCGTCCAGTTCGGCCAGGCTGCCGCGCAGCAGCAACCACAGGACCAGCACCGCGAGCAGCACGATTGCCACCAGCACACCCAGAATCCACCGCCACGTACGACGCATTACAGGTCCTTTCCGAGCAGGTCGGCCGATTGTAGCCGCAGGCGCAACTGCGACTGATTCCGATTAGATCACCGTATTTCCAGATGGGGCACCATGGGCGCCATCGATTCACAGGAGCTCCCCCCATGAAAGGCAACCCGGACGTCATCGCCTGCCTGAAGGAACTGCTGCGCGGCGAACTCGCCGCCCGCGACCAGTACTTCATCCACTCCCGCCGCTACGAGGACCAGGGCCTGTTCGCGCTGTACGAACGCCTGAACCACGAGATGGAGGAAGAGACCCAGCATGCCGACGCGCTGTTGCGCCGGATCCTGTTCCTGGGCGGCGACCCGGACATGCGCCCGCATGCCACCGAGCCCGGCAAGACCGTGGAGGAGATGCTGCGCAAGGACCTGGACACCGAATACGCGGTGCGCAACAACCTCGCCGCCGGCATGAAGCTGTGCGAGGAGAAGGGCGACTACGTGAGCCGCGACATGCTGCTGGCGCAGTTGAAGGACACCGAGGAAGACCACGCCTGGTGGCTGGAGCAGCAGCTGGGCCTGATCAAGCGCATCGGCCTGGAGCTGTACCAGCTGAGCAAGATCGACGGCAGCGGCGCCCCGGCGCACTGACCCCGATTGTCGTAGCGCCGGGTCATGCCCGGCTCTACCAGGAGCGCAAAGCAACGTCGCCCGCCAGCACCGGAGCACCGCCAGCCAGCCTTCGCCCGCCAGCTGCTCCACCGCCCGCCAGCCGACAAACAAAGAAGCCGGGGAATGCCCCGGCTTTTTTGTGTCTGATGCTCCGTTCCCGGTAGCGCCGGGCCATGCCCGGCGGGTTCCCGGTTGCCGGGCAAGGCGTGTCAATCAAGGTTGACACCTACCATCATTCGACCGACAACCCTTCCACCTTCTGCCAGCCACGCGGCAGCAGATGGCCACGGGTGGCGCGGGCGCCCAGATAGGCGTCGAGCTCGTTGAACTTCAGCCCCATGGTGCGCTGGCCGCTGCGGACCTGCAGGGTCTGGCCGGGGCTGATTGCCACGATGGCGACCACGCGTTCGGTGGCGAGCTTGGCCTTGGGGATCTCGATGATCTTGTTGCCCTTGCCCTTGTCCAGTTCCGGCAGGTCGTTGGCGGCGATCGCCAGCAGGTTGCCCGAACTGGTCACCGCGACGATGCGGTCGGTAGCGACGTTCGCCACCACCGATGGGGTCAGTACCGATGAGCCCGCCGACAGGTTCAGCATCGCCTTGCCGGCCTTGTTGCGACCGATCAGGTTCTCGAAGCGGGTGACGAAACCATAGCCGTGGGTCGAGGCCAGCACGAAGCGCGTATCTGGTTCGGCGCTGGCCAGGGTCACGAAGCTGGTGCCCGCAGCTGGCGAGAAGCGGCCGGTCAGCGGCTCACCGTTGCCGCGTGCCGAGGGCAGGGTATGCACCGGCGTGGAGTAGGCGCGGCCTTCGCTGTCCAGGAACGCGACCTGCTGGGTGCTGCGCGCACGCACTGCACCCTGCAGCGCATCGCCATCGCGGTAGGACAGGGTCGAGGCATCGATGTCGTGGCCCTTGGCGGCGCGGATCCAGCCCTTCTCGGACATCACCACCGTCATCGGCTCGCTCGGTACCAGCTCGGTCTCGTCGATGGCCTGCGCGGCCTGGCGCTGCACCAGCGGCGAGCGGCGCTCGTCGCCGAACTTCTTCGCATCGGCCTGCAGCTCGTCGCGGATCAGCTTCTTCAGCTTGGCCTTGCTGTCGAGGATGCTGAGGATCTTGTCGCGCTCCTTGGCCAGTTCGTCCTGCTCGCCGCGGATCTTCATCTCTTCCAGGCGGGCCAGCTGCTTCAGCTTGGTTTCCAGGATGTACTCGGCCTGGTCTTCGGACAGGCCGAAGCGTGCGATCAGCGCCGCCTTCGGTTCGTCCTCGGTACGGATGATGTGGATCACCTCGTCCAGGTTGAGGAACGCCACCAGCAGGCCTTCCAACAGGTGCAGGCGACGCTCGACCTTCTGCAGGCGGTGCTGCAGGCGGCGGGTGACGGTGCTGCTGCGGAATGCCAGCCATTCGCTGAGCAGCGTCTTCAGGTTCTTCACCTGCGGACGGCCGTCCAGCCCGATCACGTTGAGGTTGACGCGGTAGCTGCGCTCCATGTCGGTGGTGGCGAACAGGTGCCCCATCAACTGCTCGGCGTCGACGCGGTTCGAGCGCGGCACCAGCACCACGCGCACCGGGTTGGCGTGGTCGGACTCATCGCGGATGTCTTCCAGCCACGGCAGCTTCTTGGCGCGCATCTGCGCGGCGATCTGCTCGATCACCTTCGACGGCGACACCTGGAACGGCAACGCGGTGACCACCACGTTGTGCGCTTCCTTGATGTAGGTGGCACGCGCACGCACGCTGCCGTTGCCGGTCTCGTACATGTTCCGCAGATCGTTGGCCGGGGTGATGATCTCGGCGTTGGACGGATAATCCGGACCCTTCACGTGCTCGCACAGGTCGCGCACGCTGGCATCCGGATCGTCCAGCAGGTGCAGCAGCGCGCTGACGATCTCGTTGAGGTTGTGCGGCGGCACATCGGTGGCCATGCCCACGGCGATGCCGGTGGTGCCGTTCAGCAGCAGATGCGGCAGGCGTGCCGGCATCCAGGTCGGTTCCTGCAGGGTGCCGTCGAAGTTCGGTGCCCAGTCGGTGGTGCCCTGGCCCAGTTCGCCCAGCAGTACTTCGGCGATCGGGGTCAGCTTGGATTCGGTGTAACGCATCGCCGCGAACGACTTCGGGTCGTCGCTGGAACCGAAGTTGCCCTGGCCTTCGATCAGCGGATAACGGTACGAGAACGGCTGTGCCATCAGCACCAGCGCTTCGTAGCACGCGCTGTCGCCATGCGGGTGGTATTTACCGATGACGTCACCGACGGTGCGTGCGGACTTCTTCGGCTTGGACGCGGCATTCAGGCCCAGCTCGCTCATCGAATAGATGATGCGGCGCTGCACGGGCTTCAGGCCGTCGCCAATGAACGGCAGGGCGCGATCCAGGACCACGTACATCGAGTAGTCGAGGTAGGCGCGTTCGGCGTACTCGCGCAGCGGCAGTTGTTCGAAACCGTGGAACACGGGGCGGGCAAGATCGGTCATGCGGCGTTGTTACCTATGTCGGGAGGCGGTGACGGCGGTCGCCGCTCTCAATCCAGTGATTATCCGGATGCGGCGGGGGATGCCAAGCCGCGTGCAGGGTCAAGGCCCGGTTCCAGGCCGTGGCCGGCCCGTGCCAGGTAGCGTCCGGGCGGTAGCCCGAAGTGTCGCCGGAACACGGTGACGAAGGCGCTGGCGCTGCTGAAGCCCAGTGCGTGGGCGATGTCAGCCACGCTGCGGCCCTCGCTGAGCTGCCGCAGCGCCTCGGCCAGCCGCGCCTGCTGGCGCCATTGCGCAAAGCTCAGGGTGGTCTCGTCGCGGAAATGGCGGGTCAGGCTGCGCGGCGACAGGCCGGCCCAATGCGCCCACTGCGCCAGGCCGCGCTCGTCGGCCGGGTCGGCCAGCAGCTGCGAGGCGATCTTCAGCAGGCGCCGGTCGCGCGGCATCGGCAGGTGCATGCGCTGGCGCGGCGCGGCGCGTATCTCGTCCAGCAGAACGTTGATGATGTGCTGCCGTTCGCTGGTGCTTTCGTAGTCCTGCGGCCAGTCACAGATGCGTTCGGCCACTGCCTGCGCCAACCGCGAGATGCCCAGCACGCATGGGTCGGCGGGCAGTTCGGCGCACAGCGGTGCGGCCAGCACCATGCCCCAGCCGCGCAGGGGGCCATCGATGTGGACCGTATGCGGCTCGGCCGGCGGCATCCAGCCCGCCGAGCCTGGCGCCAGCGACCAGGTGCCATGCGAGGTGCGGGTGGTCAGCAGGCCGCGTTCGACGCAGATCAGCTGCGCGCGGACGTGGTGATGCCAGTCCACTTCGCGGGCCAGCCCCTGCGGGCTGTCGAAGCGGAAGGCGATGACCGGCGGGCCGTCATTGCGCTCGAACCAATCCAGTGCTTCTTCGCGCAGCAGGGTGGCAGGGCCGGGTTCGCCCGCCTTCACGTGGGCCGGGGGTGGCTTGAATGTGACATTCATTGGCTGGATTGTACTACCGGGCCAGTTGGGGGCGCCATTAAGGTGGCGCCTTCACCTGATCCAGCCCACTGCTGCAACACAGCATTTGATGCCAGATCGAATATTTCCATTGAGAAATATTTTTTTTGGAAGAGAATGCTCCCCCATGATCTGTCCTGCAACCACTCCCCCCAGCTTCGGCCTGCTGCTGCGCCAGGTGCGCGACGGCCTGGTCCGTCAGCTCGACGCGTCCATGGCCGAAGAAGACCTCGGCATCGGCTTCACCCACTACATCGGGCTGAAGGTGCTCTCGAACATGGCGCCGTGCACGGCCAACGAGCTGGCCCAGGCCATCGACCAGGTGCCCAGCGCGGTCACCCGCCTGCTGGACAAGCTGGAAGCGCTCGGTTGCGTGCGCCGCGAGCCGCATGCGCAGGACCGGCGTGCACTGCAGATCGTATTGACCGATGAAGGCCGCGCGCTGTGGGCGCGGTTGAAGCTGCGCGGCGACGCGGTGATGGATTACGCCCTGCGCGATCTGTCCGCCGACGAACGCACGCAGCTGCTGTCCCTCCTGACCCGAATCCGCGATTCCCTGACAACCCCATGAACCCGATCCCGCATCCCACTCTCCGCCGCTCCGGGCGCGCGCTGCTGGTTTCAGCGCTGGCCCTGGCCTTGGCCGCCTGCGCAAGCAGCCGTGGCCTTGACCCGCAGGGCCACGTGCTCGACGTGGACAGCCTGCACAGCGAACGTACCCTGGCCGACAGCGACCTGAGCGCAGCCGGTTTTCCTGCCCAGGACTGGTGGAAGGCACTGGGCGATGCGCAACTGGATGCGCTGATCGCCGAAGGCCTGGCCGGCCATCCGAGCCTGGACGCCGCCGACGCGCGCCTGCGCCAGGCACAGTCGCAGGTCGGCACCGCGCGCGCCGATCGCCTGCCCAGCCTCTCCGTGTCCGGTGGCTACACCGGCCTGCGCCTGCCCGAATCGATGGCTGGCGATGAAATCGGCGGCCACTACGCCGGCAGCAGCCAGATCGCGTTCGACTTCAGCTACGGCATCGACCTCTGGGGCGGCAAGCGCGCCGCCTGGGAGGCTGCCGTGGATGGCGCCCACGCCGCCACCGTCGAGGCCCAGGCCGCGCGCCTGAACCTGTCCACCGGCATCGCCCAGGCCTATACCGACCTGGCCTACGCCTGGCAGCTCAACGACGTGGCCGAAGAAGAACTGGCGCGCTCGCAGAAGTCGCTGCAGCTGACCCGGCAGCGTCGTAGTGCCGGCATCGACAGCGACCTGCAGGTGCGCCAGGCCGAAGCCCGCGTGCCGGCCGCACAGCAGCAGTTGCTGGCGGCGCAGCAGCGCATCGATGCCGGGCGCACGGCGCTGGCCGCGCTGGTCGGCAAGGGCCCGGACCGCGGCCTGTCGATCGAACGCCCGCGGGCGATGAACCCGCTGGCCCTGCAGTTGCCGGGCGTGGTGCCCAGTGAACTGCTCGGCCGTCGCCCCGACATCGTCGCCGCGCGCTGGCGGGTGGAAGCGGCCGACAAGCAGATCAAGGTCGCCAAGACCCGGTTCTACCCGAGCCTCAACCTGACCGCGCTGGCCGGCGTGGTCGCACCGAATGTCGGCGACCTGCTGCAGAGCAGTTCCAGCTTCGCCTACATCGGCCCGGCGCTGAGCCTGCCGATCTTCGAAGGCGGCAAGCTGCGGGCCAACCTGGCCAACACCGATGCGCAGTACGACCTGGCCGTGGCGAACTACAACCAGGCGGTGCTCGATGCACTGCGCGACGTGGCCGACCAGGTCAACGCGGTGCGCTCACTGGCGCAGCAGGCGCAGTCGCAGCAGCAGGCGGTGGATACCGCACGCGCTGCATTCGACCTGGCCCAGCAGCGCTATCGCGCTGGCATCGGCAGCTACCTGGACGTGTTGACCGCGCAGTCCACCCTGCTGCAGTCGCAGCAGCAGCTGGCCGGCCTGCAGTCGCAGCAGCTGCAGACCTCGGTGCGCCTGAGCAAGGCGCTCGGCGGTGGTTTCCAGCCCAGTGACGCTGATGCCGCACCGCTTGCTTCCCATTCCGATTCCTCGCATTCCTGAAGACGCCTGCCATGAGCCAGACCCAAGACACTGCGGCCCCCGCCGCCCCCAACCGCCGCGGCAAGCTGTTGCGCGGCCTGTTCGTGATCGTCGTGCTGCTGCTGGCGGCACTGGCGCTGTGGTACTTCATGTTCGGCCGTTGGTTCGAAGAGACCGACGACGCCTACGTGCAGGGCAACCAGGTGCAGATCACCCCGCTGGTGGCCGGTACCGTGGTCGCCATCAACGCCGATGACGGCATGCGCGTGGAGCGCGGCCAGCTGCTGGTGCAGCTGGACCCGGCCGATACCTCGGTGGCCCTGCAGCAGGCCGAAGCCAACCTGGCCAAGACCGTGCGCCAGACCCGCGGCCTGTACCGCAGCGTCGAAGGTGCGCAGGCGGACTTGAACGCACGCCAGGTGACCCTGAAGCGCGTGCGCGACGACTTCGCACGCCGCAAGGGCCTGGCCGCCACCGGCGCCATCTCCAACGAAGAACTGGCCCACGCCCGCGATGAGCTGGCAGCTGCCGAAGCGGCCGTGGCCGGTTCGCGCGAGACCGTCGAGCGCAACCGCGCACTGGTTGATGACACCGTGATCGCCACCCAGCCGGATGTGCAGGCTGCCGCCGCGCAGCTGCGCCAGGCCTTCCTCAACAATGCACGTTCGGGCATCGTCGCGCCGGTCACCGGCTATGTCGCCCGTCGTTCGGTGCAGGTTGGCCAGCGCGTGCAGCCGGGCAATGCGCTGATGGCGGTGGTGCCGACCGAGCAGATGTGGGTCGAAGCCAACTTCAAGGAAACCCAGCTGCGGCACATGCGCCTGGGCCAGGAAGTGGAGCTGAAGTCGGACCTGTATGCCGGCGACGTCAAGTACAAGGGCCGCATCGACAGCCTGGGCCTGGGCACCGGCTCGGCGTTCTCGCTGCTGCCGGCGCAGAACGCCAGCGGCAACTGGATCAAGATCGTGCAGCGCGTGCCGGTGCGCATCGCCATCGATGCCAAGCAGCTGGCCGAACACCCGCTGCGCATCGGCCTGTCGATGAAGGCCGAGGTGAGCCTGCGCGACCAGAAGGGCGAAGTGCTGCCGAGCGCAGCCGCCAAGGGCACGGTGTTCGACACCGACGTGTACGCCAAGCAGCTGCACGATGCCGATGAGGTGATCCACACGATCATCCAGGGCAACCTGCCGCAGCAGTCCAAGGCGAGCTGAGGTCGGCCATGTCCGCACAAGCTCCAGCTGCGCCCGGCTCTCCGGGCGCACCGGCGGCGCCGGGTGCGGCCGCTGGATTCCTGCCACCCAGTGTGGCCCTGTGCACCGTGGGCCTGGCGATGGCCTCGTTCATGCAGGTGCTCGACACCACCATCGCCAACGTCTCGCTGCCGACCATCGCCGGTAATCTTGGCGCCAGTTCGCAGCAGGCGACGTGGGTCATCACCTCGTTCGCGGTCAGCACCGCGATCGCGCTGCCGCTGACCGGCTGGCTCAGCCGTCGCTTCGGCGAGCGCAAGCTGTTCGTGTGGGCCACGCTGGCCTTCGTGATCACCTCGCTGCTGTGCGGCCTGGCCCAGAGCATGGGCATGCTGGTGCTGTCGCGTGCGCTGCAGGGCTTCGTCGCCGGCCCGATGTACCCGATCACCCAGTCGCTGCTGGTCTCGATCTATCCACGGGAGAAACGCGGGCAGGCGCTGGCGCTGCTGGCGATGATCACCGTGGTGGCGCCGATCTGCGGGCCGATCCTCGGTGGTTGGATCACCGACAACTACAGCTGGGAATGGATCTTCCTGATCAACGTGCCGCTGGGCATCTTCGCTGCGCTGGTGGTGGGCAACCAGTTGAAGGGGCGCCCGGAGCACGTCGAGAAGCCGAAGATGGACTACGTCGGCCTGGTCACCCTGGTGATCGGCGTGGGCGCATTGCAGCTGGTACTCGACCTGGGCAACGACGAAGACTGGTTCTCGTCGATGAAGATCGTGGTACTGGCCTGCGTTGCCGTGGTGGCGCTGACCGTGTTCCTGATCTGGGAGCTGACCGACAAGGACCCGATCGTCGACCTGAAGCTGTTCCGGCACCGCAACTTCCGTGCCGGTACGCTGGCGATGGTGGTGGCCTACGCGGCGTTCTTCAGCGTGGCCCTGCTGATTCCGCAGTGGCTGCAGCGCGACATGGGCTACACCGCGATCTGGGCCGGTCTGGCAACAGCCCCGATCGGTGTACTGCCGGTGATCATGACCCCGTTCGTGGGCAAGTACGCATCGCGTTTCGACATGCGCATGCTGGCCACCATCGCGTTCGTGGTGCTGTCGATGACCAGCTTCCTGCGTTCGGGTTTCAACCTGCAGGTGGACTTCCACCATGTGGCCGGCGTGCAGCTGATCATGGGCATCGGCGTGGCGCTGTTCTTCATGCCGGTGCTGCAGATCCTGCTGTCGGACCTGGATGGTCGTGAGATCGCGGCCGGTTCGGGCCTGGCCACGTTCCTGCGTACGCTGGGCGGCAGTTTCGCGGCGTCGCTGACCACCTGGCTGTGGGCGCGTCGCACGCAGGTGCATCACGCGGACCTGACCGAGCACATTTCGGCCTATCAGCCGGGCATGCAGGACCAGGTGGCGGCGATGGGGCAGGGCGACCTGCAACATGGCGCGGCGGTGCTGAACAACATGATCAACCACCAGGCATCGCAGATGGGCTTCAACGACATCTTCTTCCTGCTGGGCTGGATCTTCCTGGCGATCATCTCGTTCCTGTGGCTGGCCAAGCCGCCCTTCGGTGCGGGCGCGGGTGCCGCCGCCGGTGGCGGGCACTGATCGATCGCTGTTGCTGAAAAACAAAACCCCGCCGGAAGGCGGGGTTTTTGTTTGCAGTGCATCCACGCAGGCATGCGAATTCCAGTAGATCCACGCCATGCGTGGATGGACTGCCGCGCAGGCGATCGCGTTTCGAATACCGGACATGAAAAAACCCGCTTGCGCGGGTTTGATCATTGTCTGAGTCATGGTGCCCAGGAGAGGACTCGAACCTCCACGAAGTTGCCCCCGCTAGCACCTGAAGCTAGTGCGTCTACCAATTCCGCCACCTGGGCGACTCAGGAGGAGAATTTTGCAGGAAGGCTGGATATGTGTCAACACCATTTCACACATTTTTTTCTGCACCGGCTTCCGCGTCCACATCCAGATGCAGCAGCAGGCTGCGCATCGGTGGCGAGAGCGATTTCCAGTCGGCGAACGCGGCGCACAGCCGGCGTTGTGCCCATGCGTTGCCGAGTGCAACGGCGACGATGCCGGTGGCCCGCCGATGTTGCCGCGCGATCGTGCGCGGCGCGATGCCCACGCCGATGCCATGGCCCACCATCGTGCACAGGCCTTCAAAGGTCTTCATGCGGATGCGCACGTCGAGCGTGCGTCCGGCCTCTGCCGCCAGCTCTTCGATATAGGTCTGCAGCGCATTGCCGTCGGCCAGGGCAACGAAGGTCTCGCCCAGCACATCGCTGAAGTCGAGCGAGCGTCGCGCGGCGAAGCGATGGCCAGCCGGCAGCAGCATCATCAGCGGGTCTTCCGCAACCACATGGCGGTGCAACCCGTCGGCGGGGACGGCGTCACTGATGATGCCGGCCTCTGCCTGGCCGGCACGGATCGCGCGCACGACTTCATTGCTGGTGCGTTCGTGCAGTTCCACGCGCAGGCGAGGGCGCTCTGCCAGCCATGGGGCCAGCCGCGCGGGCAGGTAGTTGGTCAATGCCGCGGTGTTGGCGTACAGGTGCAGCGTGCCGCGCGCACCGTGGGCGAACGCCTGCAGTTCGCCGCGCAGCTGCGCCTGCTGCTGCAGGATCAGGCGCGCGTGATGGGCCAGTGCGGCACCCGCTTCGGTGAGGCTGATGCCGCGCGGGTGACGGGTCAGCAGCGCCGTGCCAGCGTCGGTTTCGATGGCGCGCAGGCGTTCGCTGGCCGATCCCAGTGCCAGATTCGCCTCCATCGCGCCGGCGGTGATGCTGCCGGCTTCGGCCACCGCCAGGAACAGGCGCAGATCGGCAATGTCCAAGCGCATGTCGTTTGCTCCGCTCGGCCCTGCCTTCGGCTGGTCCGAAGGCGCAGGCGGGAAGACCGCATTGTGCGCGCCTGCGGCGCCGGCTCCAATGGCGGCATGAACGAGACGACATACTTCTATGGGTTGCTGGTGGTGGTGTTCGTGCTGGCCGGGGTGGTCAAGGGCGTGACCGGCATGGGCCTGCCGACGGTGGCGATGGGATTGCTGGGCGGCGCGTTGTCGCCGGTGGCGGCGGCCTCGATGCTGTTCATTCCCACCTTCGTCACCAATGCCTGGCAGTTGCTGTCCGGGCCATCACTGGGCCGCACCCTGCGGCGGCTGTGGCCGATGATGCTGTCCGTGGTGGTGGTGACGCTGGGCTCGGCCGCGCTGCTGGTACGGGTGGATCGTGATGCCTCGCGCGCCGCGTTGGGCGTGGCGCTGGTGGTGTATGCGCTGTACGCACTGGTGGCGCCGGTGTTCCGCGTACCGCAGCGGAGCGAGCGCTGGCTGGGGCCGCTGGTCGGGGCGGTGTCCGGCGTGGTCACCGGCGCCACCGGCGTGTTCGTCATGCCGGCGGTGCCGTACCTGCAGTCGCTGGGCCTGCAGCGCGAGGAGCTGGTGCAGGCACTGGGCCTGGCGTTCACCGTCTCGACGATCTCGCTGACCACCGGGCTGGTGCTCAACGGTGCGTTTGGCGTGCAGCAACTGGGATTGAGCGCGCTGGCGGTGCTGCCGGCGCTGCTGGGCATGTGGCTGGGGCAGGTGATCCGCCAGCGCATCAGTGCGCGCGTGTTCCGTGCCTGCTTCCTCGGCTTCCTGCTGCTGCTGGGCCTGGAGCTGATGCTGCGTTCGTGGTGGTGATGCCGACCGGACGCCAGACAAGAAAAAACCCGCTTTCGCGGGTGTTTTTCATTCTCGACATGGTGCCCAGGAGAGGACTCGAACCTCCACGAAGTTGCCCCCGCTAGCACCTGAAGCTAGTGCGTCTACCAATTCCGCCACCTGGGCGTCGAGGAGGAGAATTATGGGGTGCCGTGACGGAGGTGTCAACACCCTTCTGAAATTCCTGCGTCCAACGCGCTCAGTAGATCCACGCCATGCGTGGATGGGTGCGGCAGCCGGATTACAGGCAAAAAAAATCCCCGCCGAAGCGAGGAGTTTTTTCGTTGGTGCCCAGAAGAGGACTCGAACCTCCACGGTTTTACCCGCTAGTACCTGAAACTAGTGCGTCTACCAATTCCGCCATCTGGGCGTTCCAGAGGCGCAATTGTGAAGATGAACACGCAGGCTGTCAACGATTTTGTGAACGTTTTTCACCCGATTGTTCAAAGACGGGCGCTGACCCGTTCTGCACGCCCACAGCGGCTACCATGGAGGGCGATGACTACCAAAAAACCAAGCAAGGGCGGGAGCAAGTCCCGCAGTGAAGCCCCCAACAAGGGCACCAAGCAGGGCACTGCCCGCAACAACAAGCCGGGCAAGCCGTTGCCGGGCTGGCTCCCCGCACTGGCCGAAGGCGGTGCACCGCCTCCGGGGCGTGGCCGCCGCAACGCCGAGCCGCCGGGCCCGGCAACGGGTCGCAAGCTGCCACCGGCGGGCAAGGTGATCGATGATCCCTACGCCTCCCGCGAAGCGGAAAAGTACGAACAACCCATTGCCAGCCGCGAGGCCATCCTGGCCCTGCTGGAACGCTGCGAAGGGCCGCAGACGGCTGAGGAACTCGGCGCGCGCCTGGGCCTGACCGCACCGGACCGTGCCGAAGCGCTGTCGCGCCGGCTTGGCGCCATGGTCCGCGACGGCCAGCTGGTGCAGAACCGCCGCGGCGGCTTCGCGCCCATCCAGACGTTGAACCTGGTCACCGGCGTGGTGATCGCCAATCCGGAAGGGTTCGGCTTCCTGCGCCCGGTCGAGGGCGGTGACGATCTGTTCCTGCCGCCCTATGAAATGCGCAAGGTGATGCACGGCGACAAGGTGCTGGCACGTGTCACCGGCATTGACCACCGCGGCCGTCGCGAAGGCAGCATCGCCCGCGTGCTCGAGCGCGGCATGACGCGCCTGATCGGCCGCTTCAGCGTCGAGATGGGCATCAACTACGTGGTGCCCGATGACAAGCGCATCCAGCGCAACGTGCAGGTACCGCCGGACCAGACCGGCGGCGCGAACGATGGCCAGCTGGTCGTCTGCGAACTGACCCAGGCACCGGACAGCCGCCGTCCGCCGATCGGTCGCATCATCGCCGTGCTCGGCGACAAGCTGACTGCCTCGCTGGTGGTGGAAACCGCGATCCACGGCCACGAGCTGCCGTTCGAGTTCCCGCAGGAGGTGCTGGACGAAGCCGCCTCGGTACCGCTGGTGGTCGAGCCGGCGATGATCGGCGGCCGCGTCGACCTGCGCAGCACGCCGCTGGTGACCATCGATGGCGAGGACGCCAAGGACTTCGACGACGCGGTGTACTGCGAGCCGAACGCCGATGGCTTCCGCCTGGTGGTGGCCATTGCCGATGTCTCCAACTATGTCCGTCCCGGCACGCCGCTGGACGATGAAGCACAGAAGCGCGCCACCTCGGTGTACTTCCCGGGCTTCGTGGTGCCGATGCTGCCGGAAACGCTGTCCAACGGCATCTGCTCGCTGATGCCGAAGGTCGACCGCATGTGCTTCGTCTGCGACATGCAGATCGACCGCGAGGGCCAGGTGACCGGCTCGCGCTTCTACGAAGCGGTGATGAATTCGCATGCGCGCCTGACCTACACACAGGTGTGGCAGGCGGTGGGCGAGGACGATGCCGGTGCGAAGGCCTTCATCGGCGACCTGCTGCCGCAGGTGCAGCGCCTGCACCAGCTGTACAAGGTGCTGTCCAAGGCGCGCAGCAAGCGTGGCGCGATCGAGTTTGAAAGCAGTGAAGTCCGCTTCGTACTCGACAACCGCGGTGAAGTCACCCAGGCCGGCATGCTGGTGCGCAACGATGCGCACAAGCTGATCGAGGAATGCATGATCGCGGCCAACGTGGAGGCGGCCAAGTACCTGCTGTCGCGCCATGTGCCGGCGCCTTACCGCGTGCACGAGAAGCCGCCGGAGACCAAGTACGCCGATCTGCTGGAATTCCTCAAGGAGTTCAAGCTGAGCCTGCCGCCGTGGTCGAAGGTGCGCCCGGGTGATTACACCAAGCTGCTGAAGAAGATCCGCGACCGTCCCGACGCCACGCTGCTGGAATCGGTGCTGCTGCGCAGCCAGAGCCTGGCCGTGTACAGCCCCGACAACAACGGCCACTTCGGCCTGGCGCTGGAAGCGTATGCGCACTTCACCTCGCCGATCCGTCGTTACCCGGATCTGCTGGTGCACCGGGCGATCAAGCATGCGCTGTCGGGCAAGCCGCTGGACAAGTTCACCTACACCGCCCGCGAGATGGCAGCACTGGCACTGCAGTGTTCCGAGCGTGAGCGTCGCGCCGATGAGGCCGAACGCGAAGTGGATGAGCGTTACCGCGCGGCATGGATGGAAAAACACGTCGGTGGCCAGTTCGACGGCGTGATCAGCGGCGTGACCAGCTTCGGCCTGTTCGTGGAGTTGGCCGACTCGAAGGTGCAGGGCCTGGTGCACGTGACCCAGTTGCCGCAGGACTATTACAAGTTCGACGCGACCCGCAAGACACTGACCGGCGAGCGTCGCGGCAGCAGTTACCGGCTGGGTGACCAGGTGCGCATCCTGGTGCTGAAGGCCAGCATGGAAGAACGCAAGATCGACTTCCGCCTGGTCGAGCACAAGGGCGAGGAAGAGGAAGCAGGCCCGGCCCCGCTGCCCGAGCGCGGCAAGCCAGCCAAGCGCGCGAAGAAGAAGTACTGAAAGGTGTGCCGACCAACGGTCGGCACCTGCCACGCCGGCGCCGACCATCCCGGTAGGCGCCGGTCCCGGGCGGCACGTCCCCATCGGTAGGTGTCGACCTTGCTCGACACGCTCCCCATCGGTAGGTGTCGACCTTGGTCGACACGATGTTCCGGAGGAAAGCAGCAATGCAGGGCCAACCCGAATACAGCGGCGGCTGCCAGTGCGGCGCGATCCGCTTCCAGGCGCGGGGCGAGCTCACCGACAGCTCGATCTGCCACTGCCGGATGTGCCAGAAGGCCTTCGGCGCCTACTACGCGCCGCTGGTGTCGGTGCGCGGTGTGCAGTTCAGCTGGACCCGTGGCCAACCGCGCTATTTCCAGTCGTCCAACGTAGTGCGGCGCGGCTTCTGCGCCGACTGCGGCACGCCGTTGACCTATGAGGCCCCCGATGGCGTGGCGGTGGCCGCCGGTGCGTTCGACCAGCCTGAACGACTGCCGCCAACCCTTCAGTACGGCGTCGAGCGCAAGCTGCCCTTCGTCGATGGGCTGGGCCGGCTGCCGGCACGCCGTACGGAACAGGACATGGCCGCGCTGGAATTCCTGGCCACGGTCGTTTCCCACCAGCATCCCGACCACGACACCCCGCACTGGCCGCCGCGCACGCGCGGGTAGCGCCGGGCCTTGCCCGGCGGGGGCGACGGACAACGGTCGCCGGGCATGGCCCGGCGCTACCGGCCAGCCGCCGCAGCGCCGCGTCCGCCGATGCTCTACCATAGCCACCCCCTTTCCGGTCCTGCCCGCATGAGCAAGAACAGCCAGTGGATCGTCGGCGTCAACGCCGTCGCCTCCTCCATCGAGAACGACGCCGAGAACGTCCGCGAAGTGCTGGTCGAGGCCGGTGCGAAGAACCCGCGCCTGGTCGAAATCGAGGAAAACGCCCGCCGCAAGGGCATCGACGTGCGCAAGGTCAACAGCCAGGCGCTGGACGGCGTGGGCGGTTCGGTGCGCCACCAGGGCGTGGCCGCACGCTATGCCGCCGCCCGCACCTACAACGAGAACGAGCTGGAAGGGCTGGTCACGGCTGCGGAAGGCAAGGCCCTGCTGCTGGTGCTGGACGAGGTGCAGGACCCGCACAATCTCGGCGCCTGCCTGCGCTCGGCCGCCGCTGCCGGCGCCACCGCCGTGATCATTCCCAAGGACAAGTCGGCCACGGTCAATGCCACCGTGCGCAAGACCTCGGCCGGCGCTGCCGACCTTATTCCGGTGGTGGCGGTGACCAACCTGTCGCGCTGCCTGAAGGACCTGCAGAAGCAGGGCGTGTGGATCTACGGCCTGGCCGGTGAGGCGACTGCGTCGCTGTACCAGCTGGACCTGAAGGGCAACATCGCCCTGGTGCTGGGCGGCGAAGCCGACGGCCTGCGCCGCCTGACCCGCGAAAACTGCGATGGCTTGGTCAAGATTCCGATGCCGGGCGAGATCGAGAGCCTGAACGTCTCGGTTGCTGCCGGCGTCAGCCTGTTCGAGGCCGTGCGCCAGCGCGGTTGATCGACAGCTGCGGAGACCTGATCGGGGTCAGATCCCTTTCCCACGGGAAAGGGATCTGACCCTTTTTTCTGATCCGCCGTGTCGACCAAGGGCGACACCTACCGGGCAGGCGGTAGTCGCCAACCTTGGTTGGCGCTCCGGACGCCTTACCCCGCACTCCCTCCCAGTGCCTTGAACAGCGTCACGTCGTTGTTCAACTGGCTCTGCCGCACCCGTGCCAGTGACAGTTCCGCGTCGCGCCGGGTCTGCTGCGCTTCCAGCCAGGTGCGCAGATCGGTGGCGCCCACGCGATAGCGCACTTCCTGCGCACGTTCCACTTCCACCGCTTCATCGTAGGACGCCTGCGACGCGGTTACCTGGCGCAGCAGCTGCTCGCGTGCGGACAAGGCGTTGTCCACCTCCGACAGCGCGGTGTACAGCGTCTTGCGGAAGTTGGTGGCGGCGATCTGGTAGTTGGTGCCGGCCACGTCCGTATCCAGCTGCGCGCGCTGCAGGTTGAGGAAGGGCAGCGACAGCCCAGCTCCCAGCGTCGCCACCGGATTGCGCAGCACATCGCCCAGCGAGGTGGCGCTGGAACCCAGGCTGCCGGTAAGACTCAGTGCCGGGTAGTACTGGGTGGCGGTCACCCGGATCGTCTTCAGGCTGTTGCGCAGCCGCAGTTCGGCCGCGCGCAGGTCGGGCCGGCGGCCGAGCAGGTCGGCGGGCAGGCCTTCGGCAATGCTCGGGCTCTGCGCCTCCAGCAGGTTCTGCGGTTCGTCCTGCTGCGGCCACGGCGTGCCATCCAGCAGCACGGTCAGCGCGTTGCGCACCTCCACCCGCTGTTGTTCCAGCGCACTCTGCGCCGAACGCTGCGACTGCAGGTTCTGCAGGGCCTGGCGTACTTCCAGGCGCGAAACCGCACCGGCATCGAAGCGCGCCTGTACCAGTTCGTGCGTGCGCTGCAGCCGCTCAAGGTTGGCCTGGCCGGTGGCGATGGACTGGTTGAGGTAGGCCAGTGCCCAGTACTGGTTGATGACATCGCCGATCACCAGCAGGGCGGTGTTCTGCCGGTCTTCTTCGCTGGCGTCGGCCTCCCAGCGGGCGATGTCGCGCTGGCTGCGCAGGCGGCCCCACAGATCGATTTCCCACCCCAGCGACACGCCGGTGGAATAGCTGCGGCGCCAGTCGTCGGCCTGGTCGGTGGCGCGGCTGCCGCTGCCGCTCACGCCGGACGACGAAGGCTGCGGCCACAGCGCGTTGCTGGCCAGCCCGGCCTGCAGGCGTGCACGCTGCACCGCCAGCCCGGCCGCACCGAGGTCGCTGTTGGCGGCAAGCGCCTGCGCGACGAGGCGGTCGAGGCGCTCATCGCCGAAGCCGGTCCACCAGTTGTCCTGGCGGATGTCGCGGGCCGGCGTATCCAGGCCACTGCGTGGGTCGTCGGCCGGTGCGTTGAGGGTCGCATCGCCACGACCATAGGTGGCGGCAACGCTGGGGTCTTCGACCGGATAGCGGCCCACGGAAGCGCAGGCGGAGAGTGCAAGCAGCACGGCGCCGGACAGCAGCAGGCGCGAGGGAGCGGGGAAGGGCAGTCGGGTCATCATCTTCATTCGCGGGCCAGGGCCTCCACCGGGTCGAGCTGGGCGGCACTGCGTGCCGGCAGGAAGCCGAACGCCACGCCGATCAGGGTCGAGCAGGCGAAGGCGGCAATGATGGAAGCGGTGGAGAACAGCACCTGGAAATCACTGGCGAACCGGCCGATCAACACGCCCATCAGCAGTGCCAGGCCGATGCCAAGCAATCCGCCGAGCAGGCATACCAGCACCGCTTCGATCAGGAACTGCTGGCGGATGTCGCTCTGCCGCGCCCCCACCGCCATGCGCACGCCGATCTCGCGGGTGCGCTCGGTCACCGAGACCAGCATGATGTTCATCACGCCGATGCCACCGACCAGCAGCGCGATGGCGGCAATGGCGCCGATCAGCAGGGTCATCGTGCGCGTGGTCTGTTCGATGGTGTCGCGGATCTCGGCGCTGTTGCTGAGGAAGAAGTCCTCGGTGCCGTGGCGCATGGTCAGCAGCCGGGTGATCGCTTCCTGTGCCGCATCCATCGGCGTTTCATCGTTCACCCGCACGGTGATGCTGGAAACGTGGCTCTGCCCGAGCATGCGCGACATCACCGTGGTGTAGGGCACGAACACGCTCAGGCTGGTGCTGCCGCCGAAACCGAAGCTCTGCTTCTTGGCCACGCCGACCACCCGCACCGGCACGTTGCCGAGCAGGATCACCTGGCCGATCGGATCGCTGTCGGGGAAGAACTGGGTCCGGGTGTTCTCATCGATCACCGCCACCTGGCCCAGCCCCTTCACCGCGTCGGTGTCGAAGAAGCTGCCGCTGAGCAGGCTCACGCCCTTCACCCGGAAGTACTGCTCGCCGACGCCGCTGATCTGCGCGGTGGCCGACTGGTTGCGGTAGCGCGCGGTGACCGAACTGGACACGCTGGGGGTGGCGCTGTCGACGTAGCTCTGCCGTGACAGGGCATCGGCATCGCTGGCCTTGAGGGTCTGCACCCGCGCCGAACGCATGTCGCCGAAGCCGCGACCGGGGTAGACGTCGATGGTGTTGGTGCCCAGCGCGCTGATGTTCTGCAGGATCTGCTGCTGCGAACCGTTGCCCAGTGCCACCACCGAGACCACCGAAGCGATGCCGATGATGATGCCGAGCATGGTCAGGAAGGTGCGCAGGCGATGGGCGTTCATCGCCAGCAGGGCCATCCGGAACGCTTCGGTGAAGCGGTCGCGGGCGGCCTGCCAGCTGCTGCCATGGGCCACGCCAGCGCTCGGCTCGCGTTGCGCACGGTAGCTGGGCGCGGCCGGATTGGCACGGTCGGCGATGATCTCGCCGTCGCGGATCTCGATGATGCGCTGTGCGTGCTCGGCCACGCTCATGTCGTGGGTGACGATGATGATGGTGTGGCCTTCGGCATGCAGTTCACCGAGGATGGCCATCACCTCTTCGCCGGATTTCGTGTCCAGGGCGCCGGTCGGTTCGTCGGCCAGGATCACCTCGCCACCGTTCATCAACGCGCGCGCGATCGACACGCGCTGCTGCTGGCCACCGGACAGCTGCCCGGGTTTGTGGTGCATGCGGTCGGCCAGGCCCAGCCGTTGCAGCAGCTGCTCGGCACGCGCGGTGCGCACCGGGCCGGGGCTGCCGGCATACACCGCCGGTACGGCCACATTGCCGCGTGCGTCGAGATCACCCAGCAGGTGGTAGCGCTGGAAGATGAAACCGAAGTGCTCGCGGCGCAGCTCGGCCAGCTCGTCGGGCGCCATTTTCCCGGTCTCGCGGCCCGCCACCTGGTAGCTGCCACGGGTCGGGCGGTCCAGGCAGCCGAGGATGTTCATCAACGTGGACTTGCCCGACCCGGATTGGCCGACGATCGCCACCATCTCCCCGGCATGGATGTCCAGGTTGACGTCGCGCAGCACGGCGATGACATCTTCACCGGCCGGGAATTCGCGTCGAAGGTCGCGCAGGCGCAGCAGTGGCGCCGTCATGCTCATCGGCGCCCCATGCCCGGGCCGCCGACCCGCATCTGCATGCCGCCACGGTTGCCGCCGCCAGCGGCTGCCGCAGCGCCGCCTTCGCCGACCACCACGCGCTCGCCTTCCTTCAGGCCGGACAGGACCTCGACGTTGGCGCCGTTGTTGATGCCGACCTTGATCTTGCGCGGCTGCGGCTGGCCCTTGTCGTCGACCACCCGCACGATGCGCTCGCCATCGCGCGACTTCGGTCCCAGTGCAACGGCCGGCACCATCAGCACGCCCTTGGCCTGCTTGAGCAGCACCGATACCTGTGCGGTCATGTCGATGCGCAGGGTGCCATCGGGGTTTTCGACGTCGAACAACGCGTTGTAGTAGACCGCGCTGCTGGAGCTGGAACTGGACGAGCTGCTGGAACTGGACGAGCTTTCGTTGGCGATCGACGCCGGTGCCGGATTGATCTGCCGCAGCGTGGCGTGGTACTTGCGGTCCGGGTCACCCAGCGTGGTGAAGTACACCGGCATGCCGGCCTTGATCTTGACCACGTCGGCCTCGGACACCTCGGCATTGACGGTCACCACGTCCAGCCGTGCCAGCATCACGATGGTCGGCGCGGTCTGGTTGGCGTTCACCGTGCGGCCTTCCTCGGCCACTACCGCCACCACGGTGCCGTCCATCGGCGCGACGATGCGGGTATAGGCCAGGTTGGCACGGGCAGTGCCCAGTTCGGTTTCGCGGCCCTTGATCTGCGCCTCGTAGGACTGCAGCTGCGCACGCGCGGTCTTCAGCTGGGCCTCGGCGGCGTCGTATTCCTGGCGCGAAGTGGCTTCGGCAGCCAGCATCTGCTGCTGGCGTGCGAACTCCAGTTCGGCCTGGCGCAGGGTGGCCTGCTGCACTGCGCGCTGCGCGGTCACCTGGTCCAGCGAGGCCTGCGCGTTGAGCACCTGGTTCTGCTGGGTGGTGGCGTCGATCTCGGCGATCAGGTCGCCTTCCTTCACCGTATCGCCCAGCTGCACCTTCAGCGATTTGATCTGGCCGGAGGCCTGCGCGCCGACGCTGACCAGCTTGTAGGCGTCGATCACGCCGGTAGCTTCCACCGTCTGCTCGATGTCGCCGCGGCTGACCGGGGTGGTCGCCAGCGCCGGTGCGGCAGGCTTGCGCAGCAGCCACCAGGCGGATACAGCGGCGATCAGGACAATCAGGGCGATCAACATCAGGCGACCCTTGCGGGTCGCGGGCAACAGGCGGGAGATCACGTGGCGGCTTCACTCTGGGGGCCGCAGCGGCGGCGTTGGTGGGCATTGTGAAGATCGAGCGACGCTGTGCTCAATCCTCGGGGTGTGTCTCTATGTAACACTGTCTGCGAGACTGCGTATCGGCAGGTATCCCGCACTGCAGGGGATACAGTGGTACGCATTGGCCTGGATGCGGTTCAGCTGCCGACACGGGATGATTCGCGACATGGAGACTGATAACCCGATGCACCGTTTGCTGATCGTCGATGACGACAACGATATCCGCACCCTGCTGGCCGAGCAGCTCGGCCGTGCTGGCTACCAGGTCAGCACCGCCGCCGATGGCACCAGCATGCGCCAGCTGCTGGAACGCGAACACGTGGACCTGATCGTGCTCGACCTCAACCTGCCGCGCGAGGATGGCCTGACCCTGTGTCGCGACCTTCGCGCGCGCTCGAACACGCCGGTGATCATGCTCACCGCGCGCGCCGAGCCGATCGACCGCGTACTCGGCCTGGAAATGGGCGCCGACGACTACCTGGCCAAGCCGTTCGAGCCGCGTGAACTGCTGGCGCGCATCCGCAACGTGCTGCGCCGTACCGAAGCGCTGCCGGCCAACCTGGAACCGCTGGCGGTGCGCCGTGCGCGTTTCTCACGCTGGATCTTCGACCTGGAGCATCGCCACCTGGTCGATCCGGACGGGCGCGTGGTGGTGCTGTCCGGCGCCGAATTCCGCCTGCTGCGGGTGTTCATCGCCCATGCCAACAAGGTGCTCTCGCGCGAGCAGCTGGTGGCCCTCAGCAGCGGCCGCAACTACGAAGCGCAGGACCGGGCGATCGACCTGCAGGTCAGCCGGCTGCGCAACAAGCTGGCTGATGACGGTGGCCCCGATGGCCTGATCAAGACCGTGCGCAACGAAGGCTATGTGCTGGCCTCGGCCGTCAACCTGGAATAAGCCGCGATGAAGCGCCTGCGCCACTTCCTGTCCTCGATGGTCGGACGGCTGTTCGTGATCCTGCTGCTGGGCATGAGCGTGGCCGCGATCGGCGCGACCATGCTGGCCAGTTCCAAGCGGCAGCAGGAATTCGAGCGGCAGAACCTGAACCGCATCGCCGACCGCCTGCAGGGCTACATCAACCTGCTCGACGGCAACCCGGAGCTGCGCGAGCGGCTGCTGGAGATCGGTGGCCCCAGCGTGCGGGCACTGCAGCCCGGCGCGCGCATCGGGCGGGCCGACAAGGCGCTGATGGAAGTACTGGAAGACCGCCCGGGCCCGGTGTCGCGGGCGCATGTGCACTTCGCCTCGTTCCGTTCGTGCATTCCCAAGCTGCAGGACCTGCTGCCGCCACCGCCGCCGGGCCACCGCAAGCCGCCACACGAACGCGATCCCACCTTCATCCCGCCCAAGTGCCGGGCGGTGGACGTGGTGCTCAACGACGGCACGTTGCTGAAGCTCGCCCTGGATTCGCCGGCGATCGCGCACAACGGCATCCTTGCCGTGGACCCGCTGTTCCTGACCCTGCTGGTACTGGCCATTGCCGTGCTGGCCTACGTGGTTGCACGCATGGCCAGTGCGCCGCTGCAGGAGCTGGCGGCCGCCGCCGAGGACCTGGGCGATGACCTGCAGCGGGCACCTTTACCGCTGCGCGGGCCGCGTGAGGTGCAGCGCGCCGCCGAAGCCTTCAATGCCATGCAGCATCGGCTGCAGCGCCACCTGGCCGAACGTACGCAGATGCTGGCGGCGATCACCCACGACCTGCAGACGCCGCTGACCCGGCTGCGCCTGCGCCTGGAAAACGTGACCGACGAGACGCTGCGCGAGCGCCTGATCGGCGACCTGGCTGCGATGCAGGCACTGGTACGCGAGGGGCTGGAACTGGCCCGGAGTGCGGAGAGTGCCGAACAGCGCGCCGCGCTGGACCTGGATTCGCTGCTGGAGAGCATCGTCGAGGACACTGCCGAGGACGGCGCCGACGTCGTCTTTGAAGGCCGCAGCGGCGCGGTGCTGATGCTGCGCCCGCTGGCGATGCATCGCTTGTTCTCCAACCTGGTGGACAACGCGGTGATGTATGCGCAACGCGCCCGGGTACGTGTCGAGCGCGGCGAGGGCACGATCACGGTGGTCATCGCCGATGATGGCCCCGGGCTGGCCGATGACCAGCTGGAAGCGGTGTTCGACCCGTTCGTGCGCGTGGAGACATCCCGTTCGCGCGAGACCGGCGGTGCCGGCCTGGGCCTGACCATCGCCCGCGCGCTGGCCGAGAAGGACGGGGGCCGACTGTGGTTGCGCAACCGCCCCGAAGGTGGGCTGGAAGCGGTGGTGCAGTGGTCGACCAGCGCCGAGGCGCGGTAGCGGCATTGATCCCGGACCCGGCCCGGTTGCGCCGGGCTGCCCGGGCGCGGTGACGCCGGTGACAGGGTTTGCCCTATCATCTGCGTACTTCCCCATTCTTCGTCCGATGAGCCTGCCTGTTCCTGCCGGCATGCCGCCCTGCGCGGTGCGGCTGTCCCTGTTCGCGTCTGCTGCCGCCACCGGCATCCGCAGCTGGCCGCCGCCGCTGCGCTGATGGGCGGGCAGGGGGCGGGCAGGCGCCGGGCGGGGCGCCACGCGGAGAACATCGGTCGCCTGCTGCGGGTGGGTGTGCTGTGGCTGTTGCTGGCGATTGCCACGCCACTGGCCGCGCAGAGTGGCGCGCCGCCGTTGCGCGACTACGCCATCGACGTGTGGACCTCGCGCAATGGTCTGCCGCACAACTCGCTGCGCGACATCGCGCAGACCCCGGAAGGCCACCTGTGGTTCGCCACCTGGGAAGGCCTGGTGCGCTACAACGGCCTGGATTTCACCGTGTTCGACCGCAGCACCCGGCCGGGGCTGCGCGACAACGGCATCGGCGCGCTGCTGGTCGACCCGCAGGGCGGTCTGTGGATCAGCGATTCGCGCGGCAATGTCAGCCACCGCGGCAGCGACGGCCAGTGGCGGGTCTGGGAACATCAACCGGATACGCCGCAGGTGCTGATCCAGTCCATGCAGATGGACAGCCAAGGGCGCCTGTGGCTGTTGTACGAGGGCAAGGGCATTGGCTATCTGACCCCGGACAAGGGCATCGTCTACCAGCGCCCGCCGCCGGACCTGCCGTTGGCGATGAGTTTCACCAAGATGGCGGTCGACGCGCAGGACCGAGTCTGGATCGGCACCCTTGACGGCCTGGTGCTGCGCGACACCGACGGCGTACTGCAGCGCGCGCCGGCGGCGTGGGGCGTGGACAAGGGCCTGTCGTGGCCCTATCGCGCGCCCGATGGGGCGCTGTGGATCGTCGCGGGCGAGCGCCTGTACCGGGTGGAGGATGATCGTCTGGTGCTGGTGCACCGGCTGCCCGGCCAGCTGCACTTGACCGCCATGYTGCAGGACCGCCATGGCGACCTGTGGCTGGGCACCGAGAACCAGGGCCTGCTACGCATCTCGGCGCATGGCCTGGAGCGCCTGCCGGCGGGCCTGAACCTGCCCGGCGGGCGCGTGGTCAGCCTGCGTGAAGACGCCGAGGGCAGCATCTGGGTGGGTGCCAATGGCGGCCTGTACCGCCTGCGCGAAACCCTGTTCAGCAGTTACACCGAACGCGATGGCCTCAGCGGCGACTACGTGCGCACGGTGCTCGAAGACCGGGACCGCCACCTGTGGGTGGGCAGCGCCAGCGGCCTGGACCTGCAGACCGCCGACGGTCGATTCCGCGCGATACCGCTGCACAACCGCGGTGGCAAGGCGCCTTCGGTGCTGAGCCTGGCGCAGGATGCCGGCGGCGATCTGTGGGTGGGCACCTTCGGCGACGGCATCTACCGCTTGCACGCCGATGGACGGCTTCGCCACAACTACGCGGCGGCCGATGGCCTGCCTGGCGGCAACATCCGTGCGATCAGCATCGCGCCTGACGGCGTGGTCTGGGCGGGGACGCAGAAGGGCGTGGTCCGCATCGAGGGTGACCAGGTAACCGTGCCCACCGTTCCTGGCATGCCGGGAGGCCTGACCACCGCGCTGGAACACGATCACCAGGGAAATCTGTGGATCGGCACCATTGAAGGCGTCCGCGTGCTGCGCGGTGACCAGGTGCAGTCGATCGACCTGGCGCCGCTGGGCGGTGGCCGCAGCGTGTTCGGCTTCCACCAGATCGGCGATGCGATGTGGATCAGCAGTGACCGTGGGCTGTACCGCTGGCAGGCGGGGACGCTGGCACGGGTGGGCCTGGAGCAGGGCATGCCGGTGGACGCGGTGTTCCAGCTGGTGCCCGACCGACTGGGCAACGTGTGGATCAGCAGCAACCGCGGAGTACTGCGCACCGACATGGCCACGCTCAACGCCGTGGCCGACGGACGCGCGCCGCGGGTCACGGTGGAGCGTTACAACGAGATCGACGGCATGGCCAATGCGCAGGCCAACGGCAGCTCCGGTCCCTCGGCGATCCTGCGCCAGGACGGCACGTTCTGGGTGGTGACCGCCGGTGGCTTGAGCACGGTCGATCCGCAGCGGCTGCAGCGTTTCCGTGAACGCCCGGCACCGCCTGCGGCAATCGAGAACGTACAGGTCGACGGTGCACCGGTGCACTGGGAAGGCCCCGAGCGCAACCTGATTCCCGGTGGGCGACGGCTTGCGGTGAGCTACGTGGGCCTGAGCTACCTGATGTCCGACCGCATCCGCTACCGCACACGGCTGGAGGGGCTGGACAACGGCTGGGTGGAACGTGGCCCGCAGCGCAGCGTGGAATTCGTCGGCCTGCCGCCGGGTGATTACACGCTGCACGTGGCCGCCGCGCACCCGGGTGGCAGTTGGGGGCATCAGGAAGCAGTGTGGAGCTTTACCGTCGAGCCGTTCTGGTGGCAGCGGCACAGCGTGCAGGCGCTGATCGGGCTGGTGCTGCTGTCCGCGCTGGTGGCGCTGTACCGCTTCCTGCTGCAGCAGTACAAGGCCAGCAACCTGCGCCTGGCACGGCGCGTGGACGAGGCCACCTTCGACCTGCAGGCGCAGACCGTGCACCTGCAGGCGCTGAACCAGGAGAAGACCGAGCTGGCCGAGCGCCTGGCGCGGCAGGCCGAGGCGTTCGAACGGCAGGCCCGCGAAGACGCGCTGACCCGGCTGGCCAACCGTCGCGGCTTCGACGAGGCGCTGGCCCGCGACTTCGCCCGCGCCCAGCGCAGCGGCCATCCGCTTTGCCTGGTGGTGCTGGACATCGACCACTTCAAGGACGTCAACGACCAGCACAGCCACAGCATCGGTGATGCGGTACTGGTGGAAGTGGCCCAGGTGATCGCTGCCGCCAGCCGCGATTCGGACCTGCCGGCACGCACCGGCGGCGAAGAATTCGCGCTGCTGCTCAATGACACCCGGCTGGAGGAAGCGGCGCAGCTGTGCGCGCGCCTGCGTGGCCTGTTCCATGACCACCCGGACTGGGCCGGCATCCCCGGCCTGCGGGTGACCTTCAGCGCCGGCCTGGTGGAACTGGACGGCGACGACCGCACCCCGGCACTGCTGTACCAGCGCGCCGACCGCGCGTTGTACCGCGCGAAGAGTGACGGCAGGGATCGCACGAGCATCGGTTGATCCAATGCAAAGCATCCACGCATGGCGTGGATCTACTGGCATTGCCGTACCAATCGGCGTGCCGACCAACGGTCGGCACCCACCAAAAAGGTGACTCACCACAGCCCTAGCCGGCAGGATCCATCGAGCGCAGCGACCCGCTGTTGCTCCCGCTTTTCTGATCTTTCCGTGGCGCCCGGGAAACTGTCCGTGGCCGGGCGGGTGGGCTGCACAGGGGCGTGAGCCGCATGGATGCGGCGACCGAGCTTACAGGGATGTACTTGCAGCGTCCCCTGCGCAGTCCACCCGCCCGGCCCGCCCAGGAATCGCTGTCAGCCCGCCACGAGGGGCTCCGCCGTTGGCTGCTTCACCGCGGCCAGGCGTTGGCGATCGTGCAGAACAACCGCGCCGTCTGCTCGGTGTCATACACCGCGCTGTGCGCCTCGTTGGCATCCCAGCCCAGCCCGGCCGCCGTGGCCGCGCGTGCCAGCACCGTCTGGCCATAGGCAATGCCCGCCAGGGTGACCGTGTCGAACACGCTGAAGGGGTGGAAAGGGTTGCGCTTGTGCCCGGTACGGGCCACCGCGGCGTTGACGAAGCCGAGATCGAAATGCGCGTTGTGGCCGACCAGGATCGCGCGCTGGCAGCCGTACTTCTTCATCGCTGCACGCACCGGAGTGAAGACGTGGTCCAACGCCGCCTTCTCTTCCTTGGCCAGCCGGAACGGATGGTCGAGGATGATGCCGGTCACTTCCAGCGACTTCGGGTCGATCTCCAGTCCCTCGGCCGGCACCACATGGGCGCTGGCGGTCTGGCCGGGGTAGAGCAGGCCGTTCTCGTCCATCTCGATCGGCACGGCGGCGATTTCCAGCAGCGCGTTGCGCTGGCTGTCGAAGCCGCCGGTTTCAACATCCACCACCACCGGCAGGAAGCCGCGGAAGCGTTGTGACATCGCGCGCTGCGCCTGGGGTACGTCGGAAACAGGGAGGGCGGCAGGTGCGGAAGTGGGGTCGGTCATGTACGGATTCTAGCAGAGCGACCCTGAGCGCCCGGGATCCCGGTAGGTGCCAGCCTTGGTTGGTACCCTGCGCGCCGACCAAGGTCGGCATCTACCGGACCGCGCGGCGTGCGCCGACCAAGGACGGCATTTACCGGACGGCGCGGCGTGCGCCGACCACGTCGCCCGGGATCCCGGTAGGTGCCAACCTTGGTTGGCACCCTGCGCGCCGACCAAGGTCGGCATCTACCGGAGCACAGGCCGCGCCGTGGGGCCCGACGGATACCAGCGCGCCAGCACTTCATCCACGCTCAGGCGCCCAGCACCGGTGAACAGCAGCGGCAACAGCATCGCCATGAACAGCACCGGCAGTTTGAAGTTGCCAAAGCCCTGATCGCTGATCGCATAGCCCATCGCCAGATCGCCCAGCGAGCTCCATTCGGCCGGCCAGTGCACCGCATACGTGGCCACAGCCGTCAGCACCAGCAGGCTGGCGGCCGCAACGCGGGTGCCGAAGCCCAACAGCAGGCACGCTGCGCCCACCAGTTCGAACCAGGTGGCCAATTGCCAGTTCAGCGCAGCGGGCAGCTGGTCGAACGGAAACGGGAAAGCATCCTGCAGATCGGCGAACCAGTTCTGCCCGTGCAGCTTCTCGCGCCCGGATTCGAAGAATTCCCAGGCAAGCAGCAGGCGCAGGCCAAGCGGGGCCAACCACGGGGCGAAACGGTCCAGCTGGCCGCGTGCGGCGGCCAGGGTCGGGGTCTTCATCGGTGCATCTCCTGGAAGGGGCGTCAGGGTGAAGCGGGGAGCGGACCGATCACGCCAGCACGCAGGAACTGCTGCAGCAGGTGCGCGCCAGGGGCGGCCAATGTCCCAGGATCGAGGTGGTGCAGGGCGGCCAGTTGCTGCAGCTGTTGTTGGCCGGTGGCCCCGGGGGACTCGCCGATCAGGGTCAGCAGATGCACTGCGAGGCTGGTCAGGGTGGCAAATCGCACCGCGCCATCAGCGTCGCGCCGCACCAGCAGGCCGGTGGGCTCTGCCGGTGGTTGCGACGGTGCATCTTCGCTACCCAGCTGATGCACCGGCCAGCGGTACAGCAGCGGCCAGGCCAGCGGTGAGCGGCGCAGCGGCACCTGCAGCGGATCGATGTTGCCCGGTTCCGGCAGCGGATCGGCCTGCAGCTGGTACAGCGCGGTCTCCACCCACTCGTAGTGGGCCAGTTCGGCAAGCGCCGGATGCGGCAGCTCCGGTTGCACCTGCAGCCACTGCACGAACTCGGCAGCCAGTTCGGTGAACAACGGGGTGTGGCAATGGTGGCTGGCGAAATAGTGGCGCACCAGTGCACTCCAGTCCGGTTCGCCCAGAAGGCGCACGCAGACCGGGAAGCCATTGCTCAACAACCCCAACAGATTGTTGAACAGCAGGCGTTCGTACACGGCCACCCGACGCGGGTCCATGCCGGGCGGCGCCGGTACCTGTGCCGGGTCGCGCAGGTGCGCGGTGAACGCGTGCTGCTGCGCACGCAGGCGTTCGGGGGCATCAGCCATGGGCGGCTCCGGCATGCGCGGCCTGCAGGCGGTGGATGGTCTGCAGTTCGCCCCGCAGCTCGGCGTAGGGCGGGAAATTGAAGTCGCGTTCGAGCAGGGTGGGGCGTGGGCCGATACGGGCGTAGGTGCGTGCCAGCAGGTCCCACACCGGGTCGATCACCGGGCTGCCATGGGTGTCGATCTTCAGGTCCGGCGCCTCGTCCAGGTGCCCGGCCACGTGCAGGCAGACGATGCGTTGTGCGGGCAGGCCGGCGATGAAGGCATCGGCGTCGTAGCCATGGTTGCAGGCATTGACGTAGACGTTGTTGACGTCCAGCAGCAGATCGCAGTCGGCCTCGGCCAGCACGGCAGTGGTGAAGGCCAGTTCGTCCATCGTCGGGTCCGGCGCCAGGTAGTACGACACGTTTTCCACGGCGATGCGGCGGCCGAGAATGTCCTGCACCCGGGCGATGCGGGCAGCGGTGTGGCGTATCGCTTCATCGGTGAATGGAATCGGCAGCAGGTCGTACAGGTGGCCCTCGTCGCTGCAGTAGCTCAGGTGTTCGCTGTACAGCGGCACTTGATGCTGGTGCAGAAACGCACCCACCTGCGCCAGCAGCTGGGTATCCAGAGGGGCACTGCCGCCCAGCGACAACGACAGGCCGTGGCAGCTCAACGTATGGCGCGCCGCCAGTTCGGCCAACGCGTCACCTGCGGGACCACCGACACCGATCCAGTTCTCCGGCGCGCATTCGAGGAAATCGAAATCGCCGGCCGGTGCATCGCGCAGGTCCTGCAGCAGGGCACGGCGCAGGCCCAGGCCCACGGCCGCCGCAGGAAGCGGCGACCTCGGGTGGACGACGCCGGCGCGGACGTCAGTGCTTGCCACCGCACTTGCCTTCGCCGCACTTGCCTTCGGCCGACTTCTTGTCACCGCCGGTCTTGGCCTTGGTGTCCGCACCGGCCGCTGCCTTGCTCTTGTCGCCGCCGCACTTGCCTTCAGCACTCTTGCCGTCGGCGCCACACTTGCCTTCGGCATGCTTGGCCGCATCGGCGGATTTTGCATCGGTCGCCTTCGCATCGGTGGCCTTGGCCGCCTGGCCGGCCACCAGGTAGCCCTGGGCGAGGTCGGTCATGCTCAGGGCCGAGGCGGAGGCGGTCATGCCGAGGCCTGCGGCCAGGGCGGTGGCGGTCAGCAGGGACAGCGTCTTGTTGGAGGTGCTCATCGGTCGTGCTCCTGGGTGGTGGGCGGGTGCCCGTGGTGAAGCGATGGTGCAGCGATCCTACTCAACGAATCCTCGCCGGGAATTCAAATTTTCGTGAGAAGTATTGCAGCGCCAACAAAAAGGCCGCTGTCACGAGGACAGCGGCCACCCTGGAGTCGAATCCGGTGTTGCAGTGCAGTATCAGATATCGCCCGCGCTGGAGGTCTCGTCGCGCTTCTGGCGCGGCGGCAGCGGCTGTTCGCCGTGCACCAGGAACCACACGTTCTCGGCGATGTTGGTGGCATGGTCGCCCACGCGCTCCAGGTTCTTGGCCATGAACAGCAGGTGGGTGCACGGGGTGATGTTGCGCGGGTCTTCCATCATGTAGGTCAGCAGCTCGCGGAACAGCGCGGTGTACTGCGCGTCCAGGCGGGCGTCGTCCTCGCGCAGTTCCAGCGCGGCATCGGCATCGTTGTCGCGGTAGGCGGCAATGGCGCGACGGACCTGCTGTGCGGCCAGGCGGCCGAGGGCGCGCAGGCCCTGGATCTGCGGCAGCGGCGGCACCTTGCCCAGCGCGATCGAGCGCTTGGCGACGTTGGCCGCGTAGTCGCCGATGCGTTCGATATCGGCCGGAATGCGCAGGCCGGCGAGGATCTCGCGCAGGTCGCGGGCCATCGGGCCACGCAGCGCCAGGCGCATCACGTCGTGGCTGATCTGCTGTTCCAGCGCATCGATCGCTTCGTCGTTGGCGATGATGCGATGGGCGGCGTTCTCATCGCGCTTCTCGATGACGTCCATCGACGCCTCCAGCTGGGCGACGGCCATCTCGCCCATGCGCACGATTTCGGCCACCAGGCGCTGCTGCTCTTCGTCGTAGCTTTTGACGATGTGGTCGTTGGGAAGGTTCATGTTCTGCAATCCAGGTAGAGCCAGGCGCGCCTGGCTGGGACAGGTGACGAAGCGTCAGCGCCGATCAGCCGAACCGGCCGGTGATGTAATCCTCGGTCTGCTGCTTGGACGGCTGCGAGAAGATCACTTCGGTGCGGTCGTGTTCGATCAGGTCGCCCAGGTACATGAAGGCGGTGTAATCGGACACGCGCGCGGCCTGCTGCATGTTGTGGGTGACGATCACGATGGTGTACTCGTGCTTGAGCTCTTCCACCAGCTGCTCGATGCGGCTGGTGGAAATCGGGTCCAGCGCCGAGGTCGGCTCGTCCAGCAGCAGCACCGACGGGCGCAGGGCCACGGCACGGGCGATGCACAGACGTTGCTGCTGGCCACCGGACAGGCCTAGCGCGCTCTGGTTGAGCTTGTCCTTCACTTCGTCCCACAGCGCGCCCTGGCGCAGCGCGTGCTCGACACGGTCGGCCATGTCCGCCTTGGACAGCTTCTCGTGGTGGCGGATGCCGTAGGCCACGTTCTCGAAGATGGTCATCGGGAACGGCACCGGCTTCTGGAACACCATGCCGACCTTGCTGCGCAGGCGGTTCATCGGGTACTTCGGCGACAGGATGTTCTCGCCGTCGAGGATCACCTCACCGCGCGCTTCCAGCTTCGGATACAGCGCGTAGATGCGGTTGAAGATGCGCAGCAGAGTCGACTTGCCGCAACCGGAGGGACCGATCAGCGCGGTCACGCGCTTTTCCGGGATCTCCAGGTTGATGCCCTTCAGGGCGTGGAACTTGTCGTAGTAGAAGTCCAGTCCACGCGCGGCGAGCTTGACCGGGGCCGGAGCGTGCAGGTTCTCGTGCGAGGCCGGCACGACGATGCGCTGCATCGGCACGGCGTTGGAAAGGTCGTTCATGGCGGTATCCACGGAAAGGTCAGTCATGGGAGATACGGTTGCGCAGCAGGATGCCGCGCGCAGAGAGGCTGACCAGCAGCACGAACACGGTCAGCACCAGCGCGCCGGCCCAGGCCAGCACCTGCCAGGATTCGTACGGGCTGCCGGCGAACTGGTTCATCACCACCGGCACCGAGGCCATCGGCTGGAACACGTTGCTGTTCCAGTACTGGTTCCCGAAGGCGGTGAACAGCAGCGGTGCGGTCTCGCCGGAAATGCGGGCCAGCGCCAGCAGGATGCCGGTGATGATGCCGGCCGAGGCACTGCGGTACAGCACCTGCACGATCACCTTCCACTGCGGAATGCCCAGCGAAAGCGCGGCTTCGCGCATCTGCGAAGGCACCAGGCGCAGCATCTCGTCGGTGGTACGCACCACCACCGGCAGCACGATGAAGGCCAGCGACAGTGCACCGGCGAAGGCGGAGAAGCTGCCGCCGGTCTGCATCACGTACAGGGTGTAGACGAACAGGCCCAGCACGATGGACGGGGCCGACAGCAGGATGTCGTTGACGAAGCGGACCACGGTGCCGGCCTTGCGGGCGTTGCCGTACTCGGCCAGCCAGGTGCCGGCCAGCACACCCAGCGGGGTGCCGATGCCGATCGCCAGCGCACACATCACCGCACTGCCGAAGAAGGCGTTGGCCAGGCCGCCTTCCTGCATCGGCGGCGGTGTCATCTTGGTGAACAGATCCAGGTTGATGCCGGCCAGGCCCTTGGAGGCCAGGGTGAACAGGATCCAGCCGAGGAAGAACAGGCCGAACAGCGCGGTGGCGCAGGACATCGCGATGGCGATGACATTGCCGATGCGGCGGCGCAGGTACAGGGAGTCAGCGGTGCTGGACATCAGTTGCCCTCCTTGCGGGACAGGCGCATCAGCATCAGGCGGGCGATGGCGAGCACCACGAAGGTGACGATGAAGAGGACGAAGCCGAGCAGCAGCAACGCCGAGCGGTAGGTTTCAGTGGCTTCGCCGAAGTCGTTGGCGATCAGTGCGGCGATGGTGGTGCCCGGTTCCAGCAGCGACGGCGACAGGCGCACGCTGTTGCCGATCACGAAGGCCACCGCCATCGTCTCGCCCAGTGCGCGGCCGAGGCCGAGGAACACGCCACCGATCACCGCCGAGCGGGTGTAGGGCAGCACGATGTCCCAGCTCACTTCCCACTTGGTGGAGCCCAGCGCGTAGGCCGATTCCTTCAGGCGGGTCGGCACGGTCAGGAACACTTCGCGCATCACCGAGGAGATGAACGGGATGACCATGATCGCCAGCACGAAGCCGGCGGTGAGCATGCCGATGCCCAGCGGCGGGCCCTGGAACACCGGGCCGATGATCGGCCATTCGCCCAGGGTTTCGTTGAGGAACGGGGTGACGTACTCGGTCATCACCGGCACCAGCACGAACAGGCCCCACATGCCGTAGATGATCGAGGGAATGCCCGCCAGCAGTTCGATGGCGGTACCGACCGGACCACGCAGCCAGCGCGGTGCCACTTCGGTGAGGAAGAAGGCGATGCCGAAGCTGACCGGCACGGCGATGACCATCGCGATCAGCGCGGTGACCAGGGTGCCGTAGATCGGGGCGAGGGCGCCGAACTTGTTTTCGACCGGATTCCAGTCGGAGGAGAAGAAGAAGCTCAGGCCCTGCATCTGCAGGGCGTGGCGACCACCCCACAGCATCGACAGTGCGGCGCAGGCCAGCGCGATCAGGACGAAGATGACGGTGCCGACCAGCACCCATCGGAACAGTTTGTCGTTGCGGGCATCACGCGTATCACGCGTGGACGGGGCGGCTACAGGCTGGGCGATGGCATTCATGGGGACGGCAGGGCCAGGAAGGGGCGGGGCAGCACGATGTGCAGGAGACGGTGCCCGCACGTGGCGGGCACCGTCGGGTCCATCACTTCAGTTCGGTCGCCCAGTAGGCTTCGATCTGCTTGACCAGCTCGGCCGGCAGCGGCACGTAGTGCAGTTCGTTGGCCTGGGTCTGGCCGCTTTCGAAGGCCCACTTGAAGAAGGCCAGCGCATCCTGGTTGCGCTTGGCATCCTTCGGCTTCTTCTGCATCAGCATGAAGTTGGTGGCGGTGATCGGCCACGCCTGCTCGCCCGGGGCGTTGGTGATGACCAGGTTGAAGTCCTTGGCGCTGGCCCAGTCGGCGCTGGCGGCAGCGGCGGCGAAGGTTTCAGCGTTCGGCTGCACCCAGGTGCCGGCCGCGTTCTGCAGCGAGGTGTACGGCATCGCGTTCTGCAGGGCATAGGCCAGTTCGACGTAGCCGATCGAGCCCTTGATCTGCTTCACGTAGGAAGCAACGCCTTCATTGCCCTTGCCACCCACACCGTCCGGCCACTGCACCGAGGTGCCTTCGCCGACCTTGCTCTTCCACTCCGGGCTGACCTTGGACAGGTAGTTGGAGAAGTTGAAGGTGGTGCCCGAACCATCCGAACGGTGGACGATGGTGATCTTGCCGTCCGGCAGGGTCACGCCCGGGTTGGCGGCGACGATGGCCGGGTCGTTCCAGGTCTTGACCTTGCCCAGGAAGATGTCGGCGAGCAGGGCGCCACTGAGGCGCAGCTTGCCGGCTTCCAGGCCGTCGATGTTGACCACCGGCACCACGCCGCCGATGGCCGACGGGAACTGGGCCAGGCCGGCCTGGGCCAGCTCGTCGCTGCTCAGCGGCTTGTCGGACGAACCGAAATCAACGGTGCCGGCCTTGATCTGGGCGATGCCACCACCGGAACCGATCGACTGGTAGTTGATCTTCGCGCCGGTGGCGGTGTTGTAGTCGGCCGACCACTTGGACACCAGCGGGAAGATGAAGGAGGCGCCGGCACCGGAGACCTCAGCGGTCACCTTGTCGCCGGCAGCGGCCGGAGCAGCGGCGCCGTCAGCGGCCGGCTGCTGTGCGGCCTGCTTGTCGCCACCGCAGGCAGACAGGCCCAGGGCGATGGCCAGGGAAAGGGCGGCAAGGCTGGCCGAGTGCAGTTTCATGGTCACTCCATAGCGGGGTAGAGCCGACGGTGTCGGCGGATGCGGCTATGAAATGATGTTTTTGTTACAGCCGTATGACGTCCATGACAGAGGTGTCCTGGATCACGTTCTGGCAAGGGTTTCGCGGGATTCACGGTTGGCTGCCGGGTCGGCTGACAGCCCCAACTGCGCTTCTGCGCGGTCCCCAGCGCGGCGGAGGGCCGGGTAACCGTTGCCCCCGCTCCTGCCTTCCATGACCCCACCGCGCCCCGATGAACCATCAGGCGGCGATGGGCCGAGCCTACAAGGACGTACTTGCGGCCGTCCTGCGCAGCCCGGCCCATCGCCGCAGCAACTCATCAAGGGAAGCGCAGCGCCTTTCACGACCAACCCTACAAAGAAGAAGAGCGCCGGACCCCGAAGGATCCAGCGCCCGGTGGGGCCGGCGGGGGAGAGAGGACCCGCCGGCCCCGTTCCTGCGGGGGAACGCCTTGCAACGAACTCAGTACTTCAGGTTCTGCGTCCAGTAGGTCTCGATCTGGCGCACCAGCGCGTCCGGCAGCGGCACGTAGTCCAGCTGCTTGGCCTGCGCATCGCCATTCTTGTAGACCCAGCGGAAGAACTCCTGCGTGGCCTTGGCGCCCGCCACGTTCTTCGGCTGCTTGCGCACCAGGATGAAGTTGGTGGCGGTGATCGGCCACGCATCAGCGCCCGGGGCGTTGGTCATCACCAGGTAGAAGTCACGGGCGTTGGCCCAGTCGGCGCTGGCCGCAGCGGCCGAGAACGAGGCGTCCGACGGCTGCACGATCTTGCCGGCCGCATTCTTCATCGCCGCGTAGGACATCTTGTTCTGCAGCGCGTAGGACAGTTCGACATAGCCGATGCCGCCCTTGATCTGCTTCACGTAGGCAGCAACGCCTTCGTTGCCCTTGCCGCCGATGCCGGCCGGCCACTGTACCGAAGTGCCTTCACCGACCTTGCTCTTCCACTCCGGGCTGACCTTGGACAGGTAGTTGACGAAGTTGAAGGTGGTGCCCGAGCCGTCCGAACGATGAACGATCGTGATCTTGCCGCTGGGCAGGGTCAGGCCACTGTTGAGGGCGGCGATGGCCGGGTCGTTCCAGGTGGTGATCTTGCCCAGGAAGATGTTGGCCAGGGTCGGGCCGTCCAGCTTCAGCGCGCCGGGGGCGACGCCAGCAACGTTGATCACCGGCACCACGCCACCGATCACCGACGGGAACTGGGCCAGGCCGGCGGCAGCCAGCTCTTCCGGCTTCAGCGGCGCGTCGGACGAACCGAAGTCCACGGTCGCTGCCTTGATCTGGGCGATACCACCGCCGGAACCGATCGACTGGTAGTTGACCTTCTTGCCGGTAGCGGTGCTGTAGTCGGCCGACCACTTGGACATCACCGGGTAGATGAACGAGGCGCCCGCGCCGGTGACATCGGCGGCGTTGGCGGCGAACACGGACGACGCGGCCAGAATGGCGACGGCGGCGCGCGACTTGAAGGCGTGGATCACGGGAGAGACTCCTGGGGTGGTCGAGGGGCGGCTGCCCGACGTTTCGGTGCACATTCCATAACGGTTCCATGACACGCCCGCGTCTGTCATATGACGCGAACGTGACAGCCGTCATGGCGGTGCCCAAGCCCGCCCTTCAGAGCCCGCGCAGCGCCTCCGGAACGGCATAGCGACCGTCGCGGGGCTGCAGTGTCCAGCGCTGTACGGGTGCCGTCGTGTCGGTGGCATGGCAGTCGTCACCGGTGGCGACGCTGATCGTATCGGTGCGTTTTTCGCGCACCACGATCGGCGCCAGGCCAGCGGCATTGGCACTGCCCATCTCCAGCGTGCGCTCGAAGCGGCTGAACTCGCCGGCGCAACGCGTATCCCATTCGCCGCGACTGCCACTGACGGCCAGCGGGGCAAGCACCCGGCGCAGCTGCCGGCCCTCGCGTACGAACAACTGCAGTTCGGTCTGCGCGAACGGGTTGGGTCCTGAGCTGCCGCTGTAGTCCATGCGCACGCCGAACGCGCGGGTGGCGGGGTCCAACTGCCAGCGTGCTGTGTCCAGGCGCAGGCCGGTAAAGCGCAGCGCATCACTGCTGACCGCATCGGCCACGCGGGTCCAGGCCAGCGGCTGGCCACTGGCGGTATCGATCAGCAGCAGGTCCAGGTCGCCACCGCGCACGTCTTCCGAGGCGGGGGCGGTCCATTGGGCGACGGCCAGCAGGGTCGTGCCGGGCTGCGCGGGCCACGCGCGGCAGGCCGTGCTGTCCGCATCGGTGAAACGTGCCGTGACCGGCAGCGCGCCGGCCGGCAACTGCCGATACGCGGCCTCACGCACGGTATCCGCATCGTCACAGGCAAACGCAGTGGCGGGCAGGG
This sequence comes from Stenotrophomonas sp. 10L48, assembly GCF_056395105.1. Lineage (NCBI taxonomy): Bacteria > Pseudomonadati > Pseudomonadota > Gammaproteobacteria > Lysobacterales > Lysobacteraceae > Stenotrophomonas > Stenotrophomonas sp. 10L48. The sequence continues at coordinate 290,775 of NZ_JBFTIX010000004.1, read as the reverse complement.
CAGCGAGCAGGACACCGCAAAGCAGGCGGCGCAGGCGGAGCGAAGAAGGCATCCCGAAGGTCCTTGTCGACAGGGCAGGGCATCATCGCGCGGCCACCGCCTGCCCACAACGACGAAGGCACGGCCTGGGCCGTGCCTTCGTTCGAACGCGTGCTTCCGGTATTACCAGAAGAACTGCGCGCGGGCTTCCAGGATGTTCGGATCGTCGTTGACGAAGCCGCGGGCGGTCGAGCTGTACTTCTTGCTGTCGACCATCACGTAGTTGAGCATCAGCTTGAAGTTCGAGCGCCAGTACCAGTTCGCGCCGACAGTCCAAATGTCCATCTTGCCGCCGAGCACGCCATCGACGATCGGCGGACGGCCGGCCACCGGATTGGCGGCGAGGTTGCCGTCGTTCAGATCCATGTGGTCATAGCGCACGCCCAGCTGCCACTGGCCGCCGGCCGGGTTGTTCGGCAGGCCGGTGCCCGGGGTGCCGCCCTTGTAGCTCCAGCTTTCGCCGGTGACATTCCACACGCCGCTGACGTAGTAGCCGTCGGTGGTGTAGTTGTCATGGGCGTAACGCTTGGCCTTGCTGGTGTAGTACTCGGCCTGGGCCTTGAACGGGCCCTGGAAGTACATCGCCTCGGCGCCGATGGTGCTGACGCGGTCGGTGTCGGTCATGTTGCCGCCATCGACCAGGCGCGCGGTGGCCAGGTCGGCGTTCGGGCGGGCACGCACGCGCAGGGTGTCTGCGTCGGTGTCGTAGTCGACGTAGCTCAGGCCGAAGTGCAGGACCTGGCCCTTCTCGTTGATCGGGGCCCAGGTGCCACGCGCGCCGTAGCCGCTGCCGTGGGCCAGGTTGCGGGTCAGTTCGCGGCCGAAGGCGCTGGCGGTGACCGACCAGTTGTCCTGGCCGTAGCTGTAGGCACCGCCCAGGCGACGGGCGACAGCGTAGGTGTTGGTGACCGCAGCCTTGGAGATGAAGTCGTTGTTCTTGGTGCTGGACAGTTCTTCCAGGCTGTTGGGCTGCTTGAACTGGCCGACCTGGATGAAGTGGTTGGCGTTGCCCAGCAGCTTGTACTTCACGTTGGTGTCGAGGAACTTGTCGGCCTTGGCGTCGTAGCCCACGACCCATTCCACGTTGCCCGGGCCCTTGCCCTTCAGCACCAGCTCGGCGCGACGCAGTTCGAATTCGCTGTTCTTGCCGTTGCCGGCGTCACCGCCGTTGAGGTCCACGACGTCATTGTCGTACCAGTTGCCGTCGGCCTGGACCAGGCCTTCGAAGGTGATTTCCGAACCGCCGATCACATCGATGGCGACTTCGGCGTGGGCGGCCGGCACGTACAGCGCAGCAGCCACGGCGATCGTCAGGAGCTGGTGATGCAGTTTCATGGAGAGGAGCCTTGCAGGCAGGTGGGAAGATGCGCGCAGGCTAAAACGTGAAGATTGCGTAAATGTGACAGTTCGCGCACGGCGGCGATCCGCCGCAGGCCCCGTCACGGCTGGGCCTGCCATTGAAACCGGTTACGTATGACGCGCGGATTGCGCCCCGGTTGCAGTAGAGCCACGCCATGCGTGGATGGATTTTCCAGCCAATCCACGCCATGCGTGGATGGCGCCGTCACTCCGCGGGGGTCTTGTCCTTGAACCGGCACAGGTCGGCAATCACGCAGCCCGGGCAATCCGGTTTGCGCGCTTTGCACACGTACCGGCCGTGCAGGATCAGCCAGTGGTGCGCGTCGAGCAGGAACTCGGCGGGAATCGCTTTGACCAGTCGATCTTCAACCTCGCGCACGTTCTTTCCGGGCGCAAGTCCAGTGCGGTTGGCGACACGGAAGATGTGCGTGTCCACCGCCATCACCGGTTCGCCGAAGGCGGTGTTGAGCACCACGTTGGCGGTCTTGCGGCCGACACCGGGCAGGGCTTCCAGTGCGTCGCGATCGCGTGGCACTTCGCCACCGTGCTTCTCAAGAAGCAGCGCGCAGGTGGCGATCACGTTCTTCGCCTTGGCGTTGAACAGACCGATGGTGGCGATGTACTTCTTCAGTCCCTCTTCGCCCAGCGCGAGGATCTTCGCCGGCGTGTTGGCAACCGGGAACAGGCGTCGGGTGGCCTTGTTGACGCCGACGTCGGTGGCCTGTGCAGACAGCGCGACCGCCACCAGCAGTTCGAACGGCGAGCTGTATTCCAGCTCGGTCTTCGGATGCGGATTGAGCTCGCGCAGGCGGGTGAACATTTCCACCACGTCGGCACGCGGCATCGTACCGCCGCGGCGCGCAGGTGCGCGCGCGGTCTTCTTCGCGGTCGCCATTACTGCTCCTTGCCGGCGGCGCGGGCCTTGGCCCGGGCGAGGATGGCGGCCGCGGCGGCAGGCAGGGCGGGTTTGACGTCCGGTGCCGGCGCGGGCGTCCGGCGCGCATCACGCTCGGCCTCGCGGCGGGCCAGGCGCACGGCGCGTGCGCGGAAGCGTTCGCGCGCCGCCCATGCACGCTGCAGTTGCAACTGCATCTGGCACAGGCGGTCGGGCAGGTCCGGATGATCGGGCAGCAGCCGCTCATCGCCAGCGCGCACGACGTAGTCCATCAGTCCAGCCTGCAGCGCACCATCGGGATCGTCTGCCTGGACCCGGGCGAACAGCAGCACGGGGTTGGGTCGGGATGCCATGGCGTCAGCGGTTCTGGAAGGCGGGGGGGCGGCGCTGCAGGAAGGCGCTGGTGCCTTCGCGCATGTCCTCGGTGGCAAACAGCAGGCCGAACTGCGCACTTTCGTATTCCAGGCCGGCTTCCAGGCTGCATTCGCCGCCCACGTGTACCGCGTCGAGCAGGCCACGCAGCGCCAGCGGCGCCGACTGTGCCAGCTGCCGGGCCAGGGCCTGCACGCGGGCATCGAGCTCGGCGGCGGGCACCACTTCGTTGACGATGCCCAGGGCCAGTGCGCGCGCGGCGTCGATCGGGGTGCCCAGCAGGCACAGTTCCAGCGTGGCCGCGCGACCACACAGGCGCAGCAGGCGCTGGCTGCCGCCGAAGCCGGGAATCAGGCCGAGATTGATCTCCGGCTGGCCGACCTTGGCCGAATCAGCGGCGATGCGCAGATGGCAGGCCATGGCCAGTTCCAGCCCGCCGCCCAGCGCAAATCCGTTCACCCGGGCGATCACCGGCTTGGGCATGCGTTCGATGCGGCGCATCAGGGCCTGGCCGAGCAGGGAGAAATCACGTCCCTGAACCGCGCTCAAGGTGTTCATTTCCGCGATGTCGGCCCCGGCCACGAACGCCTTGGGGCCAGCCCCGGTCAGCACCACCACCCGTACCGCCGGGTCGGCGGCGGCGTCGCCAAACGCCTCGGCCAGCGCCTGCAGGGTGGCGGCATTGAGGGCGTTGAGCTTGTCCGGACGTTGCACGGTAATGGTGCGGACGGCGCCATCATCGCTGACGTCGACCGGGTGGGGAGCGGGGGCCTCGACCACGGGAAACTCCTGGAACGTTAAAAAAAAGTGAGATTGAACTCTGTAAACGCAGACAGGTCATAGCCTGCGTGGTGAGTAGCGGTTACACGTTGTGGCCGTTATCCTAACCCGTCGCCTCAGGGCGGCGCAGAACGTCCCTGAGTTACCACCCCTGGAGAACTGTTTGATGAAGTTGCGTTCTATCGCGGTCGCCGTCGCGGCCCTGGCCCTGACGGGCAATGCCTTCGCCCAGGACATCGCGTCCGAGAAGGGCAAGCTGAGCTACTACTTCGGTTACGACTACGGCAACAACCTGGCGGAGCTGACCGGTCGCGGTGAGCAGCTGGACATCAACTCGGTGGTGAAGGGCCTTCAGGACGCCTACGCCAAGAAGCAGCCGGCCATTACCGCCGAGCAGCTGAAGCCGGCCGTTGAAGCGTTCCAGAAGCGCGAGCAGGGCCGTGCCCAGGCCGCCAAGGCCGAGTACGAAAAGGCTGCTGCCGAAAACAAGACCAAGAGCGATCAGTTCATGGCGCAGAACAAGGCAAAGGCGGGCGTGCAGACCCTGCCGAGCGGCGTTCAGTACCGTGTGATCGAAGCCGGCAAGGGTGCCAAGCCGACCCAGGCCAGCACCGTGCAGCTGGAAGTGGCCGGTCCGTTCCCGTACGGCCAGCGCCCGACCGAAGCCCGCCCGGCCCAGCAGATTCCGTCGATCAAGGTCAGCGAAGTCGAAATGAAGGCCATGCGTGAGACCCTGCTGCAGATGCCGGCAGGCTCGAAGTGGGAAGTCTCGCTGCCGCCGGATCAGGCCTACGGCGCCGACCCGCGCACCCCGTTCCCGCCGAACGTGGCTGTGCAGTTCGAGATCAAGCTGATCAGCGTCAAGTAAGAAGAAACAGCGTCAACATCAACGCGCCGGTGAATCCACCGGCGCGTTTTTGTTTCTGCACCACGCTGCAGCTGTGCGGGGCCCATCCCAAATTCAGCCCATTCGCGCTACTGTTGACCGGTGCAAATAATGGAAGAAACGGCGCGTGCTGTCGCAAGCCCCTGCATCAACGTCTGCAAGCTGGATCGCAACCGGCTCTGCGCCGGGTGCGGGCGGCATATCGACGAAATCGCACGGTGGTCGTCGATGAGCGACAGCGAACGCGGCCACATCCTGCAGCGTGTGCTGCCCCTGCGCCAACAGCTGCAGCAGTCGCTGCGAGGGTCGTTGGCCGATCATGAGCGGCTGCTGCGCGCGCTGCATCCGCTGGCCGAACCGCCGGCAGGTGACGGCTGGAACCGCAGTGAACTGGATGACCTGCTGCCTCCGGGCCCACCGGTCGAGGCGGCGGTGTTGGCTGGCATCGTGCCGCGCGCCAACGGTGCGCAGGTGATCCTGACCCGGCGTACCGAAACCCTGCGGCAACATGGTGGCCAGGTTGGCTTCCCCGGTGGCCGTACCGAGCCCGATGATCGCGATGCGCTGGCTGCCGCACTGCGCGAAAGCCAGGAAGAAATCGCGTTGGCGCCGACACAGGTGCAGGCATTGGGATATCTCGATCCGTTCGTGACCATCACCGGCTACCGGGTGACCCCGGTGGTGGCAGTGATCGATCCGGATTTCGTGGCGGTCCCGCAGCCCAGCGAAGTGGCCGAGGTGTTCGAAGTGCCGCTGGACTATCTGATGGCCGCCGACAACCTGCGCCAGGTCGAAATCAACCATCGCGGCCGCGTCCGCCATGTCCTTGAATATGGCTGGCCCGGCCAGCGCATCTGGGGCGCCACCGCGGCCATCCTGTACAACCTGCGTCGCCGCCTGGAGCAAGTGCAATGAAGCCGATCGACCCGCCGTGGACCACCCTTGTCGATGTTGCGACCCTGGCTGCGGCCTTGGGCGATGGGGTACGCGTGGTCGATGCCCGCGCGACCGCAAGTACCGTGCGCGTGGTCGACGCGCGTGCATCGCTGGCCGACCCGCAGGCGGGCAACAGCCTCTACGCGCAGGGACACATTCCCGGCGCAGTGCATGCCGATCTCAACCGCGACCTGTCCGATCTGACGCGGGTGGGCCATGGCCGCCACCCGTTGCCCGACAGCGATGCGTTCGCCGCACGACTGGGGCAATGGGGCATCGGCACCGACACGCAGGTGGTGGTGTATGACGGCAGCGATGGCAGCATGGCCGCCGCGCGCCTGTGGTGGCTGCTGCGCCTGATCGGGCATGCGAACGTGGCCGTACTCGATGGCGGCATCGCCGCCTGGCAGGCCGCCGGCCAGCCGCTGGCGACCGGCAGCAGCCAGGTCATCGCGTTGCCCGCGTATCCGGGGCGCTTCGATGGCAGCCAGGTTGCCAGCGCGGACGAGATCGAATCACGCCTCAAGCATGCGCCGGGCTGGCTGGTCGATGCCCGCGCGGGCGAGCGGTTCCGCGGTGAGGTGGAGCCGCTGGACCCGGTCGCCGGCCATGTGCCGGGCGCGGTCAATCGCCCGTTCGCGTTGAACGTGCTGGACGGCCGCCTGCGCGATGCACAGGAACTGCGTGCCGAACTGCAGGGCGTGATCGGCAACCAGGACCCGCAACGCGTGGTGCTGATGTGCGGTTCGGGCGTGACCGCCTGCCACCTGCTGCTGGCGATGGAAAGCGCGGGCCTGTCCGGCGCACGCATCTACGCGGACTCATGGAGTGGCTGGGTCAGCGACAGCAGCCGCCCGGTCGCCACCGGCGCCTGAGCAAAGCGGGTTGGTCGATTTGACGTTCATCCACGCATGGCGTGGATCCACGTGTCGACCAAGGTCGACACCTACCAACAGCCGCGGGACCCACCCCGCCATCCCACCGAATGCCAGCTTTTGACGTTGACGTTGACGTTGCCTGTGCGGGTGCAGGGCGCAGCCCTGCCGGCGCTTACTCCAACCCCTGCAACGGCACCTTCGCCAGCACCCGCGCCCACGGGAACAACGGGCCCGGATCACGCTTGCGCGCCACGGTCACCGCCGGGTCATCACTGGCCGGCACCTGCTCCAGGTCCAACTGGTCATGTCCGGCAATCCGCCGCAGCGACGGGTAACGAGCCACCAGTGCCTGCAGCAACCGTTCCAGCGCCAGCAGCTGCGCTTCGGTGTACGGCTCGTCCATCGCCTGGTGGCGGCTGTCGAGCCAGTGCGGGTAGCGCCCCGAATTGACCAGTTCGATGCCCACGGTATCGGCATTCATGCCGCGCACGTGGTGGGCGATGCGCTCCGGCGCCACGTACTGCACCACGCTGCCGTCGCGGTCGATGTAGAAATGCCCGCTGTTGCCGGCGCCGCTGTCGTACAGCACGCGCTCGCCGTACTCCCGGGCGGTCGCCAGGTCGGGCAGTTCGGTGCAGTGGATCACCACCATTGCCAGGCTGGATGGATCGCGCAGTGGCAGGCGGTCGTGGTAGGGCAACGGCTGCAGCTGCAGGCCGGGCAGGAGCGGTTTGGGCATGCGGCGATGCTAGCATTGCCGGATGAAACTGCCTTCCCTTCTGCTGTCGATCCGCTCCGTGGGAGCGCACGCATGAGCCGCGGTCACTGCATCCTGTCCCACGGCTTCGAGAGCGGCCCGGAGGCGACCAAGGTCACCGCGCTGGCCGAAGTCGCCGAGCGACTGGGCTGGACCCATGAGCGCCCCGATTACACCGACCTGGACGCGATGAGCCAGGTCAGCCGCGTTGGCGATGTGCGCACCCGCCTGCAACGCCTGATCGAGCGCACGGCCGCTGCCGCTGCGCAGGGGCCGGTGGTGCTGGCCGGCTCCAGCCTGGGCGCCTACATCTCCGCCATCGCCTCGCTGCAGGTGCCGGTGGCCGGCCTGTTCCTGATGGTGCCGCCCACCACCATGGGCCCGATGCCGGCGCTGGATGCCGCGCCGGTGCCGACCACGGTGGTGCAGGCCTGGCATGACGAGGTGGTGCCGGCCGCCGGAGTCATCGCCTGGGCGCAGGCGCGCTCGGCGCAGCTGCTGCTGGTGGACGATGGCCATCGCCTGGAGCACCACGTGGAAGCCTCTGCGCAGGCCTTCGAGCGCCTGCTGCGGCAGCTGTGAAGCCCGGGCGCACGGCGCGCCCGCCCGCATTGACTACAATGGCAGCCCCGCCGCCCCCGGCGCGGGCCTGCCGGCCGTGTCCACGGCCCTCCCTTCCGAATGGCCCGGCCCCCTGCCGTGCCTGACCACCTGCGAACCGATCCCGTGAAATTTTTTGTCTCCTGCGCCAAGGGCCTGGAATACCTGCTTGCCGATGAGCTGTCGGCCCTGGGCCTGGAAAAGGCCACTGCCACCATCGCCGGCGTCAACGCCGATGGCGAACTGGAGCAGGCGCTGCGGATCGTGATGTGGTCGCGGCTGGCCAGCCGCGTGCTGTGGCCGATCGACGAATTCGAATGCCCGGACGAGCAGGCGCTGTACGACGGCGTGCGTGCGCTGCCGTGGCACGAACACATCAAGCCGGAGATGACCCTGGCGGTGGACGCGCATGTGTCCGGCGACAAGATCACCCATGCCCGTTTCGCCGCGCAGCGGATCAAGGACGCCATCGTCGACCGCATGCGTGACGAAGGGCTGGAGCGCCCTTCGGTCAACACCGACCTGCCGGACGTGCGCGTCAACCTGTCGCTGCGCAAGGGCCGCGCCTCGCTGTCGATCGACCTCGGCGGCGGCCCGCTGCATCGCCGCGGCTGGCGCGGTGCGGCGCATGACGCGCCGTTGAAGGAAAACCTGGCTGCCGCGCTGCTGATGCGCGCGCAGTGGCCGCGCCTGCACGCTGCCGGTGGCGGCCTTCTGGACCCGATGTGCGGCAGCGGCACCCTGCTGATCGAAGGCGCGCTGATGGCGGCCGATGTCGCCCCCGGCCTGATGCGCCATGGCAGCCTGCCGCCGAGCCGCTGGCTGGGCTTCGACAAGGCTGCCTGGAAAACCATCCAGAGCGAAGCGCGTGATCGCGAAGCGGCCGGCCTTGCCGCGCTGAAGCCGGTCATCCACGGCAGCGACATCGACCCGGTGGCGATACAGGCCGCGCGCGAGAACGCCGAAGTTGCCGGCGTCGCCCATGCCATCCGCTTCACCCGCGCCGATGTGGCTGACCTGCCCACCCCGGAGCAGGAGATCGGCGCGGTGGTCTGCAACCCGCCGTATGACGAGCGCCTGGCCGCCGATCCGGCGCTGTACCGCAAGCTGGGCAATGCCCTGCAGAAGGCCGTGCCGCAGTGGCGCGCCAGCCTGCTGTGCGGCAATGACGAACTGGCCTTCGCCACCGGCCTGCGTGCGGGCAAGAAGTACCAGATGTTCAATGGTGCGCTGGAATGCGCACTGATCGTCTGCGATCCGATCGCGGTGCCGGGCCGCGACCCGGCACAGGTGCGCGAGCTGAGCGAAGGCGCGCAGATGGTGGCCAACCGCCTGCGCAAGAACCTGAAGAAGTTCAAGAGCTGGCGCGCGCGCGAAGGCATCACCTGTTTCCGTGCCTACGATGCCGATCTGCCGGAATACGCAGCGGCCATCGACGTGTACGAGGAAGATGGCGGCCAGCGCCGCACGTTCCTGCATGTACAGGAATACGCTGCACCCGCTGCGATTCCCGAGAACGACGTGCGCCGCCGCCGCAATGAATTGCTGGCCGCTGCGCGCGAGGTGTTCGGCGTCCCGCCGGAACAGGTATCGATGAAATCGCGTGAACGTGGCAAGGGCGGCAGCAAGTACGGCCGTTTCGAGCAGCGCGAGGAGTTCCTCGTGGTGCGCGAGAACAACGCGCTGCTGCAGGTGAACCTGTTCGATTACCTGGATACCGGCCTGTTCCTCGACCATCGCCCGCTGCGCCGGCTGATGGCCGAGCAGGCGCGCGGCAAACGCTTCCTCAACCTGTTCTGCTACACCGGCGTGGCCAGCGTGCAGGCGGCGGTGGCCGGTGCGGCCAGCACCACCAGCGTCGACCTGTCGGCCACCTACCTGCAGTGGTGCTACGACAACCTGGCCTTGAACGGGCAGGGCGGCAATCAGCACCTGCTGGTGCAGGCCGATGCGATGGCCTGGCTGGAAGGCGATCGCGGCCAGTACGACGTGATCTTCTGCGACCCGCCGACGTTCTCCAACTCGGCCCGCGCCGAGGACTTCGACGTACAGCGCGAGCAGGTGAAGATGCTGCGTGCGGCCGTCGCGCGACTGGCGCCGGGTGGCGTGCTGTACTTCTCCAACAACTTCCGCCGCTTCAAGCTGGAAGAGAACGCCATCGCCGAATTCGCCCAGTGCCGCGAGATCAGCGCCAGCACCATCGGCCCGGATTTCGAGCGCAATGCGCGCATCCATCGTGCGTGGGAGCTGAAGCGCCTGGCGTGACGCGTCGCCGGGCATGGCCCGGCGCTACCCACGTGCGCGCAGAACGGTAGCGCCGGGCCATGCCCGGCGAGCGTGGGTCCGGTAGATCCACGCCATGCGTGGATGCGGTCCACCGCACGGGTTACAACAGCGCCACCACCAGCCCGATCACCGGCAACGCGATCGCCAGCGGCGCGATCCATTTCGGCCGGTAGGGGTACAGCGCGAACGCCAGCACGATTCCACCCAGGGTGAGCTCGCCGAGCCACAGCACCGGGCCCATCGCCCAGCCGTGGTCGACCACGCACAGTGCGAAAGCCACCGTCAGCAGCACCCAGCCCAGCACCCGCCATTGCGTGCGCCGTGCCGGTGATGCCGCGGATTTGCCGTGCAGTTCCTGCTGATGCTTTTCCATCGCCAGCGACAGCGCGGTGAACGCTGTGAACGACAACCCCAGTACCAGCAGCATCATGCGCTGGCCTCCGCTTCCACTGCATCGGCCGGTGCCTTTGTCGCTGCAGCGGCCGCCGCGCGTTTCTTCTTCTCGGCGGCAGTCAGCGGCGGCGTCCAGCGTTGCATGCGCCAGCCGCACAGGGCCAGCATGACGCCGAAGGCGATCATCGACAGGTCGAAACCGGCCAATGCCCAGTCACCGTTGAACAGCGTCACGCCCAGGTGCGCGTGGGTGGTCAATGCGTTGACCACCGGAATCAGCGCGAACGCGGCCGCGCCGATGTACAGCTGCCACGCCCACATCATCCGCTTGGGCCAGATGAAGGCTGCCAGCAGCGAGGCGCCCCACGCGTAGAAGAACACGTTCGCTTCGGCGTTGGAGCGCTCGGCCAAGCCCAGCGGCAGCAGGCGGTTGCCCCAGAAATAGGCGGCGAAGGCGATCGGCAGACCGGCCACGGCGCCGATGTTCAGTGCATCGACCAGGCGCAGGCCGAAGCCGGTGCGACCGCTCTTGGCATGCTTCGGCCGCTCCTTCACCGCCCACAGCACCACGCCGCTGGCCACCATCAGGCAGCCGGTCAGGCCGGACAGGAAGAACAACGCGCGCAGGCCCCAATCGGCAAAGCGGGCCAGGTGCAGGCCATACAGCACGCCACGGGTGGCGGTGGCGCCACCGGAAGGCGGCGTTTCCTGCAGCAGCGCGCCAGTGACCATGTCATAGCGCAGCGCCGGGGTATCGATGGACAGGCGTTTGCCATCGCGCTGGCGGATGTCGATCACCGCATTGGCGGCACCGGGATTGGCAACGCTGAAACCGGCGACCTCGGTGCCGTGCCAATGCGTGCGGGCACTGTCCAGCAGCTGCCGCAGCGGCAGGGGGGCAGCCTTGCCTTCGGCGGGCGCGGTGACCTCGGGCAGGCCACCAAAGGCCTCCGCGTAGAACGCATCCTGGTCGGTGCCGTAGGCCACGTTCACTCCCCACGGCAGGTACATGATCATCAACGTGACGATGCCGGTGTAGGTGATCATCGCGTGGTAAGGCAGGGCCATCACCGCGCTGACGTTGTGGAAGTCCAGCCAGGAGCGCAGGCCCTTGTCCTTCCGGAAGGTGAAGAAGTCCTTGAAGATCTTCTTGTGGGTGATCACGCCGGTGATGATGGCCACCAGCATGAACATCGCGCAGAAGCCCACCAGGTAGCGCGCCCACAGCACGGGAATGTAGTGCAGGTCGAAATGCAGGCGGTAGAAGAAGTCGCCGCCACGGGTCTCGCGGGCCTTCAGCTCGGTGCCGGTGTTCGGGTCCAGGGTGGCATCACCGAAGGCGCCGCGTCGGCCCTTGCTGGGGTCGGCCAGCTCGGCCGGCAACCGCCAGAACATCTGCATGGCCGGATTGCGTGGCTGCGGCAGGGTGACGAACCAGCTCTCGGCCTGTGGTGCGTTGGCCAGCAGGTAGTCGGCCGCGCGCTGCGCCGCTTCGTCGGTGCTTACCGTGCTGCGCGGCAGCTCCGGGCGCATCCAGCGGCTGATTTCCTCGCGGTAGTAGCTGGCGGTGCCGGCCATGAAGATCAGCAGCAGCAGCCAGCCGACCAGCAGGCCGGTCCAGGTATGCAGCCAGGCCATGGATTGGCGGAATCCATTCTTCATGCCCACGCTCCCAGCAGGCGCGAAATGCCGGCCAACAGCAGGGTGGGGGCAAGAATGCCGACCCAGGCACGCAGCGCACTGCGCGTGGCGAACGCCCACAGCGCGGCGCAGGCGGCGACCAGGATCGCCAGCAGCATGCCGGTCAGCACGGCCTGGCCGCGCGCGCCCGGCAGCGCCAGCGCACAGAACACCGTGGTCATCGAGGCAAGCGCGTAGCCGCCGAAGATGGCGGCAAGGGATCGGGACAGCACGCCCCATCGCGGGTTGGCGAAGAAGGTGCTGAGGCGGGGGCTGGCGGTTGCGGGCGAGCGGTCCACGGCGGTCCTGCAGGTTGAATGAAGAGAAGGCCGGCGCACCGAAGCACGCCAGGGTTGGCCATCCGTGGCCGGGTGCCGGTCGCAGAACCGGCACCATCCATCAGGTCATCAGAGTTTCCAGCGCAGCGTCACGCTGACGTTGCGGGGTTCGCCCCAGTACACGCCCTGGTAGAAGCCGACGTTGTTGTAGTACTTCTTGTCCAGCAGGTTGCTGATGTTGAGCTGGGCGCTGAAGTTCTCGTTGAAGCGGTAGCCACCGGCCAGGTTCAGCAGGTAGAACGCGTCCTGGGTGATGCGCGCACTTTCGGTGCGGCCGGTGGTCAGGTAGTCGGCCGTCGGCTTGGTGCTGTTGTTCCAGATGCGGCTCTGCCAGGTCACGCCACCGCCCAGCCAGAAGCGGCCTTCGATGCCGCCCGGCCGCCAGCTGGTGTTGAGGCGGAAGGTTTCCTGCGGGGTGGTGGTCCGTTGCAGCACACCCGCGGCGTTGCGGATCCGGGTACGGGCGAAACCGGCCGAGATGTTCCACTGCTCGCCGATGCTGCCCTGGGTTTCCAGTTCCCAACCCTTCACCTTGTTGCCCTTGCCGGTCGAGCGATAGGCCTGGCCGCCATCGGGCAGCGAGTTCAGCGGCACCGAATCATCGATCTCGGCCACGTTGTCCTGCTTGCCTTCAAACACGGCGGCCGAGGCGTTCAGCAGGCCACCGAAGAATTCAGCCTTGACGCCCGCCTCGTACATGTCGCCGACCACCGGCTCAAGGTAGTTGCCGTTGCGGTCGCGGTAGTTCTGCGGCTTGAAGATGTCGGTGTAGCTGACATAACCGCTGAACATCGAATTGAAGTCGTAGACCAGGCCGGCGTACGGGGTCAGCGTGTCGTCGGGCTTGTAGCCGGTGCGGGTGGTGCGGTTGCGGTTGCCGTTGGCGTCGTAGCCGTAGCCCCACTGTCGGGTTTCCCAGCTGCCATAGCGGGCGCCGACCACGGCCAGCAGCGGGTCGGCCAGGCGCAGGCGCGCGGCGATGTAGGCGGCGCGCTGGCGCAGCTCGTTTTCCGAGGAAAGACGGCCGTAGCGTGTCACCGGCAGGACCGGCACCTTGCCGGTCCAGTTGCGCCAGTCGGGAACCTGCATGTAGCCCGGTGCGCTGGTGTCGAAGCTGGTCGCTTCGGATTCGCCCTTGCGCACGGACTGGCCCAGCCCGAACACCAGCTCATGCTCGCGGCCGAACAGCTGGAACGGGCCGCCGACGTTGACGTCGAACACGTCCATCGTGCTGTGTTCGTTGAAGTGCGAGACGTAGGCGGTGACGCCGGTGCCGTCCGCGCGCGGGTAGCCGGCTGCGCCGTACCAGACGCTGCCATCGGTATCACGCACGGCATGGCTGACGTTGCCCTTCAGCGACCAGCCGCTGCCCAGCTGCTGTTCGAGGCGGGCGAAGGTGGTCTTTTCAATGATCGGCCATTCGCTCCACGACGCCGACAGATTGGTCGAGCGCGGCAGGTTGGCCGGGTTGCCGTCAGCACCCCAGTAAGGCACCACGCCCCAAGTCACGCCCGTGGTGTGCGGTGACTGGTATTCATAGCCCAGCTCGAACAGGGTGCTGCCGGTCAAGTCGGCCTGGACGATGCCGTAGAACACGTCCTTGTCGAGCTTGTAGACATCGCGGAACGAATCGCTCTGCTGCTTGGCCGCGACCACGCGTGCGCGGATGCGCCCGTCCCACGCCACGGGACCGCCCAGGTCGGCTTCCAGGCGCTGGTTGCCCCAGCGCCCCACGGTCAGGTTGCTGCTCATCTGGAAGGTGTCGGTGGGGCGCTTGCGCACCATGCTGATGGTGCCGGACGGATCACCGGCGCCCGTGGTCAGGCCGGTGGCGCCGCGGATCACTTCGATGCGTTCGTAGATGACGTTGTCGGTGTTGGTCTTGATCGACCCACCGAAGGTGTTGAGCATCCCGTCGATCTGGAAGTTCTCGATCGTGTAGCCACGCGAAACATAGCTGATGCGCTCGCTGTCGGTGACCGACACGCTGACCCCGGTGACCTGGCCCATCACGTCGGACAACGAGAACAGCCCCATGTCATCCAGCCGTTGCCGGGTGATGACGGTGACCGACTGCGGCGTCTCGCGCAGCGACAGATCCAGCTTGGTCGCGCTGCGGGTGTTCTTCACCGTGTAGCCGTTTGCGATCTCGCCGTCAGCGGTCACCTTCACCGTGTCCAGCGTGCGCGCATCGGCAGCGAGCGGTGCATCGGCGTGGGCCAGCGGAGCGATCATCACAGCGGTCAGGGCCAGGGCCAGCAGGGTTGGGCGGGGAGTATTCAGGGGAGAAGCCATCGGTGCGATTCCATGCAGGACAAAAAACAGGCGATGGCAAACGCACCCATGGCAGCCATGCGCTCCGCGCACGTCACCCAGCGTGATTCCCATCGACGGCGCGCCACCTGCGGCAGGCAGGCGACCCAGTGGTCGGGGGATGTACACGGGCGAAGGGGCGGGTGGGCGCGTGCTTCCGTGCCCCGCTTGGCTAAGCGTACAACCGATCAGTAAATGATAGGCATTCGCATTTCGTTAAGCAAGTGTGACAGCCCCATTCGTCCCCCGAACATGTGGATCCAGGCAGATCGAGGGGAAACGGTCGAAGGCGGGGCGCTGTGGGTTTGCGGGGTGTGAGCCGCATGGATGCGGCGACCAAGCCCCCAGGGATGGGTTCACGGCGGCCCCGCAAACCCACAGCGCCCTGCCATCCCGCAGGAAACCAGCTGTGGCTGTTGCTCTGGCTCCCGCCTCTGCGGGTGCCGGGCGCAGCCCGGCCGGGAACCCCCTCAGAACCGGAACAGCACCGTAGCCGCATGCAGCAGCAGCCCGATCAGCCCACCCACCAGGGTGCCGTTGAAGCGGATGAACTGCAGGTCGCGGCCCACGCTCAGTTCCAGCTGCTCGACCAGATGACGCTCGTCCCAGCTCTTCACCGTCTGCGCGATATGGGTGGTGACGCCCTCGCGCAGGCGCCCGGTGAGCCGCTGCGCGCCTTCCAGCAGGTGCTGGTTCAATGCCTCGCGCAACGCCGGGTCCGATTGCAGGCTGTCACCCAGCGAGGCCAGGCTGCGCTGCAGATGACCGACCAGTGCCGAATCCTCGCGCTGCAGATCGCCGCGCAGGCTGGCATGGATGCGCGACCACAGGCCCTGCACGTAGTCCTGCAGGGCAGGGTGGTCGATCATTTCCTGCTTGAGCTGTTCGATGCGCTCGGCCAGTGCCGGGTCTTCGCGCAGGCGCTGCACGTAGTTGCCCAGCCATTGTTCGTAGTCCTGGCGCAGCGGGTGCTGCGGCTCGGCCAGCACCTGCTGCAGCTCCTCAAGCACCGCGCGCGCCAGGCGTTCGGCAAGGCTGTCGCCGATCTCATCGATCGGCTTGACCCAGTTCACCGTGCTCGACAGCGTCGGCCATTCGCGCTGGATGTAGCGCACGATCAGCTGCGAGGCGCGCTCCTTCACTTCCGGTTGCTCCAGCCAACGCCCCAGCCGTTGCAGGCCTTCGTCCAGCACGCGCTGGTGGCGGCCATCGGCGGTCAGCAGGCCCAGCAGTTCGCCGGCGGTGGCAGCGGCGTTCCACTGCCTCAGCTGCTGCACCACGAAGCTGTGCAGCTGCCGCCGCACCGCAGCTTCATCGAAGAAGTCCAGCGCCTGCAGCGCCCAGCCACGGGCCATGTCGGCCAGCATCCGTGAACGCGCGGGATCGGCCAGCCAGCTGCCGAGGCGGCTGGCTGGATCGAATACCTGCAGCTTGGCCAGCAGCACCGTCGGTTCCAGGAACTGGTCACGCACGAACAAGGCCAGGCTGTCGCCGATGCGTTCCTTGCTACGCGGAATGATCGCCGTATGCGGAATCGGCAGGCCCATCGGCCGCCGGAACAGGGCAACCACCGCGAACCAATCGGCGAGCGCGCCAACCGCGGCGGCCTCGCAGAAGGCCGAGACCCAGGCCCAGATGCCGCGCTCGCCCTGCCAGTGGCTGACCGCGAAACCCGCCAGCATCAGCAGCAGCAGGCCAAGGGCGAGGGTTTTCAGGCGCCGCAGCTGGGCGCGGCGCGGATCGATGGCAGACGTCATGCCCGAAGTCTACCCGCAGGCCGGTGAGTACCCGGTAGTGCAGGCCGCTGGCCGGCAACCCATGAACGTTGGAAGCACCTTGCAGCTGCCGGCCAGCGGCCGGCACTACCGGGGGATGCTCAGAGCGTTTCCAGCTGCCTGCGCAGATGGGCCAGCTGCGCGCGCAGGGTGTCGTTCTCGCGGGTCAGGGCAACCACGCGGCGGCGCAGCGCCGGGGCATCCTCGCCAAGCTGCTCCAGCGCGGCCAGCACCTCGGCATCGCGGCTGGCGATCTCATCCTCGTTGGCCTCTTCGAAGTCCATTTCCGCCGACTCCGGTTCAGGCTTCGGCGCACGCGGCTTGCGCTTGGACTCACGCACGCGCTTTGCAGCCTGCTTCAGTTCATCCTTGCCACCGGCAGCCGCCGCGCGCTGCTCTTCTTCCGGCAGGTCGGCCACGGCGGCGGCGGCGCTGATCGAGATCATGCCGGCCTTCACCGCTTCCACCACCTCGGCCGCAGCCTGGGCGTGGATGCGCTCGATCATCCCCACCTGGCTGGTGCTCAGCTTGGCTTCGCGGGCCAGTTCGGCGCGGCTGATCTTCGGCGCCGGTTCCCACGGCGGGCTGTCTTCACCGGCCTCGTCGGCGGGCTCGGCGGTGCCGTCGCTTTCGCGCTGCAGCTGCGCCTGTTCGACCTGCTTGCGCGCGGACAGGATGTCGCGCTTGCGCAAGGCCAGCACGCCGCGCTGGAAATCGGAAACGCTGCGCCGGCCCAGGTGCTGCTCGATCATCCATAGGTGCACGTCTTCCATGCTCTGGAAGCGGGTGTTCTGCACGGTGTTGAACGGCAGTCCATGCTTCTGGCAGATGCCGAAGCGGTTGTGTCCATCCACCAGTACGTCGCCCCACAGTACCAGCGCATCGCGGCAGCCTTCGGCGAGGATGCTGCGCTCCAGCGCCTCGTGTTCGTCGGCGGTGAGCGGGTCGATGTAGGCCTTGAGTTCTTCTTTGACGACGATGTTCATGGGCACGGCAACAGGCAGGAGCGGAACCGCCCATTGTACCCGCTCGCCAGCACCTCCCTGGCCTCAGGCGGTGGCCCGGATCATCTCGCCCAGGGTGCCGGTGATCCGGTCGATCTGTGCCTTGTCCACGATCAGCGGCGGTGACAACGCGATGATGTCGCCGGTGCAGCGGACCAGCAGGCGCCCGTCGTGGAAGCAGCGGCGGAACACCTCGTAGCCACGGCTGCCGGGGGCATCCTTGCGCGGTGCCAGCTCCACCGCACCGACAAGGCCGAAGTTGCGGATGTCGATCACGTTCGGCAACCCCTGCAGGGCGTGCAGGCGCTCCTGCCAGTATTCGCCCAGCTCGATCGCGCGCTCGAACAACCGTTCCTCGGCGTAGATGTCCAGCGTGGCCAACGCCGCCGCGCAGGCCAAGGGGTGGCCCGAATACGTATAGCCATGGAACAGCTCGATGGCCTGTGGCGGACCCTGCATAAAGCTGGCATGCACGCTGTCGCCGACCAGCACGCCTCCCAGCGGCACCGCGCCGTTGCTGGCGCCCTTGGCGAAGGTCAACAGGTCCGGGGTGACCCCGAAACGCTGTGCGGCGAACGCCATGCCAACCCGGCCGAAGCCGGTGATGACCTCATCGAACACCAGCAGGATGCCGTGCTGGTCGCAGATCTCGCGCAGTCGTTGCAGATAGCCCGGCGCCGGCAGGATCACCCCGGCCGAGCCGGCGATGGGTTCAACGAACACCGCGGCAATGGTGGACGGATCGTGCAGGGCGATCAGCCGTTCCAGATCGTCGGCCAGCTCTGCGCCCTGGCGTGGCAGGCCCTTGCTGAACGCATTGCGTGACAGGTCCAGGGTATGCCGCAGGTAGTCCACGCCGCCGAGCTGCAGGCCGAACTGGCGGCGGTTGTTGGGCAGCCCGCCCAGTGCCATGCCGCCGAAGCCGACCCCGTGGTAGGCCTTCTCACGGCTGATGAAACGCGTGCGATGTCCCTCGCCGCGCAGGCGGTGGTGGGCCAGCACGATCTTCATCGCTGAATCCACCGCCTCCGAACCCGAGCTGGTGAAGAACACGTGGTTCAGCCCGGCCGGGGCCAGTGCCGCCAATCGCTGCGCCAGGGCGAAGGCCGGCGGCGAACCCATCTGGAAGGCCGGCGAGTAATCGAGGGTGGCGGCCTGCTCGGCGATCGCTTCGACGATGCGTCGGCGCGCGTGCCCTGCATTGCAGCACCACAGGCCAGCGGTGCCATCGAGGATGGCGCGCCCATCGACGTCCTCGTAGTGCATGCCCTCGGCACGTACCAGCATGCGCGGCGCGCCCTTGTACTGGCGGTTGGCAGTGAACGGCATCCAGTACGCGTCCAGTGAATCGGGGCGCTGGGTGGCCAGGTCGTGCAGGTCGCTTGCAGGGGTTTTCATGCCGGCTCCGTCGGGTCCGATGGGTGCGACTCTAGCGCAGCCGCGTCACGGTTCTGTCGGCAGGCATGGCCCGGCGAGCGCGCAGCGCGGTCGATCACGGTGGGGTCGCGGCCGCGCCGGTATAAACAAGGAACGTTGATTGCTGGAGCGACCCATGGCCGACTTCCCCGACCGCAGCCACTGGCAGGCCCTGCGCAGCCGCGTGGCGATTCCTGCGCAAGCGTTCATCGATGGCCGCTACGTGGATGCCGCCAGCGGCGCGCGCTTTGATTGCATCAGCCCGATCGACGGGCGTGTACTGGGTGCGGTGGCCGACTGTGATGCACAGGACGTCGAGCGTGCGGTGGCCTCGGCGCGCTGCGCGTTCGAGGCAGGCCACTGGTCGCAGGCCAGCCCCGCCCATCGCAAGCGCGTGCTGCTGGCGCTGGCCGCGCTGGTGGAGACGCACGCCGATGAGCTGGCCCTGCTGGAAACGCTGGACATGGGCAAGCCGATCCGCGATGCGCGTCGCATCGATCTTCCCGGCGTGGTGCGCTGCCTGACCTGGACCGCTGAAGCGGTGGACAAGCTGTACGGTGAAATCGCCCCCACCGGTCCGCACGAGCTGGGCCTGGTCACGCGCGAGGCCGCAGGCGTGGTGGCGGCCATCGTGCCGTGGAATTTTCCGCTGCTGATGGCGTGCTGGAAGATCGCGCCGGCATTGGCGATGGGAAATTCAGTAGTGCTGAAACCCTCCGAGCGCTCGCCACTGAGTGCGTTGCGGCTGGCCGCACTGGCGGCCGAAGCGGGATTGCCGGACGGCGTGCTCAACGTGCTGCCCGGTCACGGCTCACGCGTGGGCGAGCCGCTGGCCCTGCACATGGACGTGGACGTGCTGGCCTTCACCGGCTCCACCGCTACCGGCGCCAGGCTGCTCGAATACGCGGGGCGCTCCAACCTCAAGCGGGTCTGGCTGGAATGCGGTGGCAAGAGCCCGCACGTGGTGTTCGCCGACGCGCCGGACCTGGATGCAGCCGCCAAGGGCGTGGCGCAGGGCATCTTCTTCAACCAGGGCGAAGTCTGCACCGCCGGTTCGCGGTTGCTGGTGCAGCGTTCGATCCGCGATGACTTCGTGCACCAGGTGATCGCCTACGGCCAACGCATGCAGCCCCGCCATCCGCTGGAGGCCGATGCACCGATGGGGGCGCTGGTCGATGCCGCGCACGTGGACAAGGTACTGGCCGACATCGCCCGGGCCGAAGCCGATGGCGCGCGCCTGCTGCTGGGCGGCCAGAGAGCCGAAGTGGAGGCGGGCGGTTGCTACGTGCAGCCGACGGTGTTCGACCAGGTACGCCCGGAACAGGCATTGGCCCGCGAGGAAGTGTTCGGCCCGGTGCTGGCGGTGCTCGGCTTCGATGACGAAGCCGAGGCCGTGCGCTTGGCCAACGACAGTCGCTATGGACTGGCCGCCGGCCTGTGGACGCGGGATCTTGGACGCGCCCATCGCGTAGCCCGCCAACTGCGCGCGGGCAGCGTGTGGGTGAACGGCTGGGATGGCGGTGACATGACGGCACCGTTCGGTGGCTACAAGCAGTCCGGCAACGGTCGTGACAAGTCGCTGCACGCCTTCGACAAGTACAGCGAGATCAAGGCCACCTGGATCCAGCTGTAGACCGCGCTACCGGCAGCTTGCACTGACCTGCAGCACCGCCTCGCGCAGCAACTGCCGGTCCACTTCCTCCACTGCGTTCTGGAAGTAGTGCATGTCCTGCTGGCCCAGCGTGCACGGGTCAACCATGTAGCCCGGTGGCCAGGTGCCGAGCATCTGGGCAACACCCTGCAGGATCTGCTCGGGCGTCATTTGCCGGTGGATCCGGAAAGGTGGGCGACGGGGGGCGAACGCCGCATGCACCTCACGGCGGCCGATCAGCTTTGCGGCCACACCCTCGGCAGTGATGCCATCGCCACCATCGATGCTGCCAGCCGGCAGCCTCAGATTCAGTGGTTGGTTGCGCGCAGCCGCGCTGCGTTGCCGATCGACATGCGCTGAGCGCTGCTCGGCCTGCGCAGTAGGAAGCGCGGGGGCGTGCGGAATCTGGTGCGGCGCAGCCGACGGCCGTGATGCATCGACAACCTGAGGGCTCATCGGCGGCGCTTCCGGCGGCAGCCAACGCAGGCTGATCCGCGAATTGTCGTGTGCGATCAAGGCGATGCGCCCCGCATGCAACAGCCACCACAGCATCAGCAGATGCACCAGCAGCACCGCCAGCCATGCAGCCAGGCGAGGCAGCAGCGGGGAATCGGAGCATGACTGCGGGGCGGCAGAACTCATCGGTGAAGCATCCATGCAGGGACCGGTGGTGCAGCGTAGCGGCCCCCCGGAAAGAATTCGTTGGCGTCGGTGTCGCCTGAAACCATTGCCCCGGCGGGGCGGCCAAGCGTGGCAGAATCGGTCGATCCGCCGTTACCCGCCTTGCCGATGTCGACGATCACCGCTGCCGCGCCACCCGTGAATTCTCCCCGCCGTGTCCTGCTGGCCAGCCTGATCGGCACTACCATCGAGTTCTTCGACTTCTACATCTACGCCACCGCCGCGGTGCTGGTGTTCCCGCACCTGTTCTTCCCGGAAAGCAGCGACCAGGCCGCCTTGCTGCAGTCCCTGGCCACCTTCGCGGTGGCGTTCATCGCACGCCCGGTGGGCTCGGCGGTGTTTGGTCACTTCGGGGACCGTATCGGCCGCAAGGCCACCCTGGTGGCCGCGCTGCTGACCATGGGCCTGTCCACGGTCGCCATCGGCCTGCTGCCCACCCATGCGCAGATCGGCCTGTGGGCGCCGGCACTGCTGGCGCTGTGCCGCTTCGGCCAGGGGCTGGGCCTGGGCGGCGAATGGGGTGGGGCGGTGCTGCTGGCCACCGAGAACGCACCACCGGGCAAGCGCGCCTGGTACGGCATGTTCCCGCAGCTGGGTGCACCGATCGGCTTCCTTCTGTCAGCCGGCATCTTTCTGCTGCTCGGTCGCTTTCTGGGCCAGGACGATTTCCTGCAATGGGGCTGGCGCATTCCGTTCGTTGCCAGCGCGCTGCTGGTCGGCCTTGGCCTGTGGGTGCGGCTGAACATCCACGAGACACCGGATTTCAAGCGCGCGCTGGAGCGCAAGGCGCCGGTGCGCCTGCCGATGTGGACGGTGCTGCGCGACCATCCGCTGCCGATGCTGCTGGGCACGCTGGGTGCGTTCGCCACCTTCGTGCTGTTCTACCTGATGACGGTATTCAGCCTCGGCCATGGCACCGCCGTGCTCGGCTACAGCCGCGAGCAGTTCCTGCTGATGCAGATGGTGGCGATGCTTTTCTTCGCCGCCGGCATTCCGCTGTCGGCACGCTACGGTGATCGCTGGGGAACGCGCCGCACGATGGCCATCGCCAGCCTGCTGATCATCGGCTTCGGTGTGCTGTTCGCGCCGTTGTTCCAGGCCGGCAGCCCGTGGCTGGTACTGACGTTCCTGTGCCTGGGCCTGTTCCTGATGGGGCTGACCTACGGCCCGTGCGGCACGTTCCTGGCCGAAATCTATCCGGTGGAAGTGCGCTACACCGGTGCCTCGCTGTCGTTCAACCTGGCCGGCATTCTGGGCGCAGCCCCGGCGCCGTACCTGGCGACCTGGCTGGCCGAGCGTTATGGGCTGGTCGCGGTCGGCTACTACCTGAGCCTGACCGCAGTGATCACCCTGTGCGCGCTGCTCGCCCTGCAACGCCGCCAGCGCTGATCAGCCGAAGAAGCGCTTGAGCGTGCGGCCCAGCCAGCCGCCGCTCTGGTGCTCGCGGGCAAACTGGTTCAGGTGCTGCTTGACCTGTTCGGCATAGGCCTGGTCGTCGCCGCGGATGTGGTTGAACAGCCAGCGCGAGAGCATGGTGCGCAACTCGTCACTGATGTCCTCACCGGCCTGGAAGCGCATGCGGTATTCCGATACCCGCTTGATGAAGACCTCATGCACACGCTTGTGCGCGGCACAGAACGGGTAGCCTGCCTCCTCCATCAGCTCTTCTTCGAATGCGAAGTGCGACATGGTGTAGTCCACCACCTCGTCGATCACTTCGCCCACCGCTGCCCGCTGCAGGCTGGTCTGCGCCACGTGCAGGTGGTTGAGCATTTCGATGATGCGGCGGTGTTGCTGATCGATCACATCGATGCCGATGTTCAGATCGTCCTGCCAGACCAGTAGTGCCATCCCCGGCTCCCCTTCATGCTGATGTCGGGGCCGACTGTAGAGGCGCCGCCCACGGGCGGCGTTGATCTGGATCAAGGCATGCCTGTCAGGACAGCGCAGCCTCGCGCGGGCGCAGCGGGCTGGCCACCGTGGTGCAGCTGACCCGGTTGCGGCCTCCGGCCTTGGCCAGGTACAGCTGGCGATCGGCCTCGGAAATCAGCCGGTGCAGCGCATCACGCTGCGGCCGCAGGCAGCACAGGCCGATGCTGACCGTCATGCGCAGCGTGGCACTGCCGATGTCCACTTCCAGCGCGGCGATGCGCTGGCGCAGCTCCTCGAAATAGAGCAGGGCTTCGTCCTGTTCCATGTCCGGCACCAGCAGGCAGAACTCCTCGCCGCCGAAGCGCGCGATCAGGTCCTGGCCGCGCGCGTGGTCGCCGACAGCACGGGCTACCGCACGCAGCGCATCGTCACCCGCTTCGTGGCCGTGGGTGTCGTTGATGTGCTTGAAATGGTCGATGTCGATCATCGCCACCGCCACGCACTGGCCATGCAGCTGCAGTTGCGGCAGCTGGCGCTGGCTCTGTTCCAGGAAGCAGCGGCGGTTGGGCAGGCCGGTGAGGAAATCGCGGGTAGCGAGGTCCTGCAGCGTGCCGATCAGTTCCAGCTGGTCCACATTCTGCGAGACGCGGCAGAAGAACTCTTCACGCGAGAAGGGTTTGCGCAGGAAGTCATTGGCGCCGTTCTTCAGGAAGCGCGGAATGAGCGACGCATCGGTATTGCCGGAAATGCCGATCACCGCCACCTTGTCGCGCGAGCGCAGGGTACGCAGGCGGCGGGTGAACTCCACGCCCTGCATGCCCGGCATCTCCTGGTCGACCACGGCCAGGCGGATCGCCGGGTGCGCCTCGATCGCCGCCAGGCCTTCGCTGCCATCGGCCGCCTCGTACACCTCATGACCGTACATGCGCAGCAGGGCGGCGGCATAGCCGCGTGCGGACGGCGAGTCGTCCACCACCAGCGCGGCGATGCGCCGGTTGCGTTCCAGGCGCTGCACCAGCCAGACCAGATAGTCGATGCTGCCCGGAGTGTTCTTCAGCACGTAATCGATGATCTGCTGCTGCAGCACGCGCTTGCGCAGGTCCTCGTCGTACACGCCGCTGACCACCACGGTCGGCAGGTTGCGCTTGAGGAAGAACTCGACCACCGCGTCGCGGTCGCCATCGGCCAGCACCAGCCCGGTCAGCACCAGGAACCAGCCGCCTTCTTCACTGAGCAGGCGATCGGCTTCGGCCAGCGAGCTGGCCACCACCACCGGCAGCTCCAGGCGCTGTTCGATGGCTTCGCGCAGCATGCCGGTGAAGGCACGGGAATTTTCCACCAGCAGGATGCGCTGCGGCAGCGGATCGGCCAGGTCGCCATCGACAGCGGCCTGCGGCAGGACGGGCATGATGCGGTGGCTCACGTGGGAGGGCTCGGCACCGATAGCGGCGGTTTCAGGTGCAACTTTAGGACAAAAACGTCCGTACCCGCTGCCTGGCACATTGATTGGATGGGAAGCGGTTAGTATCTGCTGGAGGTTCCTGACGTTAACTTCGACCTGGAGGTCACTGTGCGATTTTCATGTTTTGGTGCGACCACTGCATTTTTGATTCTCGCCGCTGCCCCGGCATTCGCGGGCGGTCCGTCGGACTTCCATGGAAAGCCGTTGGCAACTGCTGGACTGGGTCAGGCAAGTCCTGCCGCGATCAATCTCAGTCAAGACCCCAGCTGGCAGCTGTTTGGATTCCAGCGCGATGGGATCACCTATCTACAGGTGAATGACCTGCTCGGAAACGTGCAGTTGATCATCGGCAATGCTGGAGGCACATACTGGGTGCTGCCGGCAGGCAACAACGCGGCCCGGGTTTCGCTGCCCCAGCAGCAGATCCAGATACCGGCAGGTGCCACCCGCTCGCAGATCTACAGCGCCAGTGATTTCTCGCTGGTGCGTTACCGCAGCGGCAGCGACGTTATCTGGTCGGTCGAAACACCGTAAAGACAGTGAGGAGCGCAGCGGCGTCGGGGTCTCCGCGCCGCTGCGATTGCCACGATGGACGCGGCCGAGCAGACCCCGGGCGTCAGGTCTGGGTCTGCGAGTTTCCCTGCCCGAAGGCCGTTACGTGATCCATCGCGTTGAACGATGCCATGCCGAGGGCGGCGGAATCATCCGTTTCCACCATCGCCATCCGTATCCGGTTCCGATGGCACTGCACTGTCCCGCCATACGCAATCGTCCGGCCAGCCAAGCGCTCGACCGTGGCGGTAACGGTGGACGGTGACAGGTTGCGGTATGAATCCAGTAGTGCGACCGTCATCAGGATGCCGCGGCGTCCGCCTGTCTGGCCGCAACGTACGCGGATGCGGATCTGGCCTGATTCACTGTTGATCAACAGCGAAACAGCATCGGTGAGTGCGCGATAGGCGGCTAGCTGCAGGCCGACGCTGAGCTGGCAGGGATCGCCGAGCAGGCGAGGGCGCATCACCCGATGGCTCAGGTCCCAGCTTTCACGTACGCCGCCGGCCTGGAGGGCGACATAGAGCCCGAGATGTTCCAACGCGGCCGGATAGACCATGCTGGTCTGTTCCCTGAACTGTCGCGAATGGACCGAAGCCATGTGCAGAAGGCTGTTCGCTATAGTGGGATGGCCCTGAGCATTGAGCCAGTTCACCACCTCGCTGAGCGAGGTGTCGATACCGTCCCCCAGTTTCCTCAGGTGCCGCGCGCGCTCGCGGAGATCTAGCTCGCTTGCCACCAGTGAATTTCGCGCATGCTTGAGCGCATCCCTTTCACCCACTTCGCCCAATCGCGAACGGTGGTAGTAGTGGGTAATGCGCGACCCCAGCACCAACAGTGCAGCGCCGGTGACCGCCATTATCTGCTGGGTCGCGAAGGCGGCTGGATCGAATGCTCCCGTGTAGGGACTGGGCGTGGTGAGGCCGATGATCAGGTTGAGCGAGGGCACTCCGATCGCCGCACCTCGCCAGCCGTACAGGCAGGTAAGCACGACGACTGGCAGCGCCATCAGCAGCTGCATCGACGTCTTGGCATTGACTTCGTCCAGGGGCAGCTGTGCGGCATACAGACCAATCATCGCCATCATCGTCAGGGCGGCGAGTGCAGGCGGGGCAAAGCCTGACGTCCACCGGGCGTTGCTGGTCCGTCGTGTCCACAGCAACGCGAGCGGCGCAAGGGTCAGAATGCCGATGAAGTCGCCAACCACCAAGCGTGCGATGCTGGCAAGCACCGGCATCTCGGGGGGTGTCGGCCAGAGAAGGTGTGCCAGCATCAGATTGAGCGCGGTGACCACCAGCGCCGAAGCCGCCGCGACTGAAATCAGCCACGCATTCTTCGTGGTCACCATCATCTTCCGGTGGAGATGCACGATCAGCATCACGGCAGGCATCAGCAGTGCCGAACCAAGTACGATCCAGGCCAGCCCATACTTCTCGATCATTGGCACGCGCATCTGCGCAAAGTAGGCATATTCGCCCAGCAGCAGGTATGGCCACCAACGCGGGGGGAACAACAGCACTGCAGCGACGCGGACGCCGGCCGGCAGATAGAACTGGTCGAGCGACAACTGGCGCGACGCCCAGCATGCAACGGCGTACAGCAGCGCAAGGACCAGCCCCGCCGGGCGGATACGCAACTTCAGCTGCAGGCCTTCATTCCACCAGTTCAATCGCACTACCCCTTCACAGTACGTTCCCTGTCAGCATCCATTCGCCGCGGGACCCGGTTCTTAGCGACGGTATCGACACGCGTTCGATTATGCAATCGCCTCAGCGCTCGGCCCGGCAAGTGAGAAAGTCATCACAGGAATGCCGGCGGCGACGAGTTTCACAGTTTTCGGGGGGCGGTAGATTCAGCTCGCTTCCTGATCAGCTCACCACAACGCATCCCGCAGCTTGTACCAGGACATGGCCGCCACCAGCAGCGGCATGCGCAGCAGGCGTCCGCCGGGGAAGGGGCCATGGCGCAGGCGCTGGAACACGTCCAGCCGCTCGCTCTGGCCAACGATGGCTTCGGCGATCACTTCACCGGCCAGCCCGGCCGCTGCCACGCCGTGGCCGGAGAAGCCCTGCGCGAAGTACACATTCCCATCCAGCCGGCCCCAGTGCGGGGCACGGTTGCGGGTGATGTCCACATAACCGCCCCAGACCTGCTGCAGCGGGATGTCGGCCAGTTGCGGGAACACCTCGTGCATGCGCCGCTGCATCACCCGGTGCAGGCCCGGCGGCGGCAGCGCGGAATAGCTGGCGCGGCCACCGAACAGCAGGCGGTGGTCATGGCTGAGCCGGAAATAGTCCAGCGCCCAGGCCGTGTCGGAGACCGCCATGTTGTTCCCGATCAGGGCGCGGGCGCGTTCGGCCCCCAGCGGTGCACTGGCGCCGATATACGTACCGACCGGCATGATGCGCCGCTCAAGCTCGGGCACCAGCCCCTGCAGCAGGGCGTTGCCGGCCACCACCAGCTGCGGCGCGCGCACGCTTCCGTGGTCGGTATGCAGCACCGCATGTGCGCCGCGTTGAATGCGCGTCACCGGCGATTGTTCGTGGATGACCACCCCGGCTGCGCGCGCGGCATCGGCCAGCCCGCGGGCGTAGGCCAGCGGATGCAGGTGGGCGCTGAGTGGGTCGAACATCGCCGCGCGGTAGCGCGGGCTGTCCAGTTGCCCACGCAGGGTATCGCGCTCCCACCACTGCATCGGGTAATCGTAATGTCGCTGCAGGTGTTCGCAGTTGGCGCGCAGGTCGCGCTCGTGGCGTGCGCGGATGGCAACGCTGGCGTGGCCCTCCACCCAATGGCACTCGATGCCATGCCGGTCGATGCGCGCGCGCATCGCCTGTACCGCCTCGCGCGACCAGTCGAACAGGCGGCGCGCATCCTCGTGGCCGAGCTGGCGTTCCAGCTCGTCCACTTCGCAGCCGTAGCCGACCAGCGCCTGGCCACCATTGCGGCCTGAGGCTCCCCAGCCGATCCGCTGCGCTTCCAGCACCACCACCCGCTGGCCGCGCAGGGCCAGTTCCAGTGCGGCGGTGAGGCCGGTATAGCCGGCGCCCAGTATCGCCACATCGGCACGCAGTTCACCGCGGAACGGCGGCAATGCGGGCGGTTCGGGCAGGCTGCAGGCGTACCAGCTGGGCGGGAAGGCGGCGCTCACCGGCGGCCTCGCAGGAGCGGGAAAGGGCGTCGGAGCGGGGGAGGACGGTCGGGCTTCACGCCGATAGTTTGGCCCAAGCCGGGCGCCCGTGGTGTGAGGGCAGCGGCTTGCCGATGCCGATGCCGGGCGCGTACCTTGATGCCACGCCAAGGAGTTTCCCCATGCGCCGCCTACCCTGGGTGGGCCTGCCCACCGACAGCACCGTGCTCGGCCATCATCGTTTCGCGGTGGCCGGGGAAAAATATGTGCGTGCGTTGGTTGACGCTGCGCAGGCAACACCGCTGGTGCTACCGAGTCTGCAGCCGCCGCTGCCGGCGCGCGATTGGCTGCAGGGCCTGGATGGCCTGCTGCTGACCGGCGCGGTCAGCAACATCGAGCCGCAGCATTACGAAGGGGGTCGCACCTGGAACGGCAACCGGCATGACCCGGCGCGCGACGCCACTGCGTTCGCGCTGCTGCACGAGGCGCTGGCGTTGGATCTACCCGTGCTGGCGATCTGCCGCGGATTCCAGGAGTTGAATGTGGCGCTCGGTGGCACGCTGCATCCGCAGGTGCATGCAGTGCCCGGCCTGGCCGACCATCGCGAAGACCCGCAGGCGCCGGTGGAGGAGCAGTATGGGCCGGCCCATGCGATCACCCTGGCCGATGGGGGGTGGCTGGCGCAGTGGTGTGCCGCCGATCGGGTGCAGGTCAATTCCGTGCACGGGCAGGGCATCGCACAGGTCGCCGAAGGCCTGCAGATCGAGGCCTGGGCCGATGATGGCCTGGTCGAAGCAGCGCGCAGCCCGCGCCATCGATTCGTGCTCGGCGTACAGTGGCACCCGGAGTGGCGTGTCATGCAGACGCCGTTCTATCACGCTATTTTCCGTGCGTTCGGCCAAGCTTGCCGGCAGCACCAACAGAATCGACTGGAATCCCCATGAGTTCCCGAACGCGCCCGCGCAAGACGGCCACGCCCCCGCCCCCGCAGGAAAGCAGCCTGCTGCGCTGGCTGAAGGAGCGGCGCATCACCGAGGTCGAATGCCTGGTTCCGGACATCACCGGCAATGCGCGCGGCAAGATCATCCCGGCCGACAAGTTCTCGCACGATTACGGCACGCGCCTGCCCGAAGGCATCTTCGCGACCACCGTCACCGGCGAATTTCCGGACGATTACTACGACCTGACCTCGCCGTCGGACTCGGACATGATCCTGCGCCCCGACCCGGACACCGTGCGAATGGTGCCGTGGGCGACCGACCCGACCGCGCAGGTCATCCATGACTGCTACACCAAGAACGGCGAGCCGCATGAGCTGGCGCCGCGCAACGTGCTGCGCCGGGTGCTGGATGCGTATACCGAGCTCGGCCTGCGGCCAGTGGTCGCGCCCGAGCTGGAATTCTTCCTGGTGCAGAAGAACACCGATCCGGATTTTCCGCTGCTGCCCCCGGCGGGCCGCTCCGGTCGCCCGGAAACGGCGCGGCAGTCGTACTCGATCGACGCGGTCAACGAGTTCGATCCGATCCTCGACCTGATGTACGACTACTGCGATGCGATGAAGCTGGACGTGGATACGCTGATCCACGAATCCGGCGCGGCGCAGCTGGAGGTCAACTTCACCCACGCCAATGCGATGGATCTGGCCGACCAGGTGTTCCTGTTCAAGCGCACCATGCGCGAATCGGCGATGCGCCATGGGGTGTATGCCACCTTCCTGGCCAAGCCGATGGAGAACGAGCCGGGCAGTGCGATGCACATCCACCAGAGCCTGCTGCGCATCAGCGATGGCCAGAACGTGTTCACCGGCGAGCACGGTGGTGAGGACTTCAGTCCGCTGTTCGCCCATTACCTGGCGGGCCTGCAGAAATATGTGCCGATGGCCATGGCGTTCTTCGCGCCGAACGTGAATTCCTACCGGCGCCTGGTGTTCGGTGAGGTCTCGCCTAGCAACGTGCACTGGGGCTTCGACAACCGCACCTGCGGCCTGCGGGTGCCGCTGGATACGCCGGAGAACATGCGGGTGGAAAGCCGCTTTGCCGGCTCCGACGCCAACCCTTACCTGGCGATGGCCGCGACCCTGGCCTGCGGGCTGCTCGGCATCCGTGAGCGCCTGGCGCCGGATGCGCCGGTGACCGGCAGCGCCAAGGAACTGGGCTACGACCTGCCGCGTTCGCTGGGTGAAGCGCTGGACGGGCTGGAGCAGTGCAGCGAGCTGCAGGCCCTGCTCGGCGAGCGCTTCTGCCGCGCCTACACCTCGGTCAAGCGCAAGGAATACGAGACCTTCTTCCGCGTGATCAGTTCGTGGGAACGCGAGTTCCTGCTGCTGAACGTGTGAAGGCCGCGAATAGAAAAATCCCTCGCCGGGGGGTAGGCTGGCACCCGTCGCCGGCCCGGCCGGCCCCCCTTTCCGCATTCTGGAGCACCCGATGAAGCTGCGTATCCTCACGCTCGGCCTGGCCTCCGCCATGCTTTCCGCCTGTGGCGGCGGCAACGGCGGCGGACAGGACAGCCAGGTCCTGAACGTCTACAACTACAGCGACTACATCGCCGAAGACACCATCCCCAACTTCGAGAAGCAGAGCGGGATCAAGGTCACCTACGATGTGTTCGACAGTGACGAGATGGTCGAGACCAAGCTGCTGGCCGGCAACAGCGGCTACGACGTGGTGGTGCCGACGCTGAACTTCTTCGGCCGGCAGATCCAGGCCGGCGTGTTCCTGCCGCTGGACAAGTCGAAGATCCCGAACCTGGCCAATCTCGACCCGGCGGTGATGAAGCGCATCGCTACCCAGGATCCGGGCAACCAGTACGGTGTGCCCTACATGATCGGCACCACCGGCATCGGCTACAACGTGGACATGCTGAAGGAGCGCTTCGGTGGCAGCACCGACATCGCCAACAGCTGGGACCTGGTGTTCAAGCCGGAAAACATCAGCAAGATGAAGGACTGCGGCGTGACCATCCTGGACACGCCGGCGGACATGATTCCGATCGCGCTGCACTACCTGGGCCTGGACCCGCACAGCGGCGATCCGGCCGACCTGCAGAAGGCGGCGGACCTGCTGAAGTCGATCCGCCCGTACGTGCAGAACTTCCACTCCTCGCAGTACGTGGGCTCGCTGGCCAACGGCGGCACCTGCCTGGTGGTGGGCTGGTCGGGTGACATCATCCAGGCCCGCGACCGTGCGGCCGAGGCCAGCAATGGCGTGCACGTGGCCTATTCGATCCCGAAGGAAGGCGCGCCGCAGTGGTTCGACATGCTGGCCATCCCGAAGGATGCCAAGCATCCGGAAGCGGCCTACGCGTTCATCAACTATCTGCTGGAACCGAAGGTGGCCGCGGCCAACACCAACTTCATCCACTACGGCAACCCGGTGCCGACCGCGACCCCGCTGGTGGACGAGGCGATCCGCACCGACCCGACCATCTACCCGCCGGCCGACGTGGCCGCGAAGATGTTCACCTATTCGATCAACACGCCGGAGACCGACAAGCTCTACACCCGGCTGTGGACCGAGGTGAAGACCGGTCGCTAAGCGTTTCCGGTAGCGCCGGGCCTTGCCCGGCAGCTGCCTTGCCCTGCGCCGGAGCCGGTACTGCCGGCCCGGCCAAGGTGCCGCTGGATGGCGGGCAACAGGTCGCGCGCATCGCGACCGCCGTTGCACAGGAATGATGAGCTCATCCGCTGCAGGTTGTGCATCCCGATGAAGAACAGGCCAGGCTGCGGGGAGACACCGAACTCGCCGAGCGGATAACCGTGTTCGTCCAGCACGCCGTCCACATGCAGCCACGGCCATTCGGCGACGAAGCCCGTGGCGAGGACAACCGAGCGGATGCCGGCAGCGTTCAGATCAAGTTCGCGCGGCGAGGCGTCCGGCTCCCAGTGCAGGTACACCTCTTCGGGAATGTAGCGGGCATCATCGGTGCGCGGTTCGGGCCGCGTGGCGTAGTACCCGCTTGCCAGTGAATCGAGATAGGCGTACTCGGCCCGCGTTGCTTCGACCGCAGTGCGCAGCTGTGGGCGGACATCGGCGAAGCGCGCGATGTCCGCGTCGAAGCCCTGCAGGCGGCCCAGCAGCGTGATGCCCTCGCGATGCATCGACAGCAGGCTGATCGAGCTGCCCAGGCCTGCGCGTCCCTTGCCGGAAATCAGCGGGAACTCTGCGGTCCGGGCCTTGCGCAGCGCGTCCGGCTCCCCGGCGAGTACCCCGGCCGATTCACTCACATGCTGGTGGATGCGTCCGGCCATGTCCCACCAGGTCATCGAATCCTTGCCGCGCAGCCGGCGCGTATGCGAATGGCGCTCGGCCAGCGACCAATACACGGTGCGGCCGCTGGCGCGGAGATCCTGGGCGATCTGCGCGCCGGACTGGCCGCCGCCGATGACCAGCACAGCGCCGTCGGGAAGCTGCCGGCAATTGCGGTAGTTGCTGGAGTGCAGTACCGCCAGCGCCGGCCCGGGCGCAAAGGGAACGCGGGGCATCCGGGGACGGCCGTATTCGCCGGTGGCCACCACCACCGCAGCGGCCTGGATCGGCCCGCGGCTGGATTCGATGGCGTAGCCGCCCGCCTTGGGCGTGACACGCAGGACCGCGCAGCCTTCGTGGATCGGCAGTGACCTTTCGCAGGCGTAGTCGCGGAGCCGCTGGATCACTTCCGGTGCAGCCATGAAGCCCTCCGGGTCGTCGCCCGCATAGGCGTGGCCATGCAGGGCCATCGTCGCGTTGGCGGTGTTGGTCTGGAAGGAATCCCAGCGCCGCCGCCAGCTGGCGCCCACGGTTTCCGCCTCCAGTACGCGATGCGCGAGGCCGGCCTCCTGCAGGACCGCGCTGAGTGACAGCCCGGCCTGGCCGGCGCCGATGATCACGACGTCACGCGGCGTAGATGCGGACGGGCAGCAGGGGAGAACCGGTGATGATTTGGAGTGGGCCATGTCGGATTCACTGGAGGGTCGAGGTGATTCCCCAATGACAGCGCGTGCCGGGTCAATGATTTCTGCTCTGAAAAACGTTGCATCTGCATGGATTGGCCGCGGACCAAGGCGAAGGCGTTGGTCGCCGGGCGTCGGTGCCGTTGCACCAACGGGCCATTGGCGACAAGCCGGTGGTCGGGTCTCACGCTGATGCGATCGCCACGTTCACTCCGCGTCGGCGCCGCCTGCCCTACCTTCCCGTACGGCACTGACCACCGCCACGAGACGATGACCGAACAGCCCCAGCGCGACGACAGCGCCCACGATGATGAAAACGAGCGGCGGAAGGAGCACGCCAAGCCCTCACCGCTGAAGAACCCCAAGGTCCGGTGGATGCTGGCGATCATCGGCATCCTCGTCGTGCTGGTGCTGATCGCTTGGCTGGCCTATCACCTCCTGGTCGGCCGCTACCTGCAGGACACCAACAACGCCTACCTGCAGGCCGACGCGGTGGCGGTCGCCCCGCGCATCAACGGCTACGTCACCGAGGTGCTGGTGCAGGACAACCAGTGGGTCAAGGCCGGCGAACCGCTGCTGCGCATCGACCCGCGCACCTACCGCGCCACCCTGGACCAGGCCGAGGCGGTGATCGCCGTGCGCGAGGCCGATATCGCGGCCGCCGCCGCCGGCGTGCAGGGCCAGCAGTCCAGCCTGCTGCAGGCCCGCACCCAACTCACCGCTGCCACCGCCTCGCTGCGATTCGGCAAGGCCGAGCTGGCCCGCTTCACCCCGTTGGCTGCCAGCGGTGCCGACACCCACGAACACGTGGAAAGCCTGCGCCACGACGTCGAACGTGCACAGGCCCAGTACGATGCGGCCAGGGCGCAGATCCAAGGCGCGCAGAGCCAGATCGAAGCCAGCCAGGCGCAACTGGAACAGGCCCAGGCCGGCCTGAAGCAGGCCCAGGCCGATGCCGCGCAGGCGCGGGTCGCCTTCGAGGACACCGAGCTTCGCGCGCGCATCGACGGCCGGGTCGGCAACAAGACCGTACAGGTGGGACAGTTCGTCGCTGCCGGCACCCGCACCATGACCATCGTGCCGGTCGAGTCGCTGTACCTGAGCGCCAATTTCAAGGAAACCCAGGTGGGTCTGATGCGTGCCGGACAGCCGGCCGAGATCAAGGTCGATGCACTGCCGGGCACTACCCTGCACGGCACTGTGGAGAGCATCTCGCCCGGCACCGGCTCGCAGTTCGCGCTGCTGCCGCCGCAGAACGCCACCGGCAACTTCACCAAGGTCGTGCAGCGCGTGCCGGTGCGCATCCGGGTGGATGCCGGTGCCGAGGCGCGCAAGGTGCTGGTGCCGGGCATGTCGGTGGAAGTGACCGTGGACACCCGCAACGCCAGGGACGCGCGTGAGCGCACCCGGGACGAGGCAGGGGCCACGGCCGCGCCGGCGCGATGAATGCCACCACTGCCTCCGCAGCGCCCGCCGCCGAGGGCAAGGCCGATGCCGGTGCGTGGCTGGCCGTGGCGGCCGGCACCATCGGCTCGTTCATGGCCACGCTGGACATCTCCATCGTCAACGCGGCACTGCCCACCATCCAGGGCGAGGTCGGCGCCAGCGGCACCGAAGGCACCTGGATCTCCACTGCCTTCCTGGTCTCGGAAATCGTCATGATTCCGCTGACCGGCTGGTTCGTGCGCACGCTGGGCCTGCGCACCTTCCTGCTGATCTGCGCCACGCTGTTCACCGCATTCTCGGTGATGTGCGGCCTGGCCGATTCGCTGCCGATGATGATCGCCGGCCGGGTAGGGCAGGGCTTTGCCGGCGGTGCGCTGATCCCTACTGCGCTGACCATCGTCGGCACGCGCTTGCCGCCGAAACAGCAGCCGCTGGGCACTGCGCTGTTCGGCATGACCGTCATTCTCGGCCCGGTGATCGGCCCGCTGCTGGGCGGCTGGTTGACCGAGAACGTCAGCTGGCACTACGCCTTCTTCATCAACGTGCCCATCTGCGCTGGCCTGGTTGCCTTGCTTCTGCTGGGCCTGCCGCATGAGAAATCGAACTGGGTCGGGCTGCTGCGCGCCGACTGGCTGGGCATCGTCGGCATGACCGCCGGCCTGTCCGCGCTTACCGTGGTACTGGAAGACGGCCAGCGCGAGCGCTGGTTCGAATCGAGCATGATCGTAGTGCTCAGCATCGTTTCGCTGCTGGGGTTCGCGCTGCTGGCGCTCTCGCAGTTCATCAGCAAGGAGCCGGTCATCCGCCTCAACATCCTTTTCCAGCGCAGTTTCGGCGCGGTGTTCGTGATGGTGATGGCGGTGGGCATGATCCTGTTCGGGGTCATGTACATGATCCCGCAGTTCCTGGCGATCATCGCCGGCTACAACACCGAACAGGCCGGTTACGTGCTGCTGCTGGCCGGCCTGCCGACCATCCTGCTGATGCCGTTGATGCCGAAGATGCTGGAAACGGTGGACGTGCGCATCATGGTGTTTGGCGGGATGCTGTGCTTTGCCGCCGCCTGCTTCGTCAATCTGGGCCTGACCCCGGACAGCATCGGCCCGCACTTTATCATCGGCCAGCTGTTGCAGGGCTGCGGGCTGGCGCTGGCGATGATGGCGCTGAACCAGGCCGCCATCACCTCGGTGCCGCGCGAATACACCAGCGATGCCTCGGGCCTGTTCAACGCCGCGCGCAATCTGGGTGGTTCGATCGGCCTGGCCATCATCTCCACCTTCCAGGAGCGCCGCACCACATTGCACGTCGATGCCATCGGCAGCAGCGTCACCGCCAATTCGACCGTGGCCCAGGATGCGCTGCATGCTTACGGCCAACAGCTCGGCGACGCCACGCAGGCGCTGGCGGTGCTGGCGCAGACCGTGCAGATGCAGGCAATGGTGATGGCCTACAACGACCTGTTCTGGATCTTCGGCCTGATCGTGGTGGCGACCCTGCCACTGGTTTTCCTGCTCAAGCCCCTGCCCAAGGGCGTTCCATTGGCGATGCACTGATGACTTCGACGACCTTGCCCCTTCTCCCGGCCCTGTCCCTTCGCCTGCGCCGCCTGTGGCCAGCCACGGTGCCGCTGCTGCTGGCCAGTTGCATGCTGGGGCCGGATTACGTGAAGCCGGACGTTGCCGGCAATGCCACCGCACAGGCACGGCTGCCGCGCGCCGCGCAGGCTGACGTGCAGCCGGCCACGCCACCCAGCCAGTGGTGGCGCGCGCTGAATGATCCGCTGCTGGACCAGCTGGTGGACGAGGCGCTGCGCAACAGCCCCAACCTGCGTGCGGCCCAGGCCAAGCTGCTGGCCTCGCGCGCGCTGCAGCGCCAGCGTCGCGCCGAGCAGCTGCCCAAGGTGGGGGCAGTGGCCGGCTACGCCAACGTCACGGCGCCCGATTCCCTGGAAAACAGCGTACGTGGCCTTGGCGAGAACATCGCCGGCGTGGCCGAGGCCAACGGCCGCCCTCAGGAAGCCGCGCAGCTGCGCCAGCAGTTCGCTGATATCGATCTTGATACCGAACTGTACGTGGCCGGCTTCGACGCCAGCTGGGAACTGGACCTGTTCGGGCGCCGGCGCCGCGCAGCCGAGCAGGCCGCCGCCGAGGCCGAGGCCAACGCGGCAGCACTGGCCGACGCACAGGTGCAACTGGCCGCCGAGTTGACCCAGGTCTACCTGGGCTACCGCAGCAGCCGCGAGCGTATCGCCCTGGCCGAACACAACCTCCGCGCCGCCGATGAAAGCCTGCAGCTGACCCGCCAGCGCCGCCAGCGCGGCGCAGATTCGGACCTTCAGGTGGAACGGGCGCAGGCCCAGCTGCAACAGCAGCAGGCCGCGCTGCCGTCACTGCAGGCACAGGCCGATGAGGCGCGCGATGTGCTGGCCCTGATGGTTGGCCGCGAGCCCGGTGCACTGGATGCGCGGCTGGCGGCGGACCAGCCGCTGCCAGCGCTGCCGGCCCGCGTGCCGGTGGATGATGCGGGCGCGCTTATCCAGCGCCGGCCGGATGTACGCAAGGCCGAGCGCGAGCTGGCAGCTTCGTCGGCGCAGATCGGCCAGGCTCTCTCGGCGTACTTTCCGCAGGTGACGCTGTTGGGCAGCATCGGCGCCGGAGCCACCTCGCTGTCCGACCTGGGGCGGGATTCGGCGGCCACGATCGTTGCTCCGTTCCTGCGCTGGTCGCTGTTGGATTTCGGCGTGAACAAGGCCCGTGTAGCGCAGGCCCGGGCCGGCAACGAGGCCAGGCTGGCGGCCTACGAGGGCACGGTGCTGGCGGCGCTGCAGGATGCGAACACGGCGCTGGCGCGGTTCGGCGCTGCGCGGCAGCAGTTGCAGGCCAGTGTCCGCGCCGAGGCCTCGGCCGACCGCTCGCTGCGCCTTATGCGCCAGCGTCGGCAGGCTGGGGCGACCTCGCAGATCGACCTGCTGGACGTGCAGCGCCAGCGCCTGCAGGCCCAGGATGCCGCCGCACAGGCGCGCCTGCAGCTGCTGGTGCGCTATGTGGCCCTGCAGAAGAGCTTGGGCCTGGGCTGGCAGGAGGCGCCGCCGGTGGCCATCCGCTGATTGCCCCGATGGCATGGCGAGGCGGCCGCCCGCCACAGCCCGTCATATCCCCATCGGCCCCCGGCCGGTAGAATGGCGGCCGCTGTCCACCGCCCGCTCCCGGAGCCCCCATGCCCGTTGAAGCCCAGCCGGAAGCCGCCGTCGTCGAAGCGAGCGGTGTGCCCGGCTATCTCTCCATTCGTGATCTGCGCAAGGAATTCGATGGCTTCGTCGCCGTCGACGACGTCAACCTGGACGTCCGCAAGGGCGAGATATTTGCGCTGCTCGGTGGCTCCGGCAGCGGCAAGTCGACCCTGCTGCGCTGCCTGGGCGGCTTCGAGACACCCACCAAGGGCAGCATCACCGTCGATGGCCAGCAGATGGACGCGCTGCCGCCGTACCAGCGGCCGGTCAACATGATGTTCCAGTCCTATGCGCTGTTCCCGCACATGACCGTGGAGCAGAACATTGCCTTCGGCCTGAAGCAGGACGGACTCGGCCGCGAGACCATCGCCAAGCGCGTGGGCGAGATGCTCGACCTGGTGCAGATGGGCCATCTTGGCAAGCGCAAGCCGCACCAGCTGTCCGGCGGCCAGCAGCAGCGCGTAGCGCTCGCGCGGTCGCTGGCCAAGGGGCCCAAGCTGCTGCTGCTGGACGAACCGATGGGCGCGCTGGACAAGAAGCTGCGCTCGCAGATGCAGCTGGAGCTGGTCAGCATCATCGAGTCGTCGGGCGTGACCTGCGTGATGGTCACCCACGACCAGGAAGAGGCGATGACCATGGCCACCCGCATCGCGGTGATGGACGCCGGCTGGATCCAGCAGGTCGGCAAGCCCGACGAGGTCTACGAGCAGCCGGCCAACCGCTTCGTCGCCGAGTTCATAGGCTCGGTCAACCTGTTCGACGGGGTGATCGACGAGGACCTGCCCGAATACGTGACCGTGCGTTCGCCGCTGTTCCCGGCGCCGGTCTACATCGCCCACGGCATCACCTGCTATGAAGGGCAGCCGGTCGCGTTCGCGCTGCGCCCGGAGAAGGTGATGATCGGCAAGGATGAGCCGGAAGGGCACACCAACAAGGCGCAGGGCGTGATCGAGGACATTGCCTATTTCGGCAGCCATTCGGTCTACCACGTGCGCCTGCCCAGCGGCGCCAAGGTGCTGGCCAACTTCGCCAACTCGCAGCGCTGGGCCAGCGATGGCCTGACCTGGGGTGACGAGGTGTGGGTGCACTGGCGCGACAACGACGGCGTGGTGCTGACCTCATGAGCGCCGCCGGCCTGAAGCGCTGGCTGCCGGGGCTGCGTGCCACGGTGATCGGCATTCCGTACCTGTGGCTGCTGCTGTTCTTCGCGGTGCCGTTCCTGATCGTGCTGATGATCAGTTTCTCGCACAGCCGGGTCGGCTCGCCCCCGTACACCTGGCTGCTGCAGTACGTCGATGGCGGGCTCTCGCTCAAGCTCAACCTCGAGAACTACCTGGCGCTGTTCCGCGATTCGATCTATGCGCAGGCGTTCCTGAGCTCGATCAAGATCGCCGCGATCTCGACCTTCCTCACCCTGCTGATCGGCTATCCGATGGCCTATGCCATCGCCCGCCTGTCGCCGGCCGCGCGCAACGTGGCGATGATGCTGGTGGTGCTGCCGTCCTGGACCTCGTTCCTGATCCGCGTCTATGCATGGAAAGCGATCCTGGACCGCAACGGCCTGCTCGACCAGTTCCTGCAGTACACCGGCCTGCAGTCGCTGATGACCTCGATGGGCCTGCCGAAACTGCAGCTGATCGACACCCCGACCGCGGCCTACATCGGCATCGTGTACTGCTATCTGCCGTTCATGGTGCTGCCGCTGTACGCCAACCTGGTCAAGCATGACCACCGACTGCTGGAAGCAGCCTACGACCTCGGCGCCAAGCCGTGGCAGGCGTTCCTGCGCATCACCCTGCCGCTGTCGAAGGCGGGCATCATCGCCGGCTGCATGCTGGTGATGATCCCGGCGATCGGCGAATTCGTGATCCCGGAAATGCTGGGTGGCTCGGAAACCCTGATGGTCGGTCGCCAGCTGTGGAACGAGTTCTTCAACAACCGCAACTGGCCCGGTGCCTCGGCAATGGCGGCGGCGATGATCCTGTTGCTGCTGGTGCCGATCCTGCTGTTCAACCGATCCCAGCAGCGGTTGCTGGAAGGGAAGCAGGCATGAGCCCGCGTTCTGCCAAGGGCCTGGGCCTGGGCGTGCTGCTGCTCGGCTTCGCTTTCCTGTACCTGCCGATCCTGCTGTTGATGTTCTATTCGTTCAACAGCTCGCGGTTGGCCATGGTCTGGGCCGGGTTCTCCACCCGTGCCTACAGCGACCTGTTTGCCGACCGCGCGCTGATGGATGCGATGTGGACCAGCCTGGTGGTCGCGTTCTGGACCGCCTGTACCGCCACCGTGCTCGGCACGCTGGCGGCGATGGTGATGACCCGCTTCAAGCGTTTCCGCGGCAAGCCGTTCTTCGGTGCGCTGGTGACCGCGCCGCTGGTGATGCCGGACGTGATCCTCGGCTTCTCGCTGATGGCGCTGCTGGCCTCGATGGGCGCGATACCGGGCTTCCCGGCGCGCGGCCTGGCCACCATCTGGATCGCCCACGTCACCTTCACCCTGTGCTTCGTCACCGTGGTGGTGTCCTCGCGCCTGCAGGAGATGGACCTGTCGCTGGAAGAAGCGGCGATGGATCTCGGCGCGAGCCGGCTGACCGTGTTCACCCGCATCACTCTGCCGATCATCGCCCCGGCGCTGGTGGCCGGTTGGCTGCTGGCGTTCACCCTGTCGCTGGATGACGTGGTGGTGGCCAGCTTCGTTGCCACGCCGGGCTCGACCACGCTGCCGATGAAGGTGTTCGCCTCGGTACGCATGGGCATCAGCCCGAAGATCAATGCGCTCGCCACGCTGCTGGTGTCGGCAGTGTCCATCGCTGCGGTGATCGGCTGGTACATCAATGCGCGTGCGGAGAAGCGACGCCAGCGCGACCTGCAGCTGGCCCGCCAGGACAACGGCTGAGCCGGCAACATCCGGCTCACGGCGGCCGGCGCACAATGGGGGTCTACCTGATGGAGACCCCCCATGACCGTCGAGATCATCAACCCGGCCACCGGCCAGGTGACCTACCGCCATGAGCTGATGGATGCCGCTGCCATCGAGCAGCGCCTGCAGGCCGCAGCCGAGGCGTTCCCACGCTGGGCCGAGCGCTCGCTGCAGGATCGCGGGGCGATCCTCAAGCAGATTGCCGGCCAGCTGCGCTCGCGCCGCGATGACCTGCAGCAGGCCATGACCAGCGAGATGGGCAAGCTGAAGGCCGAGGCCCTGGCCGAAGTGGAAAAGTGCGCGACCACCTGTGAGTTCTATGCCGACCATGCCGCCGACTATCTGAAGCCGCAGCTGATCGACACCGAGGCCCAGCGCAGCTACGTGCGCTATGAACCGATCGGCTGCGTGTTCGCGGTGATGCCGTGGAATTTCCCGATCTGGCAGGTGTTCCGCTTCCTGGCCCCGGCGTTCATGGCCGGCAACGTGGCGCTGCTCAAGCACGCCAGCAACGTGCCGCAGTGCGCCGACCTGATCCTGGCGGTGTGCCGCGATGGTGGCCTGCCGGACGGTGTGTTCGACGTGCTGCACATCGACAACGACCAGGCTGCCGACGTACTGCGCGATGCACGGGTGAAGGCAGTCACCCTGACCGGCAGCGAGCGGGCAGGGCGCTCCATCGCGTCCAATGCTGGCAGCCAGTTGAAGAAGTCGGTGATGGAGCTGGGCGGCAGCGACGCCTTCGTGGTGCTCGATGATGCCGACCTGGACAAGGCGGTTGCCGCCGCGGTGAAGTCGCGCTTCGACAACAGTGGCCAGACCTGCATTGCCGCCAAGCGCTTCATCGTGGTTGAAGCGGTGGCCGATGAATTCACCCGGCGCTTCGTCGAAGCCGCAGGCGAGCGTCAGTACGGCGACCCGAACGAGCGCGGCACCACGCTGGCGCCGATGGCCCGTGCCGATCTGCGCGACGAACTGCACAAGCAGGTGCAGGCCAGCGTCGCCAAAGGCGCGCGGGTGCTGATCGGCGGCGAACCGATCGCCGGTTCGCATGCGGGCTACCCGGCCAGCGTGCTCGACCAGGTGGGGCCGGGCATGCCCGCCTATGACGAAGAACTGTTCGGGCCGGTCGCTGCGGTCATCCGGGTCAAGGATGAATCCGAAGCGCTGCGCGTGGCCAATGACACCCGCTTCGGCCTCGGCGGCAGCGTGTGGACGCGTGACCCGGTGCGTGGCGAGTCCTTCGCCCAGCGCATGGAATGCGGCGCGGCCTTCGTCAACGCCATCGTCAAGAGCGATGCGCGGTTGCCGTTCGGCGGCAGCAAGGAGTCAGGTTTCGGCCGTGAACTGGCCGACCACGGCATCCATGAGTTCATGAACATCAAGACCATCTACGTGGCTTGATGATCACCCAATGCGCCACGACAGGTACGCCAGGTGTCGACCGTCGTGGCCTACCGGTTCGGTGGGTATCGACCGTTGGTCGATCGTCCTACAGCCACTTCACCCGCTTGAACAGCCGGTACAGGCCAATGCAGATGCCACCGACAGTGACAATCATCAGCGGGTAGGCCCACGGCTGGTTCAATTCCGGCATGTGGCTGAAATTCATGCCATACCAGCTGGTGATCAGCGTCGGTGCGGCCAGCAGCGCGGCCCATGCACCCAGCCGCTTCACCGTCTCCCCCTGGGCCAGCGTCACCAGTGACAGGTTCACGCTCAGGGCCGTGCCCAGCATCTCGCGCAGCGTATCGATGACATCGCTGATGCGCACCGCGTGGTCGTGCACGTCGCGGATATACAGCTTCACTTCGTCCGGGAACAGCTCGCCCTGGTAGCGGCGCAGCTGTGCCAGTACATCCTGCAGAGGCGCCACCGCCATCCGCATCTTGTTCAACTCGCGCTTGAGCTCATACAGGCGCACCACCGTGCTGCGCTTG
The DNA here is from genome assembly GCF_056395105.1 of Stenotrophomonas sp. 10L48. NCBI lineage: Bacteria > Pseudomonadati > Pseudomonadota > Gammaproteobacteria > Lysobacterales > Lysobacteraceae > Stenotrophomonas > Stenotrophomonas sp. 10L48. Next base: position 248,259 of record NZ_JBFTIX010000004.1, on the reverse strand, counting down.
TAGCTGTCGGCGAAGATGTCCTTCTCCAGCAGTTCCAGGGTGTCGCGGAAGCGGTTGGTGATGGGCAGGTAATTGTCGACCACGAAGTCGGCCACGGCGTACAGGCAGTACGAGGGGCCCATTTTCAGCAGCTGTGGTTCGCGCTCCACGCGCGCGCGCACCGGTGCGTACGAGAGCGAGGCGCCATGGCGAACGGTCACCAGGAACCGTGGGCCGAGGAAGGCGTGGGTCTCGCCGTACTGGATGCGCTCGTCAACCATCTGCGCGGTGGTCACCACCACGAACAACGAGTTGCCGTAGGCCTCCACCTTGGGGCGCTGGTGCGCGTTGCGCGCATCTTCGACGGCCAGGTCGTGCAGGCAGAATTCTTCCTGCAGCTTCAGCAGTACATCTTCGTTCGGATCGTACAGGCCGACCCAGACGAAACCATTGTTGCTGGCGATGACATCGCTGATCGCATCCAGGCTGATGTCGTGGCGTTTGCCGTCGTCATCGTAGTGGACGCAGTTGATGACGCAGGTGGGATTGGCTGCGGCGGAGGCGGCAGCAGGGGCGGGCAGTGGGGCGGGCAATGACATGCCCGCCATCGTGCGTCAGTGCTGCGTTTCCGACAAGTGAGGACGGCGCCCCAGCGCCCAGGCCAGCGCCGCGTGGACCGGCAGCAGCAGCACGATCCACTGCACGTTGTACTGCGCCTGCAGGCTCAGCCAGTGCAGCACCAGGGCAGCCACGGCCTGCACCGCCACCAGCCACAGCACGATCCTGAACATGCGGCCGGGCACGCGCCGCCGCAGCAGGCTGATCGCCCCCGGCAACAGCAGCACGCACAGCGGCGACAGCAGCAGCAGGTTGCGGTTGGCCCAGGCAGCGTAGTGCGTGCTGAAGCCCCACAGGAACACCAGCAGGCCACCGGCGATGGTGCACAGCAGCCACAGCGGCAAGGCCAGGCCGGCCAGCAGGCGCGTACGCCTGCGTAGCGCCAGCACGCCGACCGCAATCACCAGGCCACACAGCAGCCACGGCCACCAGTGGCGCGCGAATTCCTTCGGTTCGGGATCGATGCGGTGCGGCAGCAGTTCCTGCTCGGACTGCACCAGCGGGCGGCCGTCGCTGTTGCGGGCCTGCCGCAGGGCATCGGCCAGGCGCATCGGCACGAAGGCTTCCTGCCAGCGCGACAGCGGTTGGTCGGCAAACGGACCCAGGCCGATATCGAAGCCCAGCCACATCCACGGGGCCGGGGACGCCAGGCGTACCGACTCGCTGCGATAGGTGTTGCCACGCGAACGGCCCGACAGCTGTGAATGCAGGCCGCCGCCCAGTGCCTTGTCCAGCGTGTCGCGCACCATCGTCGCGCAGTTGGCGGTGTAGTAATCGTAGTGGTAGCGCGCATTTTCCGGCTTGGCCCGTTCGGCCAGGTCGGCGGCCAGCGAGCGTGCCTGGTCAGGGGTGATATCCAGCCACTGCACGCTGGCACCGCGGCCGGTCTCGTCGTAGTACGACAGGTCCTGCTGCAGTGGCAGCGCCACCAGGTAATACATCATGTCGCCACGCACGAAGCGGCCGATGAAATCCTGTTCGGACGGATCGAAGTAGCCGAAGTTGTACGAGATCGCCTCGCCGCTCACCGGGTCCAGCACGACGATGGCATCGTGGCCGAAGCGCTCGAAGAACACGGTGCCGGGCTGCATGGTGACCACACCAACGCGCGGGGCAGGGGCATCACTGGCCGTCGAAACGACCGGCGCCGCCGCCTGCGCGAACGCGGTCAGTGGCAGGGTCGTGGCCAGCACGCAAAGTGCCAGCCACACCGTCAGGATCAGGCCACGGTGCTTCAAGCGTCGTCCTGCGCGTCCGGTGCCAGCACCGTTACATGGAAGGCCTGGACCCGGCGCGCATCGGCGCGGGCTACGCGGAACATGAAGCGGTCCAGCGCCAGTTCGTCACCGACTTCCGGCAGATGGCCCACCGCTTCGGTTACCAGGCCACCGATGGTGTCGTAGTCCTCATCGGAGAAGGTGGCACCGAAGCGCTCGTTGAAATCGCCGATCGGCGTGAGCGCATCCACCACGTACTGGCCATCGGCCTGGATGGCGATCTGCGCCGAGAAGTCCTCGGCCTCGTCGTGTTCGTCGTCGATCTCGCCGACGATCTGCTCCAGCACGTCCTCGATGGTGACCAGGCCGGCGACACCGCCGTACTCGTCCACCACGATCGCCATGTGGTTGCGCGACAGGCGGAATTCCTTCAGCAGCACGTTGAGCTTCTTCGCTTCCGGAATCAGCACCGCCGGGCGCAGCAGCTCACGCACGTTGCCCGGACCGTTGTCGGCAACCACGCCGCGCAGCAGGTCCTTGGCCAGCAACACGCCAAGGATGTCGTCCTTGTTCTCGCCATGCACCGGAAAGCGCGAATGGCCGGACTCGACGACCTGCTTCATCAACTCCAGGAAGGGCGCCTCGACCGGCAGCGAGACCATCTGCGAACGCGAGATCATCACGTCGCCCACGGTCAGCTCGGCCACCGAAATGGCACCTTCCATCATCTTCAGGGTATCTGCGGCGATCAACCCTTCTTCCTGCGCGGTGTGCAGGACAGCGACCAGCTCGTCGCGGGTGTGGGGTTCGCCGGAAAAAGCAGACGTCAGGCGTTCAAGCCAGCCGCGCTTCTTTTCGCTGTGCTCCACGAAGGAGCTACTACTGTCGTCTTCTGACATCTCTGGAAAAAAGGCACCCGGCAGGCCGGGCGATGACCCAAGTCTAGCAGGATGTGGGGGCCTGTCAGTGACCGTCGGCCGCCGGGGCGGTGGCGGCCGGGCCCTCGTCCTCGGCCGGCAGGTCCAGGCTGTAGGTGCAGCCGGCCAGAGTCCTGCCGGGGTGGCTGGCGACGGTGGATACGCTGAGGATGATCGACTCGATCTGCGCCTCCCCGGTCTTCGGGTCCGTCACATCGCGGCTGACCAGCTCGCGCCCGGCCATGAACTTGCCGTCCTGGTCGTAGCCGATCTCCAGGGCCAGCTGCTTGGCCAGCGGCCGCGGATCGGCCTGGTCGAGCACGGCCATGATGCTGGCGCCGGCCACGGCCACACGCTCGGTCTGCTGGCCGAACACGGTGATCGGGCTGGCCAGGCGGTACTCGCTCATGAACTGGTTGCCCTGCGGCAGCGGCTGCAGGCCATGCGCCACGGCCTTCAGCGGATCGGCCAGCAGCGGTGCCAGCGCGGCGTGCTCGGCCACGCCCTGGCGGCATTCGATCAGCGCAGGGAGGTCCAGTGGCGCGGCGGAAGCGGTGGAGGCAACGAGTAGCAGGGGCAGGGCAGTACGCAGCAGCACAGGCGAGGTTCCGTGGTAGAGCCGAGCCCATGCTCGGCTGCATTCTGGTCGGTTCTGCGGGGCGCATGGCCCACTGCGCCCGAGCATGGGCTCGGTCACGCAGGGGCTGGCCCGGTTTCAGCGCTCGCCCGCGTACGGGTCGTCGATGCCGAGCTCGGCCAGGATCTCGCGCTCCAGCTGTTCCATCGCCTCGGCTTCCTTGTCGTCCTCGTGGTCCCAGCCGAGCAGGTGCAGCACGCCGTGCACGGTCAGGTGCGCGTAGTGGGCGTTGAGCACTTTGCCCTGCTCCCCGGCTTCACGCGCCACCACCGGTGCGCAGATCACCAGGTCGCCCAGCAGCGGGAACTTGACGCCCTTGGGCAGGCCCTCCGGCACGTCGGCCGGGAAGCTCAGCACGTTGGTGGCGTAGTCCTTGCCCCGGTAGTGCCGGTTCAACGACTGCCCTTCCTTGCTGTCGACCACGCGGATGGCCAGGTCGGCCTCGCGGATGCGGCCCTTCAGCGCAGCCGCCACCCATTTGCGGAAGCTGACGGCCGAGGGCAGCCCGGCACGGGGCAGGGCGTAGTTGACGGCTACATCGAGGCGGACGGGACCCTTGGTCATGGCAACACCGGCATTTCAGATCGAACAGGAGGTCACAGTATCGCGCGTGTCGCCGTTCACTGCGACTTCCAGTCGCCGGCTTCGTAGGCGATTTCGATCACCGACGCCTTGGCCGCACGCGCCTGGATATCGGCATTGCCGGTCGATGCGTGGCAGTTGTAGCCGTTCTGCAGGGTCACCTGTCTGGCCAACTGGATTGCCCCCTGCTCCGGCGCTGCATCGGGATCCACATACAGGGTAGTGTTGGCACAGCCGCCTACGTTGGCCACTTCCAGTGCCGGAATCAGCCTGCGCGTGGCGCGATCAGCGAGGACATCGAATGCCTCGCGTGGGAGGACGGACTGGTTGGCCGAGATGCGCAGCTTGAAGAAATGCAGCTGTTTATAGAACAGATAGCCATTGGAATGCAGCGGCTGGTTGCTGGACACCTGCAGCAGGCCCAGGCGCAGCTTCTCGCCTCGGACCTGCTCTGCCTTGGCAATGGCCTGGATCACCGCCGCGTCGATGCCATTGGCACCTTTCGCAGGAACTGCTTCGGCCGACAGCGGGAAGGGCTCCTGTCCCAGCTCCTGCAGGTCCGCGTAGATGCCGGACGCAACCGCCTGCCTGAGGTCCGCCTGCAAGGCCTGCATGCCGCGGTCCACGGCAACCTGCGGGTCCAACCGGCCCGCCGGATACACGAAAACACTGATCGCCGCCTCCGGGTTCAGGCGGCTGCGGTAACTGAATCCGGCCCCCGCCAATCTGTCGTCCGGGTTGTAACTGCTGCGCACCAGCGTGAAATCCTCCACCTGGTAGGGAGCAATCACATAACTGGATTCAACGTACGCCCGCGCTTCGGCGGCGGGCGGGGGAGAGGCGAGTGCAGGGACCGGCCCGAGGGCCAGCAGGCACAACGACAGCAGCAGACCCGGGCGAACCATGACACGTCCTTATGTGCACAGGAGCCCGGAGTGTAGTGTCATTCCGCTCCAGGTTGAATCTGGTGCAGGTCGCGGCGGTCGTAGGCACTGACGATGCGCGCCACCAGCGGGTGGCGGACCACGTCGCGGGCTTCGAAGAAGGTGAAGCTGACGCCCTCCACGTCGCGCAGCACGTCGATCGCATCGCGCAGGCCGGACTTCACATGCTTGGGCAGGTCGGTCTGGGTCAGGTCGCCGGTGACCACGGCGGTGGAACCGAAGCCCAGACGGGTCAGGAACATCTTCATCTGTTCGATGGTGGTGTTCTGCGCTTCGTCCAGGATCACGAACGCATCGTTGAGCGTGCGGCCGCGCATGTAGGCCAGCGGCGCGATCTCGATGACGTTCTTTTCCAGCAGCTTGAGCACCTTTTCCACGCCCAGCATTTCATACAGGGCGTCGTACAGTGGGCGCAGGTACGGGTCGACCTTCTGGCTGAGGTCGCCGGGCAGGAAGCCCAGCTTCTCGCCGGCCTCGACCGCCGGACGCACCAGGATCAGGCGCTGCACGCGCGATTCGTTCAGTGCTTCCACCGCGCTTGCCACGGCCAGGAAGGTCTTGCCGGTACCGGCCGGGCCGATGCCGAAGTTGATGTCGTGGCTGACGATCTGGTGCAGGTAGCGGCTCTGGTTGGAACCCCGGCCGCGCACGGTTCCGCGCTTGACCTTGATCGCCACGTCCTGTGCTTCGTAGGAGCGGTCGGCGATCTGTTCGATGTTGGCCGCGTTCAGCCGCAAGTGAATGGCGTGGTTGTCGAAGGTGGTCTCTGCGGCTTCTTCGTACAACGCCTCGATCAGTTTCTGCGCCTCGGCGCTGGCCTCGGCCGGGCCGCTGATGCGGAACACGAAGCCGCGGTTGGCGATTTCCACGCCAAGCTTCAGTTCGATCTGGCGAAGGTGGCCGTCGAACGGGCCGCACAGGTTGGCCAGCTGCGCGTTGTCTTCCGGCGACAGGGTGAAGTCTCGATGCTCGATGCTTTTCATTGCTTGGGGTGGGGCGGGGTCGCCGTCCACCGCGATGGAGTCAGGGACGACAAGGGTAACGCGCAAGCCGGCATGACGACAGTTCTCCACACCGGGTGTGGACCGGCGCCGAAGAAACCTGTGGATAGACCTTCGCAGTGCTTGTGCCACAAGGAAGATGATGCGGTGGTGAAAATTGTGCCAGTGCCTGCAGGGTTTTCCACATGCGGTGTGGACGGTGTTGCCACGAACCTGTGGATAGGTGGCAGCGAGCCTTGCGGCAGTGGCGTTGGGAGCGGCTGATCAATTATTGGCCAGCGCTGATCTGGATCATTGCGGGTGCACAGGGAGCATGGCACCGTGGCGCCATCGCAGGAGGTGGCGCATGGCCGTGGGCACGTGGGTGCGCAGGATGGGGTTGCTGGGCAGCTGCCTGCTGGCGGGGTGCGGCGAAGCACCACCAGCAGCACTGGGTACGCTTGAATGGGACCGGATCAGCGTGCCCGCACCGGCGGCTGAAGTGATCAGTACCGTTGACGTGCGCGAGGGGCAGGCGGTCAAGGCGGGCGCGCTGCTGATGCGCCTGGACCCTGTCCGTGGCGCAGCCCAGCTCGACGCCGCACAGGCCGAAACGGCACGCGCGCAGGCACAGCTCGAGGAACTGCAGGTGGGCCCGCGTCCGGAGCAGATCGCCCAGGCGCAGGCACAGCTCACCGCGCTGCGCGCGCAGGCGGCGGAAGCCACCGCTTACTACCGCCGGGTGCAACCGTTGGCCCGTCAGCGGTTGGTGGCTGCCGCTGATCTGGACCGGGCCCGCGCGGCCGCCGACAACGCCGTGGCCAGCGTGCGTGCTGCCGAACAGGCATGGCTGCAGCTGCAGCGCGGCAACCGTCGTGAGGACATCGCCCAGGGCCAGGCCGCCTCCAGGGCGACACAGGCACAGGAGGTCGTGCAGGCCGTCAACCTGCAGAAGCTGCAGCTGCGCGCGCCGCGCGATGGCGTGGTCGATGCGTTGCCCTACAGGCAAGGCGACCAGGCACCGATCGGTGCACCGTTGGTGGTGATGCTGGTGGGCGAACGGCCGTATGCGCGCGTGTACCTGCCGCAGCCGTTGCGCCTGCAGGTGAAGGTCGGGCAGGCCGCGCTGGTGCAGCTGGACGGCGCGAATACCGTATTGAAAGGGCATGTGCGGTCGATCCGCAGCGAACCTTCCTTTACCCCCTATTACGCGTTGACTGGTGATGACGTCTCGCGGCTGAGCTACCTGGCCGAGATCGAGATCGACGACAGTGCCGACATGCAGGCGCTGCCCGCCGGGCTGCCGGTGCAGGTGCGCTTCTGAACCCGGTCGATGACATCGCCGTGCGTGCGCGGGGCCTGAGCCGCCGTTTCGGCGACCTGCTGGCGGTGGACAACGTCGATCTGCAGGTGCCGCGTGGGCAGGTATACGGTTTCCTCGGCCCGAACGGCTCGGGCAAATCGACCACCATCCGCATGCTGTGCGGGCTGCTTGAGCCGAGCGCGGGCGAGATCGACGTGCTGGGCCTGGCGATCCCGGCGCAGGCCGAGGCGTTGCGCCGCCGCATCGGCTACATGACCCAGCGTTTTTCGTTGTACGAAGACCTGTCGGTGCGGGAGAACCTGGAATTCCTTGCCGCCATCCAGGATCTGCCACGCGCGCAGGCGCGGCAACGGGTCGATGCGCTGCTGCTGGAGTATCGCCTGCAGGACCGCCAGGTGCAGTTGGCCGGCACCCTCAGTGGTGGGCAGAAGCAGCGGCTGGCGCTGGCCGGTGCGGTGATCCATGCGCCGGAACTGCTGTTCCTGGATGAGCCGACCAGTGCGGTCGATCCCGAGTCGCGTCGCGATTTCTGGGAGGCGCTGTTCGAACTCGCCGATGCCGGCACCACGGTGCTGGTGTCCACCCATTACATGGACGAGGCCGAACGCTGCCACCGGCTGGCGATCCTTGATCGCGGTGCCCTGGTAGCCGATGGCACGCCGGCCGAACTGTGCGCGCAGCTGCAGGGTCGCACCCTGGCCGTCACCACTGCGCAGCCCCGGCAGGCCAGCCGCGCGCTGGCGGCGCTGCCGGGCGTGCTCAGCGTGGCGCAGATCGGCACCGAGCTGCGTATGCTGTGCAGTGAGGGCGCGGCCGATACCGCCGTGCTGGCGCAGGCCCTTGCCACCGCCGATCCGCAGGCCAGCATCGAACCGGTGGCGCCCAACCTGGAAGACGTCTTCGTTTCCGCTACCCGTGGCCGCGGCCGGGAGCCGGCGGCATGAGCCTGCGACGGCTGTGGGCGATCATGCTCAAGGAGCTGCGCCAGCTGCGCCGCGACCGGATCACCCTGGCGATGATCATCGGCATCCCGGTGATGCAGCTGCTGCTGTTCGGCTATGCGATCAACCTCAACCTGCGGCACCTGGATGCAGGCATCGCCGACCAGGTCAACAGTGCGGCTTCTCGCGCGCTGGTGCAGGACATGGTTGCCACCGGTGTGATCGCCCCGCGCGCACAGGCCTATACGCCCGACCAGCTGATGGAGGCGTTGCGACGGGGCCGGATCAGCGTGGGCATCGTGATTCCCGCCGATTTCGAACGACGCCGCTACGAAGGCCGCGAGGCGGTGCAGGTGCTGGTCGACGGCAGCGACACGGTGGTGCAGAGTGCGGCGATCCAGTTGGCGCAGGTACCGCTGGACACGCGCCCGACCAGCAACACGCGGCCGCTGCGCGAGGGCAGTATTGCCAGCGGGCCGGTAAGCGTCATCAGCTTCTACAATCCGCAACGACGGTCAGCGGTGAACATCGTGCCCGGCCTGATCGGGGTGATCCTGACCATGACCCTGGTGATGTTCACTGCAGTGGCGGTGGTACGCGAGCGCGAACGCGGCAACATGGAGCTGCTGATCGCCACGCCGGTATCGCGCAGCGAACTGATGGTCGGCAAGGTATTGCCATACGCAGCGATCGGTCTGCTGCAGACCACCCTGGTGCTGCTGCTGGGCACGTGGTTGTTCGAGGTCCCGATCCGCGGCAGCCTGCTGGATGTCTATCTGGCCGCCGTGCTGCTGGTGCTGGCCAACCTGGCGCTGGGCCTGTTGATTTCAACCCGGGCGCGTTCGCAGTTCCAGGCCATGCAGATGACCCTGTTCCTGTTTCTGCCCTCCATCCTGTTGTCGGGCTTCATGTTCCCGTTCGCCGGCATGCCCCGGCCGGTGCAGTGGCTGGCTGAAGTATTGCCGCTGACCCATTTCCTGCGCCTGGTACGCGGCATCATGCTGCGCGGGGCTTCGCTGTGGGAGCTGTGGCCGGACGCGCTGGCACTGCTGGTGTTCATCGTGGCGATGATGACCCTGGCCATCCTGCGCTTCCGCAAACGCCTGGATTGAAGCACGCCGACCAACGGTCGGCATCCACCCCGGGAGGTGCCGACCGCTGGCCGGCATCAATTGCGGTGGGTGCCGACCGTTGGTCGGCACACCTCAATCCCTCGGTGGGTGCCGACCGCTGGCCGGCATCAATTCCGGTGGGTGCCGACCGTTGGTCGGCACACCTTATTCCGTCACCACGCGCCCGCGCAGTGAGTTGGTCATCGCTTCGGTGATCACCACGTCCACGAACTGGCCGATCAGGCGCGGGTGCGCCGGGAAGTTCACCGAACGCATGTTCTCGGTCTTGCCGGTCAGCTCGTTGGGGTTCTTGCGCGAAGGGCCTTCCACCAGCACGGTCTGTACGCTGCCGACCATCTTTTCGGAGATCTGCGCGGCATGCGCGTTGATCCGTTCCTGCAGCCGCGACAGGCGCGCATGCTTTTCCGCGTCGCTGATCGTGTCTTCCAGGTCTGCAGCCGGCGTGCCCGGGCGACGCGAATAGATGAAGGAGAAGCTGTGGTCGAAGCCGATATCCTCGATCAGCTTCATGGTCTTCTCGAAATCAGCATCGGTCTCGCCGGGAAAACCGACGATGAAGTCCGAACTGATCGAGATATCGGGGCGCACCGCACGCAGCTTGCGGATCTTCGACTTGAATTCCAGCGAGGTGTAACCGCGCTTCATCGCCGACAGCACGCGGTCGCTGCCTGCCTGCACCGGCAGGTGCAGGAAGTTGGCCAGCTGCGGCACGTCGCGGAACGCGTCGATCAACGAATCGCTGAACTCCAGTGGATGCGAGGTGGTGAAGCGGATGCGACCGATGCCGTCGATCTCGGCGATGGTGCGGATCAGCAGGCCGAGGTCGGCGAGCTCGCCGTCACCATAGGGGCCACGGTAGGCGTTGACGTTCTGGCCGAGCAGGTTGATCTCGCGCACGCCCTGTGCCGCAAGCTGTGCCACTTCCACCACCACGTCTTCGAACGGGCGGCTGACTTCGGTACCACGCGTGTAGGGCACCACGCAGAACGAACAGTACTTGGAGCAGCCTTCCATGATCGACACGAACGCCGATGCGCCATCGGCACGCGGTTCGGGCATGCGATCGAACTTCTCGATTTCCGGGAAGCTGATGTCCACCTGCGGGCGCTGCTGCTCGCGACGGGCGCGGATCAGTTCCGGCAGGCGGTGCAGCGTCTGCGGGCCGAACACCAGGTCGACGAACGGCGCACGCTTGATGATCGCCTCGCCTTCCTGCGACGCCACGCAACCGCCTACGCCGATGATGACCTCGCGGCCCTGGTTCTTCAGGCTCTTCCAGATGCCCAGCTGGCTGAACACCTTCTCCTGCGCCTTTTCGCGGATCGAGCAGGTGTTGACCAGGATGACGTCGGCGTCTTCCGGGCGATCGGTCAGTTCCAGACCATCGCTGGCGGCGAGCACGTCGGCCATCTTGGCCGAGTCGTACTCGTTCATCTGGCAACCGTGGGTCTTGATGTACAGCTTGCCCTTCACCTGGTCGGGCTTGCGCGGACCAGAGGGCAGGGCAACGAGCGGAGTGCCGCCCTGGGCGGCGGGCGGAAAGACGTCTGGCGTCCCGGTCATGGCGCTTAATCCATTCGGGTGGCGGGAAAGGGGGCGATTCTACCCGCATCCCAGGGCGTGCGCCCGGCGCAACGCCAGCGGCGCCGCACTGGGCGCTCGCGGGGCATGGCCCCGCGCTGCCTGCATCCCGTCCCGTTCGGTAGCGCCGGGCCGGGTGCCCTCACGCCGCGATCAGCTCCGCATCGATCTGCCGCGAACGATCAAACGCGGTCATCGCGCTCATTCGATCGATGTAGGCGGCCGTCGCCGGTGCTGGCTGCACCAGGCCGAACGCACTGGTCCATGCCAGCGCATTGCCCCACAGCACGTCGGCCGCACTCATCACCTCGCCCAGCAGGTACGGTCCCTGCGTGAGCTGCGCTTCGATCACCTGCAGCACCGTATCGGCATCGTTATAGGGCGACATCGCATGCGGCGGCGGATCGCGGCGCATCGCCCGGTCGATCATCGCCGGCTCGAAACAGGCGCCATAGAAGGCCATCCAGCGCAGGTAAGGGCCGCGCAGGGTGTCGCCGATCGGCGGTGCCAGCCCGGCTTCCGGGTACAGGTCGGCCAGGTACAGGTAGATCGCCACCTGCTCGGTCACCAGGGCGCCGTTGTGGACGATGGCCGGCACCTTGCCCATCGGGTTGATAGCCAGATAGGCCGGGGCCAGGTTGGCACCGGCCTTCAGGTCCAGCACCTGCATGCGGTAGTCGGCGCCCAGCGCTTCGAGCAGGGCGACAGCGCCGCTCGAGCGTGAACGGGCGGCGTGGTAGAGGGTGATCTGGCGTGACGTCATGGCATTGCTCCCTGCAGGTGGTGGTGAAGTGGGGCCCATGCTGGGGCACAATTGCGGACGACTTCTGTCCGCGATCCGTCATGCGCCATACCGCCCATCGCCTGCTTCGCCTGATTTCCCTGCTGCAGGCCCGCCGTCACTGGTCCGGCGCCGAGCTGGCCGAGCGCATGGGCGTGGACCGGCGCAGCATCCGTCGCGATGTCGAGCGCCTGCGTGAGCTGGGGTATCCGGTACAGGCCTCGGCCGGTGTAGGTGGCGGCTACCGGCTGGGCGCCGGTGCGCCGGTGCTGCCGATGCTGCTGGATGAGGAGGAGGCCACCACACTGGCGATTGCCCTGCGCGCGGCGTCGGCCACGGTGTCCGGCATCGACGACACCGCACGCGGCCTGCTGTCCAAGCTCGACCCGCTGGTGCCCGCGCGTCGCCGCCAGCAGGCCGGCGAAGTACATGCCGCCACCGCAACCCTGTCCGACCTGCCGTCCACCGACGCGCGCCTGCTCGGGCGACTGGCCCAGCATTGCCGGCAGGCCGCGCGGCTGGCCTTCGAATACCGCAGCGCGCAGGACGCGGTGACGCAACGCGAAGTCGAGGCCCAGCACCTGGTCAACTACGGACGGCGCTGGTATCTGCTGGCCTGGGACCTGGGGCGGCAGGACTGGCGCACGCTGCGCGTGGACCGGATGGGCGCAGTGCGTTCGCTGCCAGAGCCTGGCCTGCATCGGCGCACTCCGGCGCCACCGGATGTGATGGTGCGGCAGGCGGTCAGCCAGGCGCCGTTCGCGCTGCAGGCCGTCCTGCGCCTGGCCGGCAGCGAAGCGGAGCTGACCGGGCGCATTCCGCCCTGGTGCGGTGTGCTGGAGGCCGACGGGCCAGAACACTGCCTGTTGCGGATGGGCGCGGAGAGCCGCGGCATGATGCTGGCGCAGATCCTCAGCCTGGATCGCCTGCCGGTGGCGGTGTGGACCACGCCGGCCGAGCTGCGCGAGGAGCTGGCCCAGCGCCTGGCCGGGCTTGGCCAGGTCCTGGCCGTGCCCGCCGTCACGGTCTGAGCCGGCGCCCTTGGCAAGCCGCAGCGAAGCTGGGACACTCGCGGCCATGAAGGGGAGACTGGGGATAACGGCGATCATCATCGCTGCGCTGACCGCTGCGCCGGCCAGCGCCGGTACCCTGTACAAGTGCCTCGGCGCCGACGGTGTCACCAGCTATGTCAGCAAGCGGGTGGCCGGTGCCCAATGCAGCACCATCAGCTACACCCGCAGCGCGGGCAGGGCAGCGCGCGCTCCCGTTGCCACGCCGGCGCCGGCGCTGCTACCAGCACCTGCGGCACCTGCTGCAGTGGTGGCCAGCGCCGAGCGTAATCCGGTCGCGGTCGCCGCCGCTGCGGCCAGTCCCGCTGTCGCAGCGACCCCGGCACCCGCAACGACCTCTACGCCGGCCAGTCCACGCGGCGGCAGGATGGTCAGCGGACAGGTCTATTCGTACATGCAGGACGGGGTGCGCCACTACACCAGCGCACGCCCGACCCAGGTCGCCAACCTCGGCCCGGTGCGGACCATCCGCTACAGCTTCATGGAGCGCTGCTACGCCTGCGGGGTCAATCCGCGCGTCGATTTCGGCAGCGTGCGCCTGAACACCACGGCCTTCCAGAGCGAGATCACCTCGGCCGCACGCGAATTCGGGGTGGAAGAGGCCGTGGTACGCGCGATCATCCATGCCGAGTCGGCCTACAACCCGACCGCACTCAGCCGTGCCGGCGCCCAGGGCCTGATGCAGCTGATGCCGCCCACCGCCGCGCGCTTCGGCGTCAGCGATTCCTACGACGCGGGGCAGAACATCCGTGGCGGTGTGCAGTATCTGGCGTGGCTGTTGAAGCGTTTCAATGGAGACCTGACCCTGGCCGCTGCCGGCTACAACGCGGGCGAGGGCGCGGTCGATCGCCATCGCGGCGTGCCGCCCTACAGCGAGACCCAGTATTACGTGCGCCGGGTCGGCCAGCTGGCCGAGCGCTATCGCACGGTGCTGAGCAAGCAGTAGGTGCCGACCGTTGGTCGGCACACCGTTAACAGGTAGGTGCCGGCTGTCAGTCGGCACACCTTTGAACAGGTAGTGCCGGCCGCTGGCCGGCAACCCAACAAACTATGTTGTTGCAATGCGTTGTGTGGCGCGCAACGGTTCCGCTACACTCGACCGAGATTCAATGCGGCTCTGGCCCCCACCGGAACCGCTGGCAGCCTTAAAGCTACCTAATCAATATCGGAGTGCCGGATGGCCAACGATGGGGTACACGATCCAGTCAACACCGGACGTCGGCGTTTTCTTACTGCCACCACAGCTGTGGTGGGCGCCGTCGGCGTCGGATTCACCGCAGTTCCTTTCATCAAATCCTGGAACCCCAGTGCCCGCGCCAAGCTTGCCGGCGCACCGGTGGTGGCCGACATCAGCGCCCTGCAGGAAGGCCAACGCCTGATCGTGGAATGGCGTGGCCAGCCGATCTGGATCGTCAAACGGTCCAAGGCGATCCTTGACGCGCTGCATGGGCTGGATGGCCGCTTGAAGGACCCCGAGTCCGGCGAGAAGGACCAGCAGCCGGAGTACGTGCTCAAGCAGAACCCGGAGCTGCGCTCGATCAAGCCCGAGATCTCGGTGCTGGTCGGTCTCTGCACGCACCTGGGCTGTTCGCCGGAAATGGTGGGTGAAATCCGCCCCGAGCCCTACGATCCGCAATGGAAGGGCGGCTATTTCTGCCCCTGCCACAAGTCGCGCTTCGACATGTCCGGCCGCGTCTTCAAGGACGTGCCCGCACCCATCAACCTGAAGGTGCCCGCGCACCACTACCAGGACGACAACACCATCATCATCGGTGTCGATCCGCAGGGGGCTGCCTGATGTCCAACATCCTCAGCCGTACCGCCACCGGCGTGGCCGACTGGGTCAATGCCCGCGCGCCGGGGTTGATGCCGATCTACCGCAAGCACGTCAGCGAGTACTACGCGCCGAAGAACTTCAACATCTGGTACTACTTCGGCTCGCTGGCGCTGCTGGTGCTGGTCAACCAGATCGTCACCGGCATCTTCCTGACCATGCACTACAAGACGAATGCCGCCGAAGCATTCGCCTCCATCGAATACATCATGCGTGACGTGGAGTGGGGCTGGCTGATCCGCTACATGCACTCCACCGGTGCCTCGCTGTTCTTCATCGTGGTCTACCTGCACATGTTCCGCGGGCTGCTGTATGGCAGCTACCAGAAGCCACGCGAACTGGTGTGGATCCTGGGCATGCTGATCTACCTGGTGTTGATGGCCGAAGCCTTCATGGGCTACGTGCTGCCGTGGGGCCAGATGTCGTTCTGGGGCGCCAAGGTGATCATCTCGCTGTTCGGCGCCATTCCGGTGATCGGCAACGGCCTGACCGAATGGATCATGGGCGATTACCTGCCCAGCGACGCCACGCTCAACCGGTTCTTCGCACTGCACGTGATCGCGCTGCCGCTGGTCCTGCTGCTGCTGGTGGTGCTGCACCTGGGCGCGCTGCATGAAGTGGGATCGAACAATCCCGATGGCGTGGAGATCAAGAAGGGCCCGAAGGGCAACCGCTGGTCACCGAACGCGCCGACCGACGGCATCCCGTTCCATCCCTACTACACACTCAAGGACGGCGTCGGTGCGGGCTTCCTGCTGATCATCGCGGCCTTCATCATCTTCTTCGCACCGGCCTTCGGTGGCCTGTTCCTGGAACACGACAACTTCACCGAAGCCAATCGCCTGGTCACCCCCGAGCACATCAAGCCGGTCTGGTACTACACGCCGTACTACGCGATGTTGCGGGTGGTGCCGAACAAACTGGGTGGCGTGATCGTGATGTTCTCGGCCATCGCCATCCTGTTCCTGGTGCCCTGGCTGGACCGGGCCAAGGTCAAGTCCTACCGCTACCGCGGCTGGCTGTCGCGCGGCCTGCTGGGCATGTTCGTGGTGTGCTTTGCGTGGCTGATGGTGATCGGTTCCGGTCCTGGTACCGATGCACACGAGACCTATGTCGGGCGGGTGCTGACCTTCCTGTACTTTGCCTTCTTCATCACCATGCCGATATGGACAAGGCTGGACAAGACCAAGCCGGTACCGGAAAGGGTGACCACGCATGACTGAGCGCTGGATGGTCCGGCTGGCCCTGGCGGCCGCCCTGATGCTGGGCAGTACCCTGGCCATGGCCGCCGAGGGCGGCACCAAGCTCCTGCAGGCCGGTAACGACCTGGGTGACCGGGCGTCGCTGCAGCGCGGCGCCCAGTTGTACATGAACTACTGCAGTGGCTGTCATGCACTGAAGTACCTGCGCTATTCGCGGATGGGCGAGGACCTGGGGCTGAGCGAGGAAGAGGTGATGAACAACCTCAACTTCACCGGCTCGGCGATCGGCGATCCGGTGCCTGTGGCGATGCCCAAGGAGCAGGCCGAAAAGTGGTTCGGCAAGATGCCGCCGGACCTGAGCCTGATTTCCCGGGTGCGCGGCAGCGACTGGATCTACACCTACCTGAAGTCGTTCTACCTGGACAGCAGCCGCCCGCTGGGCTGGAACAATGCGCTGTTCGCCAACGCATCCATGCCCAATCCGTTGTGGGAGATGCAGGGCCTGCAGCATGCGGTACATGGCAAGGCCGAAGCAGCGGGCATGGACCCGCCGGTGACGGGCCTGCGCATCGAAAGCCCGGGTTCGGTCGATGCGGCGCAGTACGACCAGGCCGTGCGCGACATCACCAACTTCCTTGAATACGCCGGCGAGCCGGCCGCGCTGAAGCGGCAGCAGCTCGGTGTCTGGGTGATCCTGTTCCTGGCCCTGCTGACCTTCCTGGTGTACCTGTTGAAGAAGGAATACTGGAAGGACGTGCACTGATCCAGGGCCGGCCATCGCAACGGGCCTATTGGCTTTTGTGATGGTCGGTTGCACACTCGGGGAGGAGTCGACCGTCAGCACGGTGCTGGCGGCGCCGATACGGCAGGCGGTCTCCTGTCGTAGGAGAGCCTTTGATGGCGGCGAGCGTACGCATGCGCAATACACTGACGCTGTTTTCCTCGAACGACGATGTACTGTGCCACCGTGTGCGCCTGGTGCTGGCGGCCAAGGGCGTGAGTTTCGACTTCGTACCGGTGGATCCACAGAACCCGCCGGAAGATCTGATCGATCTCAATCCGTACCACTCGGTGCCGACCCTGGTCGAGCGCGAGCTGGTGCTGTATGCCGCGTCGGTGGTCAGCGAGTATCTGGACGAGCGCTATCCGCATCCGCCGCTGATGCCGGTTGACCCGCTGTCGCGCGCGCGGATCCGCCTGGCCATGCTGCGTATCGAACACGACTGGGTGCCGCAGGTGCAGGCGATCCAGCTGGGCAACAAGACCCAGGCCGAGGCAGGGCGAAAGCGGCTGAAGGAACTGTTGACGGCCTCGCTGCCGTTGTTCAAGGCCAGCAAGTTCTTCCTCAACCCGGAAATGAGCCTGGCCGACTGCGCGATGGCGCCGATCATCTGGCGCCTGCAGTCGCTTGATGTGCCGTTGCCGAAGGACGGCAAGGCGATCGAGGACTATGGCAACCGGATCTTCCGCCACCCCGGTTTCGTCCGCAGTCTGACCGATCAGGAAAAGAAACTGCGCGATCTGCCGGGCTGATCCGCCATCCGCTTTCCCGTCTGCACGCCGACCGGCGTGCAGGCGATCCGCCCCGGCCGGGGCGTCGGGCGCTACACTTCACGCATGACCGAAGACTTCTTCCACATGACCAGCCACCGACCGTACCTGTTGCGGGCCCTGGTGGAATGGATCAATGACAACCAGCTGACGCCGCACATCCTGGTCGACGCCGGCGTTCCCGGCGTGCAGGTTCCGCCTTCAGCCATCAAGGATGGCCGGGTGGTGCTCAACATCGCCGAACGCGCGGTGGTACGGCTGGTGATCGACAACGAGTCGGTGAGCTTCTCGGCGCGCTTCTCCGGCACCAGCTATCCGGTGCAGGTGCCGATCAGCGCCGTACTGGCGGTATATGCCCGCGAAACCGGGCAGGGCATGGCCCTGCCGGATGACATTCCCGGTGGCGATCCGGCGCCGGCCAGTGATGAGCTGCTGCACGACGATGAGCAGGCGCCGCCGGACGACACGCCGCCCGCTGGTCCGCCGCCGAAAGGCCGTCCGACCCTGCGCGTGGTCAAGTAATGGTGGGGCCGACCGTTGGTCGGCACACCTTCAGCCCCTACACATCCTCGGCCTCTTCGTTGTCCGCACGGATCTGGCTGATCCGTGCCGCGCCCGGGCCGGTAAATGAAACCAGCTGGTCGCCGCGCAGCACCATGCGGCCGACATGGCGATCGATGCCGTCGTAGGAATACTCGAACTTGAAGGTGCGCTCGAAGCCGAGGCGTCCGTCTTCCCCGCGCGACAAGCGCAGGCCCGTGGCGTGCACCGCCTGGTCCAGCCACTGCACATCGGCGGCACGGCAGGCGTTGCGGCCCAGCTCGATCGCACGTTCGGCGGCCGAACGCGCTGCGTTCCAGAAGAAGTAGACGATACCGCCGGCAATGAGCAGGAACAGCAGGGTGGGCATGGCATCAGCCGTCAGGTGTCGATCCGCCAAAGATGGCGACGAATGGCGACCGGATCAAGCGGCATCTGCTCAGCGATTGTTGCCAGGCTCCGTTGTCGGCTGCAGCGGCACCGGTGTCGGCGCAGCGGGTATCGCCGGCGGAAGCGGTGCGACCCGCGGCGCAGTGGCATTCAACTGCAGCAGCGCGGCCCAATCCTGCCGGTTGAAGCTGCATTCGTCCTCACGGCCCGGGGTGCAGGTCGGGTCGATGCCGGTGGTGTCGCGCTCGCGCGGCGGCGGCAGCTTGATCGTGCCGGTGCGATCCAGTTGCAGCAGGCGCATCGCCACGGTGTTCATGACATTGCCGCCCACCAGGTAGAGCGTCTGGTCGCCACCGAGGTTGGCCGCCACCACCACTTCGCAATGCGACTTCCAATGGCCGACCGAGCCGTTGCCCAGGGCCTGCACCAATCCGCTGTAACTGAGCGTGCTGCTGCGGTCGCGCAGGAAGCACAGCAGATCGCCCGGCGCAGGCTTGGCGGTGGCAGGGTCCACCAGGCGGTAGGGCACGCCGGAAGGGCCCGCCTGGTAGGCGGCGCGGATGTAGTCGATATGGCGTGGGGAAGTATTGAAGCCGGGTACGCCGGCACGCACCATCACCCAGGAAATGAAGGCCGCCGACCACGGATTGTCGATCAGGAAGGCGCGGCAATCGCTGTCGGTGTAACGCGTGCCCAGCGGCGCCAAGCAGCTGCTGGCGCCGGGCTGGCTGCCCAGCGCGTTGAGCGTGCCGCTTTCGCGCCAGTAGCTGGTGACCCGTTGCCAGGCGATCAGGCCGTTGTCGGCCAGATGATCGCCTTCGGCCTCGGTGACACTGAGGCTGGCGGCGCGGCCGTCACGGTCGATGAAGGGGCGATACCAGAGCCGATGCTCGTTGCAGGCGGTGTTGCGGATGGCGACCGCCAATGGGCTCAGGCCGAAACGCGGTGGGACATCGCAGGCTTCGACAGCGGCGGCCGAGAAAGGCGTCGCGGCCAGCAGCAGGCAGGCAGGCAAGAGCATCCGGCGCATGCGCGGCTCCTGTGGGGGATGGCCGCAGCGTCGCAGCGCCGTTGTGAACGCCGGGTGTGAGAACGGTGGTGCCGGCCGTTGGCCGGCAACATCACGATCCGCGAATCCACCCTCAACCCGGTGGCGGACCCAGTTTCAACGACAGGTCGATTGCCTGCACGTGTTTGGTCAGGCCGCCGATGGAAATGCAGTCCACGCCATCTTCGGCGATCGAGCGCAGGCCGCCGAGGCCGACGCTGCCGGACACCTCCAGTGGAATGCGGCCTTCGGTGATGCGCACCGCTTCGCGCCGCAGTTCCGGGCTGAAGTCGTCCAGGAGGATGCGTTCACAGCCGGCTTCCAGCGCCTGCCGCAGCTGTTCCAGGTCCTCGACCTCGACCACCAGCGGCAGCTGTGGCCATTGCTGGCGGGCGGCCGACACAGCGGCAGCCAGTGAACCGGCCGCGCGGATGTGGTTCTCCTTCAGCATCACCGTGTCGTACAGGCCGAAGCGGTGGTTGTCGCCACCCCCGCACCGCACCGCGTATTTCTGGGCCAGGCGCAGGCCGGGCAGGGTCTTGCGGGTATCAAGAATGCGCGTGCCTGTACCTTCCACCGCAGCAACGTAGCGGGCCGTGGTGGTGGCAGTGCCGGACAGGGTCTGCAGGAAATTCAGCGAGGTGCGTTCGGCGCTGACCAGACTGCGGCTGCGCCCATGCAGCAGGGCCAGCACGGTGCCGGCGCTGACGCTGTCGCCTTCGGCCACCCGCCACTCGATCTGCACGTCCGCATCGAGTGCGCGATGGGTGGCATCGAACCACGCACGGCCCGCGATCACCGCATCCTGCTTGCATAGCAGGTAGGCGCTGTCGGGCTGGTCGGGCAGCAGGGCGGCGGTGACGTCACCGCTGCCCAGGTCCTCGGCCAACGCGCGGGCGACATCGGCCGCGACGACGGCTGGATCCGGCGTCGGCAGCGCGCTCATGCGGCCGGGAAGTCGGCGATCTGTGCGGTCGGGATGGCTTCTTCGGCCAGCAGCACCGGGATGCCGTCGTCGACGCGGAACACCTGCTTGCGGTCGCGGGTGACCAGGGCTTCGCGCAGCGGCTGCGCCAGCGGGTTGCCATCGGCGCGGTTGACGGAACCGGCGGCGATCGCCCGGTTGAGGGCTTCCAGGCCCTTGCCATCCAGCAGGGACAGGGGCTGGCGGGTGTCGGGCGACACCAGCAGGTCGAGCAGCTTGCGATCCATGGTTCTTCGTCTTGCGTGGAAGATGGCTAGAATACGTCTTTAAGGCAGGTGACGGCCAATGACCCCCAACCCGATCGCGCCGCTTGTCGGCATCGTCATGGGTTCCCGCTCCGACTGGGARACCATGCAGCACGCCGCCCAGAAGCTTGAAGCTCTGGGTGTTCCGTTCGAAGTGAAGGTGGTGTCCGCGCATCGGACGCCGGATGTGTTGTTCAGTTATGCCGAGCAGGCCGGTTCGCGCGGGCTGCGCGCGATCATCGCCGGCGCCGGCGGTGCCGCGCATCTGCCGGGCATGATCGCGGCCAAGACCGCGGTGCCGGTGCTGGGCGTGCCGGTGCAGTCCAAGGCCCTCAACGGCATGGATTCGCTGCTGTCGATCGTGCAGATGCCGGCCGGCATCCCGGTCGCCACCTTCGCCATCGGCAATGCCGGCGCGTCCAATGCCGCACTGTTTGCCGCCGCGATGCTGGCCAGCGACCAGCCGGCCATCGGCCAGGCGCTGGACAGCTTCCGCGCGCGCCAGACCGAAGACGTGATGGCTCACGACGATCCGCGCCAATGAGCCTGACCGTCGGCATCCTCGGCGGCGGCCAGCTCGCCCGCATGATGGTCCTGGCCGGTGCGCCGCTGGGACTGCGCTTCGAACTGTATGATCCGGCGGCCGACGCCTGCAGTGGCCCGCTGGCACCGCTCACCGTGGGGGCCTTCGATGATCGCCAGGCACTGGCGGACTTCGCCGCCAAAGTCGATGTGATCACCTTCGATTTCGAGAACGTGCCGGCGGACAGCGCGCAATGGCTGGCCGACCGCGTGCCGGTCTACCCGCCGCCGTCGGCGCTGGCGGTGGCCCAGGACCGGTTGAGCGAGAAGACCCTGTTCCAGCAGCTCGGCATTCCGCTGCCGGCCTTCGCCGATATCCGCAGCCGCGACGAGCTGGCTGCCAGGGCCGCCGAATTCGGCCTGCCGTGCATCCTCAAGACCCGCCGCCTGGGCTACGACGGCAAGGGTCAGTTCCGCCTGCGCAGCGAAGCGGACATCGATGCGGCATGGCAGGCCCTGGGGGCGCAGGTCGAGCGCACCGGCCTGATCCTCGAGGGCTTTGTCGCCTTCCAGCGCGAAGTCAGCGTGGTTGCCGTGCGCGGCCGCGATGGCAGCTTCCAGGCTTGGCCGGTCACCGGCAACTGGCATGTCGACGGCGTGCTGTCGGCCAGCGTGGCACCGGCGGTGCTGTCCGCTGCCGAGCACGAAGCAGCGATCGGCTATGCCCGTCGTGTTGCCGAACACCTGCAGTACGTGGGTGTGTTCGCGCTGGAACTGTTCTGCCGCGACGGTGAACTGCTGGCCAACGAGATGGCGCCGCGCGTGCACAATTCCGGGCACTGGACCATCGAAGGCAGCGAAACCTCCCAGTTCGAGAACCACCTGCGTGCGGTGCTCGGCCTGCCGCTGGGCAGTACCCGCATGCTCGGCCATGCCTGCATGCTGAACTGGCTGGGGGCAATGCCCGACCCGACGCCGGTGCTGCAGCAGGCCAGTGGCCATTGGCACGATTATGGCAAGGAATCGCGTGACGGCCGCAAGGTGGGTCACGCCACCCTGCGTGATGATGATGCCGATGCACTGGCCGATGCGCTGGAGCAGGTAGGCCTGGAGCTCGACCGCCAGGCCCAGGTGGCCCCCGCGGTACACGCGTTGCGTAACGGCTGACCAAGGTGATGCCGGCCGTCGGCCGGCAGGCGCCGCTGAACCCGGTAGTGCCGGCCGCTGGCCGGCGGCGCCCACCAAGGTGGGCATCTACCAGAGCAGGGCCCACCAAGGTGGGCATCTACCAGAGCGGGGCCGACCAGGATGGGCATCCACCACGGCCAGGCGTGATGCCGGTAGCGCCGGGCCATGCCCGGCGGATACGGATGCCCGTCGGTCTCAGCGCAGCTGGCTCTCGGCGAATTCCCAGTTCACCAGTTGCCAGAATGCTTCCAGATAGCGTGCACGATCATTCTGGTAGTCGGTGTAGTACGCGTGCTCCCAGACATCGCAGCAGAGCAGCGGCGTGCTGTCGCCGGTCAGCGGCGTACCCGCATTGCGGGTGGCCTGCAGGCCGAGCTGCCCGCCGGGGTGCTGCACCAGCCACACCCAGCCGGAGCCGAACAGGCCAAGCGCGGTTCGATTGAACTCTTCGCGCAGACGCTGGCCGTCGCCGAACTGGCGCTTGACCAGTTCGCCCAGGCGGCCCTGCGGCTCGCCACCGCCGCGCGGGCGCAGGCACTGCCAGTAGAAGCCGTGGTTCCACGCTTGGGCGGCGGCATCGAACAGCGCGCCCTGGGCGTGGCGGACAATGTCCTCCAGTGTGGCTTCTTCCCATTCGGTGCCGACAATGGCGGCATTGACCGCCTCGATGTAGGCGCGATGGTGGCGACCGTGATGCAGTTCCACGGTCTGTGCCGACAGGTGCGGCTGCAGGGACGAGGGCAGGTAGGGCAGGGCGGGCAGTTCGACGGGCATGGACAGGTTCGTGGCCAGGGGGCGGCGGCAGCCGGTACCATCGGCTTACAATGGCAGCTACCGTGGGCAGTCTAGCCGACCATCACGGTTGGTTTGTCCGGCGAAGCAAGGAGTGAGGTGTGGCGGTAATGCAGCAAATCCAGGCCGAGGTGGATCGTTACCCGCTCGTGCTGTTCATGAAGGGCACCCCGCAATACCCCATGTGCGGCTACTCCAGCCGCGCCGTGCAGGCCTTGATGGCCGCAGGCGCCGTCGCGCTGCGCACGGTCAATGTGCTGGAAGAGCCGGAGATCCGCGCCAATCTGCCGCGCTTCTCCAATCTGCCCACCTTCCCGCAGCTGTTCATCAACGGCGAGTTGATTGGCGGCTGCGACATCGTCATGGAACTGTTCGAAGCCGGCGAGCTCAAGCGCATCGTCGAAGAGGCTGCGCAGGGATGAGCGCCTGGCCATCGACGTCACCGGCAGACGGGGCGCTTGATGGCCGCCCATTGCAGGACCGTGTGGTGCTCATTGCCGGTGCGGGCGGCGGGCTCGGCAGCGCTGCCGCTGTTGCAGCCGCTGAGGCGGGGGCGACCGTGGTCCTGCTGGGGCGCAAGCCACGAAGGCTGGACCGGGTCTACGCCCAGGTGCAGGCGGTTGGGCCGGAGCCCCTGTTGTACCCGTTGGACCTGGAAGGTGCCGGTCCCGACGACTATGCCGAACTGGCCCAGGCGGTGGCGCAGGAGCTGGGGCGCCTTGATGGCCTGCTGGTCTGCGCGGCCCACTTTCCCGGCCTGACCCCGTTCGAGCTGGCCGACCCGGCCAGCTTCGCCCGCGCCGTGCACGTCACCCTGACCGCTCCGGCTTGGCTGGCCCAGGCCTGCCTGCCGTTGCTGCGCCAGCGTGAAGATGCGGCGCTGGTATTCACCGTGGATGCCCCTGAGCGGGTGGGGCAGGCGTACTGGGGCGGCTACGGTGTCGCCCAGCACGGCCTGCGCGGGCTGATCGGCAGCCTGCATGACGAGCTGGCCCGCAGCCCGGTGCGGGTGAGTGGCCTGTATCCTGGCCCCTTGCGTACCGCCCTGCGTGCGCGGGCCTATTCGATCGACCAGGACCCGGCCGCATGCGGCCCCGAGGCCGCCGCGGCAGCGGCCGTGACCCTGTTGTCCGCTGCCGGACTGGCGTGGCGCGGGCAGGTGCTCGATGCGGGCAATCCGCCATCGACGAGTGAAGACGTTCGTAAAGCGGAATGAAGATTCCGTCACGATAGCGTTGCGATCCGGTGCCGTTTGTCGCACAACCGTCACATTGAAAGCGTAGCGTGTTAATCTAGTGTTAACCGTTGCGGCAGCTGCCGTTCACGGTAGGGAACCCCAGATAAATGTCCGAACAGCCGCCCGCAAGGCTGCTTGGATGCGCTTTTTTTCCGCCATCGCCAACTCGCATCGAGGCTACCGAACAATGACTCACCCATTCCGGATGTCCAAGCTCACCCTTGGTCTCGTGGCTGCGCTCGCCGCCGCTCCCGCCTTCGCCCAGAGCACCTCTGCCGGTGTCGGCGGCCAGGTCGTGTCCAATGCGGGCGCGCCTGTTGCTGGTGCTGAAGTCACCATCACCCACACCGAATCGGGCACCGTTTCGCGTGCGACCACCGATGCGTCGGGTCGTTACAACGCGCGCGGCCTGCGCGTGGGTGGTCCGTACACCATCACCATCACCAAGCCGGGTGAGGGCACCAAGACCGAAGAGGGCGTGTACCTCAACCTGAACCAGGTCAACACGGTCAACGCCAACCTGGCCGGCGATGTTGCCGCCACCAATCTGGATGCCGTCCAGGTCGTGGCTGCCGCAGTGGGCAGCGACCTGTTCAGCGCCTACAAGATGGGCACCGGCACCAACGTCAACCGCGAAACGCTGGAGTCGCTGCCGTCGGTGAACCGCAACATCCAGGATTACATCCGCCTCGATCCGCGCATCTCGCAGGTCAGCAAGGCCGACGGTGCCATCTCGGTCGGTGGTCAGAACACCCGTTACAACGCGATCCGCATCGATGGCATCGGTGCCGGCGATCCGTTCGGCCTGGAATCCAACAACCTGCCGACCGAGCGTCAGCCGGTGTCGATGGATGCGATCCAGGAAATCAACATCGACATCGCCAACTACGACACCACCATTGCCGGCGGTACGGGCGCGGTGATCAATGCGGTGACCAAGTCGGGTACCAACAACTTCGGCGGCACCGTGTATTACGCGTACCGCGACAAGGACATGGTCCGCAAGAACCTGGACGATGTCCGCTTCAACGGTTTTGATGACGAAAAGACCTACGGCATGACCTTCGGCGGCCCGATCGTCAAGGACAAGCTGTTCTTCTTCGCCAACTACGAAAAGATGGAGCGTTCGGCCCCGGGCGTCAGCCTGACCGATTCGCCGTACGGCAAGGGCACCATCACCGATGCCGACATCACCCGCGCGCAGCAGATCGCGACCGGTTACGGCTTCGACGCAGGTTCGCTCAACGCCCCGGCCAACAAGACCGAGGTCGAAGAGTACGCGCTGAAGATCGACTGGAACATCAACGAGAACCACCGTGCCGCGGTGCGTTACAACAAGCTCGAGCAGAATGTTGTCCGCTTCCCGCAGATCAGCAACAGCGCGGTTTCGCTGAGCACCTTCTGGTACCAGCAGCCGAAGACCTACGAATCCTGGATGGGCGAGCTGTTCAGCGACTGGTCCGAGAATTTCTCGACCGAGTTCAAGATCTCGCACAAGGAATACACCTCGGTCCGTACCACGCCGTCGAGCCTGCCGCAGATCCAGATCCGTGGTTTTGGCGCCAGCGGCAATGACTCGCTGTACTTCGGTACCGAGCAGAACTCGCACGTCAACGCGGTCGAGAGCAAGGAGCTGAGCGCCTTCGGTGCCGCCACCTGGTACGTCGGCGACCACACCGTCAAGTTCGGCTTCGACTACTCCGACAACGACCTGCTGAACTACTACGGTCGTAACGTCAACGGCGCGTATGTGTTCAACAACCTCAGCGATTTCGCTGCAGGTCGCGTCAACCAGTACGTTGTGCGTGCGCCGCGCGCCGGCGGCAGCTACGACGACATCCCGGCCAAGTACACGCTGAAGAACACCGGCCTGTTCATCCAGGACAGCTGGGCCATCAACAGCAACCTGACCGTGCAGGCCGGCGTCCGCGTCGACATGCCGGACTTCGGCACGCAGAAGCTGTACAACCCGCGCATCATGGAACTGTACGGCTACGACAACACCCAGCTGCCCGACAGCAAGCTGGTGCAGCCGCGCTTCGGCTTCAACTACACCTTCGACAGCGATCGTCCGACCCAGCTGCGCGGCGGTGTGGGCCTGTTCGGTGGCGCGGCCCCGAACGTGTGGCTGGCAGGTGCCTACCAGAACACCGGCCTGAACTACACCGAGTACACCGTTCGTAACCAGACCGGCATTTTCACCCCGAACACCAATCCGCCGTACATCCCGGCTGCGGGTGCCGGTGCTCGTCAGAACGTGGACATCGCTGCGCCTGACCTGAAGCTGCCGTCGGTGTGGAAGTCCAACATCGCCTTCGATCACGAGCTGCCGTGGTATGGCATCGTTGCGTCGGCTGAGTTCCTGTACACCAAGGTCAAGAGCGCGATCTACTTCGAGCGACTGGACCTGTACAACGCTTCGGGCGTTGCAGCGACCCGCATCGGCCAGGATGGTCGCGAGCTGTACTGGAATGACGCAGGCTACGTGCCGTGCGCCGGCGCCAACTGCTCCATCCGTGAAGGCAGCAACGGTGCGGGCGGCAAGTTCAATCGTCCCTCTGACATGGGCGACGTGCTGCTCATGAAGAACACCGACAAGGGCAGCAGCCGCCAGTTCACCGCCGGTCTGAACAAGCCGCTGACCGAGAACTGGGGCTGGTCGCTGGCCTACACCTACACCGCCGCGAAGGAAGTCAGCCCGCTGACCAGCTCGCAGAACACCTCCAACTGGGGCAGCACCCTGATCGGTACCGCCAACGAGAACGTGGCCTATGATTCGCGCTACGCGATCAAGGACCGCGTGACCGGTTCGATCAACTGGAAGAAGGCGTTCTTCGGCAACTACAACACCACCGTGGGCCTGTTCTACGAAGGTCGTTCGGGTCGTCCGTTCAGCTACATCTACTACAACGACATGAACGGCGATGCCGCCGCCACCACTGGCGCCGGTTACTTCAACGACCTGTTCTACGTGCCGAATGGCCCGGGCGACGTCAAGTTCACCGGCGGTGCGGCGATGGAGAAGGCCTTCTTCGACTGGCTTGCCGCCAACCCGCAGCTGGAGAAGTACCGCGGCGAGATTGCTCCGGCAAACGCCTTCCGTACCAAGTGGGTGAACAGCTTCGACCTGCACATCGCCCAGGAATTCCCGGGCTTCGTGAAGGAGCACAAGGGTGAGCTGGCGCTGGACATCATGAATGTCGGCAACCTGCTCAACAAGAAGTGGGGCCGTATTGAAGATTACGGTTTCAACTCCACCTCCCGCGTGGCCAGCTACGCAGGTATCGATCCGGCAACCGGCAAGTACATCTACAACTTCACCGGCGCCACCGATACCCCGACCATCCAGGAAAACAACAACGACAAGGGCAACACCGGTGTGTCGCGCTGGTCGATGCAGCTGACCCTGAAGTACAAGTTCTGATCCGTCAGAGCCTGATGCAGTAAAGGGAAACGGCCGGGGAAACCCGGCCGTTTTCCGTTCAGGCGAAAGTCCTTGCGGGAGGTGGTGCATCGGCGTAGCATCCAGACACGTGCGCGGCGCAGATGCCGCCGAAGCGGTCCCGGAGCGGCGAACGCGGGACGCACCTATCCAACGGTCGGGCTTCCCGGCCGTTTTGCTTTTTAAGGGGGCGGCAGTACAGTCGGACACCTTAAAGGAAGCAGAAAAGTGGATATGACAACGAATGAAAAGGCAGCGCGGACGCTGCCGGTGCAGGACGCGCGGATCTACCCGCGTGGTGGCCTGGATGTGCTGTCGCGGGCCGAGGTTGCGCGCCTGCGCGACGCCTCCAGTGGTGGCATGCACGAGCTGCTGCGCCGCTGCGCGCTGGCGGTGCTGACCAGTGGCAGTGCCTCCGATGATCCGCGCGCCGCGCGCGATCTTTACCCCGATTTTGACATCCAGGTCGCACAGCAGGATCGCGGCGTGCGCATCGACCTGGCCAATGCGCCGGCGATGGCGTTCGTCGATGGCGAGATCATCCGCGGCGTGGCCGAGCTGCTGTTCGCGGTGGTCCGTGACCTGGCGTACATGGCCATCGAGATGGGCCCGGCCTACGCGGCCGAGCTGGAGTCGTCCGAGGGCATCACCAATGCGGTGTTCGGGCTGCTGCGCAATGCGCGCATCCTCAACCCGGGTGACCCGAACCTGGTGGTCTGCTGGGGCGGCCACTCGATTTCGCGCGACGAGTACCTGTATACCAAGCAGGTCGGTTACGAGCTGGGCCTGCGCGGCCTGGACATCTGTACCGGCTGCGGCCCGGGCGCGATGAAGGGCCCGATGAAGGGCGCCACCATCGCCCACGCCAAGCAGCGCCGGACCGTGACGCGCTACATCGGCCTGACCGAGCCGGGCATCATCGCCGCCGAGTCGCCGAACCCGATCGTCAACCACCTGGTGATCATGCCGGACATCGAGAAGCGCCTTGAGGCCTTCGTCCGCATCGGCCACGGCATCATCGTGTTCGCCGGTGGCGTGGGTACCGCCGAAGAGATCCTGTACCTGCTCGGCATCCTGCTGCGCGAGGAGAACAAGGACCTGCCGTTCCCGCTGATCCTGACCGGCCCGACCGTCGCTGCGCCGTACTTCGAGCAGATCGACCGTTTCATCCGCCTGACCCTGGGCGACGCCGCGGCCGAGCGCTACGAAATCGTCATCGGCGACCCGGTGGCGGTGGCCAAGAAGATGTCGGCCGGCATCAAGCGCGTGCGCGAGCATCGCCTGGCGCAGAAGGATTCGTTCTTCTTCAACTGGTCCATCGAGATTCCGTGGGAATACCAGCAGCCGTTCGTGCCGACCCACGAGGCGATGGCGGCGCTGGACCTGCACCACGGGCGTGCGCCGCACGCGCTGGCAGCCGACCTGCGCCGGGCCTTCTCGGGCATCGTCGCCGGCAACGTGAAGGAAGACGGCATGCGCCGCATCGAGGAGTTCGGGCCGTTCCAGATCCATGGCGACCCCGACATGATGCAGGCCCTGGACGCGCTGCTGCGTGCCTTCGTCGAGCAGCGCCGGATGAAGATCTCCGGCGAATACCAGCCCTGCTACCAGGTGCTGGCGTAAGCGAGGCGAGGGGGGCTGGACGGCGCGGCGGGGACCGCGCCGGACCGGTGGGGGAGGGCGGGATGTCAAGGCTTTGACGCCCGTCGCCCGGATCTGACCGTTCATCCTGCCGCCGCTTGCCGGCGGCAGGCCGGTGCGCCATCGTGGCCACCAACACGCTGGGGAGCGTCCAATGTCTTTGCGCCGGCAAAACGGCTTCACGCTGATTGAGTTGATGGTCACCCTGACCGTCTTCGTGATCCTGTCGTCGATCGCCTATCCGAGCTTCCGCAGCATGATTCGTTCGAACCGGCTGGCAACTGCCAACAACGAAGTAATCGCGTTGACCAACCTTGCGCGCAGCGAGGCCATCCGCAACAACCGTGGTGGTGGCCTCTGTGGCAGTACCGATGGCCTGGCGTGTGACGGTGAATGGTCAAAGGGGCTGTTGGCCTGGTCCGATCTCGACGCTGATGGCGTGCTGGGCAGCAATGACAGCGTGCTGCGTTTTTCCCTGGGCAACCCGCAATTGAGCGTGGTTGGTCCCCCGGGAGCGACCATCGCCTTTGATGGCCGTGGCCGTCGCAAGGCCGCGGACGATCAGACGGTGGTCCTGTCCCCGGCGTCCTGCAAGGCCGGCGAACAGCGCAGCACATTGACGATCAACAAGTCCGGCCAGGTCCGGGTGACCAAGGGAACCTGCTCATGAATCGCCGCAACCTTGCCTCTCCGCGTTCGTCCCAGGGTGGCTTCAGCCTGATCGAAGTGATGGTTGCGTTGTTGATCCTTGCGTTCGGGCTGCTCGGCTTTGCCTTGCTGCAGACCACGAGCGTGCGATTCGTACAGAGTGCCAATTACCGGACCCAGGCGACCAACCTGGCCAACGACCTGATCGAACTGATGCGCGCCCAGCGCACCGATACGCTTGCCGGCGGGGCCTACTCTTCGGCCTCGTTCGCTGCCGGAGCGGTGACGGCCAATGGTGCTTGTGCCTGGCCGACCGGCGCGGCGGTGACGCCGAAGACCAACGTGGCACGCTGGCAATGTGAGGTTGTGAAGACACTCGGTGAAAAGGCCAGTGCAGAGGTCCAGTTTACCCAGAGCACCGGCCGGGTCAGCGTGGCCATTACCTGGGGTGATCAGCGTTGGGATCCGAAGGAGCCCGACAGCCTCACCACCTTCGGCCTGACCACTTTCCTGTGAGCGCGTCCATGAGTCCGTCTTCACGAGCCCGCGGCCTGTCGCTGATCGAACTGATGATCGCCATGGTCATCGGTCTGGTCCTTCTGCTGGGCATCACGCAGATCTTCATCGCGTCCCGCGCGGCTTCACGCCTGTCCGAGGGGGCTGCCCGGACCCAGGAGAATGCACGTTTCGCATTGGACTTCCTGCAGCGTGACCTGCGCATGGCGGGTCACTTTGGCTGCGTGAACGACCAGGCGCATGTGATCAAGAACACCGGCGATGTCCGCTACAACCTCGGTATCGCCGCGGGCAGTGGAGATCCGCTGGATTTCTCGGTGCCGGTGCAGGGGTATGAGGCCGCAGGCACCGCCCCGACCAATACACTGACCCTGGGGCGCACGTGGAGCGCGGCGATATCCGTGCCCAAGAGCATCATCAACCTGAAGCCGGCGCCACTGCCCGGCAGTGATGTGCTTGTGCTCCGCCTGTTGAGCCCGGAAGGGGCGGTTGTGACAGGCGTCGGTGTGGATGGCACTACAACCACGGTGACGGTGTCCGGTGACGGCATGGCGCGCCTGAAGGCGGGTGCTGCCGGCACTCCGACGGTGTTCGCGCTGGCCGATTGCACCCGCGCCGATGTGTTCCCGGCCACCATCAGTGGATCCACCGTCAAGATCGAGAAGCTGGATCTGACCGGCTATTCGGTCAACAACGCGATGACGATGCTGTATCGCGCCGATGGCCTGGTGTATTACATCGCGAGCAACGGCAACAATGAGCCTGCCCTGTACCGCGCCCGCGCCAACGGAGCCGGTGGCTACGGTGACGGTGAGGAGCTGGTGGAGGGCATCGAGAGCATGCAGCTCCTGTACGGCCTTGACGCAACGCCGGATATTTCGCTTTCCACTCCGCCCAGTGGCCGCATCGTCGACCAGCGTGTTGCCAGTGCCGTCAGCACCGCGACGGATGCGACCGCTGTTGGCGCATGGCGCCGCGTCGGCATGGTGCAGGTGGGGCTGCTTGCGCGCAGCCCGCAGCGGGCGTCGGCGCAGGCTCCGGGTTCGGCAGCCACCTACCTGGGGGTGCTTGGTGTGACCATCGCGCCGGGCGATCCCTATGACCAGCGCCACCGTGGCGCCTATGAAGTTTCCGTTGCGTTGCGCAACCGCCTGTTCGGGAATTGACGACCATGCGCTCCATCAAGCTGTCTTCGCGCCGCACCTTCTCTGCCCCTGTCCGGCAGCGTGGTGCCGTGCTCTACGTCGCGCTGATTCTGCTGATCATGCTGGCGCTGCTGGGCGTGATAGGCATGCAGGTGGCCGGCATGCAGGAGCGCATGGCATCGGGCTACCGTGCCGGCAACGTAGCCTTCCAGAGTGCCGAGGGCGCCGCCCGCAGTGCCGAGAATGCCGTGGAGAAGATTGCCAATCGCCAGTCGCCGGGTGACAGCCCGACGGTTACCTCGGCCGACATCGATCAACGCTGCGACGATGGCTTCGATCCATCGGACTGGGTCGCCAAGACCAAGCTGGGCAGCAAGCCGGCAGTGAAGGTCCGGCAGATCCAGGGCTGCATCCAGGGAGAAGGGGCGCTGGACATGGGCAAGCCGTTGGAGGCCGCAACACCGGTCTACCAGATCACGACATACGCCGGCGACACGGCCACCGACGCGACATCGCGCTCGGCGGTCGACACCGTATTCAAGCTGTGAGGGTGGGGAACCCATGAACACGCGAAATCGCAGGATCCTGGCGGGCGTAGGCCTTGCCGTTGTCGCCGCTGGCGGCTATCTGGTGCATACCCTGATGGCCGCGCAGGCGCAGGGTGTGTTGGCGCAGGAGCCCTTGAACGTGCAGGTGCAGACACCGCCTGCGTTCATCATGGCCGTGGATGACTCGAATTCGATGACCTTCGAGCGCATGTTCCCGGGCGGTGACGGGCGCTTGATCTTCAGCACGTCGACTGGCAGCTTCTTCAACAACAATGGCAGCTTCTACAGCGTTGGGCAGGACTGCAACTCCGGTTCAGCCGATTGCTATCTTTACCTTTACGCGCACAACAACTACAACGAGCGCTATTCGTATGGTCGTGCGATCCCGCCGCTGGATATCTTCGGCTTCGCCCGCTCGCACGTCTACAACGCCAGCTACTACAACCCGTCAGTCAGCTACAAGCCGTGGCTGAGGGCCGATGGAACCCGCTGGAACCCTGCCAGTACCACGGCGGCGCGTGTCGACCCGCGCTCCGGATTTGCGGGGTACGACATCACGTACAACATGACCAGTGTGCGTTCAAGCAGCGGTGAGGGATTCCAGTTCGTCGACGGGATGAAGATTCCCGATCTGACGGGAACCGACAATGCGTATTATCGCAACAACGCCTGGCGCACCGCTTCGCGTGACATCGGCTCTGCGGTGCAATATGGCGTGCAGTACTTCCCGGCGACCTTCTACCTGCCGGAGAATTCCCCGGCGCCCTACGGATACAAGTCGGACGATGCGAATCGACCGGTGATCCAGGGGGCCTGTGGGCCCAAGTGCAATCTGCGCCGCTATCAGATCAAGAAGGACAACTACAGCATCGATGGTGCCTACGACACTGCGGTGCAGAACTTCGCCAATTGGTTCCAGTATCACCGCAGCCGCACGCTGGCCATTGTCGGTGCGTCCACCGA
This sequence comes from Stenotrophomonas sp. 10L48, assembly GCF_056395105.1. NCBI lineage: Bacteria > Pseudomonadati > Pseudomonadota > Gammaproteobacteria > Lysobacterales > Lysobacteraceae > Stenotrophomonas > Stenotrophomonas sp. 10L48. The sequence continues at coordinate 215,118 of NZ_JBFTIX010000004.1, read as the reverse complement.
GGCGTTGTACGGCGTCGACAACATGCGGGTGGGTTACTTCACGATCAATGACCTGAAGAACGTGAAGATGCATGATCTGGTGACCAACCGCGCCGATCTCTATCAGCAGATCTACGGATTGAAGCCGATCAGCGGCACGCCCAACCGTCGTGCTGTGGAGTATCTGGCCGAACAGTTCCGCCGTACCGACGACGGCGCGCCCGTCATCCGCGCCTGCCAGCGCAATGGCGGCATGTTGTTCACGGATGGCTACACGAATTCCAAGAACTATCCGAATGGCTCGTTCGCCAACGCGGACGCGGTCAATACCGTGAACCTGCCGACACTGCCCTTCGCCGACAATTACAGCAATACGATGGCCGACGTCACTGCGGCCTATTACTCGGGCAGCAAGACGCCGCTTCGTTCCGATACCGGCTTCCCCAAGGGGCAGGTGCCGGTGGACGAGCGCTGCGGCACGTTGTCCCAAGGCAGCGCGGAGTGGAAGCGACTGGACTGCCAGGCCGATCTGCACATGAATTTCTACGGTGTCACGCTTGGTGCTCAGGGGCGGATTTACGGCGTGGATGCTGCCGCCACGGCGGATCCGTACAAGAATCCGCCGAACTGGAACGGCAGCCCTGATCCGTCGACGGTGGACGATGGAACGGTCATCGATGAGATCTGGCACGCCGCGCTCAACAGCCGTGGTGAATTCATCAATGCGCAGACGCCTGCCGATGTAACCGAGGCGATGCGACGTGTGTTGGCCTCGATTTCCGGCGGCAAGTCGTCGTCGGGAACCATTGGCATGACCGGCGCCCGCATTGGTGCAGGTTCGCTGTCGGTGACGCCAAGCTATGACATCCGCAATGGTGCGACCGACTGGTCGAGCAAGCTGAAGGCGTCGACCGTGAAGATCAACAGTGACCAGGTCGCTGTGTTCAGCGAGGCCTGGGAGGCGTCAACGAAACTCGCTTCAACGGGTCGCCGCATCGTGGCCAACAAAGCGGGTACGCTGGTTGACTTCGGTTCGGCCGACATCAGCCTGGCCGATCTTTGCAGCAAGCCGGATGGCAAGTACGCAGAGATGCTGGTGTGCTCGACTGACAAGCTGAAGTCCATTGATGCTGATATCGACACGGCCATCCGCTATCTGAAAGCGGATACGACGATGGAAAAGCGCAGCGGCGGCAAGTACCGCGACCGCACCACGCCGCTGGGCGATATCGTCAATTCGGCGCCGGTGGTCAGTTCGCCTACCGATGACTACGGCTATCGCCAGCTCGGCGAAGATTATGCCGCCAGCTATGCCAAGTACCTGGACACCAAGGCGAAGAGTGGTCGTTACACGGTGTACGTCGGTGCCAATGACGGCATGCTGCATGCCTTCGATGGTGGCATGGGGGCATCGGGTGAGATGGACAGTACGGGAGGGACCGAGCGCTTTGCGTACATTCCCTCAACCTCGCTGGGCCATATGGCCAACCTGCTGTTCCCGTACAAACCGGATACCGCTGATCAGACCTTCCGCCATCGCTATTTCGTCGACGGTGCAATCACCATCTCGGACATGCTCGTCGGCAGCACCTGGCAGACGGGACTGGTCGGTACGGCTGGCGCTGGTGGTCGCTCGGTATTTGCGCTGGACGTGAGTGACCCGGCAGCGTTTACCACGCGTCAAGCGCTCTGGGAGATCAGCGACCTGAACATGTCGTTGGCCGAGGGCGTGCGCAACAACATCGGCTTCGTGCTGGGCAAGCCGGTGATCGTACCGGTGAAGGAAGGCAAGACGGTTGCATGGAAGGCGATCTTCGGCAACGGCTATAACAGTGCCAGCCGCAAGGCCGTACTGTTCGTCGTGGATATGGCGTCGGGCGCCACGCGGATGATCGAGGCGGTAGAGAGCAATGCCTCGGGAGCCAACATCTCCGGAGACAATGGGTTGGGCAACGTGGTGGTGGTGGATCGCTGGCGTGGCGACAGCCAGGACCTGCGCGGTCGCGATGGTCTTGCCGATACCGTCTACGCTGCCGATCAGCGTGGCGCCATCTGGAAATTCGACCTCACCGATAGTTCCAACACGGCGCTGACCGTTCCCGTATTCACCACCCAGGTCAGCCAGGACACCAGCGCGCGGAACTTCCGCCAGCCGATCACGGGCGGCATGACCGCTGCGACCGGTCCATCGGGTGGCGTGATGCTGTATTTCGGTACGGGCAGCTTCTCGTTCTACAGTGACAAGGACGACACCTCGCGACAGGCGTTGTATGCGGTCAATGACATTGGCGGGAAGAGGGTCACATCGACCTTGACCTCGGCCAATCTGGCGCCCTATACCGCGGATGCTCCGGCGACGGGCGCCGAGGCGCGCAGGATTGTGGCAGGGACTGCGCCGGCCAATGCGCGAGGGTGGATGATCAACCTGCCTGCGAGCAACGGTGAACGGTTCGTTGGTAATCCACTGCTGGTCAGCGGCATCATGTTCATGCCGACCTATGTCCCCAATCTGGAAACCGTTGGCTGTTCGACGAGTGGTTCGAACTGGCTGTTTGGTCTTTCCTCGCTGACCGGTGCGCCTGCCCTGGAGAATGTCCGGACCGGTTCACCCACGGGTGTCAAGCCGGCGTCGGGTACAGCGGGCCTGTCGTTGAAGACCGAGGGAACCGCGCCGGTCAAGGACGTATCCCTGTCGGTCATACCGCGTCTGGGTAGTGGCAAGGAAGGTCCGCCCGGGGGCAGCTCTTGCTGGATGGTGGTAGGCGCCGCCGGCAGCCAGTCGCTGTATCTGCCTTATCCCTGCGGTCGCCAGTCCTGGCGGCAGCTCCAGTGACCCCTGTGCGAGGATCCACATCCATGCAGTCTTTCCGTGCGCCTCATCGCTCAGCGGGCTTTACGTTGATCGAATTGATGATCGTGGTGATCGTCATCGGCATCCTGGCGGCCATCGCCATTCCTTCGTACCAGCAGTACGTACTTCGATCACATCGTGCAGTAGCCAAAGCGGACCTGGCCGAGTACGCGCAACGTGCGGAGCGCTATCACTCCAGCAACAATTCCTACTCGGGCTACACCCTGCCCAGCAAGGTCTCGCCACGCGAGGGCGGGGCGACGCGATACGACCTGAGTTACAAGGGCGATGGTTCCACGTTCACGATCACGGCGTCTCCTTCGGGTACGCAGGTCAAGGACAGCTGCGGCAAGCTGACCCTCGACCAGGCCAACCGGAAGACCTCGGGAGGAGCGGTTTCCGATTGTTGGTAGTGGGTGTTGATCTTCCAGGATTCGACCAGTACAATGCGCCTCCCCGCCCGAATAGCTCAGCCGGTTAGAGCACTTGACTGTTAATCAGGGGGTCGTTGGTTCGAGTCCAACTTCGGGCGCCAGATACTGCAGAAGCCGCGAGAAATCGCGGCTTTTTGCTTTTCTTTGCTCTGTTCAGCACGGCAGATCGCGGTTGCTGCGTTCACTGCGGGTACGCCCGCCATTGTTGACCACCAGCTTGCCGTGCAGGTGTCTGCCAGCGCAGATGCGCAGGGTCAGATTGGCGCCGGGGCTTCGCCCATCCGCCTGGAAAAACAGGAGCGGCCGTCCGCTGCTGGCGTGTGCCAGGATCGAGACATCGTCGCGGCCACGGTGATGGGCCAGGATGGCTTCCGGCGTTGCTGGTGAGCCCCGCCGCAGGCCACTGCGATAGATGATCCAGCCGGCACTCCAGTCGTCCGTGCACTGATGCCCGTCTTCGCTGGCGCACACGCCGATCAGTTCACGCCGGATCAGCGCTTGGCTGCGCGCGCTGGAGAGACTGGCATGCAGCGTCAGCTGCAGTGCGTCGGCGCGGTGGCGCAGCAGTGTTGACTGCAGCGTCGGCCATCCTGCCGCCAGCAACACGGAAAGGACGGCAATAATCGTCACCAGTTCAATCAGTTGCATGCCAAGGGCGGGGCCGGGGACAGGGGGGCGTTTCAAGGGCGGGGTCATGGAGCGAGCGTCGCCCCTTTCAATGGGGGGCGCCATCGGGCATCCCCCTGCCGGTCTCCCCGGCTTCCCCTCAGCCGACCGTCACCGGACGCCCCCTATACTTACCTTCCCCGAGACCTGGCAACACCATGAGCGACAGTTTTCAACTTGTCTCGCCGTATTCGCCGGCGGGAGACCAGCCCGATGCCATCGCCAAGCTGACCAGTAATTTCGAGGCCGGCGTCGCCAAGCAGACCCTGCTGGGCGTCACCGGCTCGGGCAAGACCTACACCATCGCCAACGTCATCCAGCAGGTGCAGAAGCCGACGCTGATCATGGCGCCGAACAAGACCCTGGCAGCGCAGCTGTACGGTGAGTTCAAGGCGTTCTTCCCGCACAACGCGGTGGAGTACTTCGTCAGCTATTACGATTACTACCAGCCGGAAGCCTACGTGCCGTCGTCGGACACCTTCATCGAGAAGGACAGTTCGATCAACGAACACATCGAACAGATGCGGCTGGCGGCGACCAAGACCCTGCTGTCACGACCGGATGCGATCGTGGTGGCGACCGTGTCGGCCATCTACGGCCTGGGTGCGCCGGAAGACTACCTGTCGCTGCGCCTGATCCTGTCCAAGGGCGAGCGCATCGACCAGCGCGACCTGATCAATCACCTGACCCAGCTGCAGTACACGCGCAACGAATACGAGCTGCAGCGCGGTACCTTCCGCGTGCGCGGTGAAGTGATCGACGTGTTCCCGGCGGAGTCGGACAGTGAGGCCCTGCGCATCGAACTGTTCGATGGCGAGGTGGAAAAGATCACGATGTTCGATCCGCTCACCGGCGAGACCATGCGCAACCTCATGCGCTTCACCGTGTACCCGAAGACCCACTACGCGACTACGCGTGAACGGGTTCTGGCGGCGGTGGAGACCATCAAGGTCGAGCTGAAGGAGCGGTTGGAGCAGCTGTACGCGCAGAACAAGCTGGTCGAGGCGCAGCGCCTGGCCCAGCGCACCCAGTTCGACCTCGAAATGATGGCCGAAGTCGGTTTCTGCAACGGCATCGAGAACTACTCGCGGCATTTGACCGGCAAGAACGCGGGCGAGCCGCCGCCGACCCTGTTCGATTACCTGCCGGCTGATGCGCTGCTGGTGATCGACGAATCGCACGTGACCATTCCGCAGATCGGTGCCATGTTCAAGGGTGACCGGTCGCGCAAGGAAACCCTGGTCGAGTTCGGCTTCCGCCTGCCGTCAGCGCTGGACAACCGTCCGCTGCGCTTCGAGGAGTGGGAGGCGCGCTGCCCCCGCAGCATCTATGTGTCGGCGACACCGGGTCCGTATGAATTCCGCGAGGCCGGAGAGGACATGGCCGAGCTGGTCGTGCGCCCGACCGGGCTGATCGACCCCGTGGTGGAGATCCGCCCGGTCGGCACCCAGGTCGATGACCTGATGAGCGAGGCCAACGAGCGGATCAAGGCCGGTGACCGCGTGCTGGTCACCACCCTGACCAAGCGCATGGCCGAAAACCTCACCGAGTACCTGACCGAGCACGGCATCCGCGTGCGCTACCTGCACTCGGACATCGATACCGTTGAACGCGTGGAGATCATCCGTGACCTGCGTCTGGGCAAGTTCGATGTGCTGGTCGGCATCAACCTGCTGCGCGAGGGGCTGGACATGCCCGAGGTCTCGCTGGTGGCGATCCTGGATGCGGACAAGGAGGGCTTCCTGCGCTCGACCGGCTCGTTGATCCAGACCATCGGCCGTGCGGCCCGCAACGTGCGCGGCAAGGCGATCCTGTATGCGGACAAGATCACCCGTTCGATGCAGGCAGCGATCGATGAGACCGACCGCCGCCGCACCAAGCAGGTCGAGTACAACCTGGAGCACGGCATCACTCCGCGCTCCGTGGCGCGGCCGATCGTCGACGTGCTGGAGGGCGCACGCTCGGACGCCGCCGAGAAGGAGTTCCGCAAGGGCAAGGGCAAAGGCCGTTCCGGGGTGGCAGAGGACACGGTCGACTACCGTTCGCTCAGTCCGGCGCAGCTGGCCGCTCGCCTCAAGGCCCTGGAGCAGCGGATGTACCAGCATGCCAAGGACCTGGAATTCGAGGATGCCGCCCGGGTGCGCGACCAGATCAGGCAGCTGAAGGAAGCCAGCCTGGGCTGAACGCGGTAAAGCGGCTTTTCTTCACAAAAGTATTGCGCTTGCCGGTCGTCGTCCGTAATATACGCGGCCTGCACCGACGCAATCGCGGCGCTGCAGAAGCAACAAACGGGCGGTTAGCTCAGCGGTAGAGCACTACCTTGACATGGTAGGGGTCACAGGTTCGAACCCTGTACCGCCCACCACGAAGTCCCCCAGAGGGCTGTCGTGAGCATGAAAAGCCCGGCCCTGGCGCCGGGTTTTTACGTAGAAGCACCAGCCTGCGGGCTGCACGGAATATTTGGGCGGTTAGCTCAGCGGTAGAGCACTACCTTGACATGGTAGGGGTCACAGGTTCGAACCCTGTACCGCCCACCACCGGTTCCCGGCATGGCCGGAGCAGCGGTGGCAACGATGAAAGCCGGCCCTGGGCCGGTTTTTTTGTGCCTGCGATCCGCGCTCGTTCCAGCCTGGCCGGCTGCTGCCAGCGTCAACCGCGTTGCTCGACACTGGCGCTGCGCTGCAGCTGCCAATGACCATCCACGCGCTGCCACAGTTGCAGCATTCCCCGGGCGTGCGATTGCCCGCGCTGTATACCGTCGGCATCACCGTGCACGCGAGCGTGGGCCACCTGCAGTACGCGATCCGCACTCAGGCGCAGGATCTGCACGCTCTGGCTGTCCGTCTGGCCGTACGTCGCAGGCGCGCGGACGGCACGTTGGGCATCGGCCTGCAGGATCTGCATCCGCAGCGAATCGCTTCCGGTACCGCCGTCGCGGTTGCACAGACCGGCCATCAACAGCAGCAGGGCAAGCATCGGCATGGCACGGTGCTCCGGAGAAGGGAGCCCAGCGTTGCACTGCGGCCTGCGCTGTGAAACCGGTATCCGACGAAGACCGGAAAAGTGCGCGCCAACCAGAGCCAGCAAGGATGAATCCGTGCCAGACCGGGGCGGCGGCAGAACACGATCATGAAAAAGGGCCGGGCCACCCGTGAAGGCAGTCCGGCCCGTTTGCCCGGAAGTGACCCCGTTGGCCGGGAAGCCTGGGCTCAGGTCACGACGTGGCTGGAACCATCAGGCGGGCTCAGAGCGGATCGCAGCACAGGCGAGGGCCGGACCAATGCCCTGAGCCGCCATACGGGCAGCCCGGGGTGAATTCACAGCCCGGTGCGAACCCGGCCTTGGCCGGAGTGGCGAAGGCCTGCGCGGCACCGAATGACATGGCGGCCACCACGACGAGGCCGGCAATGGACGAGAACAGCTTCTTCTTTCCGATCATCTGTATCTCCTTTGCAGAGCTTCGAGGCGGGTTACATGGGGTCGCAGCAGACCAGCAGGCCGTGGGAGCCTGCGTTGCCATAGGGGCAGCTCGGATGTTCCTTGCAGCCCGGCGCGAAGCCGGTCTTCACCGGAGTGGCGAAGGCCTGCGCGGCGCCGAATGACATGGCGGCCACGACGACGATGCCGGCAATGGACGAGAACAGCTTCTTCTTTCCGATCATGTGTATCTCCTTGGAATGGCGATGGAACATGAAGTCACCGCGTGCGGGGCGGTGTCGAAGCGGGATCAGTTGGCGACGCAGCAGATGCGCGTGCCGCCGGCGCGGCCATTGCCGCCGAACATGCATCCGGGGGTATCCACGCAACCCGGTGCAAAGCCGGTCTTCACCGGTGTGGCGAAGGCCTGTGCGGCCCCGAATGACATTGCAGCAACGATGACGATACCGGCGACGGACGAGAACAGCGTTTTCTTCCCGATCATGTGTATCTCCTTCAGTTGGTGTGGCTTCCCGGATTCATTGCGTTGGCGACGGCCTGCACCGTCCCGGTGTCGAGCTGGCCGACATGCTTGTAGGCGATGCTGCCATCTGCGGCCAGCACCATCAGCATCGGTGTCAGCGTGGCGCGGTAGCGCTTGGAGACTTCGCCCTGATCGTCGACGGCGATCGGAAACGCCAGCGCGTGCTTGCCTGCGTAGTCGGCAAGCTGGTCGTACGGTGGCAGGCCCACGCCCACCAGCTCGGCACTGCCTCGCGCAGCCGCGATCTGCTGCAGTTGTGGCACCGAGGCCAGGCAGTAACGGCAGGCGGTAGAGAAGAAGTAGAGGATCTGCGGCACGCCGCGCGCGCCACCGATATCGACATGGGTCTGCTGCGTCGTCCGCAGGGTCAACAGTTCAGGCCGGGTGCCGGTGGCAAGACCATGCGCGTCCAGCTGCGTCTGCTGCAGCTGCGCCGCCATCTGTTCGTTGACCTGCCGCAACTGGCGGTTCTGCCAGGAGAGCATGATGACCAGTGCGGCCAGCAGCAGGGCGACTACGGGAAACAGTGCACGCTTGAGCATCGATCATCCTTGAACGCCGCGTTGCATCGACCATACCGGAAACAGCAACAGGAATGTCAAGCTTTTGTATCATCGGTGACGCAGTTCCCAAACCTCAGGACGCCACCATGAGTGACCATGCTCCCGTTTCCCGGCCTAACCCGATCATCGAACTGCTGTTCGGCGGCAACATGCTGGAAGGCACCTTCAAGGCCGTGATCTGGGTCGCACTGCTATCTGCGGTGCTGGCCTGGACGACCTTCCGCTGACGGGACGCTCAGGCCGCAGTGAAGGCCTGGCGCAGGCTGCGCAGCGTCGCCTGACGATATTCGGCTGCACACGGCTCGCCCATTTCCAGCTCCTGCAGGCGCAGGCCGACCAGGGTCATCGACAGTGCGTATCCGCGCGCAGCATCGGCAGCGCGTGACAGGCCAAGTGCACGTCGGGTCAACGCGTCCACATGATCCATGTCCGGCAGCAGGCCCAGGTAGGCGCGCTCGGCGCTGTCCAGATCCGGCGCGCGCAGGATCGCGTTGGCATCGGCGGTGGGGGTGACAGCGGCCATGCGGGATCCTTGTTGTCCGTGGGGCGGATGCAGGTTCGGTCAGAACGCGCGCATCAGCGAGATGAAAGCGGAGGTCTGGCTGCTGCGCCGTGCCATCGGGCTGTCTTCGACGGCATCACCGAACCACTGGTTGGCGACGACGCCGGTCGCGCGCCATTTCGTACCCAGGGGCGTGCTGACCGCGATCTGCAGGCTCGGCGAGGTGGCACTGCCGGGCTTGTAGGCCGCCAGCCCGGAGCGCAGCGCTTCTTCGTCACTGATGCCGTAGTAGTAGTCGAGCAGGCGGGCGCTGGAATGCACCACGCCCACGCGCGGCACCCAGGTGAAACGGCCGGCCTGGATCGGATAGCTGTAATGCAGGCTGGATTCAACACCGCCGCCGTGCCCGCTTACTTCGCGCTTCACGCTGGCCGCCACCGCGCCCCAGTCGGCGCTGTAGTCGGCATTGATGCCGACCATCGCCGACATCTGCCGGCTGTGCAGGCGGCGCAGCTGCGGATCGTTCACGTCGTCGGTCTTGAAGCGCAACGTGTAGGGCGTCGCCACCGCCGACAGGCGCAGGCCGTCGGCCTTGTAGAGGTTCATGCCAAGCGAGCCGGGGCTGGCGAAGAAGCGCTTGCCCTGCCAGGACAGCGCCGGCAGCACCAGCGGCTTGTCGTCATAGTGCGCGTAGGCGCCAGTGGTCGCGCCGAAGGTGATGCCGGCCTGTACCCCCGGAGCCTGTTCCTGCGCGGTGGCCAGCAGCGGCGTGGAGAGAGCGACGGTGCACAGCAGGGGGCGCAGCAGGGCGGGGGACAGTGAGGTCATCGATGTAGTGCGTTGCAGGGATGGCGATGCATGCTGCGCGCGCAACATTGTCGGAACATTGCGCAGGCGCAATCTGCTGGCATCGCCGCCACCTGCACGCCGAAGGCACTATGATCGGCACCGTTTCCGGTTGCCGAGCCCCCGATGCGCATTCTCCTGGTCGAAGATGACCCCGATCTCTCGCGAGCCCTGCAGTCCGGGCTTGAGCGCCAGGGTGTGGTCGCCGACGTGGTCGGCAGCCTGGCCGAGGCTGCGCTCGCCCTGCGTGAGCCGGTGCATCAGCTGATGCTGCTCGATCGGCAGCTGCCCGATGGTGATGGCGTGGGCTTCGTGGCGACTGCCCGTGCGCTGCGGCCGAACCTGGCGGTGATCATGCTCACTGCCAAGGGTGGGCTGTCGGACAAGGTGGAGGGGCTGGATGTCGGTGCCGATGACTATCTGGTCAAGCCGGTGGCGATCGAAGAGCTGATGGCGCGCATCCGCGCCGTCTCGCGTCGACCGTCGGCGATGGTGACCCCCCGGTTGCGGCTGGGCCGGCTGGAGTTTGATTTCGAATCGCTGCAGGCGCAGGTGGACGGCCAACCGGTTGCACTGCCGCGGCGGCAGGTGCTGGTGCTGCAGGCGCTGGCGATGCGGCAGGGGCGCACGGTCACCCGCAGCGCGCTGGAATCGGCGGTGTACGGATTCGATGATGAGATCCAGTCCAATGCGCTCGATGCGCATATTTCAAAACTGCGCAAGGCGCTGCAGCAGGCCGGGGCAGGCGTGGAGATCCACGTGATCCGCGGCGTCGGCTATCTGCTGGCGGAGGCCTGAGATGGCACGACCGATTCGTTCGATCACCCTTGGACTGGCGTGGCGGCTGTTCCTGGCGCAGGCCTTCACGGTGTTGTTCGCCGTCGTCGCGCTGATCCTGACCTGGGGCGACAAGGACACCTGGGGCATGGACATGTTCATGGCCGAGAGCGCGGCCAACGCGGTGCACAGCGAAGGCGGCCGTCTGGTGCTGGACGAAGCACGCTGGCAGAAGCTCGATGCGCGTGCCGGTGGCAACCTGTGGTTCGCGGCGGTGGACGATCGCGGTGCATGGCTGCAGCGCGGTACGCTGCCTGCCATCCACGCGCCGCTGCTGGCCCGCCTGCCGACACTGGGTGCCACCGAGCTGGGTTCGCTGGTGCCGCCGTACCTGGATGTGGCGCGGGTGATGATCCGCAACGAAGACGGCCGCCGCATCACGGTGATGGTGGGCGGGGCGCCGAAGGGCGGCCTGCTGGATGGCGCATTGATGGTGCTGCGGTTGATCGGCCTGTGGTTCTTCCTGCCGTTGATCGTGGTCACGCTGCTGGTGATGCCGACGGTGATCCATCGCGCCATGCGTGGCGTGCGCCGGTCCGCGCAGCAGGCCAAGGAGCTGGATATCGGCCAGCCCGGTGCGCGCCTGGACGCGCAGCTGGTATCGACCGAGGTCGCGCCTCTGGTCGAAGCGTTCAACGATGCGATCGACAAGGTGCAGCAGGGCTACGCAGCACGCGATAAATTCCTGGCCGACGCCGCCCATGAACTGCGGGTACCGATTGCGGTGGTACAGGCGCGCTTGTCGCAGTTGCCGCAGGGGGAGCTCAAATCGCAGCTGTTGACCGATGTCGCCCGTCTCGGCAACGTCGCCGAGCACCTGCTCGACCTGCAGCGCCTGGACCGGAACGTCGCAGCGCTGCAGCGCCTGGACCTTGCGCATGTCGTGCGCGAAGCGGCCGCCGACCTTGCGCCTCTGGTGGTTGGCGCCGGCTACGGCTTTGAAGTGGATGCGCCGGAGACGCCAGTATGGATCCATGGCGATGGCCTCGCCCTGGGGCGGGTGATCGCCAACCTGGTGCACAACGCCATCGTCCATGGCGGCGGGCGCGGCACCATCTGCGTGCGTCTGGACCGGCAGTGCCTGCTGGAAGTCAGCGACCAGGGCGCCGGCGTGCCGGTCGGTGACCGCGAGGCGATCTTCGAGCCGTTCCACCGCCTGCGTGCTGCTGGCAGTGGCAGCGGCCTCGGCCTGCATCTGGTCAAGGAGATCGTGCAGCACCACGGCGGCACGGTGAGCGTGGGCGAGGCCGTTGGGGGTGGGGCGAGCTTCCGGGTCAACTTCCACCGCGGCAGCGTGCGTCGCTAGCCGGGCGCTGACAACGCCACACGGTGTTGCCTGATGGCTGGGTGAGGCCGCGCCTCGGCACGCTGTGTCGATGGCAGCCGATCGGACCTTGTCGCCCTTGTTTGGCCCCGCGTGCGCTGCCGCTCTGGTTGCCGGTGCGTTGGTCTGCGTGCTGCTGCCGGTGTTGCCACCGCTGTGGGCTTCTGTTGCGGCGACCGTCGTGGCCGCGTTGGGCTGGGTGTTGCGCTGGCGCGGACGCGCGGCGGCTGCGTTGTTGTTCGGCTTGGCCTGGACTTGCTGCCACGGGTATTGGGCAATGCAGACGCAGCTGCCGGCCGGTTCTGCTGCGCAGGATGTGCTCGTCCGGGGGCAGGTCATCGATCTGCCGAAGGAAACGCCTGCACACACCCGCTTCGAATTCCGGGTGGATGCGTCCGATGCGATGCCGACGCTGCGTGGAAAGCGGCTGCAGGTGCTCTGGCACGCGCCACGGGGTGGGCCGACCGACGCCGGGCTTGATCAGAGACGTCTCCTGCACGCCGGGGCGGATTGGCAGTTGTCGCTGCGCGTGCGACCACCACGTTCACGCATCAATCCGGGGGGCTTCGATGGCGAGCGGCAAGCGCTGCTGCGTGGGCTGGCAGGGAACGCCAGCGTGCGCGATTCGAATTCCACGCGACAGCTGCGCCCTGCGCATGGTCTACCTGCGTGGCGCGAGCGCACCAGTGCCGCCATTGCCAGGCAGATCGCACACCCGTCGGCGCGGTTCATCCAGGCCTTGGCACTGGGCGATACGCGTCGCCTGTCCGACGTCGATTGGGCGCAGCTGCGCGCGCTGGGCCTGACCCACCTGATCGCCATCTCCGGCTTCCATGTCGGCCTGGTCGCGGGCTTCGCCGCATTGCTGTGTTCTGCGCTCTGGCGATCCTGGCCGGGGCTTGCCCGGTTCTGGCCACGACCGCAGGCGGCGGCCTGTGCGGCGGCGGCGGCAGCAGCCGGCTATGCCGTTGTTGCAGGCAGCGAGCTGCCGACCGTGCGTACTGCGCTGATGATCGCGGTGCTGGCCCTGGCGCGCGTTGCCCGCCGTCCGGTGACGGTAGCGCAGGGGCTCGCGCTGGCCGCGCTGGCGATGCTGCTGCCGGCACCGCTGTCGGTGCTGTCTGCGGGCTTCTGGCTCAGTTTCGGTGGGGTGCTGTGGTTGCTGTGGTGCCTGCCGCAGGGGCGGCCGAAGGGGTTCGCCACGATGCTGCGCGGCGCTCTGGCAGGGCAGGGGGTGGCCAGCGTCGCTCTGCTGCCGTTGGCGGTGGCACTGTTCGGTGGCAGCGCACGGCTGGGGCCGCTGGTGAACCTGCCGATCATTCCACTGTGGAGCCTGCTGGTGGTGCCTCTGGCTCTGCTGGGAACCGCTCTGGAGGCCCTGCGCACCGGGGCAGGGCAGTGGCCTTGGCGCACGGCTGCCTGGGTGTTCGAGGCCAGTTGGCAGCTGCTGCAACCCTTGGCCGAGCACCCACAGGCGATGTGGTGGCTGGCGCAGGGGCCGGCCTGGGCGTTGCCGGCGGCCTTGCTGGGGGTGTTCTGGTGGCTGTTGCCACGCGGCGCCGGGGCCGGGCTTGCCGGTTCTTTGCTGTGCCTGCCGTTGCTGTGGCCGGCACGGTCGGGGCCGCAGCAGGGTGAGCTGGAACTGGTGGTGCACGATGTCGGCCAGGGCGCGGCGGTGCTGCTGCGGACCGCCCGGCACGCACTCTGGTATGACGTCGGCCCGCCAGCCGGCAGCGGCAGCGGGGCCGAGGAGCGGATGCTGCTGCCGACCTTGCGGGCGTTGGGACAGGAGCCGCCGGCACAGCTGATGATCAGTCACGACCACCTGGACCACAGCGGCAACCTCGCCGCGCTGCGCCGGCAATTGCCGGGTCTGCACGTACTGGCTCCACCGGGCAGTGCGATTGCCAAGGCCGGCAGCTGCCAACAGGGCCTGCGCTGGCAATGGGACGGGTTCGATTTCCAGGTGCTGCATCCGCCCGCCGCGTTCCCTGCCGTTGGCGGGAAGGGCGCCGACAACGAAGCCAGTTGCGTGCTGCGGGTTGCTGGCGCGCACGGGGTAGTGCTGCTGCCCGGTGACATCGGCCGGCAAGGCGAACAGGCGCTGCTGGCGGGCGCTGCCGATATGCTGCGTGCGGACGTGGTGCTGGTGCCCCATCACGGCAGCGGAGGCAGTTCCACGCCGGACTGGGTGAAGGCGGTGGCGCCGCGGCTGGCGCTGGTCTCGGCCGGGCACCGGAACCACTTTGGCCACCCGAAACGTGACGTGGTGCGGCGCTGGCAGGCGGCGGGCGCCGAAGTGCTGTCCACCGCCGAGTCCGGCGCGATCCGCGTATGGCTTGGCGCACAAGGCCTGCAGCTGCGTGAACAGCGTATCCACGCCGCCCGGTGGTGGGATGCCGCTGGGCGGGCGCGGTCGGCTGCTATCCTATCGCCGATCGAACAAGCGGCCGCTGGGCCGGAGGGTTGAAACGTGTGGGAACTGGTCAAGGCCGGTGGCTGGCCGATGGTGCCGCTGCTGCTGTTGGGCGTACTGGCTTTGGCGATCGTCCTGGAGCGTTTCTGGTCCTTGCGGCGTAACGAGGTGCTGCCGCCTGGCCTGGGCCAGGAGGTCCGCAACTGGGCCGCGCGCGGCAAGCTGGACCCGGCGCACCTGCAGACCCTGCGTGCCAATTCACCGTTGGGTGCCCTGCTGGCCGCCGCGCTGGAAGCGCGCAACCGCCCGCGCGACCAGATCCGCGAGCGCATCGAGGACACCGGTCGCCATCTGGTGCACCGCATGGAGCGTTTCCTCAACGCGCTGGGCACCATCGCCTCGGCCGGCCCGTTGCTGGGCCTGCTGGGCACCGTGGTCGGCATGATCCAGATGTTCCTGGGCATCCTCGACCACGGCGTGGGTGATGTGAACCAGCTTGCCGGCGGTATCGGCAAGGCACTGGTGTGCACCGCCACCGGCATGATCGTGGCGATCCCGGCGCTGATGTTCCACCGCTTCTTCAAGGGCCGCATCCACGGCTACGTGGTGGAGATGGAGCAGGAAGCCAGCGCGCTGCTGGATACGCTGGACGGTCGCCCCGGGGTGATGACCCCGGCCCCCGCTGCGCGCGCGTCTTCCGCCGCTACGGCAAAGGCCTGATCGATGCGTATCGGCAACGACCGGTCCCAGGATGAGCCGCATATCGACCTGGTGCCGCTGATCGACGTCATCCTGGTGCTGATCATCTTCTTCGTGGTCACCACCACCTTCGACGCGCGATCGACCCTGCAGGTGCAGCTGCCGACCGCCAGCCAGCAGCAGACCAACGAGCCGCCGCGCTCGCTGAGCGTGCTGATCAACGCTGACGGCCGCTACTTCGTCAACGATCAGGAAGTGCTGCGCAGCGACGTCGAGTCGGTCAAGCAGACCATTGCGGCCGTCGCCGGCAGCGACCGCGAACAGACCGTGCTGCTGCGTGCCGACGCGCGCACTCCCTACCAGGCCGTGGTCACCGCGCAGGACGCGCTGGGCCAGCTCGGCTTCCGTCGTATCGCCATTGCAACAGCGCCAGAGGTGCGTCCATGAGTTCCCATCACGCGCCAGTGTGGCCGATCTACAAACGACTGCTGGGCTATACCCGCACCTACTGGGTGTTCATGATCGGCGCGGTCATCGCGATGGTGGTCGAAGCCCTGGCCGGCTATCACTTCACCAAGCTGATGGAGCCGCTGGTCAACCGCGGGTTCGTCAACCCCGAGCCGCGCATGGCGGTGATCCTGCCGCTGACCATTCTCGGCCTGTTCCTGATGCGCAGCGTGGCCACCTGGGTCAGCGACTACACGCTGGCCAAGACCGGCCGCAGCGTGGTCCGCGACCTGCGTGAACAGGTGCTGCAGAAGTACCTGCACCTGCCGTCCTCGCATTTCGATGCCGAGGCGACGCCGGTGATGGTCAGCCGCCTGAACTTCGACACCGAACAGGTCACCCAGGCCAGTGCCGACGCGCTGAAGACCGTGGTGGCCGATACCCTGACCATCATCGCCATGCTGGCGGTGATGCTGCAGATGAGCGTCAAGGTGACCCTGGCGATGCTGGTGGTGGTGCCGCTGATCGGCGTGATCGTGTCCTACGTGGGCAAGCGCTACCGACGCATCAGCCGCGGCATCCAGGACGGCATGGGCACCATGGCGCAGACCGCCGAGCAGTCGCTGGCCGCGCAGCAGGAAGTGAAGGTGCACGGCACCCAGCAGCACGAGATCTCGCGCTACTCGCGCCTGGCCAACCGCATGCTGGCGCTGAACATGAAGGTGGAAGTGACCCGCGCGGCGGCTTCCAGCGTGGTCCAGTTCCTGGCGGCGCTGGCGCTGGCAGTCATCGTCTGGGTGTCCACCCGCGAGGCACTGGCCGGCAAGCTCAATGCGGGCCAGTTCATGGGCCTGATGACGTCGATGATGGCCATCATTCCGTCGCTGCGGCGGCTGACCAGCGTGCAGACTTCGATCTCGCGCGGTGTGGCTGCGGCCGAGCGCCTGTTCGGCATCATCGACATGCCGGTCGAGCGCGACGAGGGCAAGCACGCGGTGCAGCGCGTACGCGGCGAACTGGCCTTCGAGCACGTCATGCTGCGTTACCGTGAAGACAGTGGCATCGCCCTGGACGACATCAGCTTCGTTGCCAGGCCGGGCACGGTCACCGCCATCGTCGGTCGTTCCGGCAGCGGCAAGACCAGCCTGATCCGGCTGGTGCCGCGCTTCTACGAACCCAACGGTGGCCGCATCCTGCTCGACGGCGTTGCCCTGGATGAGTACCCGTTGGCCGATCTGCGCCGGCAGGTGGCCATCGTCGGCCAGAAGGTCATGCTGTTCGACGACACCATCGCGGCCAACATCGCCTACGGCATGGATGCCACCGACGAGCAGATCCGTGCAGCTGCCGAGGCGGCCAATGCCTGGGAGTTCATCGCGCGCATGCCGCAGCAGCTGCAGACGCCGGTGGGCGAGAATGGTGCGCTGCTGTCCGGCGGCCAGCGCCAGCGCCTGGCGATCGCCCGCGCCATCCTGCGCGACGCACCGATCCTGATCCTGGACGAGGCCACCGCGGCGCTGGACAACGAATCCGAGCGCCTGGTGCAGGATGCGCTGCAGCGCTTGATGCCCGAGCGCACCACGCTGGTGATCGCGCATCGCCTGTCGACCATCGAGCATGCCGACCAGGTGCTGGTGATGGACCATGGCCGCATCGTTGAACGCGGCACCCACCAGGAGCTGCTGTCGATGGGCGGTCTGTACCAGCACCTGCACAACATGCAGTTCCGCGAAAGGCAGGACTGATGGCGGGCAAAGGTACCCAGACCCCGCCGTACTGGTACGACGGCAGCCCGGCTCCGTGGCCGATGCGACTGCTGGCGCCGCTGTATGCCAGCGTCACCGCGCTGCGCCGGCGCCTGTACCGGCGTGGCTGGCGCAAGCGCCATGCGCTGGCGGTGCCGGTCATCGTGGTCGGCAACATCACCGCCGGCGGCACCGGCAAGACGCCGCTGACCATCGCCCTGGTCGAGCGCCTGCGGGCCGCGGGCTGGAAGCCCGGTGTCGCCAGCCGCGGCTACGGTCGTGAGCAAGCGGACAAGGCACGTTGGGTGGAAGCCGATACGCCGACTGCCCTGGGGGGCGACGAGCCGGTGCTGATCGCCTGGAAGACCGGCGTGCCCGTACGCGTGGACAGTGACCGCGTGGCAGCGGGCAAGGCGTTGATCGCCGCCGGCTGCGACGTGATCGTCTGCGATGACGGCCTGCAGCACTACCGGCTGGCGCGCGACATCGAGATCGAGGTGGTTGATGCCCAGCGCCGCTATGGCAATGGCCGGATGATTCCCGCCGGCCCGCTGCGCGAGCCGGTCAGCCGCGCAGCGGAATGCGATTTCCGGGTGGTCAACCTGGGCCAGGCGGATGGAGCGGCGGCTGCCCAGGCCTGTGGCTTCGGCCAATGGCCGATGGCCCTGCACATCGACAGTGCACAGCCGCTGGCCGGCGGGCGCGCACGTCCCCTTTCGTACTTCGCGGGCCAGCGCGTGCATGCCGTGGCCGGCATCGCCCATCCGCAACGCTTCTTCGACATGCTGCGCGCGCGTGCGATCGGCGTGGTGCCGCACGCCTTCGCCGACCATCATGCCTACCAGCCGCAGGATCTGTCCTTTGGCAGCCAGTTGCCGGTGCTGATGACCGAAAAGGATGCCGTGAAGTGCCGCGCGTTCGCCAATGACTGGCAGTACGCGGTGCCGCTGCGCGCCGAGATGCCTGCTGCTTTCTGGATCGCGTTGACCGATCGCCTGGACAAGCTGCGACCGAACTGAGGGGCCATGCGGCGCTTGCAAATGGACGCCGCCGGCCGCATTCCTGCTGTATCGCGCCTGCCGAGTACCGCCCGCATGACCGACTTCGTTGTTGCCATCCCGGCCCGCTATGCCGCTTCGCGGCTGCCGGGCAAGCCGCTGCGCCTGCTGGGCGGAGAACCCATGGTGCTGCATGTGGCCCGCCGCGCGCTGCAGGCCGGCGCAGGTGAGGTATGGGTCGCGACCGACGACCAGCGCATTGCCGACGCATTGTCCGGCCTGGCGGAAGTGAAAGTGGCGATGACCGCTGCCTCGCATGCCTCGGGTACCGATCGCCTGGCCGAGTGCGCGCGCATTGCGGGCTGGTCCGATGACACCGTGGTGGTAAACCTGCAGGGCGATGAACCGTTCGCGCCGGCTGCCGGCATCCGCGCCGTGGCCGAGGCACTGGTGGCGGGCAGCGCACCGATGTCGACCCTGGCCACGCCGGTCGAGGATGCCCACACGCTGTTCGATCCCAACGTGGTCAAGCTGGTGCGCAACGTGCGCAACGAGGCCCTGTACTTCAGCCGTGCGCCCATCGCCTGGCATCGCGATGGCTTCGCCCGCAGCCGCGACACCCTGCCCGAAGGCCATCAGTGGCTGCGCCACATCGGCATCTATGGCTACCGTGCCGGTTTCCTGCAGCAGTTCGCCTCGATGCGGCCGGGCACGCTGGAACAGGTGGAATCGCTGGAGCAGTTGCGCGTGCTGGAAGCGGGCTACCCGATTGCCGTGGCGATCTCGCCCGAACCCTTCCCGCCGGGCATCGACACCCCTGAAGACCTGCAGCGCGCCGAAACGCTGCTGCAGGCGATGGCCGCGCGATGAGGCTGCTGGTCGTCTGCCTCGGCAACATCTGCCGCTCGCCGATGGCCGAAGGCGCGCTGCGTGCCCGCCTGGATGCCTCGGCGCTGGCTGGGCGGGTACAGGTCGATTCGGCCGGTACCGGCGACTGGCACGTGGGCCAGCCACCCGACCGGCGTGCCATTGCATGCGCGGCCGGACACGGGGTGGACCTTGGCAGCCTGCGCGCGCGGCAGTTGCAGCGGCAGGACTTCGACGCTTTCGACTGGATCCTGTGCGCCGACGAGGCCAACCTGCGTGACGCCGCACGCCTCGCCATTGCCACCCAGCGCGAGCGCCTGGCGCTGTACCTGCCGTGGTCGGGCGGGCAGGGCGAACGTGCGATTCCCGATCCCTATACCGGTGGCAGCGATCATTTCGAACAGGTCTGGTCGCTGGTCGACGCTGCTGCCGAACGCACCGTGGCACGCCTGTTGCATCACGCCGACTCCGGCATAATCGGGTCATGAACATCCAGCCCGTCCCGGACCTGCCCGAGTTCGCCGCCTGGCTCAATGCCGCGCCCTGCACCCTGACCGAACTGCGTGGCCGGCCGGTCGCGCTGTTGTTCGTCAACGCGGCTTCCGCATGGAGCGCGCAACGGCTGGCCGAGTTCAGCCAGTGGCTGTCACGCCACCCCGGCAAGCTGCAACCTCTGGTGCTGCAGGTGCCGCGCTTCGACTTCGAGCGTGATGCCACGGCTGCGCTGAAACTGCTGCGCCGCCAGGGACTGACCATGCCGGTGCTGCTTGATGCCGATTGGGATGGCTGGCGCCGCTTCGGCGTCAGCGCCTGGCCGACGATGGTGCTGCTGGACGCGCAGGGTCGCGAACAGCAGCGCTTGATCGGCCAGGGCGTGCCCGGCGAGCTGGAGCGGGCCCTGAATGCCCTCTGCGAGGGTGCGCCGTCCGCCCCTTCGCGTGGCGGCAGCGAGCTGCACCCCGAACCGCGCCAGGCGCTGCGATTCCCGATGGGTCTGGCAGTGAACCAGGAACGGTTGTACATCGCCGACAGCGGCCACCACCGCATCCTGGAATGCAGTCATGGCGGCCGCGTGCTGCGTCAGTTCGGCTTGGGTACCGCCGACTTCATGGACGGCAACCTCGCCGAGGCCGCTTTCCACCGGCCGCAGGCGCTGGCGCTGGAGCGCGAGTCGCTGTACGTGGCCGACACCGGCAATCATGCGGTGCGCCGCATCAACCTGCTGACCGGCCTGGTCGACACCCTGTGTGGCAACGGCCGTCCGGGCGCCCCCGTGGAAGGGCCGGTGACGCAGCCACGGCAGGTGTCGCTGGATCATCCGGTTGGCCTGGCCATCGCCGAAAACCAGCTGCACATCGCCATGGCCGGCGACAACCGCATCTGGAGCTACCACCTCGGCCAGCGCAGCCTGCAGTGGCGCGCCGGCAGCGGCGCCATCGACGAGCGCGACGGTAGTGGCCATCTGGCCGCGTTCGCCCAGCCCACCGCCGTGGCCGTGGTCCAGCAGGTGCTGTACGTGGCCGATGCGCTGGGGTCTTCGATCCGTTCATTGCAGTTGCGCGGTGACCTGGTGCAGACCCTGGTCGGGCAGGGCACCTGGCGTTTCGGCGAGGACGATGGCCCGCGTGCGCAGGCCAGCCTGCAGTTCCCGCAGGCGATCGCATTGAGCCCGGATGCCCCGTTGTTGTGGATCGCCGACACCGGCAATGGCCGCCTGCGCACGTTGCGCCTGGGCGGCGGCGAACTGACCACCCAGCCCTTGCCGCGGCGCCTGCATGGCCCGGCCGGCCTGGCCGTCGGTGCCGGCGCGGTGTGGATCGCCGAAACCGATTCCCACACCGTACTGCGCCTGGACCCTGACAGCGGCGTGCTTAGCGAAGTGCCGATCAGCGAATGACCGTTGTTCCTGTCCCGACCTTCGATGGCAAGGCATTCGCGGCCCAGCTGAGTACCGCCCCGGGCGTGTACCGCATGTACGCGGCCGACGACACGCTGTTGTACGTCGGCAAGGCCCGCGCGCTGCGCAACCGCGTGGGCAGCTATTTCAACGGCAGTCCGAAGAACGCGCGCATCATGTCGATGCTCTCGCAGATCGTGCGCATGGACGTGACCGTAACGCGCTCGGAAGCCGAAGCGCTGCTGCTGGAAAACCAGCTGATCAAGTCGCTGTCGCCGCGCTACAACGTGTCCCTGCGCGACGACAAGACCTATCCGCATGTGCTGCTGACCCGCGAAGACTGGCCGCGCATCGCCCTGCATCGTGGCCCGCGTGCCATTCCCGGGCGCTATTTCGGGCCGTATCCCGGCGTCACCGCGGTGCGCGAGACGCTGAACCTGATGCACAAACTGTTCAAGCTGCGCAGCTGCGAAGACAGCGTGTTCCGCAACCGTTCGCGGCCCTGCCTGCAGTATCAGATCGGACGCTGCAGCGCGCCGTGCGTGGAACTGGTGCCGGCAGCGGACTACGCCGAGTCGGTGCGCCGCGCGGCGATGTTCCTGGAAGGCAAGAGCGATGAGCTGACCCGGGAGCTCGGCGAGCAGATGCAGGCGGCCAGCGAAGCGCTGGAATTCGAGCAGGCCGCGCGACTGCGCGACCTGATTACTTCATTGCGCAGCATGCAGACCCGCCAGTACGTGGACGGTCGCGCGGCCGACCTCGACGTGCTGGCGGTGGCCATGCAGGGCTCGCAGGCCTGCGTGATGCTGCTGGCCTTCCGTGATGGCCGCAACCTGGGCACCCGCCCGTTCTTTCCCCGCACCAATGGCGAGGAAAGCCCGGATGAAGTGCTGGCGGCCTTTGTCTCGCAGTACTACATCGAATTCGAGCCGCCGCGCGAGATCCTGCTTGACCGCGAAATTCCCGATGCCGATCTGATCGGTTCTGCGCTGTCGGCCTCGGCCGAGCGCAAGGTGCAGTTGAAATGGAACGTCCGCGGCGAGCGCGCCGGCTACCTGGAACTGGCCAGCCGCAACGCGCAGTTGACCCTGGCCACCGAGATCAACAGCCGCACCGCGCAGCACGCGCGCAGCGAAGCGCTGCGGGTGATGCTGGGGCTGGCCGAACCGGTAAAGCGGGTGGAGTGCTTCGACATCAGCCACACCATGGGCGAAGCCACCGTGGCCTCCTGTGTGGTGTTCGATGCGGCCGGCCCGGTGCGCGCGCAGTACCGCCGCTTCAACATCAGTGGCATCGAGCCGGGCGATGACTACGCCGCGATGCGCCAGGCGATCGACCGCCGCTTCCGCCGTGCAGTGGAAGAGCAGGGCGTGTTGCCGGATGTGCTGCTGATCGACGGTGGCGCCGGCCAGCTGGCACAGGCCCAGGCGGCGCTGGCCGATCTGGGCGTGGAAGACGTGCTGCTGGTGGGCGTGGCCAAAGGCGTGGAACGCCGTGCCGGCCACGAAGCGCTGGTGATGCCCGATGGCCGCGAACTGCGCCCGGGTGCGGCCGATCCCGCCCTGCAGTTCATCCAGCAGGTGCGCGATGAAGCACACCGCTTCGCCATCACTGGCCATCGCGGGCGCCGGCAGAAGGCCCGGATGACCAGCAAACTGGAAGACATCCCCGGCATCGGGCCGCGACGGCGCGCCAGCCTGCTGAAGCATTTTGGCGGTCTGGTCGGCCTGAAAGCGGCCGGAGAAGCGGAAATTGCCAAGGTGGAAGGCATCAATGACGCCCTCGCAGCGCGCATCTACGCTAACCTGCACGGGTTGGCCGCGCCGGATCCGGCCGAGTAGAGAGAGAATAAAGCCGCATGACGTTGACCCTGCCCACCTGGCTGACCCTGTTGCGGATCGTGATGATCCCGGTGCTGGTGCTGGTGTTCTACCTGCCCTACACCTGGACCAACTTCGCATCGGCGGCGATCTTCGGCCTGGCCGCGATCACCGACTGGCTCGATGGCTGGATCGCGCGTCGCTACGGCCTGGAGTCGGCGTTCGGCGCCTTCCTCGACCCGGTCGCGGACAAGCTGATGGTGGCGGTGGCGCTGTTCCTTATCGTGCAGGGGCATCCGACCCCGTGGATGGCGTTCTGGGCGGCGGTGATCGTCGGCCGCGAGATCGCGGTGTCGGCGCTGCGCGAGTGGATGGCCGAACTCGGCCAGCGTGCCAAGGTGCGGGTGGCGATGATCGGCAAGGTCAAGACCACCGCGCAGATGGTCGCGCTGCTGTGCCTGCTGTATTCGGTGGCGCCGAACGTGCCGGTCGACGACATCTGGATGGGCCCGCCGGTATTCCATATCGGTGACTGGACCCTGGCCATTGCCGCGGTGCTGACCCTGTGGTCGGGCCTGCAGTACCTGCACGCCGCCTGGCCCAGCCTGCGTGACGACGAGCGCGCCGCGCGCGAGCGTTCGCGGCAGAAGAAGCTGGGCAACTGAGCACCGGGGTCGGATCCCTTTCCGCAGGAAAGGGCTCTGACCCCGTCGCTGCTCTCATCCACGCATGGCGTGGATCTACTGGGCATGCATGCACTGTGTGGGCCTTCGCGGGATCCCTCATCCACGCATGGCGTGGATCGCCTGGAATGTGGCCTGCGGTAGATCCACGCCATGCGTGGATGACGCATTCCATGACCTCTCGATCTGCCTGAAAAAAAGGCCTTGACGCGTTGCGCAGAACAGGTAGAATTTCGCCTCCCAAGCGGGAATAGCTCAGTTGGTAGAGCGCAACCTTGCCAAGGTTGAGGTCGCGAGTTCGAGTCTCGTTTCCCGCTCCAGATTCAAGAAAAACGCTCCCGGAAGGGGGCGTTTTTCGTTATGAGCTGTCGCGAGATAGGGCGATGTCGACGGCGTGGTCTGGGAGTGGCTCGATGTCGGCAGACATCATGACTTGGGTGCCGACAGAACGTTGCGCAGAGTTGTGCTCTTAGATCGGCAATCCTCCGGAGACAATTGCTAGCTTTCCGGTCTTGTCGAATGTCACATGGATTCTGTAGCTGCCGGATTTCCATCGCATGCGGCTGCTTTCTGGATTTGTCCATTCCGGTTCACCAAACATTGACAAGACGTCGCTCCTGCCTTGGCCGAAAGTGAGGCCGTGGGGCAGGGCGCCTCGGTAAACGGAAAAGTCGCCGATTTCCCGTCCGTAGTAGCGGAAATTGGATAACACTAGCGCGCCAGCTGGATAGTCGCGACTAGGAAAGGCCAAGGACTCAGAATCTGACAATGTCAGTTCAACGCCGAGTGATGCGTTGGACAAGTAAGCATCTGTCCAATGCGGCTCCAGGGCTGGAGCATCGACGATCCCAAGCTCCTTCAGCAACGACTCGATTTCTCGCTCGCCGTAGTGGTAGCCAAGGTGGGCGAAGTGATCCATATCGATTCTCGAATGTCGTGGTCCGGGAGGACTGGTCGTCTTGTGGGTTCATTGAGAGCGGTTGTTGCTCGGAGCGATCAGTCCACTGCCAGCGGATCGCCGAGACTCGCGCTCTTGGACATGCTCAACTACATGTCGCCGTTCTCAGATTGGTCCCGATCGAGGGTGTCGGAGTGGTTGTCGATAGTCGCCACTACATTGGTGATGGCACTGGGCCAGGAACTATTGATCGTCGTCCGGGGTGAGTCCATACAAGTATTCCGAAATGGAGCCCGATCGGGCGAGCGAGCGCTTCATCCCCACTTCACCGCCACTCCATCGCCTCGCCATGCGCCGATCCCACGCTGTACCCCCGGATCCAGCAAGGTGACGCCGCGATGCCTCAGACTCCCCCTGCCAACGACTACGACGTGGTCATCGTCGGCGCTAGTTTTGGTGGTGCCGCCTGCGCACTTGCCGCCGCTCAGTACGGCCTGCGCGTCTGCGTGCTCGAGCGCAAGGCCGACCCTGGCGAACGCCTGCACACCACCGGTATCGTGGTGAAGGAGGCGATGGAACAGACCTGGCTGGGGCGCATGCCCGATCATCTCGTGCAACGCGTCGCACGCGTGCGCCTGTATGCGCCGAACCTGCACAACGTGCTGCTGACCGCACCGGGTTACTACTTCCTCACCACCGATACGCCGAACCTGATGCGCTGGCTGGCCAGCGAACTGCGTGCCAATGGCGTGGACCTGCGTCTGCAGCAGTCGTTCACCGACGCCTGCCGCGACGGCGACGCGTGGCAGGTTGAAGGGGTGGGGCGCACGGCCTATCTGGTCGGCGCTGATGGCGCACGATCACGTGTTGCCCAGCGTACCGGCCTGGGCCAGGTGCGCGACAATCTGTATGGCGTCGAGCGCGAGTTTGCCGGCGTGCAGCTGCCGGAAGGCGATGCCTTGCACTGCTTTGTCAGCCGCCGATTCGCATCCGGCTACATCGGCTGGGCCGCGCAGAACCCCACCGGCGTGCAGGTGGGATTGGCGCTGCGGCATGATCCCGCACATGCACGCGCGCCGGATATCGAGGGATTCCTTGAACACGTGCGCGACGTTGTGGGACTTCCGCACTCGGCCCAGGTTGCCGGCACCCGCGCGGGGCTGGTGCCCTGCGGGTTGCCGGATGGCCCGATCACCGCGCCGGGCGTGATCCTGACCGGTGATGCGGCAGGTGTTGTTTCGCCGCTGTCGGCCGGCGGCATCCACTCGTCATGGCGGCATGGCTGGGCGGTCGGTGATGCGATCGGGTTGCACCGGCGCGGCAAGGGGCCGGCCGCAGAGCAGGTGGCGCGTCAGGCGGCCCCCACCTTTCACCGCAAGCGCATGCTGCGCTGGGCAATGGACCACCTGCAGCAGGACTGGCCGGTCAATGCGCTGCTGCGTACCGGCCCGATGCGCCGGCTGGCCGAGCAGATCTACTTCCATCGGCGGGGCGTGTGGATGTGATCCTGAAGCTGAACGCTGCTTCATGAGGGGGCAGCAGAATCCTGTTGACGCCGTGCAGCAATCCCGACACAATAGCGCTCCTTCGACGCAGGTCGAACGGAATCTGCGGGAATAGCTCAGTTGGTAGAGCGCAACCTTGCCAAGGTTGAGGTCGCGAGTTCGAGTCTCGTTTCCCGCTCCAGATTCAGAAAAACGCTCCCGCAAGGGGGCGTTTTTCGTTTGCGCACCGGAAAGGGATTGCGATCGCGCTAGCGCGGGCTGCCTCGGCCCGCACCGCACCAGGTTCGCACGTCCGCACGATCGAAGCCGGCGCAGGCGTTCTTCCGCGTGATGTACAGATACGGGGCGTCGGCCCGGTAGGTGAAGTGGTAGTAGTAGTTCCGGTCCTGGCCGTACAACCAGTAGTTCGACGAGCCCTCGTTGATCACGTAGGGCTCGAAGGAAAAGATCGACGACTGCGCGGGAATGAAGTTGCTGCGGTCCATCAGCAGCATGGCCGCGTTCGACGCCAACGGAGTGGTCAGGCAGATCGCCGTCGTACCCACGATGAGCACGGTCGCGAAGATGCCGAGCGTGCGGCGAAGGGCGGATTTCAAGCGTATTGCCTGCCAGTGTAAGCGTTCAGGACAATGTGCCGCAGCGCCCGCGGACAGTCCAGCGTTCAGCTTGGCGGCGCCGATGAAAGGCTGTGGAAAGGCCGAGGGTTCGCAATGCATGCACCGCACACGCGCTGTAACGCACCTCCGACCGATTCTCCATGTCCACTCCACAATCGCGGCGTAGCCTCCTCGGCTTCTCTCTCCACGAAGGCGGGCGGGTGGCCAGTCGCATCACTTTCCCGGCAGCGTTCGCGCGCCGGTATGCCGTCGTCCCACGCATCGTCCTGGGTACCGGGGCGCTGCTGACCAGCATGATGCTGGTGGGCTGCATGTCGGTGCCGGTTCCCGATCTGCCTGATCGCGTACCAGCAGTCTGGAGTCAGACCGCGGCAGGGCAGGGCGTAGCGGTCGACGCGCGGCAGTGGTGGAAGGTGCTGGCCGATGCGCGCTTGAACGCGCTGGTGGACGAGGCCGTCGCCGGCAATCTGGACCTGCGCCAGGCCACCCTGCGGTTGCAGGCGGTACGCCTGCTGTCGGGCACCTCCGATGCGCGCTTCCGTCCGGAAATCTCCGCCAGTGCCAAGCAGGTGCAGGACGCCGCCGCGGTCGACACGTACTTCCACGCCGGCGTTGAAGCGATCTGGGATCTTGGCCTGTTTGGCGCAGCGGAGAGTGCCCGTCTGAGCGCGCAGGCGGCCAACGGAAATGCCGAAGCACTGCGCGATGCGGCACAGGTGGCGGTCATCGCTGATGTGGTGCGCAGCTACCTGGATCTTTCCGTCGCGCAGGCGCAGGTGGATCTGCTGGGCAGGCAGCAGGCCGTTGACGCACGTGGCGAGCAACTGGGCCTGGTTCGGCAGCGCCTGCATCTGGACGAGCCCGGTGAACTGGATCGCCTGCGCGCGCGGCGGGCGGCCACGCGCGCGGCCATTGCACAGGCGAATGAGAACGCGGGCAACGCCTCGCGCGCGTTGGCGCTGCTGCTGGGTCGCGATGGTCCGGATCCGGCC
This sequence comes from Stenotrophomonas sp. 10L48, assembly GCF_056395105.1. Lineage (NCBI taxonomy): Bacteria > Pseudomonadati > Pseudomonadota > Gammaproteobacteria > Lysobacterales > Lysobacteraceae > Stenotrophomonas > Stenotrophomonas sp. 10L48. The sequence continues at coordinate 187,571 of NZ_JBFTIX010000004.1, read as the reverse complement.
TGGAATGCCTACCGCACGCCACCGCAGTTGAGCGCCTTCACCCTGCAGCAGGTGCCGGCCGACCTGCTGCGCCATCGCCCGCAGATCCTGCTGGCCGAGGCCGATGTGCTGCAGGCTGCCGCCGAAAAGGGCAGTGCACGCGCGTCGATGTTCCCGAAACTGAGCCTGGGCGGTTCCATCCTTTACGCCTACAACCTGACCCAGAACGCTCGCTCCAACTCTGATTCCAGCCCATCGATTGGTCCCTACATCGATATCCCTCTGTGGGATTGGGGCCAACGTCGCGCGCGCTATCAATCCGACGACAAGCAGCTGGATGCAGCCCTGCTGGGGTATCGCAAGGCAGTGCTGCAGGGCGTGGCGGAAGTGGAGGGTGCACTGGGCAGCCTGGCCCGCCAGGACAGCAGCATCCAGTCGCTGCAGGTGGCCGACGAAGCAGCCCGGCAGCAGGTCGCACGACAGGCCCGGCAGGTGCAGCTTGGTCTTTCCAGTGAGTTCGACGGGTTGGAAACCCAGCGTGCCGCGCTGTCCGCGCAGGCCGACCTGATCGGCGCGCAGGGTGCTCGCGTACTTGCATTCGCATCGCTCTATCGCGCAGTGGGCGGTGCTCCCTTGCCAGCCGAGCCTGAAGGCGACGCGCAATGATCGCGCTTGCCCGCAAGACCCTGGTTTACGAGTGGCGCCGTTTCCTGCCGGTAGTGCTGGCCATGTGTTTCGCCGGCGTGCTGCTGATCGTGCAGGCGGCACTGGTGCTGGGCATCTTCGGCACCGCCGCGATCTACGTGAAGGCGTCCAGCGCCGATGTCTGGGCGGGCTTTGCCGGCACGCAGAGCGTGAACTACGGTCATGCGATCAGTGCGGATGTAGAGAATCGCCTGCGGATGGACCCGGATGTCACCCGCGTCGAACCCTACGAGTGGGTCGATGGCGAGTGGCGCTCCAGCGCACAGGGTGCCGGCAACGTGTCGGTCTATCTGTCCGGCATCTCCACGGCAGGCGACGCGATGATGTTCTCGCGCATCCTGTCGCCCGATCTGCGTGCCCGGTTGCGCGAACCCGGTGCGGTGATCGTCGACAGCGCGGACCTGGATACGCTGGGCGTCGATCTGCACCGCAACCGCGCGTGGATCAATGGCAAGGCCGTGCGTGTGGTTGCAGCGCAACCCGGCCTGCGTGGCCTTGGCGGCGTCAACGTGCTGGCGTCTTTGGATACCGCGCGTGCCATCGCCGGAACCGATCCGCATGAAGGCAGCACCTATTTCGTGGCGGGCACGCGCTCACCGGAGCTGGCCGCGCGCGTGCGCGATCGCCTCAGTGCATCGACGGGCCGCGCCACGCCCGTCGAGTTCTGGACAGCGCCGGAGTTCGCCAGTCGTTCGCAGCAATACTGGCTGTTCGATACCGGCGCCGGCATCGCAGTGCTGTTCATGGCGGTCATTGTCTGCTTCGTCGGCGCGGTGATCACCAACCAGTCATTTGCCGCAGTGGTGGCCGGGTCGGTACGCGAGTACGCCACCCTCAATGCGCTCGGCGCAGGCCGCTACGCCCTGGCTCGTGTGGTGTTCGAACAGGCCGTGCTGATCGGTGGTGTCGGCATGCTGCTGGCCGCAGCCTTCAGCGCGGTGGTGCTGATGGCCGCGCAGACCCAGCGCGTACCGGTACAGCTCACGCCGATGGTGGTTCTTGGCTGCGTGGCGCTGGTCGCGGTGATGGCCATGCTGTCGAGCATCATGGCGGTGCGCAGCGTCGTCCGTTCCGATCCATCGCTGCTGTTGCGTTGAGGGGCCACCGATGACGAATGCTCCCATCGCGATCCCGACCCTGCGTGCCGACGCACTCGAAAAGGGCTTCGTGTCCGGCGATGTGCATGTGCCCGTGCTGCGTGGCCTGTCGTTGGACATCTATCCCGGCGAATTGACCCTGGTATCGGGCCCCTCCGGCTGCGGCAAGAGCACGCTGCTGTCGCTCATGTCCGGGCTCTCAACGCCTGATGGCGGTCGCGTGCATGCGCTTGGCCAGGACGTCAGCCACATGACCCGCAGCGAGGTGGAGCGCTTCCGTCTGCACCACGTCGGTTTCGTGTTCCAGGGCTTCAACCTGTTCCCGGCGCTGACGGCGCTGGAGCAGGTGCAGCTGCCATTGGGCTATCGCGGCATGCGCAACCGCGACAGCGAGCCGTTGGCTCGGCAGGCGCTGGACGAAGTCGGCCTCTCGCACCGCAGCCACATGCGCCCGGCACAGCTGTCCGGCGGCGAGAAGCAGCGCGTAGCCGTCGCCCGTGCGTTCGCCAAGTCACCCACGCTGATCTTCGCCGATGAGCCCACCAGCGCACTGGACGCCGAGAACGGCCAGCGCGTGATCGACATCCTGCACCGCTATGCACGAGCGCATCAGGCCACGGTGTTGTGTGTAAGCCACGATCCACGCCTGATCCGCCATGCGGATCGGGTGATCGCCATGGAAGACGGCACGGTCCGCGATGACCGCCGCCAGAACGAAACCGTAGAGCACAGCCCATGACCAGAATGCCGCGATTGTTCTCCCTCAGCTTCTCCTTGGGCGCGACATTGCTGCTGGGTGCCTGCAGCAAGGATGCACCCGTACCCGCGCAGCCGACCGCTGCCACGTCCGCCAGCGCGGACAACGTCGCCGTCGCCCGCGGCATCATCGATGTGGAAGGCGGGCTGATTGCACTGGTACCAGCGATGGATGGTTCGGTCAGCGCCGCGCCGGTGAAGGAAGGGGCGGTGGTGCGCAAGGGCGATGTCCTGCTCACCCTGGATGGCGCACTGCTTGAACAGGAGGTGGGCATGGCCAATGCCGATCTCGCGCTGGCCACCGACCGGCTGAAGGGCAGTCAGGCGCAGCTGCGCGAACTGGAGCGCAACGCCACCCGCCTGGCCACCGGCGCCAGTGAAGGCGTGTCGTCCAGCCAGCAGGCCGACGCAGCCAGGCAGCAGCTGGCCGGCGTCCGCGCCGATGTGGATGTGGCCGGAGCGCAGGTCGACATGGCCCAGCACAAGCTGGAGCACGCCAGGCTCAAGCTGCGACAGATGTTGCTGACCGCACCGGACGCCGGCATCGTGGTCGGCCAGGTGCCGGGCGTGGGTGCGTTCGTGCAGGCCGGCAAGCCGGCGATGTCACTGTTGCCGGCGCGACCGTTGCAGGTGCGTGCCGAGCTGAGTGCGGCCTACGCCGATGCCGTGCAGGTTGGCATGCGTGCGACGGTGGTGATCGATAGCGATGGCGCAGAGGGCAAGCCACTGCCGGTGGCACGTGTGGTCCGCATCAGCCCGGTGTTCGCGCAGGCACGATTGCCCGAAGACGCAGGGCGCGGCGTGGCCAAGGTGGTGGAGTGCGTGCTGGAATTCGAGAGCGCCGCCAAGGCGCGCGTCGGCCAACATGTGCGGGTGGAGTTCCACAGGTAGGGGCGTGCTTCGCTAGGGGCGTGCGCGTCGGGTCTGTTTCCCGGCCAACGCCCGCCACGCACTGGCCAGCGTCACCACGCACAGCGCCAGCAGCAATCCCACATCCAGAAGCAGCAGCCACAGCAGGTGCATTCCCTGCACCGGCGCCTGGTGCAGGGCGGCGGCCAGCCACGGGAACGACCAGGCCAGCAGCAGCACCAGGGCGATCAGCAGCCGCAACCACACGCGCCCTGGTTTCCAGGGACGCACGATCAGCACGGTGACCAACAGTTCCGCTCCGGCCAGTACAGCGAACTGGATGACCGCGCCGGTGGGGTAGGGCAGGGTTGCGCCTTCGAAGTGGCGCAGCATCCAATAGTCCGGGGTGAAGCCTGCATTGATCAGTGCAGCAATCACCGCAAGCCAGGCCAGGGCGACAAGGCTCCAGCACAGGCGGGCGAAACGAGGTCTCGTGGGCGGGTTCATCGGTGCTGCGGACTGTTGACGGCGTGAAGGAATTTGGACACAATAGCGCTCCTTCGACGCAGGTCGGAGAATCTGCGGGAATAGCTCAGTTGGTAGAGCGCAACCTTGCCAAGGTTGAGGTCGCGAGTTCGAGTCTCGTTTCCCGCTCCAGATTGCACAGGGCCCCGGTTGGGGCCTTGTTTTTCTCCCGCCATGGCAAGGCGGGGCACGTTGAGCCACAAGGCTCTTCGCGCAGTCAGAAAAGTGAAAACTGTTGTGAAATGGCTGGTGTGTGTCCCGGGCTTCCGGTACCATGACGGCTTATGCGGGAATAGCTCAGTTGGTAGAGCGCAACCTTGCCAAGGTTGAGGTCGCGAGTTCGAGTCTCGTTTCCCGCTCCATGTTTCGACAGGCCCCATCGCGGGGTTTTGTCATGTCAGGGGCGTCGTTCCTGATCGCAGTACGTTGGCCTCATGGCAGAGTGGCTATGCACCGGATTGCAAATCCGTTTACAGCGGTTCGATTCCGCTTGAGGCCTCCAATTGAAAAGCCCTGACTTCGGTCAGGGCTTTTTTCTTTGTGCGGACCCCTGGCGCCAGCAGGGGTACCAAACTGCACATGCGACCCGGCGGGACCGGCTGCTAACGTCGCCGCACTCCTCTTCAGCGGTGGTGACTGCAGTGCGGAACCTGGCCATCCAGCAAGCGGTATACGTTCCTCTCGGCGCCATGCTGGCGCTGATCGCTTTTGCATTCACCGTGCCCGGCTACCACCCGCTCTCCCAGCACCTCAGCGAGCTGGGCCTGATGCCGGGGCTGCCAGCCAAGGCGGTGCAGGTCGGCGCGGTGGTCAGTGGCTCGGCCATCATCGTCTTCAGCCTTGCGTTGCTCGCGCAAGGTCGCCGTTTCGCGCTCACTGTGCTCACTTCCCTCCTGTTCGGCGTGTCCATGGTCAGCAATGGCGTCTTCACCACGGGCAGTCCGCTGCATGGCCTCTATGGCATCGGCATCTTCTCGATCCTGACCCCGCTGCTGTTCCTGGCCGAGCTGGGCCCTGCTGCGTCGACGCGTATGGTCTGGATTGCGCGCGTCACTTCGCTGCTGGGGATGGCCTATCTGTGGCTGATGCTTTCCGGCTTCGACCCGGAGCCCTATCGCGGCCTCACCCAGCGCATCGCGCTGCTGCCGGCGTTCGGCTGGTACACCTTCGCCGCGCTGGAGCTGCGTCGATCCCGCATCTGAATCAGAGGCCTCTGCTGCCTCCTCGTTGGCAGCGTGCAGCCAAGGGTTCATGCAGTCGGCGGCAAAGGATCGTCAGCGCGGAAATTGCGCGCCACCGGCGTGGTGGTGCCCACATAGTGGCGGAACAGGTAGATCAACGGTGCCCAGCGCTGCACGTCGATGTGCTGGGTTCCGGCAACGGTGATCGCCTCGTGCGCATGCACCCGGCAGATCCGTCCTTCGATGATCATGAAGCCCTGATCCTGCGTTCCGCTGGGCCGGTGCGAGGCGAGCAGCGTGACCTCCACCTGCAGCGGGCATTCGGCAATCGCCGGCGGTGCCACCTGCACCGAATCGACGCGGCTGAAGCCGCCCAGTGCGAACTTGTCAGGCACATGCACGTACCCCATCGCACGCTTCGATTCCGGCACCGGGGTGCGGGCGGTGGCGCGGGCGATGGCTTCAACCTGCGCCGCCTGCGTGGCATCTGCGAAGTTCAGTACGCATTCGCCGCGTGCCAGAAGGTTGCTGCAGCCTTGGCCCTGTTCGCCGATACCGAGCACCACGCGGTCGCCCAGCGCCCAGAATGATGAAAGCGGACTGATGTTCGCACTGCCGTCTTCATTCAACGTGGTCATCAGCACCACCGGTGTTCCCGGGTAGAGCACGGAGGGGGTGATGCAGCGGCGCTGGAAGTCTTGCGGTGGCATGTCTGAGCTCGTGGCGTGCGGGCGATGACTGTGCACTGTGCAGGGGAGCGCATGCTTCGATCCGGGTCGAACGATGCGCGGAAAGCGGCATGCCACAATGCGGCCATGGTCCAGACGTCCCGCTCCTTCATCCATGTCGGCACGCTGGTCGGTGACCATGCACGCGCGGCCATGCTGTTGACGTTGATGGATGGCCGGGCGCACACGGCGTCCGAGCTGGCCGGCGTGGCTGGCATCTCGCCGCAGACGGCAAGCAGTCATCTACGGCGGTTGCTCGACGGCGGCATCCTGGCCGTGGAGGTGCAGGGACGCCACCGCTATCACCGGATTGCCTCGACCGAGGTCGCCGACATGCTGGAAGGCATCCTGCGTTTCAGCGATCAACGGCCACCGCTTTCTCCACGAGCGGTACGAGTTGATGCCGGCTTCCGCCGGGCGCGCACCTGCTACCGGCACTTGGCGGGTAAATACGCCGTCGCCATCTGCGACCACCTGCTGACCATCGGGGCGATCTCCACGGCTGCAGACCATTGGCAGATGACGTCCCATGGCGCCGCCATCCTGCGCGCGGTGGGTCAGCCGCTGGAAGCGTTGATCGCGCGATCGCCACAGGTGACGCCCGCGCGATACTGCCGCGGCTGCCTGGACTGCACCGAGCGGCGCCCGCACATGGCCGGCATGGTGGGTGAAGCACTGCTGGAGAGTTTCCTGCAGAACCACTGGCTGCGTCGCCTCGCGGGGCGGCGCGACCTGCAGGTCACACCTGCCGGGCAGGAGGCATTCCGCAGGCTGTTCGACGTACGCGCCTGAAGCCCGCCGCGCGCCGCCGGCAGTCTCAGCCGGCCACGACATTGCGACGGGGTATGGTCGGAGTCCTGGTCTTCGGGAGCAGCAATGGCAGGCAAGGACATGAGGGGCCGCATGCACGATGCGGCTGGTCGGCAATGAGCAGGTCAACCGCAGATGTGCGCTGGCTTACTTTCCGGCTGAAGAACGGGCAGTCCATCGGCCCCGATCAACTGAAGGATGGCTGGGTCGTCGCCTCGGAGAGCCGTCATTGTGATGTGCGCCGGGAGAGTATCGAGGGCGCTGGCGTGGTCTATGCCCTGTATGGCCCGCCGGATCTTCCGTCTCCGCGCCGCGCCGAACTGCGCATGCGCGACTTCCTCATGCGCTCCGGCTATACCTTCACAATGGGTACGCTCGGCCACTGATGCGGTCGGCTGCTCAGAAGGGAGCCGCGGCTGCCTTCAACGCCTCGACCACCTGTGAATCCGCAAAGCCGCAGTGGCCTTCGCCCACCGCAGGCAGTACGCGCGGCAATGGCGTGGCGCCAGCGTGCTCGGCCAGCTGCGGATACACCGTCTGCATGCGCGGCACGATGCTCGGGTCGTTGTTGTTGAACTGGATCACCAGCGGTCGCTTGAGCGCGCCGGTCAACGCCAGCTTTTCGCGCACGTATCGCTGTGCCGGCGCAGCAGGTGCCAGCCGCTGCACGCCCGCGTTGAACGCCTTGTCGTCACCGAATCCGCGGTAGACGGTCCTCACGTTGCCGACCGGCATGCCGCCGGCGCGCGTGGCCAGTTCGTGCAGGATCATCGCGTGCAGGCTGATCGTGCCCGGCAATGCCTCCACGCTTACCTGCAGCCGTGCAGCCAGTTGCGCAGCCACGGCCGGCCGGGTCTGAAGCGCGGCGGCGATGCCTTGATAGAGCTCCATCTGCGGCAGTGCCGCAGCTTCCGCCGATGCCAGGCCCTGCCGGGGCAGTCCCTTGGGCTCGGGGAAGAAATAGTCGAACGCCACCAGAGTGGTCAGCAGGTCGTTGGCCAGTTGTTCGCCGGGCAGGTTGGCCCCGCACAGCGACACGCCTCCGGCGTAGTTCCGTGGCAGGCGTTCGAGGGTGGCGATGGCCACCGCACCGCCCATCGAAAAGCCGAGAATCCAGGTGCGACGCACGTCCTTCAATTCGGACGCGGCGTGCGCGCGCAGGCGTTCCATGTCCACGATCGCATCTGCCACTGCCCAGCCCTGGCTGGCATAGGCGCTCTGCGCCACGGCATAGCCCGCTGCAAGCAGGCTGGCGGTGCTGTCGTTGGCCGGCATCGGTGATGGCTGCGGCACGCCCACCGGTTCATAGCCATGCGCCAGCATCACCAGTTCGCCGTTCCAGCCGGCGGGCACGTCCAGGCGCCAGCGCGCGCCCTGCAGCTCACCGCTGGAGGTGCGTGACGGGGCGGGCGGCGCGGCGGCCTGCGACACGTGCGGCAGCAGCAGGACCAGTGCCAGGACCAGCCGGTGGAAGGTTCGCATCATGGTCTTTGCCCTGGCCGGTGCGGTCTGCGCGGAAGGTGCCGCCTGTATAGCGCTGCCCCTGCACGGTGGCTAGCCCCTGACGCAATGCAATCGAATTCGATACGATCTGCCGTATCTGCTCCCTTCCATTTGATCTGGGGTCCCGCCATGGTCGATCGCCTCGCCATCCTGCTCGAACGCTTCGCGGTCACCGCCTCGGTGTTCCATGCCGGCGCGCTGTGCGGCATCAACAGCCTGGAGGCCGAAGGCGACGCCGGCCAGCTGCACCTGGTGCGGCGCGGTCCGTTGCAGGTCAGTCATGGCACGCAGACGGTGCAGGTCGACGTTCCCAGCCTGCTGCTGTATCCGCGCCCGCTGCCACACCGCTTCCACACCGATCCACAGCATGGCGCGGACATGGCCTGCGCCAATCTCCATTTCGAGGGCGGCAGGCTCAACCCGATCAGTGCCGCGCTGCCCGATTTCATCTGCCTGCCGTTGGCCGAACTGTATGGCGGCCATGCCGCCCTGGAGCTGTTGTTCGAGGAGGCATTCGAGCAGCGCTGCGGTCGCACGGTGATGGTCAACCGCCTGTTCGAGGTGGTGATGATCCAGGTGCTGCGGCAGTTGATGGAGGGGGGCGAGATGCGCGGCGGCCTGTTCGCCGGGCTTGGCCATCCACGGCTGCGGTTGGCGCTGGTGGCCATGCACGAGGCACCCGCCCAGGCCTGGACACTGGAAGATCTGGCCGATGTTGCAGGCATGTCGCGCAGCGTGTTCGCCGCCAGTTTCCGCGAGGCCATGGGAACCACGCCCGGGCAGTATCTGCAGGGCTGGCGGGTAGGCCTGGCGCAGCAGGCGTTGCGGCAGGGGCGACCGTTGAAACGGATCGCCGACGAGGTTGGCTATGGCAGCGAGGCCGCGTTGTCTCGGGCGTTCAAGGCACACACCGGGCAATCGCCACGGCAGTGGCGCGGACAGGCGCGCGCTGCTGCCGGCTGACTGTTACCCCAGCGCGAGCCGGGTCAGCTTCATGCCGGCGAACAGCCCGGCCAGGCCCAGTGCTACCGAGCCGCCGGCGTACAGTGCGGCCAGGCCATGCTGGCCCCGCTGCAGCAGCAGGCCGGTTTCCAGCGAGAAGGTGGAGAACGTGGTGTAGCCACCAAGAATGCCGGTGGCCAGCAGCAGGCGCAGTTGCGGCGACGCGCCGTTGCGCAGCGCAAACGCCTCCACCACCACGCCCATCAGCACGGCGCCGCTGATGTTGACCAGGAACGTCGACCAGGGCCAGGTGCTGCCGGCGGCCACGCGGGCGCCGATCAGGTTGCAGGCATGGCGCAGGCAGGCGCCGACACCGCCGCCGAGGAATACCAGCACATAGTTGTTGAACGTCTGCATTGCTTGCCTCGAGTGCGTGTTCGCAGGTTCGACGGCGGACGCAATGGCGGGCACGGCCTGCCATCGACGAACGCCGGGTTCGTCTCAGCAGGAGCCATCAGCCATCTCAGGCGGTTATCGGGGGAGCCCCATCCCCATCGACGGACATGCTACCAGCCCGCGATGGGTCAGGGCAGGGCAGTCATCACCACGCGTGCGACCTTACCGCGGCTGACGCCCTCCATCAGCAGGTCATGGGCCATCAACCCCAGCGTGGCCTCGCGACGGTAGCCCACCTCAAGTCCGCGCTCGTCAAGGATGTGGGCGACCAGCTCATAGGCCGCTTGCCAGACATCCAGATGGGCTTCGCTGGGCATGTGCATGTAGGCCGTGCCGCGCTCGCCGACTCCCCGTCCCAGCGGGCCGAACAGCAGCTCGCGTGGGTCCAGCTTCACCGCATCGGCAATGCGGAACAGCTGTTCGGCTTTCACGTGGTTGGCCTTGACGTGGTCGTTGAGCCAGTTGCTGACCGTTGCCGTCGTCGTTTCGGCGGCACGCGCCAGGTCGGCAGGGCGTGCATGCCCGGCGTCCTTCATGGCGACCGCGAGTCGTTGTCCAAGAGTATTCATCTATGCAAGCCAGCTTAACGCGTGGAAGCGAAAGAGGCCTTGGCGCAAGAATAAGTTTGATGATGAAAGGGATCGAAAATGGACGAATTCTGGAGCAAGCGGCAGGTCCGCACGCGGCTGGGCTTTTCCACCGACGCAGAGCTCGCCAGGTTGTTTGGAATCAGCAGATCCGCTGTCTCGCAATGGCCCAGAGGCTTTCCCATCCCGCCGCTCAGGCGCTACATCCTGCAGCAGCGATACCCTGCGTTGTTCCCGATGGATGACGACTCGCACGATGAAACCGCATGAGATGCGTCGAGGGTTGTCGCAGACAAGCCGCCAAGATCGATTTGCTAAGTATGCTTAGCAACATAGACAGAATCGATCGACGTGTCCCCAGCGATGGTCCGATCTGTGATGGCTACCCGGGTTCGCCGGCTGGCTTTGTCGACATCGGCACGGACGTTTCTGATCCCGGTCGCTACGGCCTTTCATGAACGATTAATAATTTCAATCGCGAAAGTCGCGGCCTGTAATTGACGTGTCGTGAAATCTATGACTAATTGGCATCAACCGGCTGTGAAGGCCGGGAGTCTTTCAGTAGCTCGCAAGTGAATCGGTCGACCGTCAACGATGCAGAACAAGTCCAACGGAGGTCGTATGGAATACGGCATGCATGGCTTGGCTGAACGGGTACGCCGCGAACTGGAAGCCAGTTATCACAAACACGGATGCGGTCCGGCGTTCTGGGATACCTACCAGCAGGTGCTTGATCGTCTGGTTCCGCAGGGGACCGGGCGAACCGATGTCACCAATGAAATGGCGCTGATCATCGAACAACTGGGCATCGTCCGCCGCGCCCAGCTGGTACCGCCGCGCCCGGGCGACCCGGGCTGATTCAGAGCAGGCGCCAAGCGCCGCACACCAGCAGCGCCAGCAGCAACGAAGCCAGGGCCGTGGTGCGGGGGCGCCACCACCGGCGCGGCTGGCCTGCCATCACCTGCGGGCTGCAGTAGCGCACCAGGCTGGGGCCGAAACCGGCCTGATGCTGCTGCTGCGTGCACGCTTCCAGGCAGGCACCGCAGGCCAGGCAGTCGGCCTGTGGGCCATGGCGGATGTCCAGCTGCATCGGGCACGCGCGCACGCAGGCCATGCAATCGAGGCAGTCGCCCAGCCGATCCGCGCTGAAGGTGGGCATCGGTCCGGCCAGCAGCGGATGCGCGGCACGGAAGACATAGTCCTGCGCGGTGGTCGGATCGAGCAGGCCGCGACCGCGGCCGAGCACGCCGCCCAATGCCGGCGGGCGGGCGCCGCGCGGCTCGCCGCGGCGTGGGTCATACAACATGCGCGGGGTGTGCGGGTCGGTCAGCAACGGCTGCATGCGCGCGAACGGACAAAGTGATCGGCACACCTGCTCGCGCAGGAACCCGGCATTGCCCCACGTGGCGCCGGCATAGAACAGCACCCAGAAGGTCTCCCAGCCACTCCATGCGCCATCGAACGCGCCGGTGACCAGTTCGCGGATCGGGCTGAACAGCCCGACGAACGTGATCCCGGTCCACAGCGACAGCAGCAACCAGGCCAGCTGGGTGGCCGGCCGCGCCAGCTTCGCCGGCAGCACGCGGGCCAATGCCTGCGCGATTCCGTCGAACGCTCGTGTCCATAGCGTCTGCGGGCAGGCATGTCCGCACCACACGCGACCAGCCAAGTGGGTGAGCAGGGCCAGACCCACCGCCATCACCGCCAGCAGCCCCAGCAACACACCGATGTCATCCGGCCACAGGGTCCAGGCGAACAGGTCGAAGCGGCGCGCGTTGAGGTCCAGCAGCAGGGCCTGGCGTCCATCCCACTGCAGCCACGGCAGCGCATGGAACAGGACCAGCAATGCAAGGCCCAAGGTGCGGCGCCAACGCCATGCGCGCAGGGGCGAGGATGCGGTGATGCTCATCCCAGTGGCAGCTCCTCATCCTCTTCGTTCGGCATCGGCCGCAGCAGGTAGCCGGTCACCGCGCTGGAAAGTGCGGTGACCGCCCAGAACATGAAGAAACCTGCGGTGTAGCCCAGCTCACGGCTGATGGCCGTACCCGGGAAGCTGATCGCCTGCAGCCGCAGTGGATCGACGAAGGCGAAGAACACCACGCAGGCCAGGCCGGCGGCGATGAAGCTGGGCCACAGGACTGCACCCCAATGCTGGATACGCCGCTGGCGGCTGGAAGTCGGTGTGTTCATGCGGGTTCGGGTTGAAGAAGAGGGCGGCGCGTATACTTCGCCGTGGTTGGCGCAGCATCCGCAGGGCATGCTTCCTGCAAGCGTGCCAGCCTAGGTGCGCCGCAGTGCGCTGACATTGATCTGGATCAACAGCGGTGGTGGCGGCATGCGGCACACTGCCGATCCGCACTTGGTACCCTGATGAACGCAACGCCCACGACTGACCTTCCCATTGCTTCGCCAGAGTTGTGCAGCGAGGAGGAAGTGACCCGGTTGGTCCATGATTTCTATGCGCGCGTGCGTGAAGAGGAGCGTCTGGGGCCGGTATTCGAAGGGCATGTGCGCGACTGGCCGGAACACCTGGCCCAGCTCGTCGATTTCTGGTCGGCGATGCTGCGCGGGACCCGCAGGTTCAAGGGCTCGCCGATGTCCAAGCACATGGCGATCGATCTGGAAAAGGATCTGTTCGACCGCTGGCTGGTGCTGTTCCACATCACCACGGCCGAATGCAACAACCCGCCCATGCAAGCGCTTGCCGACGATGTGGCCGCCCGCATCGCCGACACCTTCTGGCGCCGCTACCAGATGCTGCGCTGGCCGCAGGTCATGCTGCCGGTGCTGGGCGTGCCCACCAAGGATTGATCTGGGTCAAGGCGTACCGCCAGGCTTGGGGCGATGCTGGCGCCATGGACACGTTCTCTCCCGCTGCCGGTGGCCTGGCCTGGACCTTCGATCCCGATATGCTGCGACGGCATGACCGTCCCGGCCCGCGCTACACCTCCTATCCCACCGCGCCGCACTTCCATGACGGCTTCGATGCACCCGCGCTGCGCCAGGCGATCGCCGACAGCAACCCGTTGGCGCGCGCGTTGTCGTTGTACGTCCACGTGCCATTCTGCTCCAGCCCCTGCTTCTACTGTGGCTGCAACCGGGTGATCACCCGCGACCGCGGGCGTGGCCACAGCTACGTGTCACGCGTGCTGGCCGAGGCGGACCTGCTGGCACCGCAGTTCGCCGATGGTCGTGAAGTGATCCAGCTGCACCTCGGCGGTGGTACGCCGAATTTCCTCGATGCCGATGCGATGACCGCACTGGTCGAGGGCCTGCGCCGCCGCTTCGATTTCAGCGGTTCGTCGCAGCGTGATTTTTCCATCGAACTGGACCCGCGTTTCATCGACACCAGCGATGTGGCGATGCTGGCCCGGCTGGGCTTCAACCGCGCCAGCCTGGGCGTGCAGGATTTCGACCCGCAGGTGCAGGAATCGATCAACCGGGTGCAGGGCGTACGGCAGACGCTGGATATCCTGCGTGCCTGCCGCGACAGCGGCATGCGTTCGGTCAACGTCGATCTGATCTACGGCCTGCCAGGGCAGAGCCTTGAGGGCTTCGGCCGTACCCTGGAACTGGTGCTGGCGCTGCGTCCGGATCGACTGGCGGTGTATGGCTATGCGCATCTGCCTCACCTGTTCCGCGCGCAGCGACAGATCGACGAAAGCCGCATGCCCTCGCCGGAAGACAAGCTGGCGCTGCTGGGCCTGGCGGTGGAGCGCCTGTCCGCAGCCGGCTACCAGTACATCGGCATGGATCACTTTGCTTTGCCGGAAGAAGACCTGTCGCGTGCCCAGCGCGCCGGCCAGCTGCATCGCAACTTCATGGGCTACACCACCCACGCCGACACCGATCTGCTCGGCCTTGGCGTAAGTGCGATCAGTCACATCGGTGCCACCTACAGCCAGAATCCGCGTGACCTGCCGTCGTGGGAGAGCGCGGTGGACCAAGGACAGCTGCCGGTCTGGCGCGGCGTCGCACTCAGTGCCGACGACCAGCTGCGCGCCGAGCTGATCCAGCAGTTGATGTGCCAGGGTGAGGTGGATGGAATGTCACTGGCCCAGCGCCACGGCATTGATTTCGAGACCTACTTCGCCGAAGACCTGCAGGCCGTGCAGCGCCTGCAGCAGGATGGCCTGGCCGAGTACCGCGATGGCATCGTGCGCACCAGCGAGCCGGGGAGGCCGCTGCTGCGCCTGCTGGCGATGTGCTTCGATCCCTATCTGCGCGCTGCGCAGGAGCAGCCGCGTTATTCGCGGGCGATCTGAGCGCAGGTCTCAGCGCTTTCCGACGCCCCGTTCGGGGGGGCGAGCGGCCATGCCACCACTGGAGGTGGTGCTCCAGTTGCCGCTCAGATCGCGCACGCTGGTGGAGTAGGAGCCGTCGCTGTACTCGGTGCGCCACCTGCCGCTCAGGTCACGCTTGCTGACCGAGTAGCTGCCGTCACTGTACTGGGTGCGGATGTTGCCGCTCAGGTCAGTGCTGCTGTTGGAGTAGCTGCCATCGCTGTGGGAGGTGCGCTTGCGGCCACTCAGGTCGGTGGTGGTGGTCGAACGGCTGCCGTTGCTGTGCTCGGCGGTCACCCGGCCGGACAAGTCGCGCTTGATGCGGCTGGACGATCCGTCACTGTTGCGGATATCCAGGCTTCCGTCGAGGTTGCGATGACTGTCCGAACGACTCTGCGCCGATGCCGGTGCGGTGGCCTGGGCGAGCATCGCGACCAGCGCCAGCGATGACGCGATCCTTATCCACTTCATGGCTGATCTCCTTGTGCGCGGTTCGGCGGCCGGGGCGGGGCGTTCGATTCTGCCATGCCGGCCTGAAGGCGTCCTGATCGCGGAAACGGCAGCTGAGTGGCCGCATTCCCTCCGGCGGGCTGCTGTGCGCAACCAGCGGTGCGGACCCTTTGTGGGAGCGTCAATGCTTGATTGGGTGTRCTATTCCGCCTGAATGGAAGCCGCCTACCAGAAGCTGGTCCGCATGACGGGTGCCACCGTTTCGCTGCAGGAGGTCGCCGCGCTCTATGCCCACGATCCGGGCAGGCGCTGGGCTAGCTCATGCGCATCGCGGCTCGCGTCTGCTCCTGGGCGTGGTCCTGCTGGGCGACCTGCTGTGCCTGTGAAATCTGCTCGACCTTGGCGAGCGACTGCTCCACGGGTGTGTTGACGGCCTCGCTGATCGCAACCGACGCCCGCAGGTGTGCCGGATTGTCGAGCTCGCCCTGCACGACGAACATGCGCGGGCCCGAAACATTGCTCGGCGGAGTGCCCAGCACGACGTGATCGACGCGCTCCAAACCGCTGCTCTTAGCTGTTGCCAGCAAGCTGGCCGTCATTCGCTCGCTGATTTCATCGAAGCCGCGCCCGTGCTTGGCGTCCAAGGCGGATACGCCATCGCGAATCTGCCGGTAGAGCGCATGTTCCAAGTGGCCTTCCTTCCTGGGATCCAGGCCTGCCTTGTCCAAGGTTGATTCGATGCTTTCTTGCAACGGGCTCTTGGGAGAGAAGCCTGGATTGCTCAGAGAGGGCGAGCCCTTGTCGGTTGCATCCGGGACCAGCTGCCCGCCGGGCTTGAGCGCATTGTGGGCGCGCTGCTCCGCTTCAGCTTCTTGGCGAGCGTATGCACCGGCTTCCTCGGTGCCGCGCAGGTAATTGACCCCGTCGCGCATGAGTCCGGGGCCGCCGCCGACAAGCACGGTCGCTCCCATACGCAGCTGATGAATATCACTGCGGTAGTCGGCAATCCGGCGCAGGTCTTCAGGGTCTGTGACCCGGGCTCTGGGGTCGTCCAGTACAGACTGCACCGGCCCCTTGTCGGTCATCCGATCAAGGAAATGAACCATTCGATGGGAATCCCCCAACTGGACCGCCACAGCGGCGGACATGAGGTGGCCGCTTTTCAGCCCAGGTGCTCCGAGGGACGCGATGCGTTGGCCCTGCTCGGCGGTGCGCAGAACCTCCAGTTCCTTGGGGAGCGCGTACATCTCAACCTTGCCGTAATGCGGGCCGCCCGCACTGACCAAGTCGCCTGCCATGACATGGTTGGTGAACGGCGCCGCATTGGCTGGCTGGCCTTCCGGAAGGCGATAGGCCAACCCGGCAGCGCCGTACGGATTGAACGCGTCGCCGGGGAGGTTGTAGTGGTGCGCGGTGATCTGTGCGAGCGCGCCGCCCAGTGAATGGCCGGTGACGTGCACTGGCCCATACCCATTTCCCTCAGCCAGTTTGGTTGCCTGCTTGGTGAGCGCAAGAGCATCGCCAAGCTGTGAATTGATTCTGGCGGTGACCATCGCAGCGTCGATGCCGCCATCAAGTACTGCCTGGCGATCAAACTCGGTTCCACGATGGGCAGCGATGACTTCTTTTGTTTCTATGTTGAGGTAGACAACACCTTGATATCCGTTCCCGGAGTCGCGACGGGCCAAAACCGTGTATTTCGTTCCATCAATGGCGATGTCGGAATCGGGGGGCGGGAGGGGGTCCTTATAGACATGGTTCGAAAGCGTGGCGTTTTCCCTAGCGTTCATGGCGTTGTTCCTTCAACCCGTGTGGATACTTCGATTGGGAAGTATTCCTTGCGCTTGTCTTGTGGCATCTTTTCGTACCAACTCGAAGGTTCGGTTGGAGTCCGGCTTGGCGTTTGCCCCGTGGTCATGGCGGGCAATGCGCGCTTTATATAGGCGGTGAAGGTTTTCCCGCCTTCAATCTCACTGAATAGAGCTGAGACTGATGCACGGATTGGCCGATCATCGATGATGAAGGCGAACGAAGCTTCTACGAGAGCAGGTGTCCATGTGCACGGGCCATTACCGTAATAGTCAGCAACTTCCATTCCGTCCTTGAACACGGTGCTGCTGAATTCTGTAGCACTTATACGCCGTACTGGGGGATCAATCGTGTGCTGGTTCGGTTCGTATTGCACACCCTCGTAATTGTTGATCGGGGGGAGGCAAAGTGGATCTATCTGGTAGGTGACGGATACCTTGGGAGTTGGTATCTCCAGTGGCGCGTCATGGACCCGGATGATGATGGGCAGCGCATCCGCAGGTACCGGATTTTCGCGGTAAACAGGATACGAGCGTTCCTTGTGGCAGCCTGAAAGGACCAAGCTGATCAAAGCGATCAATGCCGCATGGGAAAGGCTTGCGAGAGATTTCAGCATGAGCCGTCCATGTCGCGGATTGACGAACCATGGGGGCATGCTTGTACAGCTTTCCTGCGGAGCATGGTTCTCGGTGCGTGAAGCTGCCGACAGGATTGCCCTGATCGGTGTTCAGCTGGACAAGAGCTATGACTGTGAAAGCCTGCGCGATGAGCATTTCGGGGCAAATACGACAGTCTCGTCGCCGCCGTCGGCTCGTTCCCATAGCCTCCATTCTTGCGCCCCAGCGATACGGGGCCATGCGAGATAGCGTTCATCATCGCTCCATTGCTCTTCATCAACAGACTATACGGCTCGTTTCTGCCGTGTTCCATAAAGATGTGGGAGACGAGGAATGAGCGGGCGGCCTGCATCTTCCAGGGTAAACGCCATGCCGAGCGCTGGTGCGCGGGCAGGCTGGACCCCCGGATGCGGCTGCGAGCAGCTGTGGCTCGGATGGTGGACGACACTCCGAGCGAGCCTCTACCGCCGCTGCCCGCCCTGCCGCCTACACAAACAGCTGCAGCAGGCACGCTGCTTGATCGAGGGGGGCGAGGGACCTGGAACGAGTAAAGGAAGCGCTGGCGCCAATCCGTTCGCCGGCGGTGATGAAGCCAAGGGCGAAGGACCCGATGAAGACACGGGTGAGGACAGGTCTGAGGGAACTGCGCCGGGGCGTGTGAGCACGGCCAGCTCGCTTTTGCGGAGCAAGTCGAAAATTGCGGAGCGCTGGGAGCTGCAAGAAATCGCCCGAAACCGTTGGTGCCCGGAGCCGGAATCGAACCGGCATGACCTTGCGGTCGGCGGATTTTAAGTCCGATGCGTCTACCAGTTTCGCCATCCGGGCCTGCAGCGCGCGCCGATTGTAACGGAATCGCCGCCGCTGCCGCCGGCTAACACGGCTTTTACGCAACCGGACGCGGCGCTGGGTACAGTCCGCCAACGTTCCCGGGAATGGCGATATGCGTGCACGTGGCAGGCGATGGATCGGATGCAGTGCCGTGCTGGGGCTGATGCTGGCGATCGGCCCGGCCGCCGCGCAGCAGGGGCCTGCGCCCACCGGGGCGGTGGTGGACATGGCGACGGTGCAGGTGACCGGCGAACAACCCGGCCCCGGCCTCTGGAAGGTCACCGCTCCACAGGGGCATGTGTTGTGGATCCTGGGCACGGTCTCGCCGTTGCCGAGCGGTGTGCAATGGCGCTCCGACGAAGTGGAGCGGACCATTGCCAGCGTCGACCATGTGCTGGGCGATCCGGGTTTCGCCCTCGATGCGAAGATCGGTGTGTTCAAGGGTCTGACCCTGCTGCCACTGGCGTTGAAGACCGCGCGCGATCCGCAGGGGCGCACGCTTGACCAGATCCTGCCGCCGGCAACGCACGCGCGCTGGCTCGGCCTGAAACAGACCTACCTAGGCAATGACCGTGGCGTGGAAAAGGACCGTCCGCTGGTGGCCTCCGGCCGCTTGTACCAGGCCTTCCTCAAGCGCAACGGCCTGCGTGATGGCAAGCAGGTCAAGGAAGCACTCGGGCGCGCGTACAAGGCGCACGATCTGAAGCCGGAAGACGTGCAGGTCAAGCTGAAGGTCGACGACATCCGTGGCACGTTGAAGGAGCTGCAGGCCACCGAAGTCGATGACCGCGCGTGTTTCGAACGCACGCTCGACACGGTGGAATTCCAGGCACCGGTGCTGCGCGAGCGCGCCAACGCCTGGGCGCTGGGGGATGTCGCGGCACTGCGCCGGCTGTCGGGTTCGGCGATGGCCCAGACCTGCCGCGAACTGCTGCAGGATTCGGCCTTCGTGCGCCGGCGCGGCTGGAGCGATATGCCGCAGCAGGTACGCACGCGCTGGCTGCAGGGCGTGGATGCGGCGCTGAGCCGTCATCCAGGCACCTTCGCGACGGTGCCGGTCAGCCTGCTGCTGGGCGAGGGCTATCTGGATGCGCTGGTGCAACGCGGTTATCAGGTCGAGTCGCCGCCGGAATAGCCAACGCTTGAAGTCCTCGTGCTTCCTGTCATATTCCTCTGCACTCAGGAGGGGAGTGATGGACATGCCGTTGCATGCGTACGCTTATGTCAGCACGGCCAGGGAGGGACTGGACGTGCCCGAGCTCGATGCATTGCTGGCCGATGCGACCGCGTTCAACCGCATGGCCGGGGTGACCGGGGCGTTGATGTTCGATGGCAGCCGTTTCCTGCAGTACATCGAAGGCCCACGGGATGGGCTGGCTTCGGTGCACGCGCGGATCGGCAACGCGCGTCGCCACGGCAGCATCATCCAGCTTGCCGCAGGCCCGATCCCGAGCCGCTGGTTCCCGCGCTGGACGATGGCCAACCGGCACGTGGATGCGGCGACGCTGGGCAGCATCGTGGCGGCCCCGTGGCATGGTTTCAGTCTGGGGCAGGAGCCCCCGGATCATGGCTTCTGCCTGTTGTTGCGGGCCTGGACGGGGCGGCACGGCGAACTCGAGCCGGCTGCCGTCAGCCTCGGATCCTGATCCGGGCGTGGTCTGGCGCCGCTGCCGCGGTTAACCTTGTCGGCACGTTTGCCTGCTCCCGGATCCCCGCATGACCCAGTGGACACCATCGCCGCCTGTTGGACGCCGCGCATGAGTGCGCCGATCGGCGCAGCACAGAGCCCGTCCCCGGCCATCATCGGCCTGGGATATGTCGGGCTGCCGTTGGCAGTGGCGTTCGGCCGCCAGCTGCCCACCTTGGGGTACGACATCGATGCTGCGCGCATCGCCGAACTGGCCGGCGGGCAGGACCACACGCTGGAAATGGAGCCGGACGAACTGGCCAGCGCGTCGCTGCTGCGTTACAGCAGCGATCCGGCGCAGCTCGACGCCTGCAACGTCTACATCGTCACCGTGCCCACGCCGATCGATGCCTACGAGCAGCCTGATCTGGAGCCTTTGCGCTCGGCGACGCGACTGATCGCCAGCCATCTGCGCGTCGGTGATCTGGTGATCTACGAATCCACCGTCTACCCGGGTACCACCGAAGAAGTCTGCGTGCCGCTGCTGGAACAGGGCTCGGGGCTGCGCTTCAACGAGGATTTCTACTGCGGCTACAGTCCCGAGCGGGTCAGCCCGGGTGACCGCCAGCGGCGCCTGGCCGACATCCGCAAGATCACCTCCGGTTCAACGCCGGACGTGGCTGCGGTGGTCGATGGCCTGTACCAGCGGATCATCACCGCCGGTACGTTCCCGGTGCCGTCGATGCGGGTCGCCGAAGCGGCCAAGGTGGTGGAGAACATCCAGCG
The DNA here is from genome assembly GCF_056395105.1 of Stenotrophomonas sp. 10L48. NCBI lineage: Bacteria > Pseudomonadati > Pseudomonadota > Gammaproteobacteria > Lysobacterales > Lysobacteraceae > Stenotrophomonas > Stenotrophomonas sp. 10L48. The sequence continues at coordinate 167,053 of NZ_JBFTIX010000004.1, read as the reverse complement.
TGACGTCAACATCGCGCTGGTCAACGAGTTGGCCCTGATCTTCGATCGCCTCGGCATCGACACCCAGGATGTGCTCGACGCCGCAGGCAGCAAATGGAACTTCCTGCCGTTCCGGCCGGGGCTGGTGGGAGGCCACTGCATCGGCGTGGACCCGTACTACCTGCTGCACAAGTCCGAAAGCATGGGCTACCACCCCGACCTCATCCACACCGCCCGGCAGGTCAACAACCGGGTGGGCGAACATGTGGCCAAACGCGTGCTGGCGATGCTCGCCGAGCGTGGCCGCATGCCAGCGCACTCGCGCATCCTGGTGCTGGGCGTGACCTTCAAGGAGGACTGCCCGGACCTGCGCAACAGCCGCGCGCTGGAACTGGCCCAGCGGCTGGCCGGCAGCGGCGCGCAGGTGGACGTCAGCGATCCGTGGGTGGGGCCAGCTGCCATGGCGGACGAGGGCGTGAACTGGCTGGCCGAGCCGGTGCCCGGCAGCTACGACGCGGTGGTGCTGGCGGTGGCGCATGAGAGCTTCAAGGCGATGGACGATGCCCATATCCGCAGCCTGTTGGCGCCCGGTGGGCTGGTCTATGACGTGAAGTCCGCCTGGCCGCGCAGCGTGGTCGACGATCGCCTGTAGGTGCTTGCGCGGTAGACTCGGGGCAGTTGCAACCGAGGAACGCCATGCACCGGTATATCGTCTACCTGCTCGCCATCCTGATGTTTCCGATCTGCCTGTGGCTGGCCACGATCTGGCCGGCCTGGTACTGGGGCGTCGGCATTACAGCTGCGATGGTGGCGCTGGGGACCTGGGACCTGCTGCAGAAGCGCAGCACCCTGCGCCGCAACTATCCGGTGATAGCGCACTTCCGTTATGGCCTGGAATCGATCGGCCCGGAGATCCGCCAGTACTTCGTGCAGAGCGATCTGGAGGATGTCCCGTTCTCGCGGCAGCAGCGTGCGCTGATCTACCAGCGCGCCAAGAACCAGATGGACACGGTGCCCTTCGGTACCCTGCGCAGCACATATGCGGTGGACTACGAATGGATCAACCATTCGCTGGCGCCGACCACCATCGCCAAGCATGATTTCCGCGTGCTGATCGGTCCGAACTGTGCCAAGCCCTATTCGGCGAGCGTGTTCAACATCTCGGCGATGAGTTTCGGTTCGCTGTCGGCCAATGCGATCCGCGCATTGAACGAAGGCGCACGCCTGGGGGGTTTCTACCACGATACCGGCGAAGGCTCGATTTCGCCGTATCACCGGGAGATGGGCGGTGACCTGGTCTGGGAGATCGGCTCGGGCTACTTCGGGTGCCGTGACGAGAAGGGCGGCTTCAGCGAGGAACGCTTCGTTGCCAATGCCAACCACGATCAGGTGAAGATGATCGAGATCAAGCTGTCGCAGGGTGCCAAGCCCGGCCATGGCGGGGTGCTGCCGGCGCCGAAGGTGACCGCCGAGATCTCGGTGACGCGTGGCGTGCCGATGGGCGTGGACTGCGTGTCGCCATCGCGCCATTCGGCGTTCTCCACGCCGGTTGAACTGCTGCAGTTCGTGGCCCGCCTGCGTGAACTGTCCGGTGGCAAGCCGGTTGGTTTCAAGCTGGCCATCGGCCACCCATGGGAATGGTTCGGCATTGCCAAGGCAATGCACGAGACCGGTCTGCTGCCTGATTTCATCGTCGTCGATGGCGCCGAAGGCGGTACCGGCGCGGCACCGGCCGAATTCGTCGATCACGTGGGGGTGCCGATGCACGAAGCGTTGCTGCTGGTGCACAACACCCTGGTCGGCCTGGACCTGCGCGAGCACATCCGTATCGGCGCTGCCGGCAAGATCACCAGCGCGTTCGATATCGCCCGCACCATTGCGATGGGCGCCGACTGGTGCAATGCCGGGCGCGGTTTCATGTTCGCGCTGGGCTGCATCCAGTCGCTCAGCTGCCATACCGACAAGTGCCCGACCGGCATCGCGACCCAGGATCCGGCACGCTGGAAGCATCTGGATGCACCGGACAAGGCCACGCGCGTGTACAGCTTCCACGAGCACACCCTGCACGCGCTGAAGGAGTTGCTGTGCGCGGCGGGCTTGAACGATCCGGCCGAGCTAGGCCCGGAACACATCCTTCGCCGGGTGTCGCCGGTTGAGATCCGTTCGCTGGCCTCGTTGTATCGTTACCTGGAACCGGGCGAGCTGCTGCACAAGGTGCCCGACCACGCGGTGTTCCATTCGTTCTGGGCGGACGCACGCAGCGATTCGTTCCAGCCGCCACCGAAGATCCAGGCGCTGCGTGCCAGCAAGTCGCGATGACCCGCGTTGCAGGACCGAGCCCATGCTCGACTGCACGAAAACCATCCATGCAAGGAGGCTGCATGCAGTTCAGGACGGGTACCGACGATGATGTGGGCACGCTGTGGGCCCTGCGAACGCGCTGCGTACGTGAGCTGTGCAGCAGCCACTATCCGCCGGAGGTGATTGCACCCTGGTCGGCATCGCCGCCGCCGGTGCAGTATTCGCGGCTGCTGGGGCAGGGCGGCTGCGTCGTAGCCGAGGATGACCGGGGCAATGTGCTGGGGTTCGGTGTGTTCGATACCGAGGGCAACGAGATCGATGCGCTGTTCGTTGATCCGGATCGGGGCGGGCAGGGTGTCGGCCAGGCGCTGATGCAGCGGTTGCTGGCCCTGGCCGACCCGACGCGGGAGGTTGTGCTGTCGGCCTCGCTCAACGCCGTGCCGTTCTACCAGCGGCAGGGCTTCGTCGCCGAGCGCGAGGAGCTGTATCCGCATCCCAGTGGCGTGTCATTGGCGTCGGTGAAGATGCGCCGGCCGGGGTGAAATTTCCGGCGCTATCGCGCGTTGATCAACGCGTGGCCAACCACGCGGTCACGCCCTCTGCCGCACGCAGTCCGCTGGCATAGCACGCCGTCAACAGGTAGCCGCCGGTCGGTGCTTCCCAGTCCAGCATCTCTCCGGCGCAGAACACGCCGGGCAAGGCACGCAGCATCAGGCCCTCGTCCAGCGCGTCCAGGCGCACGCCGCCGGCCGTGCTGATCACCTCGGCCATCGGCCGCGGGCGCAGCAGGAGCAGTGGCAGGCGCTTCAACGTGGCGATCACCGCGGCCAGATCGTTGCCGGCATCCTTGCCCAGTGTTTCGAACACCAGCGCGGTCTTCACTGGGTCCAGTCCAGCCTGGCGACGCAGGTGCTCGCCGAAGCTTCGCCCCTTGCGCGGTTGCGAAAGGTCGGCCAGCAGCCGTGCCTCGTCGCGGCCCGGAACCAGGTCCAGCCACAGCGTGGCGTGGCCGTCGCGGTTGAGGGTTTCGCGCAGATCGGCCGACAGGGCGTAGATCAGGCTGCCTTCGATACCGTACTCGCTGGCCACGCACTCCCCTTGCAGGGTGTGCGGCTCACCGTCGAGGCCATGCCAATGTGCGACGACCGGCTTCAGCGGTGCGCCCGCATGGCGCTGCGCGAAGAACGGTGTCCACGCAATATCGAATCCACAGTTGGCCGATTGCAGCGGCGCGATGTCCACGGTGCGGGCCTGCAACGCCGGAACCCAGGCACCGTCACTGCCCAGCTGCGGCCAGCTTCCGCCGCCCAGTGCCAGTACGGTCGCATCGGCGCGCACCTCCAGTTCGCCGTTGTCGGTGGCAAAACGCAGTGCGCCGTCGTCGCTCCAGCCCAGCCAGCGATGGTTGACGTGCAGGCGCACGCCCTGTTCCTTCAGCCGGCGGACCCAGCCGCGCAGCAACGGTGCCGCCTTGCGGTCGACCGGGAACACCCGGCCGGAACTGCCGACGTAGGTCTCCACGCCGAAGCCAGCGGCCCAGTCGCGCAGCGCCTGCGCGTCGAAACCATCCAGCCAGCGGCCGACGCGGGTTGCCTGCTCGCGGTAGCGGCTGTCGAACAGTGGACGTGGGTCGGAATGGGTGAGGTTGAGCCCACCCTTGCCGGCGATCAGGAATTTGCGGCCCGGCGAGCCCTTGGCCTCGTACAGATCGACATCCAGGCCTGCCGCGCGCAGCCGCTCGGCGGCAAACAACCCGGCCGGGCCGCCGCCGATGACGGCGATGCGGCGCGGCGGGCGGACGTCACTGTTGGACATTGAGCAGCTCGACGTCGAACACCAGCGACGAACCTGCCGGAATCGGGCCGACCTGGCGGTCGCCATAGCCGAATTCCGGCGGAATCATCAGCGTGCGCTTGCCGCCGACCTTCATGCCGGCGACGCCTTCATCCCAGCCACGGATGACCTGGCCCGCACCCAGCGTGAAGGTGAACGGCTCGCCGCGCTCGACCGAACTGTCGAAGGTCTTGCCGTGCTTGTTGTCGGCGCGCTCGTCGTAGATCCAGCCGGTGTAATGCACGCTGACCTTCTGGCCCGGCACGGCCTCGGCACCGCTGCCCGGCTGGGTGTCGATGCGCTCGAACGTGGCAATGGTGCCTCCCGGCGGCGGGCCGGACGGCTCCGACGAGCAACCAACGGCGGCGAGGGACAGCAGCAGGGGAAGCAGCAGGCGGCGCATCAGGCGTCTCCAGGGGCGATGAGTCGAGGGCGGCAAGGTTAGCGCATCGGCGCCGGGTATCATGGTGGCATGGCAAAACTCCTGCTCAATCTGCGCAATGTCGGCAACGACGAATATGCCGATGTCTGCACGCTGCTGGACCAGCACGGCATCGCCTGGTACCGCACCGAACCCAGTCCGTGGGGCATCTCCAATGGTGGCCTGTGGCTGCGCGAGGATGCCGACCAGCCGCGAGCCAAGGCGCTGATGGCCGACTACCAGGCGGCCCGCGGCGTGCGGGTCCGTGCCGAGCGCGAACAGGCCTTGCGCGACGGCACTGCCGAGACCTTTGGCAGCCTGTTGCGCCGCCGCCCTGTGTTCGTGGTGCTGGTGCTGCTGGGCATGGCGGTGGCGGCGGCACTGGTGCTGCTGCCGTTCATGCTGCTGCGGGGGTAGAGGGTTCGGCCGGGTTGCACCCGGCACCCGCAGAGGCAACGGCAACAGCAACAGCAACAGCAACAGCAACAGCGGGCGTTCCGTGGTGGGCGGGGCGGTATAGGCAGGCGGGACACGCCGTAGACCCATCCTTGGGGGCTCGATGGCGCCATCCATGGCGCCAACGGTCCCGCCTGCCTATACCGCCCCGCCCCGGACGCGTTCCGGGTGCTGTCGGTAGATGTCGACCTTGGTCGACACTGTGGTAGATCCACGCCATGCGTGGATGAACGGTGGAGGCTGATGCGGGGGCGGTCAGGCGCTAAAATGGCGGGATGATCGCCAATACCGCTGCCTATCATTTCGCCGTCATCGACGCCCCCCAGGCCCTGTGCGACCAGCTGCAGGCGCGTGCCGAGGCGTCCGGCCTGCAGGGGACGATCCTGGTGGCGGGCGAGGGGCTGAACCTGTTCCTGGCGGGTGCGCCGTCCGCGATCGATGGCTTCTACGCGGAACTGCGTGCTGATGCGCGCTTCGCCGATATGCGGGTCAAGACCAGCTTCAGCGAGCACCAGCCGTTCGCGCGGCTGAAGGCCAAGGTCAAGGACGAGATCATCAGCTTCCGTCGTGACGATGGCCAGCCGCTGGACTACCCGCGCGCGCCGGCCATCGATCCTGCCACCGTGCAGCGTTGGCTGCGGCAGGGGCATGATGATGCTGGCAAGCGCGTGGTGATGCTCGATACGCGCAACCTGCAGGAGATCGAGTACGGCACCTTCAAGGACGCGCTGGTACTGCCCATCCACAAGTTCACCGATCTGCCCGAGGCGCTGGCGCCCCATCGTGAAGCGCTGAAGGACAGCACCGTGGTCAGTTTCTGCACCGGTGGCATCCGCTGCGAGAAGGCGGCGCTGTGGATGCTCAACGACGGCATGGACAACGTGCTGCAGCTCGATGGCGGCATCCTCGGCTACTTCGAGGAAGTCGGCGGTGAGGGCTACGAAGGTCGTTGTTTTGTGTTCGACGAACGGGTGGCGCTGGATGCCGAACTGAAGCCGTTGGTGGACGAGCCGTTGCCCGAGCCACGCCCCAGCGCGTTCTGACGCTTCCACATTGGCCTGCGGGCCTGAACCGGCCAGGCAGGAATCAGCGTCCCGCCACCGGCACTGGCCGTGGGGGCAGGGCGACCCCATCAAACGGGGATCTTGTGACGGAAAACCGCCTGATGATCCCGTTGTCGATTCTCGACCTGGCCCCGGTCTGCGAGGGCAGCGATACCACTGCCGCCTTTGCCAACATGCTTGAGCTCGCCCAGCATGCCGATGCGCTGGGCTACCGCCGCTACTGGCTGGCCGAACACCACAACATGCCTGGCATCGCCAGTGCCGCCACGGCGGTGCTGATCGGTCATGTGGCCGGTGGCACCCAACGCATCCGCGTCGGCGCCGGCGGCATCATGCTGCCCAACCATGCACCGCTGCAGGTGGCCGAGCAGTTCGGCACCCTGGCCTCGCTGTACCCGGATCGCATCGACCTCGGCCTGGGCCGCGCACCGGGTACCGACCAGCCGACCGCGCGCGCCCTGCGCCGCTATTTCGACAGTGCCGACCAGTTCCCGCAGGACGTACGCGAGCTGCTGCACTACTTCGAACCGGTGCAACCCGGCCAGGCGGTGCAGGCCGTACCCGGCGGCGGCCTGCGGGTGCCGACCTGGATCCTCGGTTCCAGCCTGTTCGGCGCACGCATGGCCGCCTCGATGGGCCTGCCGTACGCCTTCGCCTCGCACTTCGCCCCCGATTCCATGGATGAAGCGCTTGCGGTGTATCGCCGCGAATTCCGCCCGTCGGCCATGCTCAAGCAGCCGCACGCGATGCTGGCGTTGAACGTGGTGGCCAGTGACAGCGAGGCCGAATCGCGGCGGTTGTTCACCAGCCAGCAGCAGAGCTTCGTCAACCTGCGTCGCGGCCGTCCGGGCAAGATTCCGGCGCCGATCGATGACATCGAAGCGTTCTGGGAACCCCACGAGAAGCTCGGCGTGGAGCGGGCGCTGGCGTGCACCGTGCTGGGTGATCCGCAGCAGGTCGCCGATGGCATTGCGGCGTTCGTCGAACGCCATCAGCCCGACGAACTGATGCTTACCGCCAACCTGTACGACCACCGCGCGCGTCTTCGCTCGTTCGAGCTGGCAATGCACGCCTGGCATGCCCGCCACGCGGGCTGAACAATTGCGTCACGGCAATTTGCGGTGCGGACGCGTCTGATGGGGACTCCCACTTCCGGAGTCCCCCATGGACGAATCGCGTACCGAGCACATTGCCCAGCTGGCTGAACTGATCAAGGACGTGGAGGTGGCGATGTTCACCACCCGTGGTGTCGATGGACGCCTCTACAGCCGTCCGCTCGGCACCCAGCAGGTCGCCTTCGATGGCGACCTGTGGTTCGCCACTGCGGCCGACAGCCCGAAGGTGGCCGAGATCGCGCTCGACCCGCGGGTCAACGTGGCCTATGCCTCGCCATCGAAGAATACCTATGTGTCGGTAGCCGGCGTGGCACGGATCATCGATGACCGCGCGAAGGTCGAAGAGCTGTGGTCGCCGGCGATGAAGCTGTTCTTCCCGGGCGGCCCGGATGACCCGAGCCTGCGCTTGATCCACGTGCGTGCAGAGACCGCCGAGTACTGGGACGGACCGGGCACCCTGCTCGGCTCGGCGTTGAGTTTCGTGTTGTCGGCGGTGCAGGATGAGCCGGCACGGTTGGGCGACAACGGATTCATCGATCTGCGTTGATTGCAGCAACCCGCCGGGCATGGCCCGGCGCTACCGGGCGGGGCTCAGGGTAGCGCCGGGCCATGCCCGGCGAGCGCAGCGGCAGGCGCTCAGAACCAGCGCTGGAACAGGTCGACGGTGTAGCCCACCAGCTGCCCGGAACTGAAGCCGAAGAAAGCGATCGCCACCAGCGCAGCCACCCAGTTGAACAACATCAGCGCGCCGTCGCGTTCAAGCAGGGCCAGCGCGAACAGCAGCAACTGGAAGCCGAACAGATAGTTGGTGAACGGAATCGGCAGCGACAGCAGCAGGCCCAGCAGCACCAGCAGCAGGCCGCTGAAGGCGTGGGCGGGAGCCGGGGTCAGCAGTTGCGGCATGCGCGGCTTGAGCATGCGGTCGAGGCGGCGCAGGGCACCATCGATGCGATCCAGGAACCGGTGCATGGTGCCGCGCTTCGGCCCGCGACGGGCAATGAAGCCGGGCAGCCAGGGCCGGCGCATGCAGAACAGCATCTGCAGGCCGATCAGGATCACCAACGGACCGCTGACTGCGCCGCCCAGCCCCGGGATGGGGATGAAGGCCGGCAGGATGGCGACGAACAGGAATACACCAAAGGCACTCTGCTGCAGATCCTGCAGGATCTGCCCCAGCTTCATGTGCTGGGCCGGGTCACCGAAGGCGAACATCGCCAGCAGGGTCCGGATGCCCTCGTTGCGGTACTCCGGCGATGCAGCGCCGGGGCCGGCGTCAGGCGGTGAGCTCATCGGCCTGCTCGTCGGACAGGGTGCGAAGCAGCAGTTTGTCCACGCGCGCACCGTCCAGATCGACCACCTCGAAGCGCCAGCCGGCCCAGTCGAAGTACTCGCCCGCGTGCGGGATGCGGCCGAAGAAGTGGATGCACATGCCGGCCAGGGTGTAGTAATCGCCATCCTCGGCGTCGGGCAGGTCGTTGCTGCCGATCAGCTCGCGCAGGTCCTCGATCGGCAGCGAGCCGTCCACCAGCAGCGAGCCGTCCTCACGGGTCACCACCAGCGCGTCCTCGTCGGCATTTTCCGTTGCCTGCAGGCGGCCGACCACCGCGCCCATCAAATCGCTGATGGTTACCAGGCCCTGGATCTCGCCGTACTCGTCCACCACCAGCGCCATCGACTGCTGTTCTTCGCGGAAGATCTCCAGCAGCTTCATCGCATGGGTGGATTCGGAGACGTACAGCGGTTCGCGCAACGTCTGGAACAGCGCGTTGTCGCCGCGTGCCATCCGCGTGGCCAGCGATTTCAGCTCAAGCACGCCGACCACGTCCATGTCGTTGTCGCGGTACACCGGGTACCGCGAGAACTCGTGCTCGGCCATGATCTCCAGGTTCTTGTCCAGGCCACCCAGCGTATCCAGCCAGGCGATCCGGTTGCGCGGGGTCATCAGGCTGTCGGCGGTACGGTCGCCCAGGCGCATCACGCGGTTCATCATGTCGCGCTCGTGGCTGTCGATCACGCCGGCCTCGTGGCTCTCGGCCACCAGCATGCGGATCTCCTCTTCGGTCACCGACGCGACCTCGTCCTTGCCCAGGCCGAACAGGCGCAGCACCAGCTGGGTGGTCTTGGACAGCAGCCAGACGAAGGGGAAGGCCAGCTTGGCCAGCCAGCTCATCGGCAGCGCCACCAGGCCGGCGATGTCCTCCGAGCGGGTCAGGGCCAGGCGCTTGGGCACCAGTTCGCCGAAGATCAGCGTGATGAAGGTGATGAAGGTGACCGCAAGGGCCTTGCCGATGCCGCCGGCGTAGGCGAAGCCCGGCATCAGCCCCTGGATCCAGCCGCCGATGGCTTCACCCAGTGCCTCGCCGCCGAGGAAGCCGGTCAGCACRCCGATCACGGTGATGCCGATCTGGACGGTGGACAGGAAGGCTTCCGGCTTCTCCGACAGCTCCAGGGCCTTGGCCGCGCGCTTGGAGGTGCCGGCCAGCTGCTTCAGCCGGCTCTTGCGCGAGGTCATGACCGACATCTCGGACATGGCAAAGAAGCCGTTCAGCAGAACAAGCGCGAAAACAATCAGGATCATTTCAAACACGGGCATCGTCCCCGGTTGGTGGCAGGGAGGGCGGGTGCTTGCGATGGCGGCAGGCGCTCAGGAACGGGGTCCGGCGCGGCGCTGGGGGATAAGGGTCGTCGTCCATAAGGTGCGCCCGAAGGCGCGCTGGCATCTTAGCAAAGGGCCGTGGCTGGGTGGCAAATGCCTGTTCAGTTTTGGGCGTCCCGACCCCCGGAAAGGGGCAGGGATACCCGTGATGGTCATCTAGCCGTCATAATTCGCACTGGTGCCGTCCTTCCCGCGACGGCTGACAGGTTTCTCAATGTTCTCTCTGCAGACCATTTTCGGTTCCGGCAAACAGTTCTACACCCTGCTCGATGAGGCTGCCGTCGCGGCTTCCGATGCCGCCAAGGCACTGCATTCGATGCTGCGCGACGCCGATCGCCAGCCCGCCCTGGATGCCTTCAAGCTGGCCCGTCTGCGCGAACGCGCGGCCTCGGACAAGATCAGCCAGGCGCTGGTGGACAGCTTCATGACCCCGATCGAGCGCGAAGACATCGAAGCGCTGGGCTCGGCCCTCTACAAGATTCCCAAGCAGATCGAGAAGTTCGCCGATCGCTATTCGCTGGCCACCACCCACCTGGAACACATCGACTTCGCGCCGCGCGCGGCGATGCTGGAGCAGGCCGCTGGCGTGGTGGTGGAGATGGTCGCCGACCTGCGCCACATGAACCTGGACCGGATGACCGCGCTCAACGAGCGCCTGCGCTCGCTGGAAAACGAGGCCGACCGTCTGATGCTCGAGCTGTACCGCGACATCTACTCCGGTCGCCTGGACAACCTGCAGATGTTCCTGCTCAAGGAATTCTTCGAGATCCTGGAAAAGGCCATCGACCGCTGCCGCGAGGCCGGTGTGGTGGCGTACCAGATCGTGTTGAAGAACAGCTGACGGGCCGGTACCGATGCTCACCCTAGTCCTGGTGGTGATCCTGGCCGCGCTCGTCTTCGAGTTCATCAACGGCTTCCACGATACCGCCAACTCCATCGCTACCGTGGTGGCAACCAAAGTACTGTCGCCCGGTTGGGCGGTGATGCTTGCCGCCTTCATGAACCTCATCGGTGCCCTGACCGGCACCGCGGTCGCACTGACCATCGCGTCGGGCCTGCTCAACACCAACGTGGTCGACGTGACCCCGCAGGTGATCCTGTGCGCGCTGCTCGGCGGCATCATCTGGAACCTGATCACCTGGTGGAAGGGCCTGCCGTCCTCGTCCTCGCACGCGTTGATCGGTGGCCTGTGCGGCGCCGGCCTGGCTGCGGCCCACAACAACTGGGACGCGCTGATCTGGTCCGAACGGCTTGGCAGCTGGGCGCAGAACAAGGGCCTGCTGTGGAAGGTGTTCGTGCCGATGATCACCTCGCCGATCGCCGGCTTCCTGCTCGGCATCGCAGTGATGGTGCTGTTGTGGGCGCTGATCGCAGGCCTGGCCAAGATCGGCGGCGCGATCGGCCGGCTGGCACGTCCGCGCATCGTCAATGCGTTCTTCGGCAAGGCGCAGATCGCTTCGGCGGCCTACATGGGCTTTGCCCACGGCCACAACGATGCGCAGAAGACCATGGGCATCATCGCGATGACCCTGATCGGTGCCGAGGCGACCGGCGCGTTGAACGACCTGCCGTCGTGGCTGGCCTTCATGCATCCGGACGCGCACGCTGGCGACGGCATCGCCATGTGGATCGTGCTGACCTGTGCGGTGGTGATGGCCGCCGGTACCGCCTCGGGCGGCTGGAAGATCATCAAGACCCTGGGCCACAAGATGGTCAAGCTGCACCCGATCCACGGCTTCGCCGCGGAAACCAGCTCGGCCACCGTGCTGACCCTGGCGGCGCACTTCGGCATGCCGGTATCGACCACCCACAGCATCTCCACCGCGATCATGGGCGTAGGCTTCGCCAAGAACCCGCGTTCGCTGCGCCTGGGCGTGATCGAACGCATCGTCTGGGCCTGGATCCTGACCATCCCGGCGGCAGGCGGCTGCGCCTACCTGATCCTGAAGCTGTTCGAGCTGCTCGGCTGGACCTGATGCCAGGAGCCTTGCGGTCAGAGCCCTTTACCTGTGGGAAAAGGATCTGACGCTGGAAACAAAAAGCCCGCCGGATTCCGGCGGGCTTTTTCATTTCATGAAGCATCCGGTTTCCGTTATCCACGCATGGCGTGGATCTACAGTGTCGACCAAGGTCGACACCTACCAACAGCAGCAGGAAGTCGACACGCACCAACAGCAGCCGGAACCTGTCGAAGGCGGGGTGGGTCCGGTTGCGGGGGTGTCCGCGGCATGGATTCCGCGGACAAGCCCCCAAGGGTGAGGGCGCTTTGCTTGCGAAGCACTGCTTCGCAAGCGCCCGAACGCACAGCCGCCAGCGGCTGGGCCGGTCTGGGGGTTTACGGCGTCCCCCGCAACCGGGCCCACCCCGCCAACCCACGGAAAGCCCGCTTTTGACGTTGCCGTTGCCGTTGCCATTGCTGTCCGCGGGTGCCGGGCCGCAGGCCCGGCCGACAACCCCTCAATTGCGCTGGAACAACGCCTGCACATCCCTGCGGAACGCCGCCTGGCTGTCAGCCCGGCTGTAGAACATGTGCCCGCCCGGATAGCTGCGCACCTGCACGCGGTCCGGGTTGCTGCCCATCGCCGGCATCTGGTCCACCGTCAGGATCGAGCCCATGAACGGGCAGGACAGGTCATTCCAGCCATGCACGATCAGCACCTGCAGGTGCGGATCGATCGCCACGGCCTGGCGCAGCTGGGTCACCGCACCTTCGCGCAGGTCACCATTGCGATCCCACAGACGGTTCACGTCGTAGTTCAGTGCCTGGTAGCGCGCATCCACCTTCCAGCCGACCTCGCGGGTAACGAAGTCGACCATCGCGGTGGTGGTCGGGGCGATGATGCTGTCCAGCAGCGGATCGTTGGCGCGCTGCTCCGGATCGTTCGGGAACGGATCGAACGCAGTGACGTTGGAATCGTAGCGGCTGCCCAGCGTGCCCTTGTCGCGGAACACCTCACGCAGGTAGGCCTGGGTCTCCAGGCGGCCGCCGGCGCGGCGCACGAACTGCGGGTCCAGGCCGGTCAACTCGGCCACCCGGCGCAGCATCGCCTCGGTCGCCTGCGGATCGCTGCGGCCCTTCATCAACGCGGTGGCGTAGTCGCCGCGGGTGTACTCGACCACCTCGCGCATCGCCGCGTCGGTCAGCTTGCCCTGGCGTTCCAGGTGCGCGGCAGCGATCGATGGCAGGGTCTGCATCCACGCCATCGGCGAGACATCGGCGTTGTCTTCCAGGGTCGGGCTCAGGTAAGGCGACACCAGCACCAGGCCGTTCATCGCCACGCCCAGGCGCGTCTGCAGGAAGTGGGTGATGCGCGGGCCGCGATAGCCGCCATAGCTCTCGCCGGTCAGGTACTTGCGCGAGGCCATGCGCTGGTTGCGCAGCAGCCAGTCGTAGATCGTGCGCGAGAGGTACTCGACATCGGCACTGGGCGTATACAGCTGTTTCTTCGCTTCCTCATCGCCGATGCGGGCGCGGCTGAAGCCGGTACCGACCGGATCGATGAACACCAGGTCGGTGAAGTCCAGCCAGGTGCCGGGATTGTCGTGCAGCTTCGCCGGCGCCGATGCGCTGTCGCCTTCCGAACCGAAGGTCACCACCTTCGGGCCGATGGCGCCCAGGTTGAGGTACACAGAAGATGCGCCGGGGCCGCCATTGAGCGCGAAGGTCACCGGCCGGTCCTTGCCCGGCATCGTGTAGGCGGTGAACACCACATCGGCGATCACCTTGCCCTTCGCATCGCGTACCGGCAGGGTGCCGACGGTGGCGGTGTAGTCGAGGGTGCGCCCAGCCAGGCGCATGCTCTGGCGAGCCGACGCATCGGCCGGCAGGGGCGCGGCTTCGGTCTTTTCTTCTTTCGATTCGGAGGCGCCGTCAGCAGCAGGCGCGGCCAGCACGCAGGCAGGGGCGATCAGCAGGCCGACGCAGAGCGCGGCAGAGTGCAGCAGAAACTTCATGGCACCGGAACGGCAGCGGAAGGGACCCCGATGCTAGGGCGGGGTGCCGCGCACCGTATGTGTCCAAAGGCATGGGCCGGCGTTGTGGCCTGATCCGGTCAAGCGACGGTGGCTGAGCGCACCGCGTCGTCGGCCAGCAGTCCGTACACGGCCGAGTCGGCCAGTTCACCCTGGATACGCCAACGCTGCCGCAGCAGGCCTTCGCGGTGGAAGCCCAGGCGTTCGAGCACGTGTGCCGAGGCGTGGTTGCGTGGATCGATCTCCGCTTCCACCCGGTGCAGTTGCAGGGTGTTGAACAGATAGGCCAGCACCTGCTGCAGCGCTTCATGCATGTAGCCGTGGCCCTGCCTGCCAGGTGCCAGCAGATAGCCGATTTCCGCGCGCGCCGCATCCCGATCCAGGGCAAACACCACGCAGATGCCCAGTAGCGGGCCGTCCACCGATTCGCGCAGGGCCAGCTTCAACTGCGTGCCGGTGGCCTGTGCAGCCAGGTCGTCGTCGATCTGCGCGCGTGCTTCGGCCGGACGCGTCCACGCCGGGTGGTTCCACCAGTGCATCACGTCCGGGTCGGACTGCAGGGCGAACAGGGCCGCGGCGTCATCGCGGCGTATGGGGCTCAGCACCAGGCGCGCGCTGTGCAGCGGCAGCCCGGGGAACGGCAGTGAGTTGGCGGGCAATGGGGTCGTCCACGCGGATGAAGGTCGGTTGGTGCCGGCCGGTGGCCGGCACCCCAGGTATCCCGCTGGTTCACGAAAAGCAGCCGGCCAGCGGCCGGCACTACCACGGGTTCGGGAATCAGACTTCCAGCGAAGCCAGATCGCCCTTGCTCTCCAGCCAGCCCTTGCGGTCCGACGCGCGCTTCTTGGCCAGCAGCATGTCCATCAGTGAATGGGTCTGCTCGCCATCGTCGATGGTCAACTGCACCAGGCGACGGGTGTCCGGATGGATGGTGGATTCACGCAGCTGCGGCGGATTCATCTCGCCCAGGCCCTTGAAGCGGGTCACGTTGATGGCGCCCTTGATCTTCTCGCGTTCGATCTTGTCCAGCATCGAGCGCTTTTCTTCCTCATCCAGGGCGTAGAACACCTGCTTGCCCACGTCGATGCGGAACAGCGGCGGCATCGCCACGAACACGTGGCCGGCATCGACCAGCGCCGGGAAGTGCTTCAGGAACAGTGCGGTCAGCAGCGTTGCGATATGCAGGCCGTCGGAGTCGGCGTCGGCCAGGATGATCACCTTGCCGTAGCGCAGGCCGCTGATGTCTTCCTTGCCCGGGTCACAGCCGATGGCCACCGCCAGGTTGTGCACTTCCTCCGAGGCCAGCACGCTGTTGGAGGACACTTCCCAGGTGTTGAGGATCTTGCCGCGCAGCGGCAGGATCGCCTGGAAATCCTTGTCGCGGGCCTGCTTGGCGCTGCCGCCTGCCGAGTCGCCCTCGACCAGGAACAGTTCGGTGCGCGACAGGTCCTGGCTGATGCAGTCGGCCAGCTTGCCGGGCAGGGCAGGGCCCTGGGTGACCTTCTTGCGGACGACCAGCTTCTCGGTCTTCAGGCGCGCACTGGCGCGCTCGATGGCGATCTGCGCGATCTTCTCGCCCAGCTCCACGTTCTGGTTCAGCAGCAGGCTGAACGCATCGTGCGCGGCGCCTTCGACAAAACCGGCGGCCTGGCGCGAGGACAGGCGTTCCTTGGTCTGGCCGCTGAACTGCGGGTCGGTCATCTTCAGCGACAGCACGAACGACACGCGGTCCCACACGTCTTCCGGGGCCAGCTTGACGCCGCGCGGCAGCAGGTTGCGGAAGTCGCAGAACTCGCGCAGCGCTTCGGTCAGGCCGGTGCGCAGGCCGTTGGCGTGGGTGCCGTGCTGTGCGGTGGGAATCAGGTTGACGTAGCTTTCCTGCACCAGCTCGCCTTCCGGCAGCCAGGCCACGGCCCAGTCCACGATCTCGGTGTCTTTCTTCAGGTTGCCCACGAACAGATCAGCCGGCAGCGACTCGCGATCGCCCAGTTCCAGCTTCAGGTAATCGCGCAGGCCATCCTCGTAGTACCAGGTGTCGACCTCGCCGGTGGCTTCGTCGGTCAGCTTGACGGTCAGGCCCGGGCACAGCACGGCCTTGGCGCGCAGCAGGTGCTTGAGCGCGCGCACGGCGAACTTGGGCGTATCGAAGTACTTCGGGTCCGGCCAGAAGCGCAGGCGGGTACCGGTGTTCTTCTTGCCGACGGTGCCGACCACTTCCAGCGGCGAGGCGCGGTCGCCGTTGCGGAAGGTGATGCGGTGTTCGGCACCGTCGCGCTTGATGTGGATTTCCACCAGGGTCGACAGCGCGTTGACCACGCTGACGCCGACGCCATGCAGGCCGCCGGAGAAGGTGTAGTTGTTGTTGTTGAACTTGCCGCCGGCATGCAGGCGGGTCAGGATCAGCTCGACGCCCGGGATCTTCTCTTCCGGATGGATGTCCACCGGCATGCCGCGGCCGTCATCGCTGACCTCCACGCTGCCGTCCTTGAACAGGGTGATCTCGATCGAGCGGGCATGGCCTGCGAGGGCCTCGTCCACCGAGTTGTCGATCACTTCCTGCGCCAGGTGGTTCGGGCGCGCGGTGTCGGTATACATGCCGGGGCGGCGCTTGACCGGGTCAAGGCCGGACAGGACTTCAATATCGGCGGCGTTATAGCGGGCGTTCATCTGTCTTCGAAAGCGTGGAGCGACGGGCAAGTGTGCGGTCTGGACCGGGAATTTGCACGCCTGCGGTTCAGCCTCGTTGGCGGGGAGGGGGTAAAATGGCAACCGCTGGAACCGAACACCGGCGCCCCCCACATCCGAGCCATACCGCGAGGAGGACTCCATGAAGAAGTTGCTGACCATTGCGATCCTGGCTGCCGCCGCTGTTGCAGTGCCGATGGTGCTGGCGCAGAACGCCGGCCAGCCTGCTCCGCAGCAGGGTGACCAGGCCGACAAGGCGCAGTCCGAAGCCGAGGCCAAGGCCAAGCGCCGCGCGCAGGCCAATGCCGAGATGAAGGCCAAGGGCCAGCCGGTGCCGCAGCAGGAAGAAGAGGAAGAGGCACGCAAGAAGAAGTAATTCTTCTGCCCCTCCGAGGCCCTTGCCACAAGGGTTTCCCCCTCGAACGCCCCGCCCAGCGGGGCGTTTCTTTTTGCCGATGGCGCCATCTGCCCCTTGGGTTGGCGGCCATCTATCTGTAAACTATGGCTTTCCGGGAGTAAGTGCGTGTCCACCATTTGCGAATGGGCTGGCACGGCCAAGCGTGGCCTCCAGCAAAGCGGGTCGCAGGTGACGGTCGAAGTGACCGGCACGGCCGCCCCGACCTCGCAGGGTGGTTCCCCGCTGGCGCATTGCGCTGGCCGGGCCCGCACCTCCCTCGCTGCTCCAGCGAACCGGAAAACCCCCTTTCTGCTCCACGCCCGCCCCCCGGGCAGGCGTGGCGCTGCCGTTTTCCATTTCCAGACAGGATGCTTGCAGCCATGACTCCCTTGATTTTCGTAACCGGCGGCGTGGTGTCCTCGCTCGGCAAAGGTATTGCCGCCGCGTCACTGGCCGCCATTCTCGAAGCGCGTGGCCTGAAGGTCACGATGATGAAGCTCGATCCGTACATCAACGTCGACCCGGGCACCATGAGCCCGTTCCAGCACGGTGAGGTGTATGTCACCGACGACGGCGCCGAAACCGATCTCGACCTGGGCCACTACGAGCGCTTCGTGCGCACCCGCCTGAGCCGCAAGAACTCGGTCACCACCGGCCGCATCTATGAGGAAGTGATCCGCAAGGAGCGCCGCGGCGACTACCTGGGCGCGACCGTGCAGGTCATTCCGCACATCACCGACGAGATCCGTCGCTGCATGGACGAAGCCACCGAGGGCTTCGACGTGGCCCTGGTGGAGATCGGCGGCACCGTCGGCGACATCGAGTCGCTGCCGTTCCTGGAGGCGATCCGCCAGGTACGCACCGAGCGCGGCCCGGAAAAGGCGCTGTTCATGCACCTCACCCTGGTGCCGTACATCGCCGCCGCGGGTGAACTGAAGACCAAGCCGACCCAGCACTCGGTGAAGGAACTGCGCTCGATCGGCATCCAGCCGGACGTGCTGCTGTGCCGTTCGGAACAGCCGGTACCGGATTCGGAGCGTCGCAAGATCGCCCAGTTCACCAACGTCTCCGAGCGCGCGGTGATCAGCGTGCCCGACGTCGATGTGCTGTACCGCATTCCGATGGGCCTGCACGCACAGGGCCTGGACGAGATCGTCATCAACCAGCTGAAGCTGGCCGACAAGGCCGGCCCGGCCGACCTGTCGATGTGGGAAGACGCCGTCGATGCCACCCTGCATCCGCTGGATGCGGTGACCATCGCGGTGGTCGGCAAGTACATCGACCACCAGGACGCCTACAAGTCGGTCGGCGAAGCGCTCAAGCACGGTGGCCTGCGTCAGCGCACCAAGGTCACCCTGAAGTGGCTGGAAGCGCAGGACCTGGAAGGCAGCGACATGTCCGCGCTGGCCGATGTCGACGGCATCCTGGTGCCGGGTGGTTTCGGCGACCGTGGCTTCGAAGGCAAGGTGCTCACCTCGCAGTACGCCCGTGAGCACAAGGTGCCGTACTTCGGCATCTGCTACGGCATGCAGGCTGCGGTGGTCGACTACGCGCGCCACGTAGTGGGCCTGGAAGACGCCAACAGCACCGAGAACGATCGCCAGTCGCCGAACCCGGTGATCGGCCTGATCACCGAATGGCGCACGGCCACCGGCGACGTGGAAAAGCGTGACGACAAGAGTGACCTGGGCGGCACCATGCGCCTGGGCCTGCAGGAGCAGCGCCTGAAGCCGGGCACGCTGGCCCGCGAACTGTACGGCAAGGACGTGGTCGCCGAGCGCCACCGCCACCGTTACGAGTTCAACAACCGCTACCGCACCCAGCTGGAAGACGCCGGCCTGGTGATCGCCGGCAAGTCGATGGACGACACCCTGGTGGAAGTGGTTGAACTGCCGCGCGACCAGCATCCGTGGTTCCTGGCCTGCCAGGCGCACCCGGAATTCCTGTCCACCCCGCGTGATGGCCACCCGCTGTTCATCGGCTTCATCCGTGCCGCGCGCGAGCGCAAGGCCGGTGGCAAGCTGCTGCAGGAAGTGCGCGCCTGACTTGTCATGGGGGCCGCCGGCCCCCATCTTGCTCGCTTCAACCCCAGCGCACCGGCACTGCCGGTGTAGCGGACAACAAGGAAACGCCATGAAACTGTGTGGATTCGAGGTCGGGCTGGACCAGCCCCTGTTCCTGATCGCCGGCCCCTGCGTGATCGAGTCGATGCAGCTGCAGCTGGATACCGCCGGCAAGCTGAAGGAAGTGACCGACAGGCTCGGTGTGAACTTCATCTTCAAGTCCAGCTTCGACAAGGCCAACCGCACCTCCGGCACGGCCTTCCGTGGCCCGGGCATGGAAGAGGGCCTGAAGGTGCTGGCCGAGGTCAAGAAGCAGATCGGCGTGCCGGTGCTGACCGACGTGCACGAATACACCCCGATGGATGAAGTGGCCTCGGTGGTGGACGTGCTGCAGACCCCGGCGTTCCTGGTCCGCCAGACCGACTTCATCCGCAAGGTGTGCTCGGCCGGCAAGCCGGTCAACATCAAGAAGGGCCAGTTCCTGGCGCCGTGGGACATGAAGCCCGTCGTCGAGAAGGCCAAGGCCACCGGCAACGAGCAGATCATGGTCTGCGAGCGTGGCGCCAGCTTCGGCTACAACAACCTGGTCAGCGACATGCGTTCGCTGGCGGTGATGCGCGATACCGGCTGCCCGGTGGTGTTCGATGCCACCCATTCGGTGCAGTTGCCGGGCGGGCAGGGCACCAGTTCCGGCGGCCAGCGCGAGCATGTGCCGGTACTGGCGCGTGCCGCGGTTGCCGTGGGCATCTCCGGCCTGTTCGCCGAAACCCATCCGGACCCGTCCAAGGCGCTGTCCGACGGCCCCAACGCGTGGCCGCTGGACCAGATGGAAGCCCTGCTCGAGACCTTGATGGAGCTCGATGCGGTGACCAAGAAGCACGGCTTCTCGCGCTTCGCGTGAGCCAGCACCCGCAGGCGGCGCTGGAGATCCAGCGTCGTCGCCGGCGCTGGCGGCAGTGGCCGTGGGGCCCGATCGCACTCGGCCTGGCGTTGCTGTCGGTGTCGGGTGTATTCGCCATCGGCATGCTGTTCGGTGCCGGCATGCGCCCGTCCAGTGCCGGCGGTCCGGTAGTGAACCTGATGCCCTTCGTCATCGCCCTGGCGGTGGCCGAAGTGCTGACCATTTCCGCAGGGCTTTTCGCCGCAGTGCTCGGCTGGCGCCTGAACCGGGGCAGGGTTACCGCTGCACTGGCGATGGTCGTGCTGTCGCTGTGGGCGGGCATCCTGCTGCACGATCTTCTTTGATGAATACGATGCCTGAACCCTCGCGCAGCTGGCCGTGGGGCCTGATCGCCCTGTTGCTGTCGGTGCTCGCCTGGGGCGGCTTGCTCGTGGGCGTGCTGGCCTTCGCCGCCAGCTTCCGTCCGCCGGGGGATGGCAACAACGGCGTGCAGGCCATGCAGTACTGGATGCTGGGCGCGCTGGTCACGCTGGTGCTGTCCTTCGTGGGCAGCCTGGTGGCGATGGTGATGGCCTGGCGACGCCGGCGCGGGCCGGTGTGCGCGACCATTGCCGGTGCCCTGCTGGTGATGCTGGTGTCGCTGCTGCTGATCGTGATCGGGTCCAGCTGGGGCTGAGGCCCATCACGCCATTTGGCAAGTGAGGGGTAGCCGGGGATAATCACGCGGCATTCGTTTTTGTCGCCCCCTCTCCATACAGGTAACCGGCCCGACCATGAGTACGATCCGCAGCATCCATGCCCGTGAAATCCTCGACAGCCGTGGCAACCCCACGCTGGAAGCCGAAGTCACCCTGGAGGACGGTTCGTTCGGTCGCGCCGCGGTTCCCTCCGGCGCATCGACCGGCACCAAGGAAGCGGTGGAGCTGCGTGACGGCGACAAGACCCGTTACCTCGGCAAGGGCGTGCGCAAGGCCGTCGACAACGTCAACGGCGCCATCGCCAACGCACTGAAGGGCTTCGAGGCTACCGACCAGGCCGGCCTGGACCGTCGCCTGATCGATCTGGATGGCACCGAGAACAAGGGCCGCCTGGGTGCCAACGCACTGCTGGGCGTTTCCATGGCCGCCGCGCACGCCGCCGCTGCCTCCAGCAAGCAGGCACTGTGGCAGTACCTGGCCGCCAAGACCGGCGCGACCCCGTCGCTGCCGGTGCCGATGATGAACATCATCAACGGCGGCGCGCACGCCGACAACAACGTCGATTTCCAGGAGTTCATGGTGCTGCCGGTCGGCTTCACCTCGTTCTCCGAAGCGCTGCGTGCCGGTACCGAAATCTTCCATTCGCTGAAGTCGGTGCTGAAGGGCCACGGCCTGAGCACGGCGGTGGGCGACGAAGGCGGCTTCGCGCCGGACTTCCGCAGCAACGTCGAAGCGCTGGACACCATCCTCGAAGCCATCGGCAAGGCCGGCTACACCGCCGGTGAAGACGTGCTGCTGGGCCTGGACGTGGCCTCCAGCGAATTCTTCGAGAACGGCAAGTACAACCTGGTCGGCGAGAACAAGCGCCTGACCTCCGAGCAGTTCGTCGACTTCCTGGCTGACTGGGCCGCGCAGTACCCGATCATCACCATCGAAGACGGCCTGGCCGAGAACGACTGGGCGGGCTGGAAGCTGCTGACCGATCGCATCGGCAAGAAGGTGCAGCTGGTCGGCGACGATCTGTTCGTCACCAATCCGAAGATCTTCCAGGAAGGCATCGATTCGGGCACCGCCAATGCGATCCTGATCAAGGTCAACCAGATCGGTACCCTCAGCGAAACGCTGGAAGCGATCGCCATGGCCGACCGTGCCGGTTACGCCGCCGTGGTCTCGCACCGTTCGGGTGAAACCGAGGACACCACCATCGCCGACATTGCGGTGGCGACCACCGCCACCCAGATCAAGACCGGCTCGCTGTGCCGCAGCGATCGCGTGGCCAAGTACAACCAGCTGCTGCGCATCGAGGAAGCCCTCGGTGCCGGCGCGCGTTACGCTGGTCGTGACGCGTTCGTGTCGCTGAAGCGCTGAGCCGATGCGCGACTGGCGCTGGCTGCTGTT
The DNA here is from genome assembly GCF_056395105.1 of Stenotrophomonas sp. 10L48. NCBI lineage: Bacteria > Pseudomonadati > Pseudomonadota > Gammaproteobacteria > Lysobacterales > Lysobacteraceae > Stenotrophomonas > Stenotrophomonas sp. 10L48. The sequence goes on along the minus strand of NZ_JBFTIX010000004.1, from coordinate 145,114 downwards.
GTTGCTGGCCCTGCTGCTGGCATGGCTGCAGTACCGTTTCTGGTTCGGCCCGGGCAATTCGGGTGAAGTGATGATGCTCGAAGCCCAGGTCGCCAACCAGGAGCGGGACAATGACGGTCTGCAGCAGCGCAACGATGCGCTTGCTGCCGAAGTGAAGGACCTCAAGGAAGGCCAGTCCGCCATCGAAGAACGCGCGCGCAGCGAGCTGGGCATGATCAAGCCCGGCGAGAAGTTCTATCGCGTCGTGGAAGATGCACCGACGCGTCCGGCGCAGCCTGCGCCGGTTGCGGCCCCGGCCGGTGACCATCCTGCGGACGTGCCATGAGCGCGGCGATCTGGGTGGTTGTTCCGGCCGCAGGGCGCGGCACGCGTTTTGGTGCGCCGTTGCCCAAGCAGTACCTGCAGGCGGGCGGGCAGACCCTGCTCGCCCACACCCTGGACGCACTGCTGGCACACCCGGCCGTGGCCGGGGCGATGGTGGTGATCGGTGCGGACGATGCCGACTGGCCGGGCTGGAGCGAATGGGCGGGCAAACCGGTGCTGACCTGCACCGGTGGCGCCACCCGCGCCGCCTCGGTGCTGGCGGGGCTGCAGGCCTTGCCGGACAGCGTGCGTGCCGATGAATTCGTGCTGGTGCACGACGCGGCGCGTCCGAACCTGTCGCAGGCCGATCTTGGCCGCCTGCTGGAAGTGGGCCGCACCGATCCGGTCGGCGCCATCCTGGCCGCGCCGGTACGCGACACGCTCAAGCGTGCTGGTGATGATGGTGGCATCGACGGCACCGAGCCACGTGAGCGCCTGTGGCGCGCACTGACGCCGCAACTGTTCCGCCGCCACCAGCTGATCCGCGCACTGTCCGAGGCCGCTGCCGCCGGTATCGATGTGACCGACGATGCCATGGCCATGGAGCGCCAGGGCCAGCGCCCGCTGCTGGTGGAAGGCAGCGAGGACAACTTCAAGGTCACCACGCCGGCCGATCTCGATCGTTTCGAATTCGTACTCTCCCGCCGCGCCGGCTGACCGCCCGCGCGGCCCTGCTGCAAGGGCTGCATCCATGAGCACCTCCCCGTTCCCGCCCGTCCGTATCGGCCAGGGCTACGACGTCCATGCCTTCGGTGAAGGCGACCACATCATGCTCGGTGGCATCGCGGTGCCGCACAGCTGCGGCGTGCTCGCGCACAGCGACGGCGACGTCATCCTGCACGCGTTGTGCGACGCCATGCTCGGTGCGATCGCGCTGGGCGACATCGGCCAGCACTTCCCGCCCACTGACGACCGCTGGAAGGGCGCGGACAGCAGCGAATTCGTGCGCCATTGCGATGGCCTGCTGCGCGAGCGCGGCTGGCGTGTCGGCAACACCGACATCACCGTGATCTGCGAACGGCCCAAGGTCGGCCCGCATGCGCTGGCCATGCGCGAGCGCATCGGTGAACTGTTGCAGCTGCCGTTGGATGCGGTGAGCGTCAAGGCCACCACGTCCGAGAAGCTGGGCTTCACCGGCCGTGGCGAAGGCATCGCTGCGCAGGCGGTCGTGCTGCTGGTGGCCGCATGATCCCGTTGCCGCTCGCGTTCGGTGCACCGCTGCTGCAGGCGCGCATCCGCACCACGCCGGAAGATTTCCAGGTCGATGAGCTGCCCGCTTTCGAAGCGACCGGTGAAGGCGAGCATCTGCTGCTGCATATCCGCAAGCGTGGCGCCAATACGGTGCACGTGGCCAAGGTACTGGCCAAGTGGGCAGGCCTGCCGGAAATGGCGGTCAGCTATGCCGGCATGAAGGACCGCAACGCGGTCACCACCCAGCGTTTCAGCGTACATCTGCCCAAGCGCGTCGCGCCCGATCTGGCCGAGCTGGCCAGTGACGAGATCGAGGTGATCGACTCCACCTGGCACAACCGCAAGCTGCAGCGCGGTGCGTTGGCGGGCAACCGCTTCAGGCTGGTGCTGCGCGATGTGCAGGGTGACGCGGCGGCAATCGACGAGCGCCTGCAGCAGATCGCCGCGCGTGGCCTGCCGAACTGGTTCGGCGAGCAGCGCTTCGGTCGCGATGGCGGCAACGTTCCCGCTGCGTTGGCGATGTTCGGTGGCCGGCGCATGCGCAAGGACCAGCGTTCGCTGCTGTTGTCGGCGGCGCGTTCGGCCTTGTTCAACCGCGTGCTCGCTGCACGCGTGGAGCAGGGCAGCTGGGACCAGCCGCTGCAGGGCGAAGTGTGGATGCTTGATGGCAGCCGCAGCGTGTTCGGCCCCGAGCCCTACAGCGACGTGCTGGCCGAGCGCCTGGCACGTTTCGACATCCACCCCAGTGCTCCGTTGTGGGGTGAGGGTGAGCTGCGCAGCAGCGACGCCGCCCGTGAGCTGGAACTGGCAGCGCTGGATGATGACGAATCAAAGGCGCTGCGCGCCGGCCTGGAAGAGGCGCGGCTGAAGCAGGAGCGGCGCGCGCTGCGGCTGCGTCCAGCGCTGCTGCAGCACCAGTGGCTGGCCGCTGACGTACTGGAGTTGTCCTTTGCGCTGCCGCCAGGCTGCTATGCCACCGCGGTCCTGCACGAGCTCGGCCCGGTCGAGGACGCGTCGCAGGCCTGACGGAAATGGTGGCGGAGGCGAAGAGCATCCACGCATGCCGTGGATCCACCTTCCTCCGCCCGCCACAGTAGATCCACGCCATGCGTGGACGGGCCGTCAGTAGATCCACGCCATGCGTGGATGAATCCCACCGGCAGAACGTCAGCGCCGCGCCAGCAGCACCAGCATGGCACCGGTCCCGCCTTGTCCGGTCGGGGCGGAATGGAACGCCAGCACGTCGTTGCGCAGGCGCAGCAGGCGGTCCACCAGGTTCTTCAGCACCGGCGCACTGCCATCGGACTGCAGGCCCTTGCCGTGGATGATGCGCACGCAGCCGTACTCGTGGGCGTGCGCCTCCAGCAGGAACTGGCGCAGCATCATCTCGGCCTGCGCGGCGGTGGCGCCGTGCAGGTCCAGTTCGTCCTGCACCGAGTACTGTCCGCGCTTCAAGCGCTGGAACAGGCGTGGCGGCAGGTTGTCGCGCCGGTAGCTGGCAACGTCGCCCGCTTCCAGCGGGGCGTTGTCGCGCAGCAGCCGGGCGAACTCACCGGCGGCTTCTGCGTCGTCGCGCTCGGCCATGCGCGCACGCGGCCTCGGCCGCGGCGCAGCAGGCGCGGGCTCCACTTCCTTGCGCAGCGGCGTCACTTCGCCGATGGCGGCACGGAACAATGCAGCCGGATCTTCGTCTTCAGGGTGCGACATGCGCACAGGGTAAACCGCCTGCGCGGGTCTGCCTATGACCGTTGGATGTCGGCCGTGACCGCAGACAGGGTAGGACCCAGCGCCCGCTTGCGGCACAATAGTCAGCGCACTTGCGGAGCTGCCGCCTCCCTGGAGGAGACGGGCCGGCTTCGCCCACGTTGCAAGGTGACGGGATCGAATTCTTGGAAAATCAAGCGGTTAAATCGAAGATGCGCATCCTGGTCAGCAATGATGACGGTGTCGACGCGGCGGGCATCCGGATGCTTGCATCCGTGCTGCGCGAGGCCGGGCACGAAGTCACGGTGGTCGCACCGGACCGCGATCGCTCCGGCGCCAGCAATTCGCTGACCCTGGATCTGCCGATCCGGCTCAAGCGCATCGACCACTACACCGTGTCGGTGGCCGGCACGCCCACCGACTGCGTGCACCTTGCGCTGACCGGCCTGCTCGAATTCGAGCCTGACATTGTCGTGTCCGGTATCAACAATGCCGCCAACCTCGGCGACGACGTGATCTATTCCGGCACCGTCTCGGCGGCGATGGAAGGACGTTTCCTCGGCCTGCCTGCAGTGGCGGTGTCGCTGGTGACCCGTAACCACGACCCCAAGCATTTCGAGACGGCGGCGCGTGCCGCAGTGGAGATCGTTGCCCGCCTCAAGGCCGATCCGCTGCCGGCCGACACCATCCTCAACGTCAATGTGCCGGACCTGCCGTGGAGCGAGGTCAAGGGCTTCGAAGTCACCCGCCTGGGCAACCGTCATCGCGCCGAAGGCTGCATCGCGCAGAAAGACCCGCGCGGCAACGAGGTGTACTGGATCGGTCCGGCCGGCCGCGAGCAGGACTCCGGCCCGGGCACCGATTTCCATGCGGTGCGCACCGGCTACATTTCGATCACCCCGATCCAGGTTGACCTGACCCGCTATCAGGCACTGGAAAAGGTCGCCAGCTGGGTCGGCGGCCTCAGCGCCGCGCTGGACCGGCCGGCATGAGCCCACGCCTGCGCCTGCAGCCGGAAGCAGTCGGCATCGGCATGACATCGCAGCGCGTGCGCGACCGCCTGGTCGACCGCCTGCGCGAAGCCGGCATCGTCGACGAGTCGACGCTGAACGCGATCCGGGTGGTGCCGCGCCATCTGTTCATCGATGAGGCCCTGGCCTCGCGCGCATATGAAGACACCGCGCTGCCGATCGGCCACGGCCAGACCATTTCCCAGCCGTGGGTAGTGGCGCGGATGACCGAGGCCGTGCTGCAGGTGGCGCCGAAGAAGGTGCTCGAAGTGGGTACCGGCTCGGGCTATCAGGCCGCCGTGCTCGGCGCGCTGGGGCTGGAGGTCTATACCGTCGAGCGCATCGGTGACCTGCTGCGGCAGGCGCGCAAGCGGTTCCGCGCGCTGGGCATGAACATCCGCACCAAGCACGACGACGGCCGCGTGGGCTGGGCCGAGCATGGCCCGTTCGACGCCATCGTGGTTACCGCCGCCGCACCGGCACTGGTCGATGCGCTGGTCGAGCAGCTGGCTGCAGGTGGCCGCCTGGTCGCCCCGGTCGGTGGCGCCGGCGCACAGTCGCTGGTGCAGCTCGACCGCAAGGATGACGGCAGCATCGAACAACGCGTGCTGGCGCCGGTCACCTTCGTGCCGCTGCTGTCTGGCATGCTCGATTGAATCCACGGAGCAGGGTTGCATGAAGATTTTCGGGCCGCTGTACGAGCGGGCGATGAAGTGGGCCGCGCATGAGCGCGCGCCGACCTATCTGATGGTGCTGAGCTTTTTCGAAGCCATCATCTTCCCGGTGATGCCGGAAGTGATGCTGGCGCCGATGTGCGTGGCCCAGCCCAAGCGCGGCTGGTGGTTCGCCACCCTCAGCCTGGCCGGCTCGATGGTCGGCGCGCTGATCGGCTACGCGCTGGGCCACTATGCATTCGAAGCGGTCAAGCCGGTGTTCGAGGCGCTGGGCATGCTGCCGGCGATCGAGCAGGGCATCGCTACCGTGCAGGCGAAGATGGTGGAGTCGCCCTGGGCGGTGTTCACCTTCCTGGTGCTGGGCGGCTTCATGCCGATTCCGATGAAGGTCTTCACGTGGGCATCGGGTATCGTCGGCGTGCCGATGCCGCAGTACCTGTTGAGCATGTTGATCGGTCGTGGCAAGCGCGTGTTCGTGCTGGCTGCGGTCATCCGTATCGGTGGTGCGCGCGCGGAAGCTGCGCTGCGCCGATGGATTGAACCGCTGGGCTGGATCGCCACCGCGTTGGTGGTGGTGCTGATCGCCTGGCTTGTATGGAGGTCGAAGTTCGCATGAGTGCAGATCGTCTGAGCAAGGGAGTGCGCATCGGCGCGCTGGCGTTGCTGGTATCCACCCTGGCCGCCTGTGGCACCGCCACCGTGGTCCGGCCCAGTGGCGGCGGCAGCAGTGGCGTCAGCACGCCGAAGACGTCGGTGCCCAAGCCGGGGCAGACGGTGGTCGTGCGCAAGGGCGACACCATCTATGCGCTGGCCCGCATCCACGACATCACGCCGGCCGACCTGATCGCCTGGAACAACCTGGACAACCCGTCGACCATTTACCCGGGGCAGGTGATCCGCCTGTATCCGGCCGGTTCCGGTGGCGGTCGTGCGCCGACCACCGTGGTCACCGCGCCGCGTCCGGCTGGCAGCACGTCTGGCGGCAGTACCGCGCCGACGCCGGGTCCGGCCGGTCCGGTCAAGAGCAACATCGCCTGGCGCTGGCCGGCCGATGGCGCAGTCGTGGGCCGCTACGTGGCCGGCGATGCAACCAAGCAGGGCGTGGACATCGCCGGCACCAGCGGCGCGCCGGTGAAGGCCACGGCCAATGGCGTGGTGGTGTATTCCGGCGCCGGCCTGGTCGGCTATGGCGAGCTGATCATCATCAAGCACAGCGACCAGTGGCTGTCGGCCTATGGCCACAACCGCAAGCGCCTGGTCAATGAAGGGCAGAGCGTGAAGGCCGGCGAGCAGATCGCCGAGATGGGCCGTACCGGCGCCAACCGGGACATGCTGCACTTCGAGATCCGCTACAACGGCAAGCCGGTTGACCCGCAGCAATATCTGCCGGCGAAGTAACCGGCCGCTCTTTCTCCGGGCGGATCCCCGGCCCGGCGCAGCGCGCCGGGCGTTCGCCAAGGGCGCGTCCCATGGGCCGCAAGCGCCCTCGGCTCACCCGCTACAACGGCAAGCCGGTCGACCCGCAGCAATATCTGCCGGCGCGCTAGCGCGGGCAGATACGCGGGTAGCGCCGGGCCATGCCCGGCGGCTGTACGCCGCAATGGAGCGCTGCCCGAGCATGGGCTCGGACGCTCACAGATGCCGCGATTGCCTTGCGCCTGTAGAGCCGCGCCGTGCTCGGCTGCCTTTCGACCCGCAACAGTATCTGCCGGCGCGCTAGCGCGGGCAGATACGGGTAGCGCCGGGCCATGCCCGGCGGCTGTACGCCGCAATGCAGCACTGCCCGAGCATGGGCTCGGACGCTTACATATGCGCAACGTGTGTTTCAGGTGGCGCCGGGCCATGCCCGGCGACCTCGGGCCTCAGCCTTCCAGGATGAAGGCGGCCGCCACCTTGCGGCCTTCGCCGGCAAGGATGTTGAAGGTACGTGCGGCAGCCGGATTGTTCATCACTTCCAGTCCGATACCGCGCGACAGGCAGGCGGCCATGACAACCGCCGGCGGGAACGCCTGGCGCTCTCCGGTGCCGAGCAGTATCAACGCCGGCTTCAGTGCCAGGATCGGCTCCAGGTCAGCCACCTGCAGCGCCGCGACATCGGTCACCGGCCACTGTTCGACCAGCTGGTCCGGGGTCAGGAAGAAGCTGTTGCCCAGAACGCGATCATTCACCCGTGCCGAGCGACCGTCAGCGGCGCGCAGGCTGTAGGCGTAGTCGGGCAGTTCGTGGTTCAGCTGCATGGCAGGGTCCGATCAGCCGCGCGGCAGCACGATCTGGCGGTGTTCCTTGCTCGGGCGATACAGCACGGCCACATGGCCGATACGCTGCACCAGCGCACTGTCGGTGGCCTGCACGATTTCGCCGATCATCACGTCGCGGGCGTCACGGTCTTCGGCGGCAACCTTCACCTTGACCAGTTCGTGGCGTTCCAGCACTTCGTTCAGCTCGGTCAGGAAGGCCGGAGTGACGCCCTTGCCGCCGGTCTGCAGCAGGGCCTTCAGGTCGTGGGCTTGGCCGCGCAGGAAACGGGTCTGGGAAGGGGTCAAGGCAGTGGGCATGCAGAAAACACGGTTGAATGGGACGATCAGGGTATCATGGCGACCCCATCAGCCCCTATTTCCAATGGCTACCCGCAGCAAAAGCAGCCAGCGCTGGCTCAAGGAACACTTCTCCGATCCCTTCGTGAAGAAGGCCCAGGCCGAAGGCATGCGCTCCCGTGCGGCCTACAAGCTTGAAGAACTGCTCGAACGTGACCGGCTGCTGAAGCCGCACATGGTGGTGGTCGACCTCGGCGCGGCCCCAGGTGGCTGGTCTCAGCAGGTGCGGAGACAGATCGGCGATACAGGCCGCGTGCTGGCCCTGGACATCCTGGACATGCCGCCGCTGGCCGGCGTGGAGTTCCTTCACGGTGACTTCAGGGAAGAAACCGTCCTATCGCAGTTTGAAGCCATGCTCGGGGATCAGCCGGTAGACCTTGTGCTGTCGGACATGGCCCCCAATAAGAGTGGTGTGGACGCGGTCGACCAGCCGCGGATGATGCACTTGGCGGAGCTGGCCATGGATTTTGCCGACAACCACCTCAAGACTGGTGGGGCGTTCCTGATCAAGCTGTTCCAGGGCGAAGGCTTTGACGACTACGTGCGCGACATGCGCCGCCGGTACGACAAGGTCTCCATCCGCAAGCCGGAAGCCTCGCGCAAGCGCTCTCCCGAGGTGTATGCCTTGGGTCAGGGAAAACGCGCCCACATGAAGTAAGCTCGACCCCGTAAGTTCGACCCCAACGCAACGCCAGCACTAAGAGGAACACCGGAGCCAATGAGGATGAACGACTTGACCAAGAACCTCCTGCTATGGGTGGTCGTCGCCGTCGTGCTGATGGTGGTCTTCCAGAGCTTCTCGCCCAAGACCTCGGGGGCCGGGGCGCAGGGCGCTTCGTACTCGCAGTTCCTGGACCAGGTGGACACCGGCAACGTGCAGAAGGTCGCCTTCGGCGGCGATACGCGCGGCGGTACCAGCCAGATCACCTACACCACCCGTGGTGGACAGTCGTCCACCATCACCGCACCGTTCGATCGCGACCTGATCAACGTGCTGCGCACCAAGAACGTCGAGATCGTGCAGGAAGAGCCGTCCAGCGGCATCTCCCTCGGCGCGATCCTGATGAATTTCCTGCCGGTCATCCTGATCATCGGCTTCTGGCTGTTCATCATGCGGCAGATGCAGGGCGGTGGCGGCGGTGCCAAGGGCGCGATGTCCTTCGGCAAGTCGCGCGCCAAGCTGCAGGGCGAAGACCAGATCAAGGTCACCTTCGCCGATGTTGCCGGTTGCGACGAGGCCAAGGAAGAAGTCGGCGAACTGGTCGATTTCCTGCGTGACCCGTCCAAGTTCACCAAGCTCGGCGGCAAGATCCCGCGCGGCGTGCTGATGGTCGGCCCTCCGGGTACCGGCAAGACGCTGCTGGCCAAGGCCATCGCCGGCGAAGCCAAGGTGCCGTTCTTCTCGATCTCCGGTTCGGACTTCGTGGAAATGTTCGTCGGCGTCGGCGCCAGCCGAGTGCGCGACATGTTCGAGCAGGCCAAGAAGCACGCGCCGTGCATCATCTTCATCGATGAAATCGACGCCGTCGGTCGCCACCGTGGTGCCGGCCTGGGCGGCGGTCATGACGAGCGCGAGCAGACCCTGAACCAGCTGCTGGTCGAGATGGACGGTTTCGAAGGCGGCGAAGGCGTGATCGTGATCGCCGCCACCAACCGTCCTGACGTGCTGGACCCGGCGCTGTTGCGTCCGGGCCGCTTCGACCGCCAGGTGGTGGTCGGTCTGCCGGACGTGAAGGGCCGCGAGCACATCCTCAAGGTGCACATGCGCAAGCTGCCGCTGGCCGACGACGTCGTGCCGATGGTGATCGCGCGTGGTACCCCGGGCTTCTCCGGTGCCGACCTGGCCAACCTCTGTAACGAGGCCGCCCTGTTCGCCGCCCGTGGCAACGAGAAGGAGGTCCGCATGGACCACTTCGATCGTGCCCGCGACAAGATCCTGATGGGTGCCGAGCGCCGCTCGATGGCCATGAGCGAGGAGGAGAAGACCCTCACCGCCTACCATGAAGCCGGCCATGCCATCGTTGGCCGCCTGGTGCCGGAACATGACCCGGTCTACAAGGTCACGATCATTCCGCGCGGCCGTGCGCTGGGCGTGACCATGTACCTGCCGGAAGGCGACAAGTACTCGATGAACCGCGTGGCGATCCAGTCGCAGCTGTGCTCGCTGTACGGTGGCCGCGTGGCGGAAGAACTGATCTTCGGTACCGACAAGGTCACCACCGGTGCGTCCAATGACATCGAGCGTGCCACCAAGATGGCCCGCAACATGGTCACCAAGTGGGGCCTGTCCGAGCAGCTCGGCCCGATCGCCTATGGCGAAGAGGACGATGAGGTGTTCCTGGGTCGTTCGGTGACCCAGCACAAGAGCGTGTCCAACGACACTGCCCGTCGCATCGACGAGGAAGTGCGCAACATCCTCGACAAGGCGTACGCCCGCACCACCGAGCTGCTGACCGAGAACATCGACAAGCTGCATACGATGTCGCAGCTGCTGCTGCAGTACGAAACCATCGATGCGCCGCAGATCGACGCGATCATGGAAGGTCGTGACCCGCCGCCGCCGATGGGCTGGAACAAGTCCAACAAGGATGGCGGCAACAACGACAAGGGCGGCGACGCCCGTCCGTTGCCGCCGATCGCCGGTCCGGCCGAATCGATCTGACGGCCTGCCGTACGCAATGCAAGACGAGGCCGGGGCAACCCGGCCTTGTTGTTTCCGGGCCCCGGCCCATCCGATCCTGACAGCCCGCTGGAGTCCGCATGTCCGCCCCCAAGCCTGAACCGATTTCCCACACCGCCGAGATGGTGATCGCCACCGTAGTCGGCGTCGCTGTCGGCCTGACCGTGGACAATCTGCTGCTGGGCTGTGGCGTGGGTATCGCGGTGGGTATCCTGCTGAGCATCATCAAGACGCTGTACGTGGACCGGAAGCGTCGCCGGCAGCGGTGAGGTTTGCCGGCAGGGCGGCGCCCCGCCTCCGACAATTTCCCGCTGCTGCTGGTAGGTGTCGACCTTGGTCGACACGGTAGATCCACGCCATGCGTGGATGCTCTTCGTTCAATTGTCGAGATATTCGATTCCGATGGAGATTCATCCACGCATGGCGTGGATCTCCTGGCCACCGGGAAACTGTCGAAGGCGGGGTGGGCCCGATTGCGGAGGCGTGAGCCGCATGGATGTGGCGACCGAGCTTGCATGGACGTACTTGCAGCGCCCCCCCGCAACCGGACCGACCCCGCCATCCCACAGAATGCTGCGGTTGCTTTTGCTGTTGGGGTTGCCGGCCAGCGGCCGGCACTACCGCCTCTGCGGGTGCAGGGCGCAGCCCTGCCGCCTTAAACTAACCTTCGTTGCCCGCAGGATCTGCCATGTTCGACATCTCGCCCCAGCTCGATTGCGCCGGCCGCATCCTGCGCCTGGACCGTGCCCGGGTCATGGGTATCGTCAACGTCACCCCGGATTCGTTCTCCGATGGTGGTGCCCATGACACCACCGAGGCGGCGGTCGCGCATGGCCTGCAGCTGGTGGAGGAGGGCGCCGACCTGCTCGACATCGGCGGCGAATCGACCCGTCCGGGCGCGGCGCCGGTGTCGATCGACGAGGAACTGCGTCGTGTCGTGCCGGTCATCGAGCAGCTGGCAGCGCGCACGGCGGTGCCGATCAGCATCGATACCTTCAAGCCGGAGGTGATGCGTGCCGCGGTTGCTGCAGGCGCCGGGATGATCAACGACATCTTCGGCCTGCGCCAGGACGGTGCGCTGCACGCGGCGGCGGACGCGGGCGTGCCGGTGGTGCTGATGCACATGCAGGGCGAACCGGGTCACATGCAGACTGACCCGCAGTACGACGATGTGGTCGCCGAGGTCCATGGCTTCCTGGTGCAGCGGCTGTTCGCCGCGGAGATGGCCGGCATCGCCAAGAAGAATCTGGTGATCGACCTCGGCTTTGGCTTCGGCAAGACCACGGCGCACAACATGACGCTGCTGGCCCGTTCGGAGCGTTTCCTTGAACTGGGCGTGCCGATGCTGGCCGGGCTGTCGCGCAAGCGCAGCCTGGGCGAGCTGACCGGTCGTCAGTCGCCGGCAGAGCGTGTCGCTGCGTCGGTGGCCGCACACCTGATCGCCGTGCAGCGCGGCGCCCGTATCGTGCGCGTGCACGATGTGGCAGCGACGGTCGATGCATTGAAGGTCTGGCAGGCGGTCGAGGCGGTACCTGCCGAGCGGGCGGACGCCAAGCCGACCCTCCGCTGGCCGGACGAAGACTGATGGCAGTGGATCAGCGGCCGCTGGCGATCGCCGTGATGGGGCCGACCGCCAGCGGCAAGACCGCCACCGCGATCGCGCTGGCGCAGCAGCTGGACGGTGAAATCGTCAGTGTCGATTCGGCGCTGGTCTATCGCGGCCTGGATATCGGTTCGGCCAAGCCGGATGCGGCCGAGCGCGCACAGGCACCGCACCACCTGCTGGACCTGCGCGATCCCTGGCAGACCTATTCCGCCGCCGAGTTCGCCGCCGACGCCGCCCGCGTGGTGGCCGACATCGTCGCCCGTGGCAAGACTCCGATCCTGGCCGGCGGCACGGGCCTGTACTTCCGGGCGCTGTTGCAGGGTCTGTCGCCGATGCCGGAGGCCGACCCGGCGATGCGTGCCGTGCTGAGCGCCGAGGCCGCCGAGCGAGGCTGGGCGGCGCTGCACGCCGAACTGGCCGCCGTTGACCCCGCCGCCGCAGCACGCATCCATGCCACCGACCCGCAACGCATCCAGCGGGCGCTGGAGGTCTACCGGCTGACCGGCACGCCGATCAGTGAATGGCAGCGCCGCCCCGGGGTGGCCCCGTTGCCGGTGCGCACGTTGAAGCTGATTCTGGCGCCGCGCGACCGCGCCGTCCTGCACCAGCGCATCGAGGCCCGCTTCGACGCCATGCTCGCGCAGGGCTTCCTCGACGAAGTGCGCGCCCTGCGTGCATTGCCGGAAATGCGGGCGGTGGCCGCACCGCTGGACCTGCCCGCCGTCCGCGCGGTGGGGTATCGCCAGGCCTGGGAGTACCTGGACGGGGACGGGGACGCGGCCCGCTTCCGGGACAAGTCCATTTTCGCCACCCGGCAACTGGCCAAGCGCCAGCTTACCTGGCTGCGCGGCGAGCTTGATGCGCGCTGGTTCGACCCCCATATGGATGGGGAGCGCCTCGCAGGCGCGGTGTCGACCTTCGTTGCACGCTGAACCGACGCTGGCCGTGTACCATCATGGGCCGGCAAGCGGCTCGGGGGCCGCGGCAACCGCCGGCTACCAATAAGAACAATAATCAGGAGTGTGCAATGTCCAAGGGGCAATCGCTGCAGGATCCTTTCTTGAATGCACTGCGGCGCGAGCGCGTGCCGGTTTCGGTGTACCTGGTCAACGGCATCAAGCTGCAGGGCACGATCGAATCGTTCGATCAGTTCGTGGTCCTGCTGCGCAACACCGTCAGCCAGATGGTCTACAAGCACGCCATTTCCACCGTGGTGCCGGCGCGCAACGTCAAGGTCGGCCCGGGTGGTGGGTACGTGCAATCAGGTGAGGATGGTCAGGCGGGTGATGAAGCAGACGAATGATGTTGGAGCGGTGAATGTTTGACCGCTCGAAAAAGGGCGAACACGCCCTGTTGATCCAGCCGCATTTCGGCAAGCTGGAAGACGATGTGCTGGAAGAATTCGGTGATCTGGCCCGCTCGGCCGGGGCCAGCATCGCGGTGACCATCACCGCGCGGCTGGATCGCCCCAACCCGTCGACCCTGATCGGCAGCGGCAAGCTGGATGAGATCAAGGCCGCCGCCGAAGCCACCGGCGCAGACCTGATCCTGGTCAACCACGCGTTGAGCCCGGGCCAGGAGCGCAATCTGGAGCGTTTCCTCGAGCGCCGGGTGATCGACCGTACCGGTCTGATCCTGGACATCTTTGCCCAGCGTGCGCGCAGCCATGAAGGCAAACTGCAGGTCGAGCTGGCCCAGCTGCGCCATATGTCGACACGGCTGGTGCGCGGCTGGACCCATCTGGAGCGCCAGCGTGGCGGTTCGATCGGCCTGCGCGGCCCGGGTGAAACCCAGCTGGAAACCGATCGTCGCCTGCTGCAGAAGCGGGTTGAACAGCTGCAGAAGCGGCTGGAAAAAGTCGAAGTACAGCGCACCCAGATGCGTCGTGCGCGTGTGCGCAGCGAACTGCCGCGCGTCGCCCTGGTGGGCTACACCAATGCCGGCAAATCGACCTTGTTCAATGCGATGACCGGCGCCGAGGCCTATGCGGCCGACCAGTTGTTCGCCACCCTGGATCCGACCGTACGCCGGATCGCCGTGCCCGGTGGCAACGTCGTGCTGGCCGATACGGTTGGTTTCGTACGCGACCTGCCGCATGACCTGGTGGCGGCCTTCCGCTCGACCCTGTCTGAAGCGCGGGAAGCGGATTTCCTGCTGCACCTTGTCGATGCCGCCGATCCGCACCGCGAGGAGCGCATCGCCCAGGTCGACGAAGTGCTGACCGCCGTCGGTGCCGGCGACCTGCCGCAGTTGCTGGTGTTCAACAAGATCGACCGCATCGAGGGTGCCGACGTGCGCCACGACGGCCAAGACGGCGTGCCGGATGAATCGCGGCGTGAGCGGGTGTGGATTTCCGCACGCGACGGGCAGGGCATCGAGCTGTTGCAGGCCGTACTCGGCAAGCGGTTGGGTCTGCAGCACGTCACCGGCGAGTTGCGCCTGCCACCCAGTGCCGGCCGCCTTCGCGCTCGCCTGCACCAATTGGAAGTGGTGCGCAGTGAAGAGGCTGATGAAGAAGGCTGGCTGTTGCAGGTCGATCTTCCCATCGCCGAGGCCGAGAAGCTGGCGGCCAGCGCCGATGGCGAGCCGATCCGGGCCCTGCTGCCGGAGAAGCTGCCCGAATGGTGAGGTAGTGCCGGCCGTTGGCCGGCATGTCCTGCGGCCGCGACACCACCCTGCCATCTGCGGTACAACGTGCAGGTTCTTCACTTTTCAGCTACCCCGATGGCCTTCCCGACCGACGCCGAACTCAATGCCCAGGCCGCTGCGCTGGGCCAGCGCCTGCAGCAGGCTTCGCTGCAGCTGGTGACTGCTGAAAGCTGCAGCGGCGGCTGGATCGCCAAGTGCATGACCGACATCGCCGGATCCTCGGCGTTCTTCGACTGCGGCATGGTGGTTTACAGCTACGAAGCCAAGCAGCGCCTGCTCGGCGTGCGCGCGCAGACGCTGGAGCAGTTCGGTGCGGTCAGCCGCGAAGCCGTGCTGGAGATGGTGTCCGGGGCGCTGGTCAATTCCGGTGCCGGCATCGCGGTGGCGGTGACCGGTATCGCAGGGCCGGGCGGTGGCAGCCCGGACAAGCCGGTCGGCAGTGTCTGGATCGGCTGGAAGCGCCGTGGCGGCTATGCCCGGGCCGAACTGTTCCAGTTCGATGGTGACCGTGAAGCCATCCGCCGGCAGACCGTAGCGGCGGCATTGCACGGCATCGACGCCCAGCTGTGACATGCTGCTCCGGCAATCAACCGGAGTAGGCAACGATGTGGGAGACGCTGGGCACCGTCCGTGACCTTGGCCGGCTGCAGGAAATTGCCGCCGTCCTGATCCGCTACGGCTTCGGCGACGTCGTGCGGCGCATCGGCCTGGCCACGGTACTGGAACGTGCCGGCCGCCTGCTGCACTGGAACGAGGAGCGGCAGGAAATGCTGCGGATGACCGCGCCGGTGCGCGTGCGCAGCGCCCTGCAGGATCTCGGGCCGACGTTCGTGAAGCTGGGCCAGGTGCTCGCCACCCGCGTCGACCTGCTGCCGCCGGACTGGATCGCCGAACTCTCCGAGTTGCAGAACGCGGTCCCGGCATTGCCCTACGAGAAGATCCGCGAACAGCTCGAGGCCGATCTCGGTGCACCGCCGTCGCAGGTGTTTGCCTTCCTTGATGAAACCCCGATGGCGGCCGCTTCCTTGGCCCAGGCCCATCGGGCGCGGTTGCGTGATGGCCGCGAAGTGGTGCTGAAGGTGCGCCGCCCTGGTATCCGTGACGTGGTTGAAGCCGATCTGCGCCTGCTGGCACGGCTGGCCGAGATCGTTGAGGCACGGCTGCCGGATCTGCGCCGCTACCGACCCGCCGAGGTGGTGCAGCAGTTCACCGTGTCGCTGCGCCGCGAGCTGGATTTTGCCGCGGAGTGCCGCAACGCCGAGCGCATCGCGCGCAACTTCGAGGGCCGTGACGACATCCTGATTCCGGCGGTGCACTGGCAATGGACCTGCGAAAGCCTGAATGTCCAGGATTTCGTCGACGGCATTGCCGGACGTGATCTGGCCGGTGTCGATGCGGCCGGCATCGACCGCCGTGAACTGGCCCGGCGTGGCGCCGACATCGTATTGAAGATGGTGCTGGAGGACGGCAGTTTCCATGCCGATCCGCACCCGGGCAACATCATCTACCTGCGCGACGGCCGCATCGGCGTGATCGATTTCGGCATGGTCGGCGCGTTGTCGGAGGTGCGTCGCTTCCAGGTCGCGCAGCTGCTGCATGGTCTGGTTGAACAGGATCCGCAGGGCGTGGCCGATGTGTTGCTGGACTGGGCCGGCGGCGTGGAAGTGGACGAGAACCGGTTGCAGCATGACATCAGCCTGTTCGTTGACCAGTACCGCGGCGTGCCGCTGAAGGACCTGCGCATCGGCCTGATGCTGGGCGACATCACCCAGCTGCTGCGCAGCTACAACCTGACCCTGCCGGCGGATCTGGCACTGATGATCAAGGCCTTCCTGACGCTGGAGGGCATGGGCCGCCAGCTCGACCCGGATTTCGACATGGCCAGCGCCGCGCGCCCCTTCCTGGAGCGGGTGGTACTGCAGCGCTATGCGCCGCGGGCGCTGTTCAAGCGTGGCCGACGCAGCCTGCTCGGCATGATCGACTTCGCCGGTGAGTTGCCGCGGGACCTGCGCAAGCTGGTCCAGGCGGCGCGCCGTGGCCGGCTGCAGCTGAAGGTCGAGACCAACGCGCTGCAGGGCTTCGGCGACCAGGTCAACCGCGCCGCGAACCGCTTGGTGATGGGGATCGTCACGGCAGCCTTGATCATCGGCTCCTCGATCGTGATGCACAGCGTAGGAGGCGTTTCCAGCCGTTGGCTGCTGGCGCTGGGCGTGTGCGGTTTCATCGGCGCAGGGTTCTGCGGGGTGTGGATCCTGTTCTCGATCTGGAGAAGCGGCAAGCACACGTAGTGTGATTACCGCGGTGGTTCCCGCCGGGAACCGCGGCATCGCGCAGCGATTCCTGTAGCGCCGACCGCGGGTCGGCTGCTTCTGCCTTTGCCGCCCCCAACCAGCCACGCCGCATTCCCGGTAGCGCCGGGCCATGCCCGGCGGCTTTCGCTCCTGCCGGAATCGCCCTCGGCACTTGCAGTCCCGGGTGTTAGTAGTAATACTACTAACCATGGACCTGACCGACACCCAGCAGGCGATCCTGCAGTTGATCGCCGAGCGTATCGAGAGCGAAGGCGCACCCCCTTCGCAGACTGAAATCGCGCGTGCCTTCGGCTTCAAGGGCGTACGCGCAGCGCAGTATCACCTGGAGGCGCTGGAGCAGGCCGGGGCGATCCGTCGCGTGCCGGGCCAGGCCCGCGGCATCCGTCTGGTGCAGGCACCGCCGGTGGAGAAGCTCGCCGAGCCGGGCCTGCCCGACAGCGTCCTGCGTCTGCCGATCCTGGGTCGGGTTGCTGCGGGTCTGCCGATCGGCGCCGACATCGGCTCGGATGATTTCGTGGTGCTGGACCGGGTGTTCTTCTCGCCGGCACCGGACTACCTGCTGAAAGTGCAGGGCGATTCGATGATCGACGAAGGCATCTTCGATGGCGACCTGATCGGTGTGCACCGGACCCGCGATGCCCATTCCGGGCAGATCGTGGTGGCCCGCATCGATGACGAGATCACCGTCAAGCTGCTGAAGATCGCCAAGGATCGCATCCGCCTGCTGCCGCGCAATCCCGATTACAAGCCGATTGACGTGCTTCCGGACCAGGATTTCTCGATCGAGGGCCTGTACTGCGGGCTGCTGCGACCGAACCGTTGACGATTCATCCTGCAATTCCCGCGGTCTTTTGTGGCGATTCTCTGGTTCTGCTGAGGTTGGTACGGATGTCCGATAATTTTTTTCCGAACGCCGGGCAGAATCTCAGCCTGTGCGATACGCCAGCCTTAAAGTGAACCCATGGCCAAGAAGACTTCCAAAGACAGCACCTCCAACGACGTGACCTCTGCAAGGACCAATCCGATGGACGAGAACAAGAAGCGCGCCCTCGCTGCAGCTCTGGGCCAGATCGAAAAGCAGTTCGGCAAGGGCTCGGTGATGCGCATGGGCGACCGCGTGGTCGAGCCCGTCGAGGCGATCCCGACCGGTTCTCTGATGCTGGATATCGCATTGGGCATTGGTGGCCTGCCCAAGGGCCGCGTGGTGGAAATCTACGGTCCGGAATCCTCCGGCAAGACCACGTTGACCCTGCAGGCCATCGCCGAGTGCCAGAAGCTGGGTGGCACCGCCGCCTTCATCGATGCCGAGCACGCGCTGGACCCGATCTACGCAGGCAAGCTGGGCGTCAATGTCGACGATCTGCTGCTGTCGCAGCCGGATACCGGTGAGCAGGCGCTTGAAATCGCCGACATGCTGGTGCGCTCCGGTTCGGTGGACATCCTGGTGGTCGACTCGGTCGCCGCGTTGACCCCCAAGGCTGAAATCGAAGGTGAGATGGGCGACCAGTTGCCGGGTCTGCAGGCGCGTCTGATGAGCCAGGCGCTGCGCAAGCTGACCGGCAACATCAAGCGCTCGAACACCCTGGTGGTGTTCATCAACCAGCTGCGCATGAAGATCGGCGTGATGATGCCGGGCCAGAGCCCGGAAGTGACCACCGGCGGCAACGCGCTGAAGTTCTATGCCTCGGTGCGCCTGGACATCCGCCGTATCGGCGCGATCAAGAAGGGCGACGAGATCATCGGCAACCAGACCAAGATCAAGGTCGTCAAGAACAAGCTGGCGCCCCCGTTCAAGCAGGTCATCACCGAGATCCTGTACGGCGAAGGCATCAGCCGAGAAGGCGAGCTGATCGATATGGGTGTCGAAGCCAAGCTGGTCGAGAAGGCCGGTGCCTGGTACAGCTACGGTGAAGAGCGCATCGGCCAGGGCAAGGACAACGCCCGTGGCTATCTGCGCGACAACCCGCAGGTTGCCGCCAAGCTTGAGGCTGAGCTGCGCGAGAAGTTCCAGCCGACCGAAGCCGTCCGTGAGGAAGGCGAAGACGAAGGCGACGACGAGTAAAGGCTTGCTGTGGGGCAGGGCGGCGCCGTCAGTGACGTCGCCCTGTCCTGCAGATTCGGTTTCCCCGACGGGGGACGCGCCAGGGACGGCGCATTTGATTGAAGGCGAGAATGAACGATTCCGACGCCCCGGCACCCGGCCGTAAGCGCCGCGTACGCGAACAGACGCCTGTCCAGCGCGCCTTGGGCCTGCTGGTCCGTCGTGAGCACTCGCGCAAGGAGCTGACCCGCAAGCTGACGTCCCGGGGCATCGAGGACGAGGCCGCGCAGGCGGCGGTCGACAAGCTGACCGAGGCAGGTTGGCAGGACGACACCCGGTTTGCCGAGAATCTGGTGCGCATGCGCGCCAATACGGGTTATGGCCCCATCCATGTACGTGCCGAGCTGGGAACCCACGGGCTGGACAGCGAGCAGATTACTGCTGCGATGGATACCTTCGAGGGCGACTGGACGGAGAATGCCCGGGATCTGGTCCGTCGCCGCTTTGGTGAGGCCGGTCCGCAGGACCTCGCGCAGCGCCGCAAGGCCGCCGATCTGCTGGCCCGCCGGGGCTTCGATGGCGACAGCATCCGCCGCGCGACCCGCTACGATCCGGACGACTGAGACTGATGGCGCCGGGCCTGATACCCTTTGGGGTTTCGGCGGTCCGTTCGACCCTGGCCACTGCGGCCGGCGGCACGGGCCCCGGCCCGCAGACTGCCAGCCCCCATGAACGCATCCGCCAAATTCACGACATCCCAGATCCGCAGCGACTTCCTTGAATTCTTCAAGGGCAAAGGCCACACCATCGTGCCGTCGGCGCCGCTGGTGCCGGGCAACGATCCGACCCTGCTGTTCACCAACTCCGGCATGGTGCAGTTCAAGGACGTGTTCCTGGGCGCGGAAAAGCGCAGCTACGTGCGCGCGGCCGACGTCCAGCGCTGCCTGCGTGCCGGTGGCAAGCACAACGATCTCGACCAGGTGGGCTACACCGCCCGCCATCACACCTTCTTCGAAATGCTGGGCAACTGGTCCTTCGGCGATTACTTCAAGAAGGATGCGATCGCCTGGGCCTGGGAGCTGCTGACCCAGGTCTGGAAGCTGCCCGCCGAGCGCCTGCTGGTCACGGTCTACCAGACCGATGACGAGGCCTACGCACTGTGGCGCGACATGATCGGCATTCCGGAAGACCGGATCGTCCGCATCGGCGACAACAAGGGCGCGCCGTTCGCCTCGGACAACTTCTGGCAGATGGCCGATACCGGTCCGTGCGGTCCGTGCACCGAGATCTTCTACGATCACGGTGACCATATCGCCGGTGGCCCGCCGGGCTCGCCGGACGAGGACGGTGACCGTTTCATCGAGATCTGGAACCTGGTCTTCATGCAGTTCGATCGCCAGCAGGACGGCACGCTGATGCCGCTGCCGGCACCGTGCGTGGACACCGGCATGGGCCTGGAACGCCTGGCCGCGATCCTGCAGCACGTGCATACCAACTACGAGATCGACCTGTTCCAGGCGCTGATCCGCAAGGCATCGGAGCTGACCGGAACCGCTGATCTGGAAAACAAGTCGCTGCGCGTGATCGCCGACCACATCCGCGCCTGTTCGTTCCTGATCGTCGATGGCGTGCTGCCGTCCAACGAAGGCCGCGGCTACGTGCTGCGCCGGATCATCCGCCGCGCACTGCGACACGGCTGGATGCTGGGCGTGCGCCAGCCGTTCTTCAGCAAGCTGGTGCCGACCCTGGTCGAGCAGATGGGCGAGGCCTACCCGGAACTGCCGGCACAGGCCGATACCGTGGTGCGTGCCCTGCAGGCAGAAGAAGAGCGTTTCGCCGAGACGCTGGACTCGGGCATGAAGATCTTCGACGACGTTGCGGCCAAGGTCAGCAATGGCGTGATCCCGGGCGCGGACGCGTTCCGCCTGTACGACACCTACGGCTTCCCGCTCGACCTGACCCAGGACATCGCCCGCGAGCGTGACCTGACCGTGGACATTGACGGCTTCAACGCCGCGATGGAGACGCAGCGCGAGACCGCGCGTGCCGCCGGCAAGTTCGGCGGTGGCGTGACGCTGTCGGCCGATCTGGTCGCCACGCTCAAGCCGACTGTCTTCCTGGGCTATGACCGCCTGCAGGCCGACGGCCTCGGCGTGGTGGCGATCCTCAAGGATGGCCGCCCGGTGGACGCTGCCCAGGCCGGTGACGAGGTCATCGTGCTGACCAACCAGACCCCGTTCTACGCCGAGTCCGGCGGCCAGGTCGGCGACACCGGCACCTTGTCCGCTGCCGGCGTACAGCTGCAGGTGAGCGATACGCAGAAGTTCGCGGGCCAGTTCCATGGCCACGTCGGCAAGCTCACCCAGGGCAGTTTGAAGATCGGTGACGTGCTGTCCGGCCAGGTCGATGGCGAGCGCCGTGGCGCCACCATCCTCAACCACTCGGCGACCCACCTGCTGCATGCTGCCCTGCGCGAAGTGCTTGGCACCCACGTGCAGCAGAAGGGCTCGCTGGTGGCGCCGGACCGCCTGCGCTTCGACTTCTCGCATTTCCAGCCGATCAGCGCCGAGGAACTGGCGATCATCGAGCGCAAGGTCAACCAGCAGGTGCGCGCCAACAACGCCGCCGAAGTGCACAACATGGGCATGCAGGAAGCGCTGGACTTCGGCGCGATGGCCCTGTTCGGCGAGAAGTACGGCGAGAACGTGCGCGTGCTGAAGATGGGCGACTACTCCACCGAGCTGTGTGGTGGCACCCACGTCAACCGGACCGGTGACATCGGTCTGTTCAAGATCACCTCCGAAGGCGGTGTCTCGGCCGGTGTGCGTCGTATCGAGGCCGTCACCGGCCAGGGCGCGCTGGACTACGTGGATGCCGAGGAGGCCCGTCTGGCCGAGGCCGCCGAGCTGCTGGGTGGCAGTGCTGCCGACGTGGTCGAAAAGATCCGTGCGCTGGGCCTGCGCCAGAAGCAGCTGGAGCGCGAGCTGGAGGCCGTGAAGGCCAAGGTAGCCGCCGGCGCCACCGCCGACCTGTCCGGCCAGGCCGTCGAGGTCGCCGGTGTGAAGGTTCTGGCTGTCCGCCTGGAAGGCTTCGACGCCAAGGCCCTGCGCGATGCCATGGACCGCCTGAAGCAGCAGCTGGGCGACGCGGTGATCGTGCTGGCCGGTGCCCAGGACGGCAAGGCGGCGCTGGTCGCGGGCGTGAACGGCAGTGCAATGGGCAAGGTCAAGGCCGGGGAACTGTTGTCCCATATCGCCGGTCAGATCGGGGGCAAGGGCGGCGGACGCCCGGACCTCGCCCAGGGTGGTGGCGAGGACGGGCCCGCCCTTGCTACCGCGCTGGCTGCGGTCGTCGAATGGGTCAGCCCCCGCCTGTGATGAATCCCTGCCGTCCCCCTCCTTGTAGGAGCGGGACGGCTGACGGTACCATTGCGAATCTTTTCCCTTTGTCGTGGGCGCGCTTCTTGACGGAGCGTCAAGCCGGTGGGGGATACCCTTCCACACGGTTCCATGGAGACTTAAAAAAATGTTGATCCTGACTCGCCGCGTCGGCGAAACCCTGATGATCGGTGACTCGGTGAGCGTCACCGTGCTTGGCGTCAAGGGTAACCAGGTGCGTATCGGCATCACTGCGCCGAAGGACGTCGCCGTGCATCGCGAAGAGATCTACCAGCGCATCCAGCGTGGTGACGAAGCCGGCAGCACCGGTGGTGAAAATTCTGCGGAATAAGGCTTTACCTTCGCGCGTGATTAACGTTATGATTCACGCCCCGCTGAGGTGCAACGCACCAGACGCGGAGAAAACCCCGGAGCGATGCCCGAGCGGCTGAAGGGGCTCCCCTGCTAAGGGAGTATAGGGTCAAAAGCTCTATCGAGGGTTCGAATCCCTCTCGCTCCGCCAGATGCAAAAGAACGCCCGCAGATCCTCGATCTGCGGGCGTTTTCTTTGTGCGTCGCGTTGACCTGCGGCCCACGATCGCGGTGCTAGGTTCGCACAATGACCGCCGAGCGGAGCACGTCGATGACCAGTGCGAACAAGGCCACCCTGCTGGCTGCGAATGCTGCGATTTCCGTATTGGATATCGAAGGGTTCCTGCAGCACTGCACCGATGACATCGAGTGGAACGCGATCGGTGACACGGTCATCAATGGCAAGGCGTCCCTTCGCCAATGGATGAAGGCGAACTACCGGGAACCTCCCGAGTTCACCGTGACCGAACTGGTGGCCGAAGATGACATGGTGGTGGCTGTGGGTACGATCGTGACCACGGATACTGACGGCGGGCGGACCACGCGTCTTTACAGCGACGTCTGGCGTTTCCGTGACGGCAGGATGGCTACGCTCCGGGCCTTTGTTGTCGACCCTCGGATCAGCTGCCTGATGCAACCAGCGCCAACCAAGGCCCGGCCAACGGGCCGCAGCTGGGTATGATCGACGCACCATGACGCCGCCTGATTTCCCGCAGGACCCGCTGCAGCGCTTCCATCCCGCGACGCAGGCCTGGTTCCGTGCCGCGTTCGATGCCTCCACGCCGGTGCAGGATCAGGCCTGGTCGTCGATCGGTGCCGGGCAACATACCCTGGTCATCGCGCCAACCGGATCGGGCAAGACACTTGCCGCATTCCTGCATGCCATCGACCAGCTGTTCGCCGAGCGTGATCGGCAAGCGCGCGCAGCGCCGTTGGCCAAGCCGGTGCGGCGAACCCGTGTGCTGTACCTGTCGCCGATCAAGGCGCTGGGCAGCGACGTGCAGCGCAACCTGCAGGTGCCGCTGCAGGGCATCACCGACGAGCGCGCCCGACGCGGCGAGCCGGCGGTGCAGCTGACCGTCGCATTGCGTACCGGCGATACCTCCAGCAGCGAACGTGCAGGCCTGGTGCGGCGGCCGCCGGACATCCTGATCACTACGCCCGAGTCGCTGTACCTGATGCTGACCTCGCAGGCACGCGAGATCCTGCGCGATGTGCAGACCGTCATCCTCGATGAAATCCATGCAGTGGCCGGCGGCAAACGCGGTTCGCATCTGGCGCTGAGCCTGGAACGGCTGGATGCGCTGCTGCACGAGCCGGCGCAGCGCATCGGCCTGTCGGCCACGGTGCGGCCGGTCGACGAGGTGGCGGGCTTCCTGGGCGGCGACCGCCCGGTGAGCGTGGTCCAACCCGGCTCGGCGCGGCAGCTGCAGATGCGCATCGTGGTGCCGGTGGAAGACATGTCCAGCCTGACTACGCAGGGCACGCCCGGGGAGCGCGACGGCGGCGCGCGGATCGGCTCGATCTGGCCGCACGTGGAGGCAAGCATTCTCGACAACGTGCTGCGCCATCGCTCGACGATTGTCTTTGCCAATTCGCGTGGCGTAGCCGAAAAGCTGACCGCACGCCTGAACGAGCTGCACGCCGGACGCAGTGGCGAAGACGGCGCAATCCGTGGCGATTCGGGTAACGGGTTGGCCTATGGCTCTTTCACCGGCAGTACGGTCAACCGGGTCTCCGCTGCGCCGGCACTGATTGCACGCGCGCATCACGGATCGGTCTCCAAGGAGCAGCGCGGCGAGATCGAGCAGGCGCTGAAATCGGGTGCACTGCGCTGCGTGGTGGCCACGTCCAGCCTGGAGCTGGGGATCGACATGGGGCTGGTCGACCTGGTGATACAGGTGGCCGCGCCGCCGTCGGTGGCCAGCGCCCTGCAGCGCGTTGGTCGCGCCGGCCACCAGGTGGGTGGCATGTCCCGCGGTCTGGTGTATCCGCGTACGCGGCGCGACCTGATCGATGCCGCTGTGGTGGTGGACAGCATGCTGGCCGGACGCATCGAGGCCATCGCTCCGCCGCGCAACCCGCTTGATGTGCTGGCCCAGCAGACGGTGGCGGCGGTGGCGATGGAGCCGTGGCAGGCCGATGCCTGGTATGCGCGGGTACGCCGTGCCGCGCCGTACCGCTCACTCCCGCGCAGTGCCTTCGACGCGGTGCTGGACATGCTTTCCGGCCGCTATCCGTCCGAGGATTTCGCCGGCTTCCGGCCGCGGCTGGTATGGAACCGGCAGAGCGGTGAGCTCAGCGCTCGCCCTGGTGCGAAGCAACTGGCGGTTACCAGCGGCGGCACCATTCCCGACCGTGGCATGTACAGCGTGGTGCTGCCTGAAGGAGAAGAGCGGGCCGGATCGCGCCGCGTCGGTGAGCTGGACGAGGAGATGGTCCACGAGTCGCGGGTGAATGATGTGATCACGCTGGGCGCGACCTCATGGCGGATCGACCAGATCACCCACGATCAGGTGGTGGTGACGCCCGCACCCGGACGTTCGGCGCGCCTGCCGTTCTGGCGTGGCGAAGGTGTCGGCCGCCCTGCCGAACTGGGACAGGCCATCGGTGCGTTTCTCGCCGCGTTGGAGGCGCACATCGATAGCAGTGACACCCCTGCGACGGCGCTGCACGCACGCCTGCAGGCCAGTGGCCTGGACGCCAACGCGATCAGCAACATGCTCGGCCTGGTCGCCGAGCAGCGGCAGGCCACGGGCGTGCTGCCCACCGATCTGCGCCTGGTGGTGGAACGCTGCCGCGACGAGCTGGGCGACTGGCGGGTGATGCTGCATTCGCCGTATGGCCGCCGCGTGCATGATCCGTGGGCATTGGCGGTGGCAGCACGATTGCGCGAACGCTGGGGCATCGACCCGGCCGTGGTCGCCAGCGACGATGGCATCATCGCGCGGATTCCCGACAGTACCGGGCGCGTTCCGGGGGCGGACATGTTCGTGTTCGAACCGGAACGGTTGCGCCGCACGATCACCGCGGCGGTCGGCCATTCGGCACTGTTCGCGGCGCGCTTCCGCGAGTGTGCCTCGCGCGCACTGCTGTTGCCGCGTCGCACGCCGGGGCGTCGATCGCCGCTGTGGCAGCAGCGCCTGCGCGCCGGCCAGTTGCTGGAAATCGCGCAGGCCCATGCGGAGTTCCCGATCCTGATCGAGACCGCCCGCGAGTGCCTGCAGGATGTCTACGACCTGGATGCGCTGGACGCGCTGATGCAACGCGTTCAACGCGGCCAGGTGCAGTTGCTGGACGTCGCGACCGAGGTGCCTTCGCCGTTCGCGGCCAATCTGCTGTTCGGCTATGTCGCCGAGTTCATGTACGAGGCGGACGTGCCGCTGGCCGAGCGCCGCGCCTCGGTGCTGTCACTGGACAGTGGCCTGCTCGCCGAGCTGCTGGGCCAGGTAGACCTGGGTGAACTGCTGGATGCGGGGGTGGTCGATCAGGTTGAACGTGAACTGCAGCGGCTGGAACCTGCGCGCAGGGCCCATGGCATGGAAGGCGTGTCCGACCTGCTGCGCGAGCTGGGACCGTTGCCTGCATCGGACCTGGCGCTGCGCCTGTCCGATCCGGAATGCGTGGAAGTGCACCTGGCAGCGCTGCAGGCGCAGCAGCGCGCCATCCCGGCTTCAATTGCCGGCCACACGCAGTGGGTCGCCGTGGAGGACGCCGCACGTGTGCGCGATGCGTTGGGTACGGCGCTGCCGGGCGGGCTGCCCGAGGTGTTTCTTGCAGACATGCCCGATCCCCTCGGCGATCTGCTGGCCCGCCACGCACGTACGCATGCGCCCTTCACCAGCAGCGCGCTGGCCAAGCGGTTCGGGCTGGGTGTGGCGGTGGTCGACGGCGCGCTGGAAAGGCTGCAGGAGCAGGGGCGGGTGCTGCGTGGCAATTTCGGCGCAGCGCGGCGACAGCAGGGAAATGAGCGGGTGCATCCGTCGCCGGACGTAGTGCACGAATGGGTCAGCGAAGATGTGTTGCAGCGTCTGCGCCTGCGTTCGCTGCAGGCCGCACGTGAAGCCACCCGGCCGGTGCCACCGGCAGCCTATGTGCGCCTGCTGCTGGAGGGGCAGGGGGTATTGCTGGAAGGCGGCGCCGGGCGTGCCCGCAATGGTGCCGTTGCGGCCATGCTTGAGGGCAGCGACGGCGTTGCCCGTGTGGTCGAGCAGCTGGCGGGGTTGCCGCTGCCGGTTTCGGTCTGGGAACACCAGGTCCTGCCGACCCGGGTGCGCGACTACGCACCGGCCCTGCTTGATGAGCTGCTGGCCACCGGCAGGGTGCTGTGGGCCGGGCACGGACGGCTGGGTGACGACGACGGCCTGGTGTCGCTGCACCTGCAGGAACATGCCGCCGAAACGTTGCCGCTGCTGCCGGAAGCGGATCCGGCGCTGCGTACACCGATGCAGGACGCCATCGTGCAGGTCCTGGCCGATGGCGGCGCCTACTTCGCGCGGCAGCTGGCCACGCAGGTGCAGTCACGCCTGGTCGGCAGTGCGGCGGCGGCCGAGGACTTCCAGCTGGCGCTATGGCAGCTGGCCTGGAGGGGCGAAGTGAGCAGCGACCTGTGGTCGCCGTTGCGGGCCCTGGCCGGCGTGCGCCAGCAGCGGGCACGCGTTGCGTCGGCCTCGCGGCGCACGCGGGGTTTCCGCTTCATGCCGACGCTGGACGCGCGGGCCACGGCGCTGGACCCGGCCATTGCCAGCGGGCCGACCCTGGCGGGGCGATGGTCGTTGCTGCCCCGCGAGCGCAGCAACGACACGGTGCGGGCGCTGGCGCTGGGCGAAAGCCTGCTTGATCGCTACCGGGTGGTGACCCGGGCGGCGGCAATGACCGAAGCGGTAACCGGTGGGTTCCCTGCACTGCAGCCTGTCTATCGAGGCATGGAAGATGCCGGGCAGGTCCTGCGTGGCCGCTTCGTGGCGGGGCTGGGCGGAGCACAGTTTGCAGAGCGCGGCACCATCGACCATCTGCGCGAACTGTCCGAGCGTGTGCCGCGTGAGCTGTCGGTCGTCGCGCTGTCAGCGCTGGATCCGGCCAATCCCTTCGGCAGCCTGCTGCCGTGGCCGCAGCCGGTGGCCGGTGCACGTCCGCTGCGGCGTTCCGGTGCGATGGTGGTGATCGGCAACGGCCGGTTGCTGCTGTACCTGGCGCAGGGCGGGCGGCAACTGTCCAGCTGGATCGAGGGCGGGGCGGAGGATGCGGCCAACACTCTGGTTGCCGCTGCACAGGCCTTGGCCGTGGCATTGCGCCGGGGGCGGCGCCTGTCCTTCACCCTGGAACGGATCAATGATGTGCCGGTGCATCGCGGCGCGCTGGTGGACGCGCTGCGGGCCGCAGGCTTCAGCAACGAGCCGCGCGGACTGGGATGGAACGGCTGAGCGCGGCGGAATCACCTCGATGAATGCTCACCCCGTGGGGCCTGGCCCCGGATCGGACTGCCGGACTGTGATGCAGTTCGTTACGCGCATACCCCGGTGGCTGCAGAGTCCGGGTAGCGTGGCATCGTGCACGCTGCGCAGACGGTTCATCACTCGACAGGAGACTCACATGAAGCTGTTTTCTGCTGTGCTGCTGTCCCTTCTTTCGCTGCAGGCATCGACGGCGGAGGCGGCCGACGCTCTGCCTTCGCCCCTGCTCGGCCGCTGGTCGCTGGAGATCGCCACTTCCGCGCTTCCTGAGGCGCAGCGGCCGCAACAGGTCGTGCTGGAATTCAAGGATGCCGGTGCGGGCAGGTGGAGC
This sequence comes from Stenotrophomonas sp. 10L48, assembly GCF_056395105.1. Classification (NCBI taxonomy): domain Bacteria; kingdom Pseudomonadati; phylum Pseudomonadota; class Gammaproteobacteria; order Lysobacterales; family Lysobacteraceae; genus Stenotrophomonas; species Stenotrophomonas sp. 10L48. The sequence goes on along the minus strand of NZ_JBFTIX010000004.1, from coordinate 116,757 downwards.
TCGCACGTGGACATCGTCCTGCATGATGGCAAGACCATGAAATCCGACGGTACGCTGGCACTGGATGGCACGCCCGCGGCGTTGACCGGCAGCTACGGCGCCAACCAGGCAACGCTGAAACTGCCGGCGCCGAACACGCTGGTGATGCAGCTGGTCGATCATGGCGCGCCGGCGTCCACCCGCGTGTACACGGTGGCCGCCGATCGCTCAACGATGACCGAGACCAAGGCCTTCTTCGGCCATGACGGCACGCCGATCCTGCAGACCAACCTGTTCAAGCGGTTGCCGTAGTGATGTGATGCAGCGGCACCCACAGAAGCGTGCTCTGCGGGTGCCGTTGCTGTTCTGTCATGCTGCGGCGGGATCGCGCTTGCCGGTGTCGATGCCGTACCGGTCGATCGCCTGCTGCAGCAGGCCCCGTTCCACATGCCCGTCATCGGCCAGGGCCTTCAGTGCCGCCAGTACGATGAAGTGGCGATCGATTTCGAAGAACGTGCGCAGCGATTCGCGTGTATCCGAGCGGCCAAAGCCATCGGTGCCGAGTGCGATGAAGCGCCGGTCGTTGATGAAGGGGCGGATCTGGTCGCCGACGATCTTCATGTAATCGGTTGCCACCACCACCGGGCCGGCATGGTCCTGCAGGCACTGCTGCACGTAGGGAACGCGCGGCTCGTCGGCCGGATGCAGCAGGTTCCAGCGCTCGGCAGCCAGGCCATCACGGCGCAGTTCGGTCAGGCTGGTGGCACTCCAGACATCGCTTGCGATGGCGAAATCCTGCTGCAGCAGATCGGCGGCGGCCAGCACCTCGCGCAGGATCGAGCCACTGCCCATCAGCTGCACGCGAGGCTGTGCCGTGCTGTCGGCAGCGGCGGGACGCAGCAGATGGAGCCCCTTCAGGATGCCGGCTTCGGCGCCGTCAGGCAGTGCAGGGTGCGGGTAGTTCTCGTTGAGCAGGGTGATGTAGTAATAGATGTCTTCCTGGTCCACATACATGCGGCGCAGGCCGTCGTGGATGATCACTGCCAGTTCGAAGTTGTAGGTCGGGTCGTAGGACACGCAGCTTGGAATCACCGAGGACAGCACGTGGCTGTGGCCATCGTCGTGCTGCAGGCCTTCGCCCATCAGGGTAGTGCGGCCGGAGGTGGCGCCAAGCAGGAAGCCACGGGTGCGCGCGTCGGCCGCTGCCCAGGCCAGGTCACCGACGCGCTGCAGGCCGAACATCGAATAGAAGATGTAGAACGGAATCGTGGCCAGGCCGTGGTTGCTGTACGCGGTGCCCGCTGCGATCCACGAACAGATCGCGCCGGATTCGTTGATGCCTTCCTGCAGGATCTGGCCGTCCTTGGACTCCTTGTAATAGCTCAGCTGGCCGGCGTCCTGCGGGGTGTACAGCTGGCCCAGGAAGGAATGGATGCCGATCTGGCGGAACAGCCCTTCCATGCCGAAGGTACGCGATTCATCGGGCACGATCGGGATCACCAGCCTGCCCAGTTCGGGATCCTTGAGCAGGGTGGTGAGGATGCGTACGAAGCCCATGGTGGTGGATTGGCCACGATCACCGCTGCCCTGCAACTGCACGTTGAACGTGGACAGCGGCGGCAGCGGCAACGGATCGACCTGGGTCAGCCGTGCCGGCAGCTGGCCGCCCTGCGCCTGGCGACGCTGTGCGAAGTAGAGCGCCTCGGCGCTGCCCGGTTGCGGGCGCAGGTAGGGCATCTCTTCCAGCTGCCCGTCGCTGACCGGCAGGTCGAAGCGGTCACGGAACGCACGCACCGCGTCGGCGCTCATCTTCTTCAGCTGGTGGTTGATGTTCTGGCCTTCGCCGGCCTCGCCCATGCCGAAGCCCTTCACCGTCTTGGCCAGCACCACGCTCGGGCCACCGCTGGTGTTCACCGCCTGCTGGTAGGCGGCGAATACCTTCTGCGGATCGTGGCCGCCGCGTGCCAGTGCCCAGATCTCGTCGTCGCTCATGTCCGCCACCAGCGCCAGCAGTTCCGGGTAGCGCCCGAAGAAGTGTTCGCGCACGTAGGCGCCACTCTGCGACTTGAAGGTCTGGTAGTCGCCATCCACGCACTCCATCATGCGCTGGCGCAGCAGCCCGCTGTGATCGCGTGCCAGCAGCTCGTCCCAGCCGCTGCCCCAGATCACCTTGATCACGTTCCAGCCGGCGGCGCGGAAGGTGCCTTCCAGTTCCTGGATCACCTTGGCGTTGCCACGCACCGGTCCGTCCAGACGTTGCAGGTTGCAGTTGACCACGAACACCAGATTGTCCAGGCGCTCGCGCCCGGCCAGCGAAATGGCCGCCAGCGATTCGGGCTGGTCCATTTCGCCGTCACCAAGGAAGGCCCAGACCTTGCGGCCCTGGTGCTGCTTCAGCCCCCGGTATTCCAGGTAGCGCATGTAGCGGGCCTGATAGGCCGCCGTCAGCGGGCCCAGGCCCATCGACACAGTGGGAAACTGCCAGAACCCGGGCATCAGCCGCGGGTGCGGATACGAGGACAGGCCCTCGCGTCCGGCTTCGCGGCGGAAGTTGTCCATCTGCTCGGCACTGATGCGGCCTTCCACGTACGCCCGGCCGTAGATGCCCGGGGCCGAATGACCCTGGATGTAGATCATGTCGCCGTCGAAGGTTTCGGTCCGTCCACGGAAGAAGTGATCGAAGCCCACGTCATACATGACTGCTGCGGATTGGTAGGTGGCGATGTGGCCGCCGACATTGGAATGCCTGCCGGCACGCAGCACCATCACCATGGCGTTCCAGCGGATCATCGCGTTCAACCGCCGCTCGATGGCCAGGTCACCCGGGTAGGCGGGCTGGCGTTCGGGGGGAATCGTGTTGGTGTAGGCGGTCCACGCGCGGGTGTGCAGGTCGCCATGCTGCTGCACATCGAGTGCATCGAGCTGGTCCAGCAGATAGTGCGCGCGGGGGCGGCCGCCGGCCTCGATCACCGCCTGCAGGGACTCGCGCCATTCGCGGGTTTCCTGCGGATCGGCGTCGAGAGGGAAATGTGCCTGGTTCATGCTGCGTCTCCAGAGAGCGCCGGTTCTGCACCTGCACGGCACCGCCGGCAGGGCGACAGCTCTGGAGCGGAGTCGCGCCGGCGGGTCCGTGGCGCGGGGGCGGCCGTGGTGGCTGCCGAGGAGACAAGCGTAGGCGCCGTATCGGCTGGCGGGTAGACGGGCGACGATTGGGTCTGCGCGAACCTTCGCTTGGCCATGCAGCGCTGCAATGCGGATGTCATCGTTGGTGTGCACCCTGCTGGGTTTTCCAGCCTCGGGGTGGTTGGTCGGTTGTGAACAGCGTCAGGATCTGGGAGAAGAGCTACGCCTTGCGGCGCCGCCTGCTGCGTGGCTTCTTCCTTCGGCGTGGTTCACAGGCTGCCGATGCCGAGGACCTGGCCCAGGAGGTCTACCTGCGGCTGCTGCGCAGTACCGGCGAAGATGCCCAGGCGATCGAGAACCCCGAAGCCTATCTGTTCGCGGTGGCTGCCAACCTGGCGCGTGAACAGGCACGCTCGCGCTCCGGCCTGCCACAGATCGAGGACGTCGACCTGCTGGCCGAGGTACTGCGCAGCGAGGAGGACATCGAAGCTGATTTCGAGCGGGCGCAGCGCTGGAGCGGAATCCGCGGCGCCATCGCGCAACTGCCGCCGACAACGCGGCGGGTGATGGAGCTGCACTATCGCGATGGGCTGGATTGCCGGCAGGTGGGGGCACAGCTGGATGTGTCGGTGCACATGGTGCGCAAGCACATCGGCAAGGGACTGGATGCCTGCAGGAAGGCGCTCGGCGCCGGGAAGGATGGATGAACCGGCAGGAGCCTGCAGCGATGGATGACGAGGTGGCCGAGCAGGCCGCGCACTGGTTCCTGTGCAACCGCGAGGGTGACCTGAGCGCCGCTCAGCGCATCGAGTTCATGGCATGGATGAAGCGCTCTCCCGAACACATACGCGCGTACCTGCATGTCCTGCACGTGCACCGGCAGGTAGGCGCGGTGATGGTGGCGTACGGACAGGAGCAGGGGGACAGGGCCGCGTTGCCGGAGCTGCCGGCAACGGCGAAAGTCGTGCCGTTGTTTGCCGTACCGGTGCCCGTGCCGCGCGCCGTGGTCGCATCGCGATCACGCCGACCACTCTGGAGGCGGGTGGCTGCGGTGGCCTGCTGCCTGTTGCTGGTGGCCGGACTGGTGCCGTGGCTGATGCCTCGCGAACAGATGCTGATCGCCGGCCACGGGCAACTGCGTGAGGTGGTGCTGGCTGACCGGACGCAGGTGCGCCTGAACGCAGACAGCCGTCTGCGGGTGAACATCGGCTGGTTCAGCCGTCGGGTGGAACTGCTGAGCGGCGAGGCCACGTTCGATATCGCAGCGGATCGCCGGCCGTTCGAGGTGCAGGTTGGCGATCTGCGGATCCGCGACATCGGCACCGTGTTCGATGTCTCGCGCCGTTTGCAGAGTACGCGCATCGGCGTGGTGTCCGGCGAGGTGGAGGTCTGGACCGCCGGCAGCGGGCAACGACGGCTGGCGCAGCTGCCTGCCGGGAAGGTGGTCCAGGTCGATCACCGCAGCCATGCGGTGCAGCCATTGGAAATACCGATGTCCATGCTGCTGGACTGGCAGCAGCGCCGGGTGTCGTTCCGCGATGAGCGGCTGGACGAGGTGGCGGCTGCCTTCAACCGCCACAACCAGGTACAGGTGCGGCTGACCGATGACGCGGCGCGCGCGGCGCGTCTGTCAGGCAGCCTGGAGGCGCACCGGGTCGCAGCGCTGCAGGCATTCCTGCAGCGGGACGCGCGCTTTGTCATCCGCCGCGAAGCGGACACGGTGTGGGTGTCCAGCCGTTGATCGCGGTTCGGCGAAGGGCTGTCAGAAAAAATTCATCGAATCGGCGTTCTCCACTTCCGCCGATGCCGGCTCTTACTTGGGAGAAGCCGCTGTCGCATGCCGACGCGGTACCAGCAGTCCTCTCTCCTCCAAGGAACCGTGATGCGCAAGAAGCTCTATCTGTCGGTGGTACTGGCCTTGTCTCCCTGTCTGGGTGCGCATGCACAGGCGGCGTCGGCCAATGGGCTTGAGACCCGGGTCACCGCAGCGATCGCCGCGCAGCCGCTGAGCCAGGCGCTGGAGCAGCTGTCACGCAGTTCGGGCGTGCAGTTCCTGTATGCCGGCGCGGGCGCTGCACCCATGGCGGGCGCGGTACCGCGAGGAGCCACCGTCAAGCAGGCGCTGGACACGCTTCTGGCCGGCACCGGCCTGCGCTACACGGTGGTGGACGGCAACGTGATCGCCATCGACGCGGCACCGGTCTCGCGGGAAAGCCGGCAGGCCGCACCGGCATCGCGCCCACCGGAAGCGGTGGTGGCCCCGACCCTGGGCACGGTCAAGGTGATCGCCGCCCATGAGGTCATCGACCAGAAGAAGACCTCGCCGGTGATCAAGGATTCGGTGATCTACGACGAGATGGACAGCTATGGCGATGAGACGCTGGCCGAGAGCCTGATGGCCGCGCCCGGCCTGAGTGCGGTGGAAGATGCGGGCGAACCGCGTTACGTGACCGTGCGCGGCGTGCAGGCCAATCTCAACTACACGACCATCGACGGCATCGCGATCGCAAGCGTGGGCGGCAGTGGCTCCGGCGAGCGCATGAACAACCTGCAGCTGATTCCCAGCGACATCGGCACCCGCACCGACATCTACAAGAGCTTCAGCGCCGAGCAGGCACCGGATGCCATCGGTGGTGTGATCGACATCATCAGCCGCAGCGCCTTTGACCGCTCCGGCAAGTACGTGTTCGCCGACGTGGCCGGCATCCATTCCACGGCCGAGACCAATGTGGGGCGCAGCGCGGGGGGCGACCACAAGACCTTGGGCCACTTCGGCAAGAGCGCCAAAGCGGTGTTCTCCAATCAGTTCGGCGGCGACGATCAGTTCGGCATCGTCGCGGTCGCGCGCTACGAACAGCGCTCGCGCAACAGCGTCAAGCGCTGGGTGGAATCGAACTACTACTACAACGATGCCGGCAAGTACCTCACCGATGGAACCACCGGCCCCGACGAGGCGAAAGGCTGGAACGGCCTGCGTGCGCCGGGCAACTTCAGCACCGGCACCTACACCAACTACATCACCAACTTCGGTGGCTCGGCCAAGCTGGAATGGAAGCCATCGGACGACCCGTTCTATGCCTCGCTGCTGCTGTACTCGTACCGGTTCTACGAGAACTCGACGATGAACAAGACCGATCTGTATGGCAACGCCAAGTTCCCGATACGCAACCAGAGCGAGGACGGCGGCACCACCCAGATCAACAGCATCTACATCAAGAACCGCCACGACCGCTGGGACCGCAGTAACCGCGGCGCGATCGCCAGTTTCAACTGGGATATCGGTGACCTCTCGCGGCTGACCCTGCGTGCCGGCCACACCGAAGAGACCTTCCACAACAACCAGGTCTACTGGGGCGTGCGCGCCTACCCGAGCAACCTGTTCGTTGACTATGCCAACGACAGCCATGGTTTTCCGAACGCCGTGGGTGTTTCCGATTCCAGCCTGCTGACCAGCTCGGCGTTCAAGCTCAATCCGGCGCAGGCCTATATCTCGCCGCGCGACGCCAAGGAAAGCATCGACAACCTGCGCGCCGACTTCAGCTACAACATCGATGCCGATGCACGCGGTTTCGGTCTGGCTGCCGGTGCCGAGTATCGCCACCTGAAGATCTGGCAGGACATCGATTTCGATTACTACAAGACCAGCGCGACCTTGAATGACTATCTGTACCCGGGTTCGACCCTGCTTGGCAGCGTTCCCGGTTTCCCGTTGATCGACAACCGCAAGTGGCATGACGAGCTCTACCCGAAGCTGGGCAACAACGATGCGGCGTACCCGAATGCCGACTTCACCAGCGATTACAAGTACGTGGAAGACATTGCCAACGCCTACGTGTCGGCGCATTACGCCTGGGACCGGCTGCTGCTGATCGGCGGCCTGCGCTACGACCACACCACCTTCGATGCGTTCAGCCCTTTCAGTGAGGATGGTGGCACCACCTACACGTCTGCATTCCGCAAGAGCAGTGGCGGCTACAACAACCTGCTGCCGTCGCTGAACGCCACCTTCAAGCTGAGCGAAGACCAGCGCCTGAGGTTCTCCGCCAGCCGCACGCTGGGCCGGCCGACGCCCAGCAACATCGCCCAGGCCACCAGCACCAGCTGCGGCGACGACGAGCTGGGCGGAGGCTTCTGCACCATCAAGCAGGGCAATGCCTCGCTGCAGCCGCGCCGCTCGACCAACCTCGATCTTGCCTGGGACCTGTACTTCAACGGCAACAACGGCCTGGTCTCGGTGGCGTTGTTCGACAAGGTCATCAAGGACGACATCTACACCCTGACCACGTTCGAGAACGTCGGCGACATCCGCTACCGGATCACCCAGCCGATGAACACCGATGAGTCGACGCTGTGCGGTGTCGAGTTCGCGGTAGCCAACCGCAACCTGCAGTGGGGCCGCCACCGCTTCGACATGTACCTCAATGCCACCCGCCTGGACGGGCAGACCAACTACCGCATCAGCGACGGCAGCGAGCGCCGCCTGGACCGCCTGCTGTACCAGCCGGACTGGTCGGTGAACGGCTCGGTGATCTGGCGCATGCCATGGAAGAGCTCGCAGCTGCGCGTATCCGGCACCTACCGCAGCCGGATGCTGGTCGACTTCGGCGATACCCAGTGGCTGGATTCGTACTACGACCCGTACATGACCTTCAACCTGGCCTTCAGCCACAAGGTCAGCAAGCACGTGACGCTGAAGTACGAGGCCAAGAACCTGTTCAACACCCAGCCGACCTACAGCACCGGTCCGAACGGGCGCTTCCGCACCGAGATCGATGACTACGGCCGCTTTTTCTACTTCCACATCATCTACAACTGAAGGCGACCGTCTTGGATACGATCAATCGCAGGCGCTTCCTTGCCCTGTCCGGACTTTCCGCATTGGGTGCGTGGGCCGGAACGGCCCGCGCGCTGGCCGCGCAGAACGATGTGGCAGCGCTGAATCCGCGCAATCTGCTCGCATCGCCGCGCTTTGCCAGTACACCGTTCACTCTCGGCGTGGCGTCGGGTGATCCGTCGGCCGACGGCGTGGTGCTGTGGACGCGGCTGGCCACCGAGCCACTGGTGTTCGGCGGCGGCATGCCAACCCGGCCGATGGCGGTGGCATGGCAGCTGGCCGCCGACGAGAGCATGCGCACCGTGGTGCGGCAGGGCACCGCCCTGGCCCACCCCGAGCTCGGCCACGCGCTGCACGTGGAACTGGACGGCCTGCTGCCGGGGCGGCCGTACTGGTACCGCTTCACCGTGGGAGGCCATGCCAGTGCGATTGGCCGCACCCGCACCCTGCCTGCGGCCAACGCGCGGGTCGACCGCGTGCGCTTCGCGGTGGCCGGTTGCCAGCACTACGAGGAGGGGCACTACAGTGCATGGCGGCACATTGCCGAGGAGCCGCTCGACTTCGTGTTCCATTACGGCGATTACATCTACGAGGGCGAAAGCCAGCCTGGCGTGCGCAGGATGAACGGCCAGCCGTTCACCAACCTGCGCAACCATGTTGGCCCGCAGACCTACACGCTCGACGACTATCGCCGGCGCTACGCGCAGTACAGGACCGATACGGACCTGCAGGCCGCGCACGCCGCGTCGCCGTGGTTCGTCACGTTCGATGACCACGAAGTGGACAACAACTGGGCCGGCGCCGAGGACCAGGACGGCACGCCCAGTGAAGTGTTCCTGCTGCGCCGCGCACAGGCATTCCAGGCGTACTACGAGAACATGCCGCTGCGTGCTTCGTCGTTCCCGCGCGACGGCCATATGCAGATGTACCGGCGCGCGCGCTATGGCACGCTGCTGGACCTGCACCTGCTCGATACCCGCCAGTACCGCAGCAAGCAGGTGGACATCGCGCAGCGCGGGCAGGTGGAATCTCCCGAACGCAGCATTGTTGGCGCAAAGCAGGAGCAATGGCTGTTCGACGGCCTGGCCGATGCCGCACCACGCTGGCACACCATCGCCCACCAGGTTTCGCTGGGCAACTACCTGCGCGAGAAGGACGGCGTGGTGCAGGCCTCCGACGACCAGTGGTCCGGTTATCTGTCCAGCCGCCGCCGCCTGCTCGATCACATCCAGAAGGTGGGCTTCGGCAACGTGGTAACCGCCTGTGGCGATGCGCACCGCCACTATGCCAGCGACCTGGTGCAGGACAATGCCGATTCCGGGGTGATTTCCAGTGAGTTCCTGGCCACTTCGATCACGTCGGGCGCGGACGGGCAGGGCGTGGATGCCTATGCAGAGAACCAGCTGCGGCACAGTCCGCACCTGAAGGCGACGACGGACAAGCGTGGTTATGTGCTGTGCGACGTCACCCGTGATGCCTGGATCGGTGACATGAAGACGCTCGATACCGTCATGCAGCCAAACGGCGCGCTGCAGAGCTGGAAGCGCTATGCCGTGGAGCACGGCCGGCCGGGGTTGCAGGAGGCCTGAGCGGGATGTCCCACCCTGTGGAGCCGAGCACGCGCCCGGCTCCACAGAATCACTTTCAGCCGTGATCGAAGCGCAGCGGTTCGCTGCCCATGGCAGGGTCGCTGGTGCCAGGCCGGCCGTCTTCGGCACGTCCGGCGAGGCGTTGCTCGACGCCCTGCGAGCGCACGATCAGGTCGTACCAGCCTGCGGTTGGTGCGGGATCCCAGGCCAGTACGGTTTCCGCGCCGGCCACCAGCTGCAGTTCGCGGGTGGGCATGTGGCCGGCGTAGGCGCCGGCCTGCACCTGGACCTTCCGCGCTGAAGGCGATGGATTGCGCAGTGTCAGGCGCATCTGGCCGTCCGCGCGCTCCACGTGCGCGTGCAGCGGCGCGAGCGTGCCATCGCCGCGATAATGGCGATGGAATCCATTCGGTCCCAGCAGCCAGAGATCGTAACGACCCTGCGCATCCAGCGGCCAGCGATCCTGCAGCGGGGCACCCGGTACCACGGTGTAACGGCGCGGAACGGCGTCCAGGCGCAGGCGGTCGTAGACATGCAGCACGGCCGCGGCGCCATCGCTGGCCAGCTGCAGGGTGAGACCAGCACCATCCACCGATGTGGCCTGCACGTGCGGCCGATAGGGCAGTGCCCGTGCAGGACGTACGCCGGGCTCCTGGCGGGCCGGATGCAGGCCATCGGGCAGCGCGGGCACGGTACGGCCGGGCAGGGCGGCAGCGCGCGCGGCGACAGCGGTGACATCGGGCAGCGCCTTGGCGAAGGGGCGGGTGTCGCGCTGGGCGAAGTCGAAGGCGTTGCTCAGATCACCGCAGACCGCACGCCGCCACGGCGAGATGTCCGGCGCGGCGACGCCGAAGCGGCGCTCGATCAGACGCAACACCGACGTGTGGTCGTACACCTGCGAGTCGACCCAGCCGCCGCGGCTCCACGGTGAAATCACATACAACGGTACGCGCGGGCCAAGCCCATAGGGGCGCCCACGCAGCTCGGCGGCATCGTATTTCTGGTCGCCCGGTGCCGGGTGGCGGTGGTATTCGCCCTCGGTGCTGACCGCCGACGCACCGGCCCAGCCGGCACCAAGCGGGGAGGGCGGTGCGGGTGGCGGCACATGGTCGAAGAAGCCATCGTTCTCATCGAACATCAGCAGCAGGGCGGTACGGCTCCACACCTCTGGATCGGCGGTCAGTGCATCCAGCAGGCGCGCGGTATAGGCGGCGCCCTGCGCGGGGCTGGACGGACCGGGGTGCTCGCTGCCGGCTGCGTCGGCAATGATGAAACTGACCTGCGGCAGGCGGCCGCTGATCGCGTCCTCGCGCAGCTGCGCCAGGCCACGGGTACTGACGCCGCGCGCGCGCAGCTCCGGGTCATGCCCCGGGGCGCCGCGGTACGCCTGGCGGAAGGTCTCGAACCCGGCAAGCGGGTTGTCGGTGAAGTTGTCGGCCATGTCCTGGTAGATCTGCCAGGACACGCCGGCCTGCTGCAGCCGCTCGACATAGCTGGCCCAGCGGTACGAGTCCGGATGGCCGCCCAGCTCGGGGAAATTGTCGTGCGAATTGGCGATCACCGGGCCGCCTGCCTGGCCTTGGGCGTCGTTGTGGCCGGTCCACAGGAACACGCGGTTCGGGTTGGTGCCGGCCTGCATCGCGCAGTGGTAGGCATCGCACAGCGTGAACGCATCGGCCAGGGCGAACTGGAACGGCATGTCGCTGCGCTGGAAGTAGCCCATCGAGTGGTTCTGCTTGGCCTTGGGCCAGTGCGCCATGCGCCCGTGGTCCCACGCCTGCTGTGCATCAGGCCAGGTGTGGGGCGTGCCTTCCACCCGCATGTAGCCGAAGTGCGCAGCGGTATCCAACGGGAAGGGGGCGATGGCGCGTTGTCCGCTGGCGTCGGGCTGCAGCCACAGGCTGCGCGGGCGGTCGCCAGCGGGCAGCGGCGATGCCGGGGCAACGAAACGGTCACCGAAGCCACGCACGCCTGGCAACGTGCCGAAGTAGTGGTCGAACGAGCGGTTCTCCTGCATGAACACCACGATGTGCTGCAAGTCCTGCAGGCTGCGCGTGCGCGAAGCAGGGGCGATCGCTGCTGCCCGGGCGATGCTGGGCAGCAGCGGCGAAAGGCCGGCGGCGACGCCGGCCTGCAACAGTCGGCGTCGGCCGGTATCAGTCACAGGGTCACACTCACAAGTCCACGCGGAAGGAGATGCCGACGGTGCGCGGGGCGCCGATGAAGGCGTTGTCGCGGCCGTCCACCCCTGCAAGATAACGCTTGTCGGTCAGGTTGCTCACCACCAGGTTGGCGCCCATGCCCTTCAGGCGCGGCGACAGGCCCTGCAGGTCGAAGCCGATGTTGGCGTTGAACACGGTGGCCGAGGGCAGCTTGTTGACGTTGGCCGCATCCAGGTAGCGTTCGCCCAGGTAGCGACCGGACAGGCCGAAGTTCCAGTTCTCGCCCTGCCAGTCGGCCGACACCACCAGGATCTGCTCCGGCTGGCCGATCACCTTGGCGCCATCGACGATGCCCAGCTGCGTGTCGCGCGCGTCGTTGCCGCTGCCCAGGTACTTGGAACGGTTGTAGGTGTAGGCCGCATTGATGCGCCAGCCATTGTCCCAGCCGTAGCCGAAGGCCGCTTCCAGGCCGTTGCTCTCCACGCCGCCGAAGTTCTCGTAGACGCCATCGGTCTCGCCGAGGTAGTCGATGCCGCTGACCAGGCCGGCCGGCAGGTAGACGATGCGGTTGTCGAACTTGATGTTGTACAGGGTGACCGAGGCGGTCAGCGGCCAGCGGCTGATGCGCATGCCCAGTTCGATGTTGTCGGCGGTCTCCGGTTCGACGTTGCGGAAGCGCTGGGGATCGGTTTCACCCAGCACGCCGGACGGGATCGCGGCGAAGTTCTGCGAGTAGCCGGCGAACAGTTCCATGCCCTCCACACCCGGGGCCCAGGTGAAGCCGGTGGACAGCAGCGGATCGGACTTCGAGTCGGACTTCACATTCTCGGCGGCGCCGATCACGCGGCGGCGGGACTGGTCGACGAAGAACTGCTTTACGCCCAGGCGCGCGCTGAACGGGCCGAAGCGGGCCACGTCCTCGACGTAGTACATCTGCTCATCGACCTTGTACTTGTCCTCGAACTGCACCCAGTAGGGCTGGTGGTCGAAGGCGATGTCCTGGCCGACGTTGAGCAGGCGGTGCCAATCGCGGCGCACGGAGCGGTCCAGCTTCTCCACCCACAGCCCGCCGCGCACGGTGTTGTCGATGGCGCCGAAGGTCTGCCGCCATTCAACGTCGGCGGTAACGCCCATGCGATCGTTGTCGTAGTGGGAGTGGCGGTAGGACTGCGCGCCCTGCACGTTGCCGGCGTAGCAGTTGGGGTCGTACTCGGCGCTGAAGCCGAGTCGCGGCGTGCAGCTGGCCAGGCGCTGGGCGGAACTGCCGTCGGGGTTCACGAAGTAGATCTGGCCGCGGTTGCTGCCACCGTAGACCGTCCTGCCGCCGAGGTACTCCGACTGCGGGCGACCGGCACCGTCGTCGTTGACGTCGGCCAGGTACGGCGGCAGCCAGTCACCGCGGCCCTGCATGCGGTGCCCGTAGGCGGCCATCGAGGCCTTGAAGCCGTTGCCGCCATCGAAGGCTGCGCGCAGGTAGCCGAACGTGTTCTCGCGCAGTGCGCGCGAACCGGAGCGGTAGTTCTGGTCCAGGTACGGAATGCCGGTCAGGGTGCCGACCAGGCCGTCGCGGTCGGGGTTGGTGGCGAACCCCTTCGGCGAAACACTGGTGTACTCCGGCTCGTCGGCATCGTTGTAGGACAGGTAGCCGGTCAGGGTCCAGCGGTCCAGTTCGGTGATGAACTTGCCGGCGATGTTGTCGTTGCTGGTGTGGCCGGTGCCGTCGATCCAGTCATGCACGCGCGCCGACGATGCGCTGATCCACGCGCGGGTGTGTCCTGCAAGCAGGCCGGTGTCGTAGCGCACGTAATACTTGCGCGCTTCATTGTCACCGGCACCCACCACCATGCGCAGTCGCTGCTCCTGCAGTGGGTCGCTGGTGAGGAAGTTCAGCGTGCCACCGAGTGCTTCGTTCGAGCGCGAGGAGATATCGGCCGTGCCCTGGCTCACTTCCACCGTTTCCAGGTCGAGCGTGTCGATGTAGCGGTTGGCCAGCGAGCCGCCGCCATAACCGGAACCACCATTGGGCAGGCCATCGATGGTGGTGCCGATCTGCTGGGTGTCGCGGTTGGTGACAAAGCCGCGCATGCTGATCTGCGTGCCCCACACCGACGAACCGGTGGCATCGGCTTCGCTGACGACCACGCCGGGCACTTCGTTGAGCGCGCCATTGACGCTGCTCAACACCGTCTGCCGGTTCAACGTTTCCTGGCGCACCGAGGTCTTGGCATAGCTGGTGGCCTGGCCGATCACCTGTACCTGGTCCAGGGTCCGCGCGTCGGCGCTTCGCGTATCGGCCACATCGCCCTGCGGTGCTTCAGCCAGGGCATCCAGTGCGGGAGCAATCAGCAGGGCAAGCAGCGAGATACGGGGAAAGCGCGCAATCGTTCGCATCGAAACCGGACCTTCAAGGGAGGAAAGTCCGGGAGTGTCGGCAGCGCCGATGACATGGCGGTGACGCGCAGATGCAGGGAGTGTGTTGTGTGACGGCCGGCAAGACCGGGGCGTTGGTCAGTAGCGCGCGTCCTTCGGTTTCGGATCACGCGGCCAGTCCTTGGCTTTGCCGGCGAAGTCCGGGCGCGGCTGGTTGATGAAGTAGCTGGCGATATCCACCGCGTCCTGGTCGGGCATCACCTGCTGGCCCAGTGGCGGTTCACGGGTCATTGCCGGCGGCATGTTGTGCTTGACGAAGCCTGCGGCCTTGTACAGCCGCGCCATGCCGGCACCGATGTTGAAGCTGCGCTCGCCCCACAACGGCGGGAACGCGATATCGCCGCTGGCGTCGCGCCGGCCTTCGCCGTTGTCGCCGTGGCAGGCGGCGCACTGCGCGGCATACAGCGTCTGTCCACGTATCGGGTCCGGTGTCAGCGTGCTGTCGATCGGCCCTTCGCTGGGCGCGGCCACGCGCGCACCCTCTGGTACCGGGCGGCTCAGCCACGCCATGTATTCCAGCATCGCACGCATCTCCGGCGCGTCCTTGGCCAGCGGCTTGCCGTTCATCGAACGCTGCAGGCAACCGTTGATGCGCTCGGCCAGGCCGATTTCCCTGCCCGGTCGCGGCATGTAGCGCGGGTAGCTGCCGCCTCCGGTGTTCAAGTAGTGGTTGCCGAACGGTCGCTTGCCCTCGGCCATGTGGCACGAATTGCAGTTCAGATCGTTGCCGACGTTGTCCGGCAGCAGGCGTGCGGTCTCGTTGAGCAGGCGACGGCCGAACATCACCGCGTCGGCGTTGCCGAGGCTGGCGATCTCCTCGGCACTGGGCACGTGGTACTGGCCCACCACCTGGCCGTGGCTGTCGAGGATGTCCAGGGTCCTCGCGACTTCCGCGTCCAGGTCCGGGTACAGGTGCTGGTACAGCAGCGTGCCAGCACCGGCCAGCAGCACCGCAACGACCGCGCTGGCGATCAACACTGTCGAACGCTTCTTCGAACGCCTCATTGCGCCGTCTCCTGCGGGACCACATGCGCCGGCTTGTCACGCACCACCCGGCGCATGCGCGCTACGTCCAGTTCAGTGACCGCGCTGGCCTGGTTGCCCCAGCTGTTGCGGATGAAGGTGAGGATATCGGCGAGCTGCGCATTGGGCAGCTGCTCGAAGCCCGGCATGGTGAATGCCATGCGGTCATGCGCGGTATGTGGCGTGCGCCCGCCGGTGAGGGTTACCTGCACCAGCGAGCTGGGATCATCGGCGAAGACGATGGAGTTGCCCGCCAGGGCAGGGTAGACCCGTGGCATGCCGCGGCCATCTGCGCGATGGCAGGCCTGGCAGTGTTCGGCGTAGGCCAGCGAACCGGCCACCCGGTAGTCGCCGCCGCGCAGTGCGGCGGTAGTGGTGTCGGTGCCCGGCGTCCACTGCGCGCTGCGCCCTTCGCGGGCCGGCAGCTGCTTCAGGTACCGCGCCATCGCCAGCAGATCGGCGTCGGACAGGTACTGCGTGCTGTGCTCGACCACATCGGCCATGCCGCCGAAAGCCGCGGAGCGATCGGTGCGGCCGGTACGCAGGAACTCGACGATTTCGGCTTCGCTCCAGCTGGCCAGGCCGGTCTGTTCATTGCGCAGGTTCTTCGCATACCAGCCTTCCAGCACCGAGCCGGACAGGAACTGGCGGCTGCCATCGTCGGCCATCGCCTTTTCCTGGAAGGCCAGCCCACGCGGGGTATGGCACGCGCCGCAATGGGCCAGGCCTTCAACCAGTTCGGCGCCGCGCTGCTGGCCGGCATCCAGGGTGGGATCAGGGCTGAAGCTGCGCGGGCGTGCGAACAACAGCTGCCACCAGGCAAGCGGCCAGCGCATGTTTGCCGGCCACGGAATCGTGCTGTCGGCGTTGTCCTGCCGGACCGGCTGCACCGCACCCATGAAGTAGGCATACAGCGCCTTGATCTCGGCATCGCTGGCGATCACGTACGAGGCGTAGGGCATGGCCGGATACAGCGGCTGGCCGTCATGGCGGATGCCACGCCGCACCGCGCGCTCGAAATCGGCGTAGTCGTATGCGCCGATGCCGGTCTCCGTGTCCGGTGTGATGTTGGTCGAGTACAGCGTGCCCATCGGGGTCTGCATGCCAAGGCCACCGGCGAACGGCCTGCCGCCCGGTGCGGTATGGCAGGCGGCGCAGTCGGCAGCACGCGACAGGTACCGGCCCTGTTCGATCAGGGCCGGGTCGTGGATGTCGACCTCGGCGTGTTGCGGTGGGGCGAACCAGTACGGTGTACTGCGGGCGATGCCGTAAGCGGCGGCCAAGGTGGCGGCCAGGGCAATGGCGAGCTTGAACGGGGTGCGCATGCCGGCACTGTGGCCATTCGTGCGATGGCGTTCATTGATCCGGATCAATGCTTTGGCCGGTCGCGACATTGTGACAAGCTGAATCGATCCTGCGCTGTCATCAACCCGTCATCCAGCTGCGATAGATGGCGCCGGGCGTGGCCGCTAACCTGCCACGCTGTCGCACTTTTCCCCTGACTGCCCATGAAGCGCCTGCTGCTGCTTTTGCTGGCGTGCGCCGGCCTGTGGCTGGCTGCATGCTCTTCCTCGATGACGGCCTCGTCCACCTCGCTCAGCGACCGCCTGATCGCGCCCGGTGGCGTCTCGCCCCTGCTTGATCAACCGCGTATCGCCGCAGCTGTGGCCGCGCTGCCGAACCGGCATGGCTTCGCCCCGGGCCGTGATGGCGTGCCGATCTTCTGGCGTGCTTTCGATCCGGGCGACTACGGTGCGCGCTACCACTACCTGCCGCAGCAGCACCAGAACGGCCTGCCGCTGGATACCGGGTTGAGCCTGTCCGTACCGCAGCCGTTCCGCGCGCAGGCGCCGCGCGGCACTGTGGTGCTGCTGCACGGCTGGATGATGAACGGTGATTCGATGCTGCCATGGTCGCTGCAGCTGGCCGAGTCGGGCTACCGCGTGATCACCCTGGACCTGCGCAACCATGGCCAGTCCGGCGCCGGTCCCTCCGGCTACGGCACCTACGAGTCGGACGATGTTGTGGATGTCATCGCCGAACTGCGCGCGCGCGGCGAAGTGATCGGCCCGCTGTACCTGTTCGGTGTTTCCTACGGCGCTGCCACCGCATTGTTCACCGCCGACAAGCTGGGCGACCAGGTCGCCGGCGTGGTGGCGATGGAATCGTTCGCCAATGCCGGGGTTGCGATCCGCACCATGATTCCGCATCTGATGGCCCTGCAGCCGGAAGGGTTGAAGGCACAGGCCATCGCTTCGTATGCACGCTGGCGCTACGGCAGCCAGGACATCAACCAGGTGGTGGCCGCCGCCAGCCGCCGCATCGACGTGGATCTGGACAAGGTGGATGTTGCCCGCGCGCTGGCCGATACCCGCGCCTGCGTGCTGCTGCTGCACGGGCAGGGCGACCAGCACATTCCGGTCAGCCAAGGCCGCGCGTTGGCGCAGGCCAATCCGCGTGCGCACTACATCGAGATGCGCGGCGAAGATCACATCACCCTGCCGCTGCGGCTGGACCTGCTGGCCAGAGTGGTCGATGACTGGATGGCGCGCGACGAGCACCATCCGAAAGCCGCGTGTCCGGCACCGCAGTTGCCGGCCCAGGCCGAATGGCTGGTGCATGGCGTCGACACACCCGCAAAAACCCCAGCACGCGGCTGAGCTTCAGGGCAGGCGGCGGGCCAGCGAACGTGCAGATGCCGCTACACCCAGCAGCATCGCTGCCACGCACAGGAAGGCAAAGCCCAGGCTGGTGGCATGGGCGAGCGCGCCGATCGCTGCGGGGCCTGCAAGAATGCCGGCATAGCCCAGCGTGGTGACTGCGGTGATCGCAATGCTCTCCGGCATCGCGCGCTGCTGGCCCGCCATCGAGAACAGGGCGGGCACGATGTTGGCGCAGCCCAGGCCCACCAGCACGTAGCCGACCAGCGCCATGGCGAAGGAGGGCACCAGTGTGGCCAGCGCGAAACCGGCCGCAGCGGTGATGCCGCCGATGACGATGGTACGGGTGCGGCCAAGGCGCTCGACGATGCCATCGCCGAACAGGCGCATCGCCGTCATCGCCAGCGTGAAAACGGCAAAACCGGCACCGGCCTGGTCGCGCGGCACGTGGCGTATTTCGGCCAGGAACACCGCGCTCCAGTCCAGCATCGAACCCTCGGCCAGGAACACCACGAAGGCGAGCACGCTGATGAACAGCACCACGCCGTGCGGCAGGGCCAGCATCGGGCCGTCATGCAGAATGCGCTGCGGGCGCCAGTGCGGTGCCGACAACAGGGCCACCAGCAGCATCGCCGCCACGGCAACCAATGACGCCAGCCACAGGGGCGTGCCGAGAACCAGCAGGCCGGTCATGCAGCCGGCGCCGATGAAGCCGCCGATGCTGTAGAACGCGTGGAAGCCGGACATCATCGGCCGCCCTGCATCGCGCTCGACGGCCACCGCCTGCATGTTCATCGTGCAGTCCATCGCCCCCACACCCGCACCGAACACGAACAGCGTTGCTCCCAGTGCCAGCGGCGTGGGGGCGAGCGTCAGCAGTGGCAGGGCGAGCAGGATCAAGGCCGTGGTCGCGATCATCAAGCGGCGCGAGCCCAGGCGCGCGGTCAACGCACCGGCCAGTGGCATCGCCAGCAGCGAGCCGAGGCCAAGGCACAGCAGCAGCCCGCCCAGGCTGGCATCGGACAACCCGGCCTTGGCCTTGGCGAAGGGCACCATCGGTGCCCAGGCAGCGGTGGCAAAGCCAGGAATGAAGAACGCAGCGCGGGTCGCGTGCTGCTGGGCGCGGGGAGAAGAGGGCGTCATGCGCGAGGAAGGCTCCAGAAGATCCTCTTCATGAAAACGTTTTCAGAAGCCATCGGCAAGTGCCATGGATGACATCGGGCGACGCATACGAATGCAGTGGTCCGGATGCGTCACCGTTGATTAACGCCATCAGTGGAGAGTAGCCCGACGGTCGGCATTCCGCCCGGCCGCCGCCGGAGATCAGCGCATGAGCACCACACCGACCATCCTCCTCGTCCATGGGTTCTGGGGCGGGGCCGCACACTGGGGCAAGGTCATCCTGGAGCTGCACCGCAAGGGCCACGACCAGGTGAAGGCGGTCGAACTGCCGCTGACCTCGCTGGTCAACGACGCCGAGCGGACGCGCAGGATGATCCGCCAGATCGATGGCCCGGTCGTACTTGTCGGGCACTCCTACGGAGGCGCGGTGATCACCGAAGCCGGCAACCAGCCGAATGTGCAGGCGCTGGTCTACATCGCCGCATTCGCGCCGGACAGTGGTGAGAGCCCCGGTGGCATCACCCAGCAGCACCTGCCCGAAGCAGCACCGAACCTCGCCCCGGACAGCGATGGCTATCTGTGGCTGCGTGCCGACAAGTTCCATGAGAGCTTCTGCCAGGACCTCAGTGCCGACGAAGGCTGGGTGATGGCGGTGACCCAGAAGGCGCCGCTGGCCAGTACCTTCGGCGATGCGATCAGCGATCCGGCGTGGAAGCACAAGCCGAGCTGGTACCAGCTTTCCAGCCAGGACCGGATGATCGCGCCACAGAACCAGAAGGCCATGGCCGAACGCATGCAGCCCAAGCGCCTGCTGCAGCTGGAGGCAAGCCATGCCTCGCTGGCCTCGCATCCCTCCGAAGTGGCAGCGCTGATCCTGGAGGCCGTGGCTGCCGTCGACGGCTGACTATCGCCAGGCAGCAGTCCCAGGTCAGGCACTGGCGCCACCCCACGACAGCGGGGGCGCAGGAGAGTAAACTCCTGCGCCGGCCGCCCTTGGCCGCATTTCCCCCTTCCCCTCGAGCCGCCGCCAGAGGATCCCACCCCTTCGTGGAGGTCCCGTCGTGTCGTCTGTGCCTGTTCGTTTTTCCGTGCTGTCCCTGCGTCGCCGCCCATTGGCGAGGGCCCTTGCCAATGGTCTTCTGCTGACCACAGTGGCCACTGCCGGCGCCGCCTCGGCGCAATCGGCGCCGGTTGAAGAAGAGGGCAGGACAGCCTCGCAGACCCTGCAGACCGTGCAGGTCACCGCCAACCAGCTGGGCACCATCACCGAGGGCAGCGGCGCGTACACGCCGGGTACCATCGCCACCGCCACCCGCTTGGTGCTGACTCCGCGGCAGACCCCGCAGACCATCAGCGTGATCACCCGTGCGCAGATGGACGACTTCGGTCTGGATGGCATCGATGACGTGATGCGGGTGACCCCGGGCATCAGCATCGTCACCTACGACAGTGAGCGCACCGAGTACTACGCACGTGGTTTTGCCGTGCAGAACTTCCAGTACGACGGCATTCCGATGTCACGCGACTCGGCGTACTCGGCCGGCAATACGCTCAGCGATACCGCGATCTACGACCGCATCGAAGTGCTCAAGGGCGCCACCGGCCTGCTGACCGGCATGGGCGACCCCGGCGCGACCATCAACCTGGTGCGCAAGAAGCCGGGCAAGGAATTTGCTGGCAGTGCGACGCTGGGGGTCGGCCGCTGGGACGACTACCGTGCCGAAGTCGATGTCGGCGGACCGTTGACCGCCGATGGCCGCGTGCGCGGGCGCGCGGTAGGTGCCTGGCAGGACAAGCATTCCAATCTGGATTTCTACCAGCGCACCAGCAAGGTCGGCTATGCCGTGCTGGAAGCCGATCTGGGCGAACGCACGCTGCTGACAGTCGGTGGCGACGTGCTGGAGAGCGATCCCAAGGGCTCGACCTGGGGCGGTATTCCGCTGCTGGACAGCCAGGGCAATTTCAACGACATGCCGCGCTCGTTCAACAACGGCACCCACTGGAGCGGTTGGCGCCAATACGTGCGCACCGGCTTTGCCACGCTGGAACATACCTTCGACAACGACTGGGTAGCCAAGCTGCAGCTCAACCATCAGGTCAACGGCTACGATGCGGCACTGGCCGGTGCGGCCGGTGGCAATCCCAATCCGGTCACCGGCGAAGGCGTCTCGTTGTGGCTGGGCAAGTACGTCGGCAAGACGGTCAGCAACGCGGCCGACTTCTATCTGAGCGGCAATTTCGGCCTGTTCGGTCGCCAGCATGAACTGGTGGTCGGCGGCAGTGCCTCGCGCAAGCGCTGGACCAACACCGGCTATTCGCCGCAGCCCGGGTACCCGACCGCCGTTGCCGACTACAACAGCTGGAAGGGCGACATCCCGGAGCCGGAATGGCAGCGCGGTTATGGCAACAATGAGGTGACCCGCGAGAACGGCCTGTACGTGGTCGGTCGCTTCGACGTGGCCGACCCGTTGAAGGTGATCGTCGGCAGCCGCCTGGCCAGCTACCGTTCGCCGCAGACGCGCGAGACCGGCGTGTTCGTGCCTTATGCCGGCGTGGTCTACGACCTTGGCCAGCACTATTCGGTGTATGCCAGCTACAGCACCATCTTCAAGCCGCACAGCGAACGCGACGAACAGGGCAAGGCACTGGATCCGCTGGAAGGCCGCAGCTATGAAATGGGCCTGAAGGCGGAGTTCCTCGACGGCCGCTTCAATGCCAGCGCGGCACTGTTCCAGCTCGACCAGGACAATTTCGCCCAGCCTACAGGYGGCAAAACGCCCAACGGAGAAGACGCCTATCGCGCACTGATGGGCGTACGCACCAAGGGCTACGAACTGGAGATGTCCGGGCAGTTGGCCGAGGGCTGGCAGGTGCAGGGTGGCTTTGCGCACAAGATCGCCCGCCAGGCCGGCAGCAAGGTGACCACGCTGGAGCCGGAAAACCAGTTCAGCCTGCACACCAGCTACCGCCTGCGCGGCGACTGGCAGGGCCTGACCGTCGGTGGCGGTGCGCGCTGGCAGGACTCCACGTTCGGCGACATCACCAACCCCGCCAGTGGCACGTCGGTGGTTCATCGCACCCAGCCGTACTGGCTGCTGGATGCCATGGCCCGGTACCAGTTCAACGATCGCCTGTCGGCCACGGTCAACGTCAACAACCTGCTGGACAAGCGCTATTACACGATCTTCAGCTGGTACAGCACCTACACCTGGGGCGAGCCGCGCAACGTGCGGCTGGCAGTGACGTACAGGTTCTGATCGCGTTGCAACAGGACATGCCCGCGATGCCGGATGGCATCGCGGGCATGCTGGTTACAGCTTCAGGTCGAACACCAGCACTTCGGCGTCGTTGCCGTTTTCCAGGGTCAGCTGTGCCTCGTCGCTGACCTGCAGTGCGTCACCCGCTTCCAGGGTGATGCCGTTGACCTGCAGCTGGCCACGCGCCACCTGCACATACGCGCCGCGGCCGGCAGCCAGGGCGTGGTGCAGCTTCTGCTCGCCATCGAGGATGGTGGCGAAGATGCGCGCATCCTGATGGATATGCAGCGAACCATCGGCGCCATCCGGCGAGGCGATCAGGCGCAGCTGGCCGCGCTTGCTCTCCGGCGTGAAGTGGGTCTCCTCATACGACGGCGCGATGTTCTCGGCCTCCGGGAAGATCCAGATCTGCAGGAAATGCACCGGATCGCTGGCCGAATGATTGAACTCGCTGTGGCTGACGCCGCTGCCTGCGCTCATGCGCTGCACGTCGCCGTAGCGCAGCACCGAACCGGTGCCCATCGAGTCCTTGTGTTCCAGCGCGCCGCCCAGCACGTAGGAGACGATCTCCATGTTGCTGTGGCTGTGGGTGCCGAAACCCTGGCCGCCGATCACCTTGTCTTCGTTGATGACCCGCAGCGGGCCGAAGCTCACATAGCGGGGGTCGTAGTAGCTGGCGAACGAGAAGGTATGGCGCGAGGACAGCCAGCCATGCTCGGCCAGGCCACGGGTAGCGCTCTTGCGGATCTGCAGCATGATGGAATCTCCTTGTTCGATGGTTTCGATGGGGCGGGGTGGGCGGGTAGCCGCTGTGTTTCCCCGTTGAAGAGAAGTATCCGCTTGCACCTTGGGTTTGAAAAACGGATAGTTTTGACAGCCATCATCGAAAATTTCGAATGCTCAAGCTCAGCCTCGATGCCCTGCAGATCCTGGATGCGATCGACCGCCGAGGCTCCTTTGCCGGCGCCGGCAAGGCCCTGCACAAGGTGCCTTCGACCATTTCCTACACCGTGGCCAAGCTGGAAGAGGATCTGGGGGTGCAGCTGTTCGACCGGATCGGCCCGCGGGCGGAGCCGACCGAGGCCGGGCGCGCGCTGCTGGAGGAGGGCAGGCACCTGCTGCGTGCGGCCCGGGAGCTCGAGCTGCGGGTGCGGCGGGTGGCCTCGGGCTGGGAGGCGGAATTGACCCTGGCGGTGGATTCGGTGTTTCCGACCTGGCTGCTGGGGCCGGATATCGCCGCGTTCCGCGAGGTGGCGGCGCCCACCCGGCTGCGCCTGTTTGGCGAAGCACTGTCCGGTACCTGGGAAGCGCTGCTGGACCGGCGCGCCGACCTGTTGGTCGCGGCTCCCGGTGAGGGTCCCAGTGGCGGGGGCTACGTGGTCGAGCCGCTGGGCAGCGTTGATTTTGTGTTTGCGGTGGCACCCGGGCATCCGCTGGCGTCCGTACCGGGTGTGCTGGGCCGCGAGCAGTTGGCGCCGTATTGCGCGATCGCCGTGTCCGACTCTGCGCGGCGGCTGCTGCCACGAACGGTGGGGCTGTTGATGGGCCAGGAGACGTTGACCGTGCCGGACATGGCCAGCAAGTTGAAGCTGCAGTGCCAGGGGCTGGGATTCGGCTTCCTGCCCGAGCCTTGCGCGCGCGCGGCGGTGGCGCGCGGCCAGCTGGTGATCCGCGAGGTCGAGGAGCACAAGCCGGAAGAGACCTTCTGGCTAGCCTGGCGCACCGGTGAAGATGGCGCGGCCCTGCGCTGGTGGCGCGAGCGCTTGCGGCGGCCGGAGCTGCTGGCGCAATGGTGGCAGGCGATGGCAGAGGGGTAGGGTTCGGCAGGGCTGCGCCCTGCACCTGCAGTAGTGCCGGCCGCTGGCCGGCAACCTCAACAGCAACAGCAACAGCAACAGCAACAGCAGAAGCTGGTTTCCTGTGGGGAGGCGGGGTGGGTCCGGTTGCGGGAGACGCCGTAAACCCGTCCATGGGGGCTTGGCCGCGGCATCCATGCCGCGGACACTCCCGCAACCGGACCCACCCCGCCTTCGACAGATTTCCGGCGATCTGTCGGTGCTGTTGCGGTTGGTGGGTGTCGACCCTGGTCGACACGGTAGATCCACGCCATGCGTGGATGCTCTTCGATCAATTGTCGAAATATTCGAACTCCAACTCGAACTCGATGGAGATTCATCCACGCATGGCGTGGATCCATCGGATCGCGAGAATCTGTCAGAGGTGGGGCGGTGTCGGAGTGCGGGGTGTCAGCCGCATGGATGCGGCTGCCAAGCCTACAGGGACGTACTTGCGGCGTCCCCGCACTCCGGCACCGCCCCGCCACCCCACGGAATGCCAGCTGTTGCTGTTGCTTGCGCAGTGGCTTCTGCAGGTGCAGGGCGCAGCCCTGCCGAACACGCATAAAAAAACAGCAGGCCGAGGCCTGCTGTTTCGGTGTAATGGTGCGCCCGGAGAGATTCGAACTCCCGACCGCCTGGTTCGTAGCCAGGTACTCTATCCAACTGAGCTACGGGCGCCAATTACATAAACTTGTTGTGTTGATCGTGTGTGGTGCGCCCGGAGAGATTCGAACTCCCGACCGCCTGGTTCGTAGCCAGGTACTCTATCCAACTGAGCTACGGGCGCGCGGTACACAATCAAATTTTACTGCACTTCCAGCGGCGGATGCTGAAGGTCTGTCGAGTGGTGCGCCCGGAGAGATTCGAACTCCCGACCGCCTGGTTCGTAGCCAGGTACTCTATCCAACTGAGCTACGGGCGCCCTGCGACAGGAGCGGAATTATGCGGATGTCGGCGCGAGTCGTCAACGCTTTTGTGAAAATTTTCACCCAACTGAATGAAAAACGCCTCTGCGACAGCCTCCGGGTGTTTCATCCACGCGAAGTGATCGGCCTGCGTACCCAGCTCCTGCGCAGAAAGCACGCGTAATTCCGAGGCGACATTCGGCAGTTTCGCCAGCAGCGCCTGCATTGATCCGCTCGGCGCCAGCCAATCGTCTTCCATCAGCACCGCCTGCGCACTGCCGTGCACGCGCGCCATCTGCGCATCCAGGTCCTCGTCCATGCCTGCGGCGGCGTAGTGATTGCTCAGCCCTACGCGTGCCCAGTCAGCGATCAGTCCGCGTGCTTCGGTGCCGCCGAAACCGAGCCGGCGCCCGTGCAGCACGCCCTGGCGCCGCGCGATCCACGGCAGGAAGCGATAGATCAGTGGCAGCAGCCAACCGCGTGGTGGCGGGAACGTGCGCCAGAACGGTGTGCCGCTGGCGGCCAGCCACAATCGATCGAACGCCTGTGGTTGGCGTCCGGCGTGCACGCAGGCCAGCTGCCCACCCAGGCTGTGGCCACCGATGATCCATGGCAGTGCCTCCTGCGCGTCATCGGCATCGGCGAGCAGGGCCTCGCTGGCCGGCAGATCGTGGTCGAGAATCTGCCGGTAGCCCCAATCCTGGCTGCGCGACGGGCGCAGCGAACTGCTGCCATTGCCACGCCATTCGTGCAGGTAGACCGCCACGCCCCTGGCTGCAAGTGCCTGCGCCAGTGGTACGTAGTGGCGCGCGGCCACGCCCAGCGCCGGCAGCCACAACAGCCGTGCCAGCGGCTGTGCGGGCGCACAGGCGATCACGTCGAAACGGTGGCCATCGCCGCTGTTCACAGTGAGCGCGCGTAGCGAATCACTCATGCGTGGGGCGCCGCGCCGAAGTGGTCCAGTACCAGCACCTCGCTGCGACCGGGCGCATAGCCCTGCTGCAATCCGCGCGCTACGTAGTCGATGCCGGCTTCGCAGGCGTTGGCCAGGCTCAGCCCGTTGCAGAGCTGCGCGGCGATGGCCGAGGCCAGCGTGCAGCCGGTGCCATGCGCATCCAGTGGCAGGCGGGCATGGATGAATTCTTCGCTGCTGACGCCGTCGAAGTAGCGGTCGACCACGCGGTTGCCTTCGTGCAGGTGCCCGCCCTTCAGCAGCACTGCACCGGCGCCCAGATCAAGGAGCGAGGCGGCGGCCCGCTCTGCATCGTTGCCATCGGCGATGCTGCGGCCGACCAGCAGCTCCGCTTCGGGTGCATTGGGGGTGACCAGGGTGGCCAGTGGCAGCAGCCGTTGACGCATTGCCTGCAGCGCGCTGTCCTCCAGCAGGCGCGCACCGCTGGTGGCCACCATCACCGGGTCGAGCACCACGTGCGGTGGTCGATGGCGTTCCAGTGCATCGGCCACCGCGTGGATCACCTCGGCGTTGGCCAGCATGCCCAGCTTCACCGCGTGGATGTCGAAGTCGTCGAAGCAGGCTTCGATCTGCGCGCGCAGGAAGTCGATCGGTGGCACGTGCACGGCGCGGACGCCGCGGGTGTTCTGCGCGGTCAGTGCGGCAATCACCGACAGCCCATGCACGCGATGCGCGGCGAAGGCCTTCAGGTCGGCCTGGATGCCGGCGCCGCCGCCGGAGTCGGAGCCAGCGATGGTCAGGGCGGAAACAGGGGTGGTCGGGCTCATGCAGCGATTGTGCCGTGCTGCCTTGCCAGGGGGTAGTGCCGGCCGGGCTGCGCCCGGCACCGGCACAAGCAACAGCAACACCTGGAGCAACGGCGGCATGTGGTGGGATGCGGGGTGGTGTGGGCCTGCAGGACACGCCGTAGACCCGTCCGTGGGGGCTCGATGGCGCCATCCATGGCGCCAACGGTCCTGCAGCCCCACACCGCCCCGCATCTGACGGCTTCCTGCGCAGTAGATCCACGCCATGCGTGGATATCGCGGAAAAGATCGGATGGACAACGTAGAACCACGCCATGCGTGGATGACGCCATGCTCAACGCCGCCAGCGCGCCCACTGCTGGTAGGACACATAGCCCAGCCCGGTCAGGCCGGTCAGCAGGGCAGGGGCCAGCAGGGCGTCGTATTGCCAGCGCACGAACAGCCAGGCGCCGATCACGCCGCCAGCAAGGAAGCCGCTGATGATCAGGCCGCTCAGGGTCAGGCGTCGTACCTGCAGCGGCAGCCCGCGCAGCAGGTGGCCCAGGCCGATGCCGAGGTCGGTGAACATGCCGCTGAGATGAGTGGTGCGTACGACGGCACCACTGAAGGTGGTGGCCATCGCATTCTGCAGTCCGCAGGCCATCGCGGCCGCCAATGCGCCCCATATCTGATGCTGCTTGAACAGCGGAATGGCCGCCAGCAGCAACAGCGATTCCAATGCCAGCGCCACGCCGTAGCGCCGGCCGAGCTGCAGTGCGCTGTCCTGGATCAGCAGTCCGCTGACCATCGCGCCCAGCGAAAACGCGATCAGCAGCCCCCACAAATGGCCGACCGCGCGCCAGTCACCTTGCGCCAGTGCCATGCCAAGCTGGCTGGTGCTGCCGGTCATGTGGCTGACCGCCTGGTGTTCAAAACCGAGGAAGCCAACCACATTGACCATGCCGGCCACGCACGACAGGGCGACCGCGCCGATCCAGACCCAGGTGGGCAGGCGGATTCCCATGGCAGGCCCCTCAGGGCCCGCCGAAGCCGCCGTTGAACTGCAGCTCGCTGAAGGTCCCGCTGGCCGGGTCGAAGACCGCGCCCCAGAACTGCGCGCCGCCATCGCAGACCCGTACCGCCTCGCGGGCGGGCCGCAGGCTGTTGTCTTCAGGCAGATGGAACGCGTTGATGTAGATCACCTGCTTTCCGTCCAGCTCGATGCCGACGTACTGGCGATCGAAATCCAGCACGTGCGGCACCTGCGCTTCCAGCGATGCCAGCTTCGCTTCCAGCTGGTCCACCTGCTGCCGGCTCGGTGCCCAGTAGCCGCTGACCCGCCCGGCCTCGCGGCCGGGGCTGGGGCGCGAGCAGGTGTCGAGCACCTGCGCGGCGATGATCGGGCGGGTGACCACCCAGGACTGGCCACTGCGTTCTGTGGTCGGCACGCTGGCCGGTCCCTGCGTGGTCGCGCAGGCACCGAGCAGCGTGGCAATGGCGACCGCCAGCGATGGCAGCAGCAGACGGGTGCAGCGGTTCACAACACCTCCGAGGCGTAATCGGCCAGCCGCGAGCGTTCACCGCGACGCAGCGTGATGTGCGCGCTGTGCGGCCAGTTCTTGAAGCGGTCCACGGCGTAGGTCAGGCCCGACGTGGTTTCGGTCAGGTACGGGGTGTCGATCTGTTCGACGTTGCCCAGGCAGACGATCTTGGTGCCGGGACCGGCACGGGTGATCAGCGTCTTCATCTGCTTGGGGGTCAGGTTCTGCGCCTCGTCCAGGATCAGGTAACGCGACAGGAACGTACGGCCGCGCATGAAGTTCATCGAGCGGATCTTGATGCGGCTGGCGAGCAGGTCGTTGGTGGCCTGGCGGCCCCAGGTGCCGCCTTCCTGGTTGTGCGTCAGCACTTCCAGGTTGTCGGTCAGCGCGCCCATCCACGGCGTCATCTTCTCTTCCTCGGTACCGGGCAGGAAGCCGATGTCCTCGCCGACGCTGACCGTGGCGCGGGTCATGATGATCTCGCGGTAGCGCTGCTGGTCCATCGTCTGCGCCAGGCCGGCGGCCAGTGCCAGCAGGGTCTTGCCGGTGCCGGCGGTACCGAGCAGGGTGACGAGGTCGATCTCCGGATCCATCAGTGCGTTGAGTGCGAAGTTCTGCTCGCGGTTGCGCGCGCTGATGCCCCACACGGCATGGCTGCCGTGGCGGAAGTCATCGACCAGCGACAACACCACCTTGCCATCGCCGACGATCCTGCTGACGCGCAGCTCGACTTCGTCTTCGCCCGGCAGGTACACGTACTGGTTCGGGTACCACTCTTCGCCGTCCTGGGCGAGGATTTCGTAGTGCGTGCGGCCCTTGTCGCTCCAGCTGCGCAGATCCTCGCCGTGGCGCTTCCAGAAGTCTTCCGGCAGCTCGGTGGCGCCGGTGTAGAGCAGGCTGAAATCGTCCAGCGCGCGGTCGTTCTCGTAGTCTTCCGAGACGATGCCGGCGATGGCCGCCTTGATGCGCAGGTTGATGTCCTTGGAGACGAACACCACCGGGATCTCCGGCGTTTCTTCCTTCAGCGCCAGGATCGCGCCGAGGATGGCGTTGTCCGGGATGACCTTGCCAAAGCTCTTGCCCGCGTCGAAATGGCTGGTCTGGAAGCGCAGCAGGCCCACGCTCTGCTTGCCGCGCAGCTGCAGGCCCTGCGGCCGCTGCAGCGGAATGCCCTCGGCCAGGTTGTCCAGGCCCGAAGCCTGCACCAGCTCGTTGAGGAAGCGGCTGACCTGGCGGGCATTGCGGCTCGCTTCGGTCGTGCCCTTCTTGCCGTTGTCCAGCTCCTCGATCACCTGCATGGGCAGGTAGACATCGTGCTCCTCGAATTTGAACAGCGCGGTGGGATCGTGCATCAGCACGTTGGTATCCAGCACGTAGATGCGCTTGCCTCGGGTCATCATCGGTTCCTGGTTACGGACAGGGAAAAACCACCACGGCCTGCTGCAGGGCAGGGTGGTGGCGGACAAAGTGGGCGATGGGACTCACTTGGACTGATTGGCCTTCAGTTCGGCGAGGACGGCGTCGGCATGGCCGGCGACCTTGACCTTGCGCCATGACTGCACGATGCGGCTGTCGGGGGAAATCAGGAAGGTGCTGCGCTCGATGCCACGTACCTGCTTGCCGTACATGTTCTTCATCTTGATCACGTCGAAGGCGCTGCACAGCGCTTCGTCGGCATCACTGACCAGCGGGAACGCGAAGCCCTGCTTGGCACAGAAGTTGTCGTGGGACTTCACCGAGTCGCGGGAGACGCCAAGCACGACCGCGCCCGCTTTCCTGAAGTCGGGCAGCAGTGCGTTGAAGTCGATGCCCTCGGTGGTGCAGCCCGGGGTGCTGTCCTTGGGGTAGAAGTACAGCACCAGCCACTGGCCGGCGTAATCGCCGAGGGTGGCCTGGGCGCCGCCGGACAGCGCCAGCGGCAGGGAAAGGGTGGTGCTGTCCAGGGTATCGCCGTTGTTCATGAGGTCCTTCTGTCGAGCCTGGGTTCTTTCTACGACAATTGCATGAAACGCCACGCGCCCGTGAGGAGCGCGCGAAGAATCAGGGTTTCAATCAGAACTTCATCGGGTCCATGATCGCGTCCAGGTTCAAGTGGTCGCAGAACTCGAGGAAATCATCGCGCAGGGCGGCGATATGCATGTTGGCCGGCACGCCGATGGTGACCTGTGCGCTGAACATTTCCGCACCGGTCTGCATGGCGCGGTAGCGCGTGCTCTGCAGGGTCTCGATGGTGATGCCCTGGCGGTCGAAGAAATCGGCCAACTGGAACAGGATGCCCGGCTTGTCGGCGGCGATCACCTCGACGATGTACGGCAGCAGGTTGGACTGCGCCTGCTTGGCTTCGGTGCGATACCACACCAGCTTCAGGCCTTCCTCGCGCTCGAGCCGGGTCAGCATCGCTTCCAGCTTGGCGACCGAATCCCAGGAGCCGGTGGCCAGCGCGGTCACCGAGACATCGCGGCCCACGGTGGCCAGGCGTGCATCCACCAGATTGCACCCGCTGTCGGCGATGCGGCGGGTGACGGACAACAGGGGGGACTCCGGATGCGTCGTATAGGCGTTGATCAGGAGGTGGTTTTCGCTCGGCGCTGGGCGCGGGGTGGTGTCGGTCAAGGCGATTCCGGGTAATGCATGCGTTAGTCTGAATGCCCGCCAGAGGCGGGGATCCACCGGTGTCCAGCATACTTGCCCGTGCTTTCGCGCCGCAAGTAACATTCAGAACGCCCGCGCCCTTCCGTGGCGGACGTTTTCCCTCCCCAGCCAAGAGCAGCACGTCCTTGTCCCTTTCCGGCCTCATCACCGCGCTGGCGACCCCCTTCCGGGCCGACGGCGCACTCGACCCCGACGGTTGGCAGCGCCTGCTGCACCTGCAGCTGGAGGGCGGCGTCCAAGGCGTTGTCGTTGCCGGCTCCACCGGCGAGGCAGCCACCCTGTCCGATGCGGAGTACGACCAGCTGCTGGCCAGCGCGGTCGAACGCATCGCCGGCCGCGTTCCGGTCCTGGCCGGTACCGGCCTGTCCGGCACCGCCAAAACCATCGAGCAGACCCGCCGTGCTGCCGCGCTTGGCGCCACCCACGCGCTGGTGGTCACCCCGCCGTACGTGCGGCCGACCCAGGCTGGCCTGATCGCGCATTACCGCGCGGTCGCCGACCAGGCCGGAGTGCCGGTGGTGCTGTACAACGTGCCCGGCCGCACCGGCTGCGACATGCTGCCGGAGACCGTGGCCGAGCTCGCCAGCCATCCGAACATCGTCGGCATCAAGGAAGCGGTGGGCGATACCGGCCGCGTGCGGGCACTGCTTGACCTGCGCAGCCCGACCTTTGCCGTGCTCACCGGCGATGACGGCACGGCCGCACGTTCGATCCAGGCCGGCATGGACGGTCTGATCTCGGTCGGTTCCAACGTGCTGCCCGGCGCCTATCGCCGGATGTGCGACCTGGCCGCTGCCCGCGACCATGAAGCCGTTGAATCCTGGGACGCTCGCCTGCAGCCGTTCCATGACTTCTGCGGTGTCGAATCCAACCCGATTCCGGTCAAGGCGCTGTTGCGTCGGATCGGCATCGGTCACGATCTGCGCCTGCCGCTGCTGCCGCTTTCGGCCGCACACGCGCCTGCCGCCGACCATCTCGCCGGCGATATCGCCGCCCTCGAAGCCCTTTCCAGCCACTGACCTTCCGTCTTGGTCTGATCCAGGAGATTCACATGCGCCAATCCGTTTCCGCCGTCCGCGTGCTGTCCTTCGCGCTCCTTGCCGTGGCCACCGCAGCCGGCACCACCGGTTGCTTCAAGCGTGGCGTCAAGGGCGACTACGCTCTGGCCCCGGAAGTGCGTCCGCTGGAAGTGCCGCCGGACCTGAACCTGCCGGCAGGCGCCGGCAACAACCAGGTGCCGACCCTGAGCTCGGCGACCAAGCCGGCCACCCCGGCCGCCGCTGCCCCCGCCGTCAGCGCCACCGGTTTCACCATTGCCGGCAGCAAGGATGAAGCCTTCGCCAAGGTCGGTACCGCGCTGGAAGGCGTGGAAGGCCTGACCATCGCTACCCGCGCGCAGCTGCTGGGTTCGTACGACGTGGCCTATGAAGGCAGCAACTTCCTGGTCCGCGTGGTCGCCGTCGACGCCGGTGCCTACATCTCCGCGGTCGACCCGCGTGGCCTGCCGGCCACCGCCGAAGCCCCGGTGAAGCTGATTGCCGCGCTGAAGGCCAAGCTGGCCCCGTAATGGCCGGTTGGGCGGGTGCGGAGCCTGCTGGTTCGCACCTGCCGTGGTAGACGCCGGCCCTGGTCGGCGCCTTTGTGCCAACCAAGGTTGGCAGCTACCAGGGCCAGAACGGAAAAGGGCGCCCTGGGCGCCCTTTTCATTGCCTGCGGGTTCGCACCTGCCGTGGTAGGGGCCGACCTTGGTCGGCGCCTTTGYGCCAACCAAGGTTGGCAGCTACCARGGCCAGAACGGAAAAGGGCGCCYTGGGCGCCCTTTTCATTGCCTGCTGGTTCGCACCTGCCGTGGTAGAGGCCGACCTTGGCCGGCGCTTTTGTGCCAACCAAGGTTGGCAGCTACCAGAGCCATGGTGCCTGCGCCTCAGCGCTCCAGCAGCTTCAGCTTGTCCGGCTTGCCATCCCACTCACCGGCGTCGGCCGGCGGGTCCTTGCGCACGGTCAGCACCGGCCATTCCTTCGCCAGTTCTGCATTGAGGGCGACGAAACCTTCCTGGCCGGCGGGAACATCGTCTTCCGGGAAGATCGCGTTGACCGGGCACTCGGGTTCGCAGAGGGTGCAGTCAATGCACTCGTCCGGGTCGATCACCAGGAAGTTCGGGCCTTCGTGGAAGCAATCCACGGGACACACTTCCACGCAATCGGTGTGTTTGCACTTGATGCAGTTTTCGGTGACGACAAATGGCATGGGTAGGGGGCGAATCGCTTTCTGAACCTGCCAATTCTAGAACAGGTTGGCCCCCGGTGTCGGTTGCCGTGTGAAAGTGGGGCGGATGGGTGGCCCGAAGACCCATTTGGCGGCGTGCCCGCCCTGTGCGACGCTGCCAGGGCCGCCGGCCCGCTTCGGTCGGCCCCTTCCTTGCAGGATCCTTCATGTCGCCAGTCCAGCCCGGTGCCGCTTCCAACGGCGGTGAGAACACTGCCTTCATCGTCCTGATCAGTTGCGCCGCCACCCTCGGCGGGTTCCTGTTCGGCTTCGATAGTGGCGTCATCAATGGCACCGTCGATGGCCTGCGCCAGGCCTTCAACTCCAGCGAGGCCGCGCTCGGCTTCGAGGTCGCCTCGATGCTGCTGGGGTGCGCGATCGGGGCGTTCGTGGCCGGTTGGCTTGGCGATCGGCTGGGACGTCGCGGCGTGCTGATCGTGGCGGCCGTGATGTTCCTGGTGTCGGCGCTGGGCGCCGGCGCTGCACATGCCTCCTGGTTGTTCGTCTGCGCACGCGTGCTCGGCGGGTTCGCTGTCGGTGCGGCCAGCGTGATGTCGCCGGCCTACATCGCCGAAGTCGCCTCTGCGCGCTATCGCGGCCGGCTGGCGACCGTGCAGCAGATGGCGATCATCTGCGGCCTGTTCGCAGCGTTCCTCAGCAACTATCTGCTGGCTCGGGCGGCGGGTGCGTCGACCGAGCCGCTCTGGCTGGGGCAGGAAGCCTGGCGCTGGATGTTCTGGATGCAGGCACTGCCGTCGCTGCTGTTCCTGCTGTTGTTGCTGGTGATCCCGGAAAGCCCGCGCTTCCTGGTGATGAAGGGCCGGCAGGCGCAGGCGAGGGCGGTGCTTGGCCGGTTGTACGGCGAACGTGCCGCGGTGAACAAGCAGGCCGAGATCGAAGCAAGCCTGGCCCAGGACCAGCACAAGCCGCGATTCGGCGACCTGATCAACAAGGCCACCGGCAAGCTGCGCCCCATCGTCTGGGTCGGCATCGGCCTGGCGATGTTCCAGCAGCTGGTCGGCATCAATGTGGTGTTCTATTACGGCGCGGTGCTGTGGCAGGCGGTGGGTTTCTCGGAAAGCGATGCGCTGCTGATCAACGTCCTGTCCGGTGCGCTGAGCATCGGCGCCTGCCTGCTGACGGTGGTGCTGATCGATCGCATCGGCCGCAAGCCGCTGCTGTGGGTCGGTTCGGTCGGCATGTCGGTGGCCCTGGTGCTGATGGTGGTGGCCTTCGCCAGCGGCAGCCTGGCCGAGGGGCGCCTGCAGCTGTCCGACGGCATGGGCCGGTTGGCGCTGGTAGCGGCCAACGTCTATGTGGTGTTCTTCAACATGTCGTGGGGCCCGGTGATGTGGGTGATGCTGGGCGAGATGTTCCCGAACCAGATCCGCGGCCCGGCGTTGGCCGTGGCCGGTGCGGCGCAGTGGACCTCGAATTTCGCGATCACCGTGACCTTCCCGATGCTGCTGGCCGGCATCGGCCTGGCCGGTGCGTACGGCATCTACACCGTGGCCGCGATCCTCTCGATCATCTTCGTCGTCCGCTACGTGCGCGAGACCAAGGGCAAAGAGCTGGAGCAGATGGAAGGCTGATGGCTTGGCCTGAGTTTCAGCGCCTCCCTGTTCCGAGGGGAGGCGGCAGGCCAGCCGCTCCAGGACACGCCGTATACCCATCCATGGGGGCTCGATGGCGCCATCCATGGCGCCAACGGTCCTGGAGCGGCTGGCCTGCAGCCTCTCGACAGATCGCGGGTGGCGGACACACGCAAGCGCGTCCGGGCTGATCTGCTTCGGAGGAGCGAGGCTGTTCTTGATCTTGCCGCCGGCGCGGGAATTGTCAGGAGGGGGCGGGCCACCCTGTCCTGGACCGTTGGCGCCATGGATGGCGCCATCGACCACCATGGATGGGCTTTTGCGTGTCCAGGACAGGGTGGCCCGCCCCCTCCCTCGCAGGAACAAGGAGGCGCTCAAGCGACCAGCCCAGTCGGCGACACGATTCCGGAAAACAGAAAAGCCCGCACAAGGCGGGCTTTTTCGGTTCCTGCTGCGGCGACTGGTGCTCCCTAGGGGACTCGAACCCCTGTTTTAGCCTTGAGAGGGCCACGTCCTAACCACTAGACGAAGGGAGCAGTGTGTCGCTGCCGGTGCAGGAGCGCTAGTATATGCACCTCGATGCCATTGGGCAATCCCGAAACTTCAACCGGAAGCGCCAACATCATTTCCTCTGCTACATCACCGTTCAGCCTGCGCGTCATCCCGCGCGACCAGCACACGATCTCCCGCAAGGACATCAGCCCGAACGCTTTGCGCGTGCTTTATCGACTGCGCGATGCCGGCTTCGGCGCCTACCTTGTCGGCGGCGCAGTGCGCGATCTGCTGGTCAATGGCCAACCCAAGGATTTCGACGTGGCCACCGATGCCACGCCCGAACAGGTCAAGCAGTTGTTCCGCAACTGCCGCCTGATCGGCCGCCGTTTCCGCCTGGCCCATGTTGTGTTCGGCCGCGAGATCATCGAAGTCGCCACCTTCCGAGCCAACATCGATGACGGCAGCGGCGACCGCGAAATGGAAAACGGCATGCTCGTGCGCGACAACGTGTACGGCAGCATCGAAGACGACGCCATCCGCCGCGACTTCACCTGCAATGCCCTGTATTACGCCATCGAGGACTTCTCGGTGCGTGACTACACCGGCGGCTTCGAAGACGTGCAGGCACGCCTGATGAAGCTCATCGGCGACCCGGTGCAGCGTTACCAGGAAGACCCGGTGCGCATGCTGCGTGCGGTCCGCCTGGCGGCCAAGCTCGGCTTCCAGATCGAAGAGGGCACTGCCGCACCGATCCCGCAGCTGGCCGGCCTGCTCAACGAAGCCGCACCGGCGCGCCTGTTCGAGGAAGTCCTGAAGCTGTTCCTGTCCGGGCATGGCGTTGCCAGCTTCGAAGGACTGGAACGCTACGGCCTGTTCGACGTGCTGTTCCCGGAAAGCGCCAAGGCGCTGAAGTCGAACCGCACCGGCGCGCTGCGCCGCATGCTGGTCGAGGGCCTGGCCAACACCGATGCACGCGTGGCCAATGACGAGCCCGTGTCGCCGGCGTTCCTGTTCGCGCTGCTCCTGTGGCCGGCGTATTGCCGCGCACAGGCAACGCTGCTCAAGCAGGGCGTGGCACCGGAAGAGGCGCAGCGTCGTGCCGCCGACCGTGTCACCGTGCAGCAGCTGAGCACCATTGCATTGCCGCGCCGTTTCTCGCTGCCGATGCAGGAGATCTGGCTGCTGCAGGCGCGCTTCAGTTCGCGCCAGCGCAAGCGCGTGATGCGCACGCTCAGCCACCCCCGTTTCCGTGCCGCCTTCGATTTCCTGGCCCTGCGCCAGGTGGCATCGGCAGAGCACGAAGCCGACGTCGCGTTCTGGCGCGAAGCGCAGGCGCAGTCCGGGCATGAGCTGGATTCGTCGCTGGATTCCCTGCACAGCGATGCCGGCGATGAGGAGGGTGGAGCGCCGCGCAAGCGTCGTCGTCGCCGTCGTCGTCCCGATGGCGCAGCTGCCGGTGCTGCCGAGTAATCCATGACCGGTGCCTGGATCGGGCTGGGTGCCAATCTTGGCGACGCAGCCAACACCGTCCGCGCGGCCATTGCCGCGCTGGACGAGCTGCCCGGAACCCGGCTGACGCAGGCGTCGCGGTTGTACGCGACGCCGGCATGGGGCAACGAGGACCAGCCACCCTTTGTCAACGCAGTGGCCTCGGTCGACACCGATCTGCCCGCCGTCGAGCTGCTGCAGGCCCTGCTCGCGCTGGAGCAGCGCTTCGGCCGCGTACGCGACCCCGCCGTGCACTGGGGGCCGCGTGCGCTGGATCTGGACCTGCTGCTGTTCGGCGAGCAGGTGCTGGACCTGCCCGAGCTGAAGGTGCCGCATCCCTACCTGCACGAGCGTGCGTTCGTGTTGGTGCCATTGGCCGAAATCGCCGCCGATCTGGCCATTCCCGGCCACGGTCGCGTACGGGATGCAGTGATGCGGGTGGATGCCTGCGGGATCGCGCCGTTAGGGTGATAATGCCCGGGTTATCTCCCCCGGTTATCAGCACATGAGCACCCACGCAGACAGCAAGCCCTGGACCGTTCCCGCCCTGGCCGAGGCCAAGCGCAATGGCCAGAAGCTGGTCATGTTGACCGCCTACGACGCAGGCTTCGCCCGCACCTTCGATGCCAATGGCGTCGACCTGATCCTGATCGGCGATTCGCTGGGCATGGTCGTGCAGGGGCACGATTCGACCCTGCCGGTGACCGTCGCCGACATGGTCTATCACACCCGCGCAGTCGCCCGCGTGCTGCAGCGTGCGCTGCTGATCGCCGACCTGCCGTTCGGCGCCGATGCCACCCCGGAACGCGCGCTGGATGCTTCGCTGCAGCTGCTGCAGGCGGGTGCGGAGATGGTCAAGATCGAAGGGGCCGGCTTCAAGGTCGACATCATCCGCTACCTGGTCGAGCGCGAGATCCCGGTCTGTTCGCACCTGGGCCTGACCCCGCAGTCGGTGCTGCGCCTGGGTGGCTTCAAGATCCAGGGCCGTGGCGATGCCGCGCGCCAGCTGGTGGACGATGCCAAGGCCGTGGCTGAAGCCGGTGCCAGCATCATGGTGCTCGAATGCGTGCCGACCCCGGTTGCTGCTGCCGTCACCGCCGCGGTGCCGGTGCCGACCATCGGTATCGGTGCCGGTCCGCAGTGCGACGGCCAGGTGCTGGTGCTGCACGATTTCCTCGGCCTGGACAGCGGCCACCGTCGCCCGAAGTTCGTCAAGGACTTCCTGGCTGAAGGCGGTTCGGTGGCCGGCGCCACCCGTGCCTACGCCGATGCCGTGCGCGATGGCAGCTTCCCCGACGAAGAACACGCGTACGCCCAATGATCCAGACCTTCAACGAACTCGGTGCGCTGCGCGCGCAGATCGCGCAGTGGAAGGGCGAGGGCCTGCGCGTGGCGCTGGTGCCGACCATGGGCAACCTGCACGGCGGGCACCACGCGCTGGTCACCCTGGCAAAGCAGTACGCCGACAAGGTGGTGGCCAGCATCTTCGTCAACCCGACACAGTTCGGGCCGAACGAGGATTTCAGCCGCTATCCGCGCACCCCCGAAGCCGATGTGGCCGGGCTGGAGCAGGTGGGCTGCGATGCGGTGTGGCTGCCCAGCGTCGAAGCGATGTACCCGCTGGGCGTGGACAAGACCACGCAGATGCATGCGCCTGGCGTCAGCGAGGTGCTGGAAGGCGCCAGCCGCCCGGGCCATTTCGATGGCGTGTGCACGGTGGTGGCGCGGCTGTTCCTGCAGGTACAGCCGGATGTGGCCGTGTTCGGCCGCAAGGACTACCAGCAGCTGGCGGTCATCAAGCAGATGGTGGCCGAGCTGTCGTTCCCGATCCAGATCGTCGGTGCCGAGATCGTGCGCGATGAGGATGGCCTGGCCAAGAGCTCGCGCAACCAATACCTCAGCGCCGAGCAGCGCCCCTTGGCGACCACCCTTCACCGCACCCTGCTGGGCATGCGCGAAGGCTATGTGGCCGGGCACGCGCGTGAACGCATCGAGGCCGACGCCGTCGCTGCGCTGCAGGCAGCGGGCTTCCAGGTGGATTACGCGGTACTGCGCACTCCGGAGCTGGCCGAGCCGAGTTTCGATGGTGGCGGCCGCGTGGCCCTGATCGCCGCGCGCCTGGGCACCACCCGGTTGATCGACAACCTGGAGTTCTGAACCGCCCCGCGCGGTTGTGCAGGGCGCCCGCAGTGGGCGCCCGTGTTCGCCGGACAAGGATGACCTGCCGATATGACCTCGTTTCCAGCCAGCCCCGGCCGCCGCGCCGTGGCGGCGATCCTGGCGGTGTTCGCCGCCGCGCTGCTGCCTTCGCTGGTGATCGGTGGCCTGATTGCCGGTCTCAGTCTCGGCCAGGAAGTGGCCACGGCCGCGCTGGCGGCCGCCTTGATGTTCGTACTGGCCTTCGCCCACGCCGTGGCGGTGCTGCTGCCGATGGGCCTGATCCTGCTGTCTTCCGGCCGCCTGCGCTGGGTGTGGTTCGCGCTGGTCGGGGCAGGGCTGGGCGCGCTGGCCATGGCCACCTGTGCCTGGCCCGACGGCTCTGGCGGTGCTCTTATGAGCCAGCTGTCCTCTGCGGGCAACTTCGACTGGGCCAGCTATGCCTTCTCGGTACTGGTGGCGGCCGGATTCGGCCTGATGGCCGGACTGGCGTTCCATGCCGTGTTCCGGGCCGTGCTGGCCGGTGCCGCGGCGCCATCGCCGGGCGCGCAGCAGCGCACCGGCTGAACGGTCTTCAGCATCCTGCGGCCGCTACCTGACCGCTGCCGCGTGGGTGCTAGAATCCGCTCTTTCCTTTGCCGTTGCAGCGCCCCCATGCACCTGTCCCTGCTCAAGACCAAGATCCACCGCGCCACCGTCACCCATTCCGAGCTGAACTACGAAGGCTCGATCGCCATCGATGACAACCTGCTGGCTGCCACCGGCATCCGTGAGTTCGAGCAGGTGCACATCTGGGACGTGACCAACGGTGCGCGCTTCTCGACCTATGCGATCCGCGCCGAAGCCGGCAGCGGCGTCGTCTCGCTCAATGGTGGCGCCGCGCGCCACGTGCAGGTCGGTGACATCATCATCATTGCCGCCTTCGCCAGCATGACCGAGCAGGAAGCCGACAGCTTCAAGCCGAAGCTGGTGTACGTGGATGGCAACAACCAGATTTCCCACACCAACGACACGATCCCGACCCAGGCCGCATGACAACGAACAACGGATTCGACTCGCTGCATTCCCACGCCCAGCGCCTGAAGGGCGCAAGCATTCCCGGCCTGCTCGCCGCCGAACCCGGCCGTGTACAGGACCTGGCGCTGCGGGTCGGTCCGTTGTATGTCAACTTCGCCCGGCAGAAATACGATGCCGCAGCGTTGCAGGCGCTGTTGGCGCTGGCTGCCGAACGTGATGTCGGCGGCGCCATCACGCGCCTGTTCCGTGGCGAGCAGGTCAACCTGACAGAAGGCCGCGCTGCGCTGCATACTGCGTTGCGCGGTGACGTAGTCGATGCGCCGGTGGCGGCCGAGGCGTATGCCACCGCGCGCGGCATCCGCCAGCGCATGGGCGTGCTGGTGCGCGCGCTGGAAGACAGCGGCGTGACCGATGTGGTCAGCGTCGGCATTGGCGGTTCCGATCTCGGCCCGCGACTGGTCGCCGATGCGCTGCGCCCGGTCACAGGCGCACGCCTGCGCGTGCATTTCGTGTCCAACGTGGACGGCGCCGCCATGCAGCGCACGCTGGCCACGCTGGATCCGGCGAAGACCGCCGGCATCCTCATTTCCAAGACCTTTGGTACCCAGGAAACCCTGCTCAACGGCCAGATCCTGCATGACTGGCTGGGTGGCAGCGACCGTCTGTACGCGGTCAGCGCCAATCCGGAACGCGCCGCCAAGGCCTTCGCCATCGCCGCCGATCGTGTGCTGCCGATGTGGGACTGGGTGGGTGGCCGCTATTCGCTGTGGTCGGCCGTCGGTTTCCCGATCGCACTGGCCATCGGCTTCGAGCGCTTCGAGCAGCTGCTGGAAGGTGCCGCGCAGATGGATGCGCATGCACTGGACGCGCCGTTGGAGCGCAACCTGCCGGTGCTGCACGGCCTGACCGACATCTGGAACCGCAATCTGCTGGGCTACGCCACACATGCGGTGATGACCTACGACCAGCGCCTGGCGCTGCTGCCGGCCTACCTGCAGCAGCTGGTGATGGAAAGCCTGGGCAAGCGCGTGCAGCGCGATGGCCAGCCGGTCACCACCGACACCGTGCCGGTGTGGTGGGGCGGTGCGGGCACCGATGTGCAGCACAGCTTCTTCCAGGCGCTGCACCAGGGCACCAGCATCATCCCGGCCGATTTCATCGGCTGCGTGCACAACGATGATCCGTATACGGTCAACCACCAGGCGCTGATGGCCAACCTGCTGGCGCAGACCGAAGCACTGGCCAACGGCCAGGGCAGCGACGATCCGCACCGCGATTACCCGGGCGGCCGCCCGAGCACGATGATCCTGCTCGACGCGCTCACCCCGCAGGCGCTGGGCGCGTTGATCGCGATGTACGAGCACGCGGTGTACGTGCAGTCGGTGATCTGGAACATCAACGCTTTCGACCAGTTCGGTGTCGAACTGGGCAAGCAGCTGGCCAGTGGCCTGCTGCCGGCCCTGCAGGGCGAGGATGTCCAGATCAATGATCCGCTGACCCGTGAGCTGCTGGCTCGGCTGAAGGGCTGAGCGCGGCGCGCCGGATGCGTGCGTCGATGCACTGGCGCGACCTCGTTCGACGAAGGCAGCCCGAGGTGTGGGCGGGTCTGCACCTGACCGTGCAGGCCCCCGTGCGCCCTGCGCTTGTGGTTTCGGTCTGCCCGCCGGACCGGATACGGGTGGGCACCGAGGAACGCCCCATGTTGTGGGCGAGGGTGGAGCCCGACTATTTCGGCGTGGACCTGCTTCGCAGCGCCTCCCCGGCCTCGCCGGCGATCATTCCACCGATCACGGCTGCCGAGGTGCGGGCGTTGCATTCGGATGATCCGGTGCGGACTGCCGCAGCGTGGGCACGTCATTTCGCACAGGCCCTTACCCGTTCGGATCGATCTCCGCTGGCCCAGGGCGAATGGCTGCTGCAGCCGACGCTGCATGGCCTGGAGCGTGCGCGGATGCCGCTCACGTTCGCGTCAGATGCGCTGGCCCGACCGGCGGTGGATACCTTGGACTGGTCGAGCGTGACGCACGGCGAATGCCTGCCTCCCGTCCTGCTGCGGGCACCGTCACTGGCCACGGATGGGCGGGTCAAGGCCTGGGCCAGGCAGGCCCGGGCAGGATCACTGCCACCGGTGCTGCTGATGTGGGTCAGTGGCCTGCAGGCACACGTGGTGCTGGACGGACACGACCGGCTGCAGGCAGCCGTGCAGGAGGGCGCCGATGTGCCGGTGCTGGTTCTGCTGCGTCATGGCGAGCGGTGCGTGGATGAGCAGGGCCTGGCGCGCGCTGACATCATCGTCGAGCGGTCTGGCGGCGCGGACATGACAGTCGAGGCCCGCAACCGACTGCTGCTCGATCTGTATAGCCCTGCGCGCGACGTCCTGCCCAGTCGGGCTGATCTGATGCGTGGTGGGGTGGATCAATGGATTGCAGAAGTGGACGCCGAGGCCAGGCAGGGCGAGGATGTCCAGATCAATGATCCGCTGACCCGTGAGCTGCTGGCGCAGCTGAAGGGCTGAGCGCGGGCGGGGAATGCCGCCGGGCATGGCCCGGCGCTACCCTTCGTCATGCCGGTAGCGACGGGCCATGCCCGGCGAATACGACGACGCTTCACCGGCTCGGATCGCGTTCCGGGCTCGGCCGCTTGGCCAGCTTGCGCTGCAGCGAACGCCGGTGCATGCCGAGCAGCCGCGCGGCCGCCGACACATTGCCGCCGGTTTCATGCATCGCCTGCTGGATGTGTTCCCACT
Organism: Stenotrophomonas sp. 10L48; assembly: GCF_056395105.1. Lineage (NCBI taxonomy): Bacteria > Pseudomonadati > Pseudomonadota > Gammaproteobacteria > Lysobacterales > Lysobacteraceae > Stenotrophomonas > Stenotrophomonas sp. 10L48. The sequence goes on along the minus strand of NZ_JBFTIX010000004.1, from coordinate 74,183 downwards.
GCAGGCGGCTGATCGGGGTCATCGCATCGGGCACTTCCATCTCGCCGTCATCGGCGGGGCCATCGTCTTCCTCGCCCAGCGCACGCAGGATCATCGGCACCGTCGATGGTTTCGGCAGGTAGTCGTCGGCGCCCAGCTTGATCGCCTCCACTGCGGTGGCGATGCTGGCATAGCCGGTCACCAGTAGGATCCGCATGTCTGCGCGCAGGGCGCGCAGCGGCTGTATCAGGGCCAAGCCGGAATCGCTGCCCAGCTTCAGGTCGATCAGCGCGAACGCCGGCGGATGCTGGCGGGCCAGTGCCAGCGCGCTGGCGGCATCCTGTGCGGTCTGCGTCTCCAGCCCTTTGCGGGCCAGGCTGCGCTGCAGGGTGCGCAGGTAGAGTTCGTCGTCGTCGACCAGCAGGCCAAGGGTGGAAGCAGTCATGGTCATTCCTCGCGGGGGGCCAGCGGCAGGCGGAAGCCGACGCGGCTACCGGCCCCTTGGGCCGGGCGCATCCACATCTCGCCGTCCAGGCGTTCGATGGTGGCATGGGACAGGGCAAGACCGACGCCCATGCCTTCACTCTTGCTGCTGCCGAACAGCTTGCCCGGCAGCACGGCGGCGCGGGCGTTGAAGCCGTGGCCGTAGTCGCGCACTTCGCCGATCAGGTCGTCGCCTTCGATGCGCAGGCTGAGATCGACGCGCGGACGGCCGGCCTGCTCGCCGGCATCGGCAGCGTTGTTCAGCAGCACCATCAGCAGGTGGCCGACGCCCGGGTCCAGCGGCAGGCGCAGCGGTGCGTCGTCGTTGCGATGCAGGTCGATGGTCGGGCGCACCAGCCGCCATTGCTCCAGCACCTGCTGGGCCGTGGAGTGGGCGCGCCCGGGGCCGTCATTGGAGGCCGGGGCGGCCAGGGCCAGCACGCGCTCCCGGCACTGCACCAGCAGTTCGCGCAGGGTTTCCATGTCCTCGCGCACTTCCGGTTCTTCGCTGCGTTCGGCCACGTCGTCGGCGAGCAGGGTCATCGTCGCCAGAGGCGTGTTCAGTTCATGCGCCACCGAGGCTGCATGCGTGGCCAGGGCGACGATGCCCTCGTTGCGCGCGAAGCGTTCGCGCAGTGCCGACAGTTCCAGCTCGCGCTCGCGCAGCGCGATCGCCAGCCGGGTAGAGAAGATCAGTACGACCGCAGCGGACAGCAGGAAGGTGGCGATCACGCCCCAGCGATTGAGGTCCAGTGCGTTGAAATAGCCCGCCGGCAGCGGTTGCCCGAACAGTCCGCTGGCGGCGTAGCCCAGCAGGCAGGCGCTGGCCACGGCCAGTGCCCAGCGCAGGGGCAGGGCGAAGGCCGCCAGGGCGATCAGGATCAGGAACAGCGAGCCGAACGGATTGGCGATGCCGCCGCTCCAGCTGACCATCCAGGTGAGGATGATCACGTCCACCAGGATGTGGCCGAAGGCGGTCAGCGGCGCGGTATCGGCCGGCTCCGGGCGCAGCTGCGTATACAGGTTGAATACGGCGAGCACGGCCACGCCCGACCACAGCGGCAGTTGCGGCAAGGGCAGCCCCAGCACCCAGGTCGCAACCAGGATGGTGGCCGCCTGGCCAGCCACGGCCAACCAGCGCAGGCTGCACAGGGTTCGGAGAAACGGGGCGTCGGGACCGGTCATTCGCGCCCATCGTATGCGTTCGCGGGGACGGCTGCCTGCGACAATCGGCCGCAGCCGGACTGTCGCCTGAATGCGACACACCCGGAAGGTCGGGGCGGGCGTTAGAATGCCGGCATGCATGACGCCGTCACCCGCCCTACAGCCCCCTCCGATGCCACTTCCTGGCCCCGTCGCCTGACCCAAGCGGTCCAGATCGGTGGAGTCACCGTGGGCGGTGGCAAGCCGGTCGTGGTGCAGTCGATGACCAATACCGACACGTCCGATGTGGCGTCCAGCGTCAAGCAGGTCGCTGAGCTCTGGCGTGCCGGCTCGGAAATGGTGCGCCTGACCGTCAACACGGTCGAAGCGGCCGCGGCGATCCCGCGCATCGTCGACAAGCTGGCGATGATGGGCATCGACGTGCCGCTGATCGGCGACTTCCACTACAACGGCCACCAGCTGCTGACGGCCGAGCCGGCCTGCGCCGAAGCACTGGCCAAGTACCGCATCAACCCGGGCAACGTAGGCTTCGGCAAGAAGAAGGACCTGCAGTTCGCGCAGCTGATCGAGTTCGCCATCCGCTACAACAAGCCGGTGCGCATCGGCGCCAACTGGGGCTCGCTGGACCAGGCCCTGGCGGCCAAGCTGATGGACGAGAACAACCACCGCGAACAGCCCTGGGACGCCGGCCGCGTGCTGCGCGAGGCGCTGATCCGTTCGGCACTGGATTCGGCCGAGCAGGCCGTCGAGCTGGGGTTGCCGCGCGATCGCATCATCCTGTCGGCCAAGGTCAGCGGCGTGCAGGAGCTGATCGCGGTCTACCGCGACCTGGCCCAGCGTTCGGACTTTGCCCTGCATCTGGGCCTGACCGAAGCCGGTATCGGCAGCAAGGGCATCGTCGCCTCGGCGGCGGCGCTCAGCGTGCTGCTGCAGGAAGGCATCGGCGACACCATCCGCATTTCGCTGACGCCCGAACCGGGCCAGTCGCGCACGCAGGAAGTGATCGTCGCCCAGGAACTGCTGCAGACCACCGGCCAGCGCGCCTTCACTCCGCTGGTCACGGCGTGCCCGGGCTGCGGCCGTACCACCTCGGAATTCTTCCAGGAGCTGGCCAAGGTGGTGCAGAACCACGTGCGCGAAAAGATGCCGCTGTGGAAGATCCAGCACCCGGGTGCGGAGAACATGACCCTGGCGGTGATGGGCTGCGTGGTCAACGGGCCGGGTGAGTCGCGGCATGCCAACATCGGCATCTCGCTGCCGGGCACCGGTGAAGCACCGTCGGCACCAGTGTTCGTCGATGGCGAGAAGAAGGTGACCCTGCGTGGCGAGAACATCGCCCAGGAATTTGTCGCCCTGATCGATGATTACGTTGAACGCACCTATGTCCGAAGCGCCGGGTAAGCCGACGATCCTCGCTGCACCGGAGCCCGCCTCCGGCTTCCGCCACTGGATGGCGCGCAATGCCTGGCGGCTGCTGCTGCTGTTTGCCGGCGTGCTGCTGCCGCTGGCCGGATTCGTCGCCCTGGCCGACGAGGTGCACGAGTTCGAATCCTTCCATTTCGATGCGCCGCTGCTGTGGCAGATGCACGGCCTGCATTCGCCGTGGCTGGACCACGTGTTCGTGCTGCTGTCGAAGCTGGGCTACGAGTGGTTCCTGATCCCGGCCGATGTGCTGATTGTCGGTGCACTGGCCTGGCACCGGCGTTGGCGTGAAGCGACCTTCGTGGCGGTGAGCTTCGTAGGGTCGGCGCTGCTCAACATGGGCAGCAAGCACTTCTTCCAGCGCGACCGGCCCAGCTTGTGGGAATCGATCGCGCCGGAATCCACGTTCAGTTTCCCCAGTGGCCACGCGATGGGCTCGATGACCCTGGCGGTCACCCTGGTGCTGCTGGCCTGGAATACCCGCTGGCGCTGGCCGGTGCTGCTGCTGGCGCCGTCGTTCAGCCTGCTGGTAAGCGTTTCCCGGGTCTATCTGGGGGTGCATTACCCCTCGGACATCCTCGCCGGGTGGTGTGCCGCGCTGGTTTGGGTGGTAGGGTGCTATCTGGTCATGTTCAGCCGTCGTCATCCATGGCGACGGCACGGTTCGCCGCCAGCGACGGCCAGCGAAGCGATCACGCAAGGGGAGTGACGTGGATGCCCTCCCAAGGGCGTCTACCTGAGGGACGGGTTGTTTCGTTGTAACGGGTTCTGCAGGGCAAGGGGCACGATCAGTGCGTGAAGAATGTGATGCGCAAGGCAGAACGCCGGAATTGCGCAACATCCGCGCTTGCAGTGGTCAGGTGCTCCTGCCTAGGTTGACCCGTATTGGCCGCATTCGAAGAGGTACGTGAATGACGATTCGAGTCTACCTGGTGGATGACCATGCGTTGGTCCGCACCGGGATGAAAATGATACTGTCGAGTGAAACCGACATTGAAGTGGTGGGCGAGGCCGAAACGGGCGAAGACGCGCTGCCCGCGATCCGCCAGCTGCAACCGGACGTGGTGCTGTGTGATCTGCACCTGCCCGGCGTAAGCGGGATGGAAGTAACCGAGCGCATCGTCCGTGGCCACCGCAGCACGCGGGTGGTGATCGTGTCGGTGCTGGAAGACGGTCCGCTGCCCAAGCGCCTGCTCGAGGCCGGCGCCGCCGGTTACATCGGCAAGGGCTGCGATGCGCAGGAACTGCTGCGTGCGGTGCGCGACGTGGCCGCCGGACGACGTTACCTGGGCACGAGCATCGCGCAGAACCTGGCGTTGTCCACCGTGGAAGGCAACGGCTCGCCGTTCGACAACCTGTCGCCGCGTGAGCTGGAAGTGGCATTGCTGCTGACCCAGGGCCTGCGCCAGGAAGATATCGCCCGTCGTCTGAGCCTGAGCGCGAAGACGGTCAACACGCACAAGGCGCGGTTGTTCGAGAAGATGGGAATCCACGACAACATCGCGTTGGCGCGGATGGCCAGCCAGTACGGGCTGGTGGATCCGGCACGGCCGCTGTAAGGGTTTCGGCCAACGGCTGAACCCCTCGCGGTGGTGGGACGGAGTTCGTGGGGTTGGCCCTGCGGAGGGATCGCGCAGGGGACGCCGTGAATCCATCCCTGGAGGCTCGGGCGCGCCATCCATGGCGCTTACGCCCCTGCGCGATCCCTCCGCAGGGCCACGGACAGGTTCCGTGCGCTGCCACCGCGGAATGAAGAAGGGAACGGAAGGAGCGGGTCGCGCGCTTTGCGCGCTTGGGGTCGGCTCTGACCCCGCAGTGCGTCAGTTGCCGCGTACGCGCTTGACGATCTTTGCGGCCTGCGCGGCGCTTTCGCGCACCTTGTCCCACTGGCCGGCCTCGATCCAGCTGCCCGGCACCATCCACGATCCACCGATGCAGACCACATTCTTCTGCTCCAGGTACTCGGCGGCGGTGTTCTCGGTAATGCCACCGGTCGGGCACAGCTTGAGGTCGGCGATCGGGCCGGCTACGCCCTTGATCATCGCCAGGCCGCCCACGGCCGTGGCCGGGAACAGCTTGCACACGCGGAAACCGCGCGCGTAGAGCGCCAGCAGTTCGGTCGGCGTCGCCGCACCCGGTACCACCGGCAGCGGTGCCGCAGCCAACGCATCGGCCAGCGCCGGCGGCGTGCCCGGGGTCACCAGGAAATCGGCGCCCGCATCGATCGACTGCTGCATCTGCTCCACCGTCAGCACCGTACCGGCGCCGACCACCACATCCGGCAGCTCACGCTTGAGCATCGCCAGCGCTTCCATCGCCACCGGCGTACGCAGCGTCAGCTCGATCGCCGGCAATCCGCCTTCCAGCAGCGCCGCGCTGACCGCACGTGCCTGGTCCAGCGTATGAATCGTCACCACCGGCAGGATGCCGGCCGCATGCAACAACTCCGCCGCCCGCACCTGATGTTGTTCGATACCCATAGCTCTGCTTCTGCCTTTGCTTTCGCTCTAGTTGTGCTTTCAATGATCACTTCGCGGCGTATCGGCGCCGGAAACTGTGATGCGGCGGAGGGCAGGGCGTCGCCAGGACCGTTCGCGCCATGGATGGCGCGATCGAGCCTACAGGGATGTATTTACGGCGTGTCCTGGCGACGGCCTGCCCTTCGCCGCCCCCTGGAAACCAACCGCCGCCACATACCCGCAACGCGCTTCAATCCCTCAGGCGTCCTTCGCCTCATGCGGCGCCGCCGCCGCAGCAGCATCGTGCCCCAGCTCATACTCCGCGTCGTAGTCCCACGGCCCACCGTCAGCCGCCGCCGGACCGCACGAAATCGAGATCGCGCCCTGATCGGCCGGACCCACCACGCGCCGGTTGATCGCGAACAGGTTGCGGCCCAGGTCATTGGCGGCCGGCGCCGTATTCGGCGCATGTGTACGCGCGGCCCATTCGGCTGCGTCCACCAGCACTTCAAGCGTGCCGGCCTCACCATCCAGGCGGATGATGTCGCCCTCGCGCACCTTGCCCAGCGGACCGCCGCGTGCAGCTTCCGGCGTCACGTGGATGGCGGCGGGAATCTTGCCCGACGCACCAGACAGGCGACCATCGGTGACCAACGCCACGCGCCGGCCCTGGTTCTGCAGCAGGCCCAGCAGCGGCGCCAGCGAATGCAGTTCCGGCATGCCGTTCGCACGCGGCCCCTGATAACGCACCACCGCCACGAAATGCTCGGGCAGCAGGCCGCCGGCGTGCAGCTTGTTCAGCACCTGCGGCGCATCAACCACCACGGCCGGCGCTTCGATGGTGCGGTACTGCGGCTTCACTGCCGACAATTTGATCAGCGACTTGCCCAGGTTGCCGCGCAGCAGGCGCAGGCCGCCCTGGCTCTCGAACGGGTTGTCGACACCGCGCACCACTTCTTCATCGGCGCTGCGTTCCAGGCCCGGCAGGTACACCAGCTTGCCATCGCGCAGCTGCGGCTCGCGCGCGTAGTCGGCCATGCCGCCACGGGCAACGCTGACCAGGTCGCCATGCATCAGGCCGGCCTTGATCAGTTCACCGAACACGAACGCCGGGCCACCCGCTGCAGCGAAGCGGTTCACGTCGGCCTCGCCGTTCGGATAGACGCGCGCCAGCAGCGGGATCAGCTGCGACAGCTCGTCGAAGTCGTCCCAGGTCAGCACGATGCCGGCCGCACGTGCCACCGCGATCCAGTGGATGGTGTGGTTGGTCGAGCCGCCGGTGGCCATCAGCGCGATGATCGCGTTGATGATCGCGCGCTCGTCGATGATCCGGCCCAGCGGACGGAAGTCGTCGCCCAGCGCGGTGATGTCCAGTGCGCGCTCGGTGGCTTCGCGGGTCAGTGCATCGCGCAGCGCCGTGTCCGGATTGACGAACGATGCGCCCGGCAACTGCACGCCCATCGCTTCCAGCAGCACCTGGTTGGAATTGGCGGTGCCGTAGAAGGTGCAGGTGCCCGCGCCGTGGTAGGACGCCGATTCGGCTTCCAGCAGTTCTTCGCGGGTGGCTTCGCCGGCGGCGTAGCGCTCGCGCACTTCGGCCTTCTGCTTGTTGGGAATGCCCGGCGTCATCGGGCCTGCCGGCACGAACACCGCCGGAAGGTGGCCGAAGGCGAGGGCGCCGATCAGCAGGCCCGGCACGATCTTGTCGCACACACCGAGGTACACGGTGGTATCGAACATGTCGTGGCTGAGTCCGATCGCGGTGGCCTGGGCAATGACATCGCGCGAGAACAGCGACAGCTCCATGCCGCCACGGCCTTGGGTGACGCCGTCGCACATCGCCGGCACAGCGCCGGCCACCTGTGCCGTCGCGCCCAGTTCGCGGGCCACCGCACGGATCTGTTCGGGATAGGTCTCGAACGGCTGGTGCGCTGACAGCATGTCGTTGTAGGCGGTGATGATGCCCAGGTTGGCCGTCACGCCGCCGCGCAGGCGGCTCTTGTCGGTGCCACCACAGGCGGCGAAACCGTGGGCGAGGTTGCCGCAGCTGAGGCGGCTGCGGAACGGGCCATCGCGCAGGGAGGCGTCGATCGCTGCCAGATAGGCGGCGCGCGAAGCGGCGCTGCGGCGGATGACGCGCTCAGTGATGGCTTGCAGTTGCGGATGGAGGCTCATTGGCTACCGGCGTTCGAGGTGGCGAGAGGCAAGCGGCAGCAGGGCGCCGCCGCCGACATCAATCAGCCCAGTGGACGCGCAGGCGCGCGCCTTCCAGGTTGATTGCGTTGAGGATCGGATACTGCTGCGGGTCGTTGCTGTCCAATGCCTGGCGCAGCACCTGCAGCTTCTGCTTGCCGCGCAGCAGCAGCAGGCGCTGGCGGCACTGGCCGAGGCCGCGCGGGGTCAGGGTGATGCGCAGCGGCCACTGGTTGGCACCGGGGCATCCGGTGGCATCCAGTGCGGCGTACGGCAGGGTGCTTTCCAGCGCGCGGGTCAGGTCCTTCGAGCCCGGGAACAGCGAGGCGGTATGGCCGTCGTTGCCCATGCCCAGTGCGACCAGGCTTGGCGCCTGGCTGTGCTGGGCCTGCAGGTTGGCGGTGTACACGCATTCGGGCAGCGGCTTGCCGATCCGCACCAGCGGATCGAAGTGCGCACCTTCGGCACGCGTGAGCAGGTTCTCGCGCACCAGCCATGCATTGCTGTCGCGATCCTGCGGCGACAACCAGCGCTCGTCGGCCAGGCTCACTTCAACGCGGTCCCAATGCACGTCCAGCTCGGCCAGCGCCTGGTACACCGGTGCCGGCGTAGTACCGCCGGACAGCAGGATGCGTGCGCGGCCCAGTTCGGTGATGTCGTGGTTGATCGCCTGCGCCATTTCGGCTGCAACCGCCTCGATCCAGCCATCGGCATCGCCGTGGTTGATGAAGTCGATACGGTCGTCCTGGAAGATGGGGGTCATGCGGCAACTCCTGGTGCGTCACGTTCGGCGTCGGCAGCATAGGCAGCGGCGCCCAGCAGTCCGGCGTGGGGATGCATCACGGCCAGCGACGGCACCCGCGCCATGATCGAAGAGAACCGGCCCTTGTGTTCGAAGCGCTGGCGGAAACCGGAGTGCTGCAATGAATCGAGCATCTTCGGAGTCAGCCCACCGGTCAGGAACACACCATCCCAGGCGCCCTGGGTCAGCACCAGATCACCGGCAATGGCGCCGAACACCGCGCAGAACACATCCACGGTACGCATCGCCTGTGGATCGCCGTGCAGGGCGCGGGCGGTCACGTCCACCGGTTGCAGCTGGCCCGGGTCGATACCCGCCATCTCGCAGATTGCGCGATGGATGTTGACCAGGCCGGGGCCGCAGATCAGCCGCTCGTTGGAGACGCGCCCGAACTGCTCGGACAGGATCTCCAGGATGCGGATCTCTTCCGGCGTTCCCGGCGGGAAGCTGACATGGCCGCCCTCGGTTTCCAGCGGGTAACAGCGGCCGTGGCGAAGGATCAGGCCGCCGACGCCGAGGCCGGTACCTGGGCCGATCACTGCGTAGTTGCGCGGCTGACCCGGCTTGCCCGGAACCCAGGCGGCACCGCCGACCTGGACCACGTCATCGGGTTGCAGCAGCGAAATCGCCATCGCCTGCGCGGCGAAGTCGTTGATCAGGTGCAGTTCGTTGAAACCAAGCATCGCGGCCGTGCGGCTGCGCGAGATCACCCACGGATGGTTGGTGATGCGGGCTTCGTCACCATCGACACGACCGGCGACTGCGAACACGCCACGGCTTGCGGTGGCGCCGATCTGCTCCAGATGGTGGCGCGCGGCATCACCCAGCGACGGGAACTCCGCCACGGCGTACTCGCGGATGCTCTCTTTCAGCAGCGGGGCGTCCTGCGAGGTGTCGGCAAGGGCGAAGCGGGCATTGGTGCCACCGATGTCGGCGACCAGCACGGGCTGCGAGCTGGCACTCATTCCGACGCTCCGCTATCTGGCGCATCCACGCCCTGCGGCAGGAAGTCGACCGCGTTGGCCGGGCCCCACTGGCCGGCAGGGTAGGGTTCCAGCGGCAGGTTGGCCGCCTTCCAGGCATCGGCAACGCTGTCGATCCAGGCCCAGGCGGCACGCACTTCGTCATCGCGCACGAACAGGGTGTGGTTGCCGTTGAACGCGTCCAGGAACAGGCGCTCGTAGGCGATACGGCGATGCAGGCCGGTCGGCACCGACAGCTCCAGCTCCAGCGGCTGCAGTTCCAGCGCGCCCCATTCCGGCCCGGCCAGGCTGCTCATCAGGCCCAGTTCGATGTTCTCCTGCGGCTGCAGCTGGAAAACCAGGCGGTTCGGTGCGGCCTGCGCACGCTGCGGACGCTCGAACAACCAATGCGTGACCGGCTTGAGTGTCACCACCACGCGGGTGGTGCGCTCGGGCAGGCGCTTGCCGGTGACCAGGTGGAACGGCACGCCGCTCCAGCGCCAGTTGTCGATGTGCGCGGTGACACCGGCGAAGGTTTCCACGTCGCTGCCTTCCGGCGGCTGGTAGGCCTGTGCGGGCTGGCCGTTGATGCTGCCGGCGGTATAGCGGCCGCGCACGCTGTCACGCGCGGCGTGCTTGGCATCCAGCGGGCGCAGTGCGCGCAGCACCTTGACCTTCTCATCGCGGATGCGGTCGGCTTCCAGTGACGCCGGCGGCTCCATCGCCACCATGCACAGCAGCTGCAGGATGTGGCTCTGCACCATGTCGCGCAGGGCGCCGGAGCGCGCGTAGTAGGCATCGCGGCCATCCACGCCTTCGCTTTCGGCGACCAGGATGTGCACCGATTCGATGTAATTGCGGTTCCACACCGCTTCCAGCAGCGTGTTGCCGAAGCGCAGCGCGATCAGGTTCTGTACCGCTGCCTTGCCCAGGTAGTGATCGAGGCGGAACACGCGGTCTTCGTCGATCCACTGGCCGATGGTGGTGATGATCTCCTCGGCGCTTTCGCTGTCGCTGCCGATCGGCTTCTCCAGCATCAGGCGCGCGGGTGCGGCCAGCGCGCCGCCCTTGGCCAGGCCCTCGCAGGTGGAGATGTACAGGCCCGGCGGGATCGCCAGGTAGCTCACGCAGCGGCGGTCGACCAGGTCGGACACGGCAGCGGCGACCGAGTCGACGTCGCGCAGGTCCACCGAGCGGTAGTCGATGCGGCGCAGCAGGGAGGCGATGTCCTCCTGGCTGGCCATCGGCATGGCCTGCTGCAGGCGCGGGCGCAGGATGTCATGGAAGGCTTCGGTGTCGTGGCCCGACAGGGCCAGCGCACGGATGCGGAAATCCTCCGGCAGCAGGCCGTCGCCGAGCAGGCGCAGCAGCGAAGGGAACAGGTAGCGCTGGGCCAGATCACCTGTGGCACCAAACAGGAAGAGTGTGTCGTGCATCGCTCGAGTTTCAGATCCGGGTGACATCGTTGTCAATCGCTTCATGGCTGGGTTCGGGGGACATCCGCGCAACTGCCTGTCCGAGGCTCATCTGGATCGGTTTTCCGGCTTGCCGGAGCACCGTTCCAATCGAAACCACTACAGCGGCAACCCTTCGTTCGGTCGACGATGCAGGTCGGCGCGCACCGACTGTCGGATAGTGCCACGTGAAAACGTTTACATGGCAGAATGGGCAACTGTATTCGATTGCAGTGGTCGCCGTCATGCGGCAACCGCGCAATCATCACTGCCATCGGGAGGGCCGAGGCAGTCCCAAAAGACAGCCCGGCGTCGGGCGGACTGGATGAGTGAAATGGCAAAAGTGCAGTTGCAGGGTGTGCGCAAGGTCTACGACAACGGCCAGGTTGCAGTGAAGGACGCCACCTTCGAGGTCGCCGACGGCGAGTTGATGGTGCTGGTTGGTCCGTCGGGGTGTGGCAAGTCGACCCTGTTGCGGATGGTGGCCGGGCTGGAAGAGATCAGCGGCGGCACGTTGACCATCGGTGATCGCGTGGTCAACGACGTGGCGCCGAAGGACCGCGACATCGCGATGGTGTTCCAGAGTTATGCGCTGTATCCGCACATGACCGTGGCCGAGAACCTGGCCTTTGGCCTGAAGCTGCGCGGGCACGACAAGGCGACCATCGACAAGCGCATCAGCGAAGCCGCGCAGACGCTGGGGCTGACCGACATGATGGACAAGTTGCCCAAGGCGATGTCCGGTGGCCAGCGCCAGCGCGTTGCATTGGGCCGTGCGCTGGTGCGTGAGCCGGCGGTGTTCCTGCTGGACGAGCCGCTGTCCAACCTGGATGCCAAACTGCGCCACAGCGTGCGCACCGAGATCGCGCAGCTGCACCGCAAGCTGGGCACCACCATGATCTACGTGACCCACGATCAGGTCGAGGCGATGACCCTGGGCCAGCGCATCGTGGTGCTGAAGGACGGCATCATCCAGCAGATCGATACGCCGATGGCGCTGTACGACCGCCCGGCCAACCTGTTCGTGGCCGGCTTCCTCGGCAGCCCGGCGATGAACGTGCTGCGCGGCACGCTGCAGGGCGACGCCGGTGGCGTGACCGTGGTCGATGGCCAGTGGCGTGCCCCGCTGGGGCAGGCGACGATCGATCCGGCGTGGCTGCAGAAGCCGATCGCCGTGGGCGTGCGTCCCGAGCACCTGCAGCCGGCAGGCAGCGAAGACACGCATGCGTTCACCGCGCGCATCGAAGGCATCGAGCCGGTCGGCAACGAGATCTTCGTCAACATGAGCAGCGGCCAGCACGCGCTGACCATGCGCGTGGCGCCGCAGTCGCTGCCGGGCGTGGGCGAGGACATCCGGGTGGCGATCCACCCGCAGGGCCTGCATTTCTTCAACCCGGAAACCGGCGAGCGCCTGTAACCGGTAGTGCCGGCCGCTGGCCGGCAACCTCAACCCGGCGTGGTTGCCGGCCAGTGGCCGGCACTACCTTCCTTCGCCGAAGGCGTGCGGACCAACGGTCCGCACCCGCCAGGCCAGTGGTAGCGCCGGGCCATGCCCGGCGGGCGCCTCAGCGCGCCAGGCCGTCCAGCAGCGGCATCCGCTGCGCGACCGCGTTGCCCACCTGCAGTTCGCTGTCGCCGGTCTCCAGTGGCAGCACAGCCAGTGCCAGATCGCCGGCCACGCTGGCCAGGGTGCCGAGCGCGACGCCGTCCTGCTGCACGCCATCGCCTGCCTGCGCAGGTGCAGCGGTATGCAGCAGCTGCACCGCGCGCTTGGCCTTGCCGAGGAAATGGGTGCGCGCGACGATTTCCTGGCCGGGGTAGCAGCCCTTCTTCACGCTGTAGCCATTGAGGCGGTCCAGGCCCAGCTGCTGCGGGGTCCACACCTCGCGCTGGCTCTCTGCCAAGCGTGGCAGGCCAAAGCGCAGGTCGGCCTGGCGCCAGGCCAGGGCGAAGGCGGCATCTTCGGCTCCGTCGCTGGCCGGGAAGGCCTCGACCGGGCCGATGCGCAAAGTACGGGGAAGTGCGTCGCTGCCCAGATCCAGCTCCCAACCCTGACTGCCGACCAGCGCGATGGCGGCGCCAGCGGCGGCTTCCGGCGCAGTAAAGGCACCGGCCACGGCCAGGTCTGCATGCACCTGCAGTTTCACTTTGCGGCGGAACACGAAGCGCTGCAGTTGCGACGCAATCGCATCGGCATCACCGTCGGCGAGCACCAGCAGCACATGGTCATCGGCCAGCCGCAGCAGCTGGAACACCGCCAGGGTGCGGCCCTTGGCGCTCAGCCACGCGCTCCACTGCCAGTGCAGCAGGGGCAGGGCGGTCACGTCGCTGCTGAACTGGGCATGGGCAAAAGCCACTGCATCCACGCCCTGCAGGCTCAGCAATTGATGGCCGGGCAGGCGCGGATATGCGACGAAAGCAGGGGGAAGGTTGTCAGGCACGTGAACGAGGTCTAAAATTTGTGCGTTGCGAGACCCATCATGATAGGCCAAACAACCCCCACTCCCGACGCCGAAGCTGAAGCCCCGCTGGTTCCCCCGGTCCCTGTGCCCGTGGAACAACCAGAGGTGGAAGAAGAATTCGGTGGCCGCGGCGGACTTGATCCGGTGCGGTATGGCGATTGGGAAAAAAACGGACGCTGCATCGATTTTTGATCAGCATTGAGCCAACGCGGCCTTATGCCGCCCAGCCGAGACAACGAGCCCAGCGAATGGCGACCAGACAACGTCCCCTTTCTCCGCACCTTCAGGTGTATCGCTGGCAGATTCAGATGGCCACCTCGATCCTGCATCGAGCCACTGGCGTCTTTCTGTCTGTTGGTGCCCTCATCATCGCCGGAGGCCTGTTGGCTCTGATGATGGGGCCCGAATCCTGGAACTGCTTCACCGGCCATGCCGGGGCCTGGTATGGCCGCGTGTTCCTGTTCGCGTGGACATGGTCGTTCGCCTATCACCTGTGCAATGGCATCCGCCATATCGTGCAGGACTTCGCGATCGGATTCCGCATTGCCACCTTCATCCGCAGCAGCTGGATGTCGGTGATCGGCAGCCTGCTGATCACCCTGGCCGTGTGGGCCTATGTGCTGTTCGGAGGTGCCGCATGAGCAAGTTCCGTACCCCGTTGAAGGGCGTGCGCGGTCTCGGTTCGGCCAAGACCGGCACCGAGCACTTCGTGCATCAGCGCCTGACCGCCGCCGCGCTGGTGGTGCTGGGCATCTGGTTCCTGGTGTTCGTGCTGGGCCTGCTGGGCTCGGATTACGTGACCGCCACCGCCGCGATCGCCAAGCCGTGGAACGCCGTTCCGCTGATCGGCCTGCTGATCGCCATGTTCTGGCATGCCCAGCTCGGCCTGCAGGTCGTGCTGGAGGACTACATCCACGAATCGCTGCTGGCCCTGGTGCTGCAGACCGCGGTGAAGTTCGTTGCCGTGCTCGGCATGATCGTCAGTGTGTTTGCGGTGGGCCGCATCGCCCTCGGCGTTGCCTGAGCCCAGGCGCCAAGACAGGAATCCAGACTAGATGTCCGCTTACAAGATTACCGAACACAAGTACGACATGGTCGTGGTGGGCGCCGGCGGCGCCGGCCTGCGTGCCACGTTCGGCCTGGCCGCCAAGGGCCTGCAGACCGTGTGCCTGACCAAGGTCTTCCCGACCCGTTCGCACACCGTTGCCGCCCAGGGCGGTATCTCCGCCGCGCTCGGCAACATGGGCGAGGACGACTGGCGTTACCACTTCTTCGACACCATCAAGGGTTCGGACTGGCTGGGCGACCAGGACGCCATCGAGTACATGTGCCGTGAAGCGATTCCGGCGATCATCGAGCTCGAGCACTACGGCGTGCCGTTCAGCCGCACCGCGGAAGGCAAGATCTACCAGCGTCCGTTCGGTGGCATGACCACCCAGTACGGCGAAGGCCCGGCGGCGCAGCGTACCTGCGCGGCGGCCGACCGTACCGGCCACGCGATGCTGCACACGCTGTACCAGCAGTCGCTGAAGCACGACGCACGCTTCATGATCGAGTACTTCGCACTCGACCTGATCTTCGATGACGAAGGCGCCTGCCGTGGTGTGCTGGCGCTGGACATGTCCGACGGCACGCTGCACCTGTTCCGCGCCCAGGGCGTGGTGCTGGCCACCGGCGGCTACGGCCGCGCCTACTTCAGCGCCACCTCGGCGCACACCTGCACCGGCGACGGTGGCGGCCTGGCCATGCGCGCCGGCATCGCCATGCAGGACATGGAGTTCGTGCAGTTCCATCCGACCGGCATCTACGGCGCCGGCTGCCTGATCACCGAGGGTGTCCGCGGTGAAGGCGGCATCCTGCGCAACAGCAGCGGCGAGCGCTTCATGGAGCGTTACGCACCGCACTACAAGGACCTGGCTTCGCGCGACGTGGTCAGCCGTTCGATGACCATCGAGATCCGCGAAGGCCGTGGCGTGGGCGAGCACAAGGACCACATCCTGCTCGACCTGACCCACCTCGGCCCGGGCGTGATCGACGACAAGCTGCCGGGCATCGCCGAGAGCGCGCGCATCTTCGCCGGCGTCGACGTGCACAAGCAGCCGATCCCGGTGATTCCGACCGTGCACTACAACATGGGCGGCATCCCGACCAACTACCACGGTGAAGTGGTGCGCAAGGACGGCGAGAACCCCGATGCGGTCGTGCCGGGCCTGTACGCCATCGGCGAAGCGGCCTGCGTTTCGGTGCACGGTGCCAACCGCCTGGGTTCGAATTCGCTGCTGGACCTGGTGGTGTTCGGGCGTGCGGTGGCCAACCGTTGCGCGGCGACGATCACCCCGGGCGCGGCGCACAAGACCCTGCCGGCCGACGCCTGCGACAAGGCGCTGGGCCTGCTGGACAAGCTGCGTCACGCCAACGGCGATACCCCGACTTCGGTCATCCGCGATCGCATGCAGCGCACCATGCAGGCCGACGCGGCGGTCTTCCGTACCAGCCAGACGCTGAAGGAAGGCTGCGAGAAGATGGACAAGATCTTCGACTCGTTCCAGGACGTGAAGGTCTCCGACCGTTCGCTGGTCTGGAACTCGGACCTGATCGAGACCTACGAGCTGAACAACCTGCTGCTGAATGCAGTGGCGACGATCAACTCGGCCGAGCAGCGCAAGGAAAGCCGCGGCGCACACGCGCACGAGGACTTCCCGGACCGCGACGACGTCAATTGGCAGAAGCACACCCTGGTCAGCGTGGACGAGAAGGGCAAGTGCAGCTTCGACTACCGTCCGGTGCACATGTACACGTTGACTGATGACGTGTCCGTGGTGCCGCCGAAGCCGCGCGTGTACTGATCCGACCCCGCCTAACATGCAATCCGCGCCCCCGGGCGCGGGCCGCCTGAGCCAACGAGAGCAGCCATGGCCGAGTTTTCACTCCCCAAGAATTCCAAGATCACGAAGGGCAAGCACTTCCCCGCCAAGACCGGCGGCAAGAACGTGCGCACCTTCAAGATCTACCGCTGGAGTCCGGACGACGACAGCAATCCGCGCACCGACACCTATGACGTCGATCTGGACGCCTGCGGCCCGATGGTCCTGGACGCGCTGATCAAGATCAAGAACGAGGTCGACCCGACCCTGACCTTCCGCCGCTCGTGCCGCGAAGGCATCTGTGGTTCGTGCGCGATGAACATCGACGGCACCAACACCCTGGCCTGCACCCGAGCCATCTCGGACTGCGGCAAGAAGGAAGTGCCGATCTACCCGCTGCCGCACATGAACGTGGTCAAGGATCTGGTTCCGGACCTGACCCACTTCTACGCGCAGTACGCCTCGATCAAGCCGTGGATCCGCACCCAGACCCCGGCACCGCCGGACCGTGAGCGTCTGCAGTCGCCGGAAGACCGCAAGAAGCTCGATGGTCTGTACGAGTGCATCCTGTGCGCGTGCTGCTCGACCAGCTGCCCGAGCTACTGGTGGAACGGCGAGCGTTACCTGGGCCCGGCGATCCTGCTGCAGGCCTACCGCTGGATCATCGATTCGCGCGACGAGGACACCGGTGCGCGCCTGGACGATCTGGAAGATCCGTTCAAGCTGTACCGCTGCCACACCATCATGAACTGCGCCCGGACCTGTCCGAAGGGCCTGAACCCGGCGCTGGCGATCGCCGAGATCAAGAAGCTGATGATGGAACGCCGCGCCTGATACGGTGCCGGGTAGTTGCATGACCCCAGCAGAGCCACGCCATGCGTGGCTTTGCTGTATCTGGAGAAACACAATGGATGAAGAAGTCCTGCTGAAGAAGCTGCGCTGGCGTTGCCGGCGCGGCATGCGCGAACTGGACCAGTTGTTCGGTCGCTACCTGGACCGCGAATGGAGCAGTGCGCCGACCGAAGACCGCGAGGTTTTCCTGTTCCTGCTCGATTGCGAGGACGATAAGTTGTGGCGCTGGTTCATGGGCTACGAGGCCTGCCCGCATGCACACGCCGTCCCCCTCATGCACAGGATCCTCGCCCTCAAGCCTTGAGTGGCGCCCGTCGCGGCTGCAGGCCGGCGCCCAGCTGGCGGTACTGCTGGCCGCACCGTGGCTGCTGCATGCTTCGGATCTGCCGTCCGCGCATCTGCTTCCGGCGTTGATCGGGGTCTGGGCGCTTGGCCTGGCTGAGCTGGCCTGGCGCCTGCGGCGGCGCCCTGTCGTGCTGCAGCTGCCGCCCCTGCCTGAGCTGCTGCGGCTGGACGGCGGCGATATTGCCGAGCCGCGGCTGGTGGTGCGCGGGCCCTGGCTGCTGCTGCACTGGCGCGAGGGCTGGCGTCGCAGGCGCCTGTTGTTCTGGCCGGACGTGCTTGATCGCGCACAACGACGTGAACTGCGACTGGCCGTGGCCGCACGAAGCGTTTCCCGTCGGCCCCGGTCGGTGGCACCATAGGCTGAATCGACTGGCGTGCCTGCATGTTCAAACCCATTCCCGTGGCCATTGGCCTGCGCTATCTGCGCGCCAAGCGCCGCAACGGCTTCATCTCCTTCATTTCGATGGCATCGATCCTGGGCATCGCGCTCGGGGTGACGGTGCTGATCACCACATTGGCGGTCATGAGCGGTTTCCAGAAGGAAATCCGCAGCCGCCTGCTGCAGATGACCGCGCACACCACCATCAGCCGCGACGGCGAACCGATGCCGGACTGGATGCGCGTGGTCGATGTGGCCAACAAGGATCCGCGCGTGGCCGGTGCTGCGCCGTATATCGAGATCCAGTCGATGATCAGCGGCCCGCGCGTGCAGGGTGCGATCATCCAGGGCATCGACCCGGCACTGGAACCGAAGGTGTCGGTGATCGACAAGAAGGTCACCAAGGGCAGCTACGGCAGCCTGACCCCGGGCAGCTTCAACCTGTTGCTGGGCAAGGAACTGGCCGTCTGGCTGGGCGTGGACGTCGGTGACCAGGTGCTGGTGACCTTCGCGGAAGTGCAGGGCACGCCAGCGGGCGCGGTGCCGCGGATGAAGCGCTTCACCGTCAGCGGCATCTTCGAGGCCGGTTACAACGAGGTCGATCGCGGTGTGGGTTTTGCCAACATGAAAGACCTGGAGCGCGTACTGCGTTCCGATGGCGCCACCGGCGTGCGCCTGAAACTGCATGACATGGACCGCTCGCTGGAGGTGGGCGTGGACCTGGCGCAGAACCTCGGCGGTGCCTATCGGGTCAGCGACTGGACCCAGCAGAACGCCAACCTGTACCACTCGCTGCGCATGGAAAAAGTGGTGATGGGCATCCTGCTCTCGCTGATCATCGCCATGGGCGCGTTCAACCTGGTGTCCTCGCAGGTGATGCTGGTGACCGACAAGCAGGCCGACATCGCGATCCTGCGCACCCTCGGCCTGACCCCGGGCGGGGTGATGCAGGTGTTCATGGTGCAGGGCTCGCTGATCGGCATCTTCGGCACCCTTGCCGGCCTGATCGGCGGCATCACCCTGACCTTGAACCTGGAACGCATCCTCGGCGCCATCGAGTCGGTGTTCAACGTCAAGCTGCTGCCGGAGGATGTGTACTACATCACCGGCCTGCCGACCGACATGCAGACCAGCGACATCGTGGTGATCACCCTGGTCGCGCTGCTGATGAGCTTCCTGGCCACTCTGTATCCCGCCTGGCGGGCAGCACGCACCCAGCCGGCGGAGGCCCTGCGCTATGAATAAGGTCTTCAACCGCGGCGATGAAGTGATCCGTGCCGAAGGGCTGGGCAAGACCTACGCCGAAGGGCGCATGCAGACACCGGTGTTCGACGGGCTGGACCTGACGGTGACTGCAGGTGAGACGGTTGCGATCATCGGTGCCTCCGGTGCCGGCAAGAGCACGCTGCTGCACCTGCTGGGCGGGCTGGATACGCCGACTGCGGGCGAGGTCTATGTCACCGGCCAGCGCATGTCGGCGCTGTCGGACACCTCGCGCGGCCTGCTGCGCAACCAGGCGCTGGGTTTCGTCTATCAGTTCCACCACCTGCTGCCGGAATTCACCGCGCTGGAAAACGTGATGATGCCGGTGATGCTGGCCGGTACCGCGGTGGCCGAGGCCAGCACGCGTGCGACTGCGCTGCTGGAATCGGTCGGCCTCGGCCATCGCCTGGACCACAAGCCCGGCGAACTGTCCGGTGGCGAACGCCAGCGTGCTGCGGTGGCGCGCGCGTTGGTCAATCACCCGGCCTGCGTGCTGGGCGACGAGCCGACCGGCAACCTGGATGACCGCACCGCTGCGACCGTGTTCGAGCTGATGCTGGAGCTCAACCGTGCGCGGCATACCAGCCTGGTGCTGGTGACCCATGACCGCTCGCTGGCACGGCGTCTGGACCGGGTGCTGGAGCTGCGCGAAGGGCGCCTGCACGCGCTGGCCCACGCCGACGTCTGAGCGGCCGGGCAAGCGCCAACCAAGGTTGGCGACTACCGGATTCGATGCAGGGCCTGAACCAGGCTGCCGGCCGTTGCGCCGGCACCACCCCGGCGGGTGCATGATCGGCACAGTTCCCCCGTGGAGATGGCCATGAAGACACCACTGTTGATCGCCGGGCTGTGCCTGGCTCTGGCTGGCTGTGCCACCACCGGCCGCCTGGGCAGTGCCGAGAAGCTGGAGCTGTATCGTGCCCACGCCGGCGCACCGCAGAAGGACATGCAGTTCTTCGGCAGCCTCAATGGCTGGACCGAGCTGGGCGACAGTGCGCTGGCGGTCTGGACGCGTCCGAGCGAGGCCTACCTGCTGGAATTGAATGGTCCCTGCCAGGATCTGTCGTATGCGACCGCCATCGGCCTGACCAGCCGGATGAACCGCGTCTCGGCGCCGTTCGACAAGGTGCTGGTACGTGACCCGACCGCTGGCCCGCGCATGCCGTGCTTCATCAAGACCATACGCAAGCTGGACGTGAAGGCGCTACGCGCCTCCGAGCAGGAGCTGCGCCAGGCGCAGGTGCAGGAGCGCGAGGAATCCGCGAAATAGAGCGGTAGCGCCGGGCCATGCCCGGCGGATGGCTGGACGCCGGGCATGGCCCGGCGCTACCGGTAGGTCAGGCTTCGGGGGTGAACCCGGCGGGCTTCTCCGCGTCCTTCTCGAACAGGAACTTCACCAGTTCCGTCTCCAGGAAGGCGCGATGCTCCGGCTTTCGCGGGGAAAGGCGGTTCTCGTTGATCAGCATGGTCTGGTGTGCCAGCCATGCGGTCCACGCCGGCTTGCCGATGTGGTTGAACACACGCTGGCCCAGTTCCCCCGGGTAAGGCACGAAGTCCAGGCCCTCGGCATCGCGTTGTTCGTACTGGCAGAAGACGGTTCGGGGCATGGCACTCACTCGTGGTTGCGGGATTTTGCGGAAGTTCGCTTCGGGCTCTTGATGGGCGCGCCCTCAAGCAGTTTGCGGATGGGGGCAGGCAAGCCCAGTGCAGGCAGTTCGGCGGCGCCAACCCAGCGCAGCGTGGGTTCTTCCACGCGCAGGCCGCGCACCTGCCGTGACAATACCTGCAGGTGCAGCTTGTAGTGGCTGAAGGTGTGCTGCAGCACTGGCAGCTCCTCGGCATCTTCCAGCGAACCATCGACGTGGACGTCGAACCAGTCCTGCAGCTCGCTGCCCGCTTCGGCCTGCGGAAGCGTCCACAACTGTGCCCAGATGCCGGTGTCCGGCCGCTTCTGCAGCAGTACGCGCTGCTGCTTGTCGCGCAGCAGCAAAGCCACCGCCTCGCGTTCGGGCAGCGTCTTGCTTGGCTTTGCGGTTGGCAGCTCGGCGGTGCGGCCTTCGCGACGTGCCACGCAATCGGCCTGCAGCGGACAGATCACGCAGGCCGGTCTGGACCGGCTGCAGACCGTGGCACCGAGGTCCATCTGCGCCTGGGTGTAGTCGGCCATGCGTCCAGCCGGCACCTGGGCGACCTGCGCTTCGGCGATGGCCCACAGCTGCTTTTCGATGGCGGGCAGGCCAGGGAAGCCGTCGACGCCGTGATAGCGGCTGAGCACGCGCTTGACGTTGCCATCGAGGATCGCGAACGGGTCGTTCCAGGCCTGGCTGAGGATCGCGCCGGCGGTGCTGCGGCCGATGCCGGGCAGGTCGTGCAGGGCATCGAAATCACGCGGCAGGTCGCCGCCGTGCTCGGCCACGCAGCGCTTGGCGGCGGCGTGCAGATTGCGTGCACGTGCGTAGTAGCCCAGGCCGGCCCACTGCGCCATTACCGCGTCGTTGCTGGCGGCGGCAAGGTCGGGCAGGGTGGGGAAGTGCTGCAGGAAACGGTGGAAGTACGGAATGACCGTGGCCACCTGGGTCTGCTGCAGCATGATCTCCGACAACCACACCCGGTACGGGCTGCGTGGATGCTGCCAGGGCAGGTCGTGGCGGCCGTGGTCGTCGAACCAGTGCAGCAGGCGGGCAACGAAGCCGTGCTCAGGGGCGGACGTGGCGCTGGCGTTCGGCTGGCGGGGCATCGGTACTCCAAAAGGCAGCCACCCATGGGGTGGCTCTACTACGGCAGCGGCCGGTCACCCATGGCGTGGCTCTACCGGGTTGCAGTAGAGCCACGCCATGCGTGGATGCGGACGCGTCAGGCAGTGCCCAGCGCTTCGGGCAACAGGGCGTCGACGAAGGCTTCCGGATCGAACACGCGCAGGTCCTCCGGGCGCTCGCCGATGCCAGCGAAACGGATCGGAATGCCGAACTCGCGGGCCAGCGCGAACACCACGCCGCCCTTGGCGGTACCGTCCAGCTTGGTCACCACCAGGCCGGTCACCTTGACCGCGGCATTGAACTGGCGCAGCTGCGAAAGCGCGTTCTGGCCGGTGGTACCGTCGATCACCATCAGCACTTCGTGCGGCGCGTTCTCGTCGATCTTGCCGAGCACGCGGCGGATCTTGCCCAGCTCGTTCATCAGCCCGGACTGGGTGTGCAGGCGGCCTGCGGTATCGGCGATCAGTACCGAGGTGCCGCGGGCCTTGCCGGCCTGCAGCGCATCGTAGGCCACCGAGGCGGCATCAGCGTTCTGCCCCTGCGCGACCACGGCCACGCCGTTGCGCTCGCCCCAGATCTGCAGCTGGGCGACGGCGGCGGCGCGGAAGGTATCGCCAGCGGCCAGCATCAGGCTGTGGCCCTCGTCCTTGAAGCGCTTGGCCAGCTTGCCGATGGTGGTGGTCTTGCCGACGCCGTTGACGCCCACGGTCAGCATCACGAAGGGCTTGGCGTTGCGGTCGATGACCAGCGGCTTGGATACCGGCTGCAGGATCGCGATCAGGTCCGCGCGCAGTGCCGCCAGCAGGGCATTGGCATCGATGAACTCGCGCGCCTTCATGCGCTTGCGCAGGTCGGCGATCAGGTCGGTGGTGGCGGCAACGCCAACGTCGGCGGTCAGCAGCGCGGTCTCGATCTCGTCCAGCAGGTCGTCATCGAGCTTGGGGTTGCGCGAGAACAGGCCGCCGAAACTGCGGGCGAACGCACTGTTGCGCAGGCGCTCGCGCCAGCCGGGCTTGCCCGCCGCAGCAGCCGGGGCATCGACCAGTACCGGCAGATCGGCGGCGGGGGCGGCTGGTTCCTGCGCCGGGATGACCGGGGCCAGCGGGGCGAGCACCGCGGCGGCGGCGGCCGCTTCGGCTTCGAAGTTCTCCGGCGCCAGCACGCGGGCGGGCGCGGCTTCGGGGATGGTTTCCTGCGCCGTCCGCAGTGGTGCTTGCGGGGCCGGCGCGATTGACGTTGCGGGCGCAACGACCTCGGGCGTGGCAGCTGGCACAGGCGCTTCCACCATCGGCGGGGCTACCGGTGCGGCCGGGGCCTGCTCGGGTGGCGCTGCCGACGGGAATGCCGCCGCCAGCTCTTCAGCCGAGTAATGCTGGGTCTTGGGCGCGTCCGGTGTGGCGGCGTCCTGGGGCTTCTTGCGGCGGAAAAAACTGAGCATTGGCAAAAGGCGCTGAAATCAGAGGGATATGCTACCACCCGGGCCTGTATGGCCGGCGTGGACTCAAGGTCGCAGCTACGCGGCCGTTAACCGGTCCGGAGGGCTGCGTTGGGTGGCCTGGGAGACCGCCGATGAACGATGTGACAGGTGTTGCGCTCAGCCGGATGCGTGCGGCCCAGCAGGGCGTGCAGGTGGCAGCGCACAATGTGGCCAACCTGGCGACCCCGGATGCGCCACGACTGCAGCTGCAGCGCGATGCCGCAGCGCAGGGCGGGGTGGACACCCGCGTGACGTCCCATGGCGACACCGATCCGACCGCACCGCTGGGCGATCTGTTGGCTGCCAAGGCCGAGGTGGTGGCCTTCGCCGCCAATGCCGCGCTGATCCGCCGCGAGGACCAGATGCTGGGCTCGCTGCTGGATCGGCAGGCTTGATCCGACCGCATCTGGGATGGGTCTGATCCGACCGCATCTGGGACGGGCTTGATCCGACCGGCTCTGGTGCGTGCCTGATCCGACCGGCTCTGGTAGGTGCCAACCTTGGTTGGCACGCTTTTGCAGTCAAGCCCTGCTCGGCAGCTTTTCAAGCGCCAACCAAGGTTGGCATCTACCAGGCCAACAGCAACGCCAACCAAGGTTGGCATCTACCAGGTCAACAGCAGCGCCAGCCAAGGTTGGCATCTACCGGGGCAATGGCGGTGCCAACCGAGGTTGGCACCGCCAGGCCGGGCGATCCCGGCATCGGTCAGGCCGACAGTTCCAGCAGCAGCTTGTTCAGACGGGCCACGTAGGCACCCGGGTCCTTCAGGCTGTCGCCGGCGGCCAGTGCGGCCTGGTCGAACAGCACCCGGCCCAGGTCGTCGAAACGTGCGCCATCGGCTTCGGCATCCAGCTTGGCGATCAGCGGATGACCCGGGTTGATCTCCAGCACCGGCTTGCTGTCGGGTACCTTCTGGCCGCTGGCTTCCAGGATCTGGCGCATCTGCAGGCCCAGGTCCTGTTCGCCGATGGCCAGCACCGCCGGCGAATCGGTCAGGCGGTGCGACACGCGCACTTCGGCCACGTCATCGCCGAGCACGTTCTTCAGGCGCTCGACCAGGCCCTGCTTGTCCTTGGCTGCGGCTTCCTGCTCCTGCTTGTCCGCTTCGCTCTCCAGCGCGCCCAGGTCGAGGTCGCCGCGGGCGATGTCGACGAAGCCCTTGCCGTCGAAATCGGTCAGGTAGCCCATCAGCCACTCGTCGATGCGATCGGTCAGCAGCAGGACTTCGATGCCCTTCTTGCGGAACACTTCCAGGTGCGGGCTGTTGCGCACCTGGCTGTAGCTCTCGCCGGTCAGGTAATAGATCTTGTCCTGGCCTTCGGCCATGCGGCCGATGTAGTCGGCCAACGAGACGGTCTGCGCATCGGCCTCGCCACGGGTGGAAGCGAAGCGCAGCAGACCGGCGACCTTCTCACGGTTGTTGTAGTCCTCGGCCGGGCCTTCCTTCAGCACCTGGCCGAATTCCTTCCAGAACGTGGCGTACTGCTCGGGCTTGTCGCTGGACAGCTTCTCCAGCATGTCCAGCGAACGCTTGGTCAGCGCGGCCTTCATCGAATCGATGACCGGGCCGGACTGCAGGATCTCGCGCGAGACATTCAGCGACAGGTCGTTGGAATCGACCACGCCCTTGATGAAACGCAGGTACAGCGGCAGGAACTGCTCGGCCTGGTCCATCACGAACACGCGCTGCACGTACAGCTTCAGGCCCTTGGGCGCATCGCGGTGGTACAGGTCGAACGGCGCGCGGCCCGGCACGTACAGCAGCGAGGTGTACTCCAGCTTGCCTTCGACCTTGTTGTGGCTCCACGCCAGCGGGTCGCTGTGGTCGTGGGCGACGTGCTTGTAGAACTCGGTGTACTCCGCATCGCTGATCTCGGTGCGCGGGCGGGTCCACAGCGCGCTGGCGCGGTTGACGGTTTCCCACTCGATCGCGGCGCCTTCTTCGCCGCCTTCCTTGGGCATCTGGATCGGCAGGCCGATGTGGTCGGAGTACTTCTTGAGGATGCTGCGCAGGCGCCAGCCGTCGGCGAAGTCGTGCTCGCCGTCCTTCAGGTGCAGGACGATGCGGGTGCCGCGCTCGGCCTTGTCGATGGTGGCGACATCGAAATCGCCTTCGCCACGCGAGGTCCAGCGCACGCCTTCATTGGCGGCCAGGCCTGCGCGGCGCGAAGTGACTTCCACTTCGTCGGCGACGATGAAGGCGCTGTAGAAGCCGACGCCGAACTGGCCGATCAGCTGCGAGTCCTTCTTCTGGTCGCCGGACAGCTGGCGCAGGAAGTCGCCGGTGCCGGACTTGGCGATGGTGCCGAGGTGGGTGATGGCATCGGCGCGGCTCATGCCGATGCCGTTGTCTTCGATGGTGATGGTGTGGGCGGCCGGATCGAAGCTGACGCGCACGCGCAGTTCGCTGTCGCCTTCCAGCAGCTCAGGCTGGGTCAGGGCTTCGAAGCGCAGCTTGTCGGCGGCGTCGGCGGCATTGGAGACCAGCTCGCGGAGGAAGATCTCCTTGTTGGAGTACAGCGAGTGGATCATCAGCTGCAGCAGCTGCTTGACTTCGGTCTGGAAGCCAAGGGTTTCGGTCTGGGTCGTCTCGGTCATCGGGTAGGGCTCCATGTGCGGTGCCGCGCAAGCGCGTGCGGCCTCGCCAAGGGGTAGGGGTGATTGTCCCGAAATCAAGGGGTTGGTCGGCCGGGCTGCGCCCGGCACCCGCCGAGGCCAAAGCAACAGCAACAGCAACAGCAACAGCTGGCTCTGGGTTGTCTGTTTGCTTGGCGGGGCGATGTGGGTTGGCAGGACGCGCCGTAAACCCTTCCATGGGGGCTCGTAGGCGCCATCCATGGCGCCTGCGGTCCTGCCAACCCACACCGCCCCGCCTCTGACAGATTCCCGGTGACGGTGACAACGGCTGGGCTTCTGATCTCATCAAACCTTCGAAATCTGACAGATGTTCATCCACGCATGGCGTGGATCTACTGCAGATCGCGGAAAACTGTCGAAGGCGGGGTGGGTCCGGTTGAGGGGGCGTGAGCCGCATGGATGCGGCGACCGAGCTTACAGGGACGTACTTGCAGCGTCCCCCTCAACCGGACCCACCCCGCCAACCCACAGGAAACCAGCTTTTGACGTTGCTTCGGCCTCTGCGGGTGCCGGGCGCAGCCCGGCCGAACTACAATCCCGCTCATGCTGAAATTCTCGAATGAACCTCGCCAGGGGCGCCTGTGAGCGGCCGCGGTGGCAACGAAGGCCAGGTGCGCATCATCGGTGGGCGCTGGCGCAATACCCGACTGCCGGTTCCGACCCTGCCGGGCCTGCGGCCCAGCAGCGACCGCGTGCGTGAGACCCTGTTCAACTGGTTGATGCCCAAGCTGGGCGGGGCGCGCGTGCTGGACCTGTTCGCCGGCAGCGGCGCGCTGGGGCTGGAGGCGGTCTCGCGGGGGGGCGCGCATGCCACCCTGGTCGAGCGCGACCCGCAGCTGGCGCGCAACCTGTCGGCGGCCGTGGCCAGACTGCAGGCGGGTGACGTCGTGACGGTCGCCCAGGCCGATGCGCTGCGCTGGCTGCAGGCCGCGCCGGCACAGCAGGCGGATCTGGTGTTCATCGACCCGCCGTTCGCCGATGGCCTGTGGCAGGACGTGCTGGCCCAGCTGCCGCGGCACCTGGCCGCCGACGCCTGGCTGTACCTGGAATCGCCGGCCAGCCACGTGCCGGTGCTGCCCCCGGAATGGCTGCTGCACCGCGATGGCGGCACCCGCGAGGTGCGCTTTGCCCTGTACCGCCGCGCCGCTGCTACACTTTGACCTCATCTGAACATCTGCTACCGCCCATGACCGTGGCCAACCGCCGCATCGCCGTCTATCCCGGCACGTTCGACCCCATCACCAATGGTCATATCGACCTGGTGAGCCGGGCCGCGCCGCTGTTTGAAAAGGTCGTGGTGGGCGTGGCGCAGAGCCCCTCGAAGGGACCGGCCCTGCCGCTGGAACAGCGCGTGCAGCTGGCGCGTGGCGCCCTGGGCCACCACAGCAACGTCGAGGTCATCGGCTTCGATACGCTGCTGGCCCATTTTGTGCGTTCGGTGCAGGGCGGTGTGCTGCTGCGCGGGCTGCGCGCGGTGTCCGACTTCGAGTACGAATTCCAGATGGCGAGCATGAACCGCCACCTGATTCCGGAGGTCGAGACCCTGTTCCTCACCCCCGCCGAGCAGCACAGCTTCATCTCGTCCTCGCTGGTCCGCGAGATCGCACGCCTGGGTGGCGATGTGTCCGGCTTCGTGCCGGCCGCCGTGCTCGAGGCGCTGCGCAAGGTCCGCGAAGCGAAGTCGGCCCAGTCGTAAGCCCTGGCCAGCAGTAGATCCTGTAGCACCACGCATTCCATTACGCACACCAACACGCAACATTCCGGGAGGAAACCCATGAACAACACCATGCGCGCGATGCTGATCGCTTCGTTTGCCCTGGCTTTCACCGCCTGCAAGAAGGAAGAAGCCGCTCCGGTCGACGAAGCCAAGCAGGCGCTGGTCGCGCCGGCCAAGGAAGACGACGCAGGCTGGAAGAAGTACCTGCAGGAAGTGGCCATCCAGAACATGGGCAACATCACCAACAGCCCGTTCCTGTACTACCTGTCGCCGGAATCGGATCCGGACTTCCAGGCCAAGTACGAGCGCCAGACCGAAAGCGCGACCCAGGCCGTGGCCCGTGGCGTGCAGCCGGGCAACATGCTGGCCTTCGGTTCGTCGGCCTCGGGCAAGATGGCTGACATGATCCAGACCGTGTTCAAGGATGTCTCGCCGGATTCGATGAAGGGCGTGCGCGTCGTCTTCATCGGCCAGTCCGCCGACAACGCCCGCGTGCAGGCCGTGGTCCAGCCGACCGGTGCCGAGTACATTTTCGTCGAAGCCAAGTAAGACCGAGCCGAGGCGGTCGTGCTTCGGCACGGCCCGGGCGGCGCCCTGCGATGGGCGCCGCTGATGACCTGACCGGCCCGCGCGCCCGCGCAGGCCGGTCCTTGTCCCAAGGCGCGGGCGTGGAGTATCGCCATGTCGCTGAAAATCAATGAGCTCTGCGTCAACTGCGACGTATGCGAGCCGGCCTGCCCGAACCAGGCCATCACGATGGGTGAAACCATCTACGTGATCGACCCCGCCCGCTGTACCGAGTGCGTGGGCCATTTCGACGAACCGCAGTGCGTGGTCGTCTGCCCGGTCGAATGCATCGACCCCGATCCGGACATCGTCGAAACCGAAATCGAGCTGCTGGCCAAGTTGCGCCAACTGCAGCACGATCATCCCGAACTCTATGCGGAGCCCCCATCCGAATGAAGTCGTTCGCCCGCCCCCTGTTGCTGCTCGGCCTGCTGCTGAGTTCCGTCGCCTGGGCTGATGCCCCGGTCCGTGCCGAGCGCCCCGATGGCGCGGCCATCGCCAGCGGTCACGCCCTGGCCACCCAGGCCGGTGTCGACATCCTGGCCCAGGGCGGCAACGCCTTCGACGCGGCGGTGGCGGTGTCCTCGACCCTGGCAGTGGTCGAGCCGATCAGCTCCGGCCTCGGTGGCGGCGGCTTTTTCCTGCTGCATGATGCGGCTACCGGCA
Source organism: Stenotrophomonas sp. 10L48 (assembly GCF_056395105.1). Classification (NCBI taxonomy): domain Bacteria; kingdom Pseudomonadati; phylum Pseudomonadota; class Gammaproteobacteria; order Lysobacterales; family Lysobacteraceae; genus Stenotrophomonas; species Stenotrophomonas sp. 10L48. The sequence continues at coordinate 45,280 of NZ_JBFTIX010000004.1, read as the reverse complement.
AGGACGTGATGCTGGACGCGCGCGAGACCGCGCCGGCCGCGGCCACGCCGCAGGCCTTCCTCGACAAGAAGGGTGACCTGGACCGCGACCGCTCGGTCAACGGCCCGTGGTCGGCCGGCATTCCGGGCCTGCCGGCGGCGCTGGTCGAACTGTCGGCCAAGCACGGCAAGCTGCCGCTGGCGGCATCGTTGCAGCCGGCGATCCGCATCGCGCGTGAAGGCTTCCCGGTGTACGACCGCATGGCCAAGGGATATGCCTCGCGCCGTGAAGTGATGGAGCGTTATCCCGGTACGCGCGAGGTCTATCTGCGCAATGGCAAGCCGATCGCCACCGGTGACCTGTTCAAGCAGCCGGAACTGGCGCAGACCCTGGAGCGCCTGGCGGCCGGTGGCTTCGACGGCTTCTACAAGGGCCAGACCGGCAAGCTGCTGCTGGCCGGCGTGAAGCAGGCGGGAGGCAAGTGGACCGCCGAAGAGCTGGCCGGCTACCGCGTCAAGCAGCGTGCGCCGATCGTCTTCAACTACAACGGCTGGAAGATCACCACCGCACCGCCGCCGTCCTCCGGTGGCATCGCCCTGGCCAGCATGCTGCAGATACTGGAAGGCTGGGACATCAAGCAGATGGATGCCGCGCACCGCACCCATCTGGTGGTCGAGTCGATGCGTCGTGCCTACCGTGACCGCACCTTCTTCCTCGGCGATCCGGATTTCGTGCAGATCCCGCAGAAGGTGCTGGCCAGCAAGGATTACGCACAGGGCCTGCGCGCGACCATCCACCCGGAAAAGGCGACCCCCAGCGACCTGCTGTCGGGCAACCCGACGCCGCTGGAGGATGATGAGACCACCCACTTCTCGATCATCGACCGTGATGGCAACCGTGTCGGTGCCACCCAGACCGTCAACCTGCTGTACGGCTCGGGCCTGATTCCGAAGGGCACCGGCGTGCTGCTGAACAACGAGATGGACGACTTCGCGCTGAAGCCGGGAACGCCCAATGCCTTTGGCGTGATGGGCTACGCGGCCAACGCGCCGAAGCCGGGCAAGCGCATGCTCAGCTCGATGACGCCGACCTTCATGGAAAACGACGACAAGGTGATCGTGCTGGGCACGCCCGGTGGCAGCCGCATCATCACCATGGTGCTGCTGGGTATCCTGGGCTACGACGCTGGCCTGGATGCGCAGCAGGTCGCCGCGCTGCCGCGCTACCACCACCAGTGGCTGCCGGACCTGATCGAAGCGGAAAGCAATGCTTTCGACGCTGGCACCATCAAGCAGCTGCAGGCGATGGGCCACAAGATCGACCTGCCGGGCGAGGTCGCTGCCGGCGGCCGCGGTTCCAGCCACGTGTGGGGCAACCTGCAGACGGTGGAATGGGATCGCAAGGCCAACAAACTGTTTGGCGGCAGTGACCCGCGCAACCCGGTCGGCAGTGCCCAGGTCGTGCCGGCTCCCTGAGCCGGCGGTTGCGCCGGGCTAGGCCCGGCGGACGCAAACCTGAGAACCCCGCCCGCAACGGCGGGGTTTTTCATTTTCCCACTAGCGATTATTTAACGAGCGGCCACCGATAATTGCGTCATGAAACTATGGTCGATCCGCGGTAATACACAACGCCTGGATGGCGGTGCAATGTTCGGCAACGCGCCGCGCGCGTTGTGGGAAAAGTGGGCAGCACCGGATGAGCTCAACCGCATCGAGCTGGCCTGTCGTGCGTTGTTGGCGAGCCCGCTGGAAGGCAAGACGGTGCTGTTCGAAACCGGCATCGGTGCGTTCTTCGAGCCGCGCATGCGCGAGCGCTATGGCGTGCAGGAAAGCCAGCATGTGCTGATCGATTCGCTGCGCGAAGCCGGCTTCGAGCACGAAGACATCGACGTGGTGGTGCTCAGCCATCTGCACTTCGACCATGCCGGCGGCCTGTTGGCCGCGTGGCACGAAGGCCGTGAACCGGAACTGCTGTTCCCCAATGCGACGTACGTGGTCGGGGCGCAGCATTGGCAGCGCGCGCTGCAGCCGCACCCGCGCGATCGCGCCAGCTTCATTCCAGAACTGCCGGGCCTGCTGCAGGCCAGTGGCCGCCTGGAAGTGGTGGACGGCGAGTATTCGAAGGTGCTGGGCCACAGCGTGCGTTTCAGCTACAGCGACGGGCACACGCCGGGGCTGATGCTGGCCGAGATCGTGGGGCAGGCACGCGCAGGCGAGGGGGCGCACGGCGGCGTGGTGTTCTGCGCCGATCTGATTCCGGGTCGATCGTGGGTGCACGTGCCGATCACCATGGGGTACGACCGCAACGCCGAGCTGCTGATCGACGAGAAGCGGCAGTTCCTGGAAGACAAGCTGGCGCGCAACGTGCATCTGTTCTTCACCCATGATCCGCAGGTGGCGCTGGCGCAGGTCGGGCGGGATGAGAAGGGACGTTTCGTGACGCTGCATGAGCAGGGCGAACTGAAGGCGCGCGCGCTGGGGTGAGGTTGGCCGGCAGGGCTGCGCCCTGCACCTGCAGAGGCCGGAGCCGAAGCAACAGCAACAGCGGGCTATCCGTGGGTTGGCGGGGCGGTGTCGGATGGCGGGGACGCCGCAAGTACGTCCTTGTAGGCTTGGCAGCCGCATCCATGCGGCTGACACCCCGCAATCCGACACCGCCCCGCCTTCGACAGTTTTCCGGTGACGGATGGGACACCCGGTGGATCTTTCGGGCTCTGACCCCATTCGACGACGGGTTCCAGGTGACTGATGCGACTCTCGTTGTATGGATCGGCAGTAGATCCACGCCATGCGTGGATGGGGCCTTTCTTCGCTGTTTTTACGATGCCTTGAGGCAGCTGCTCATGAAGGTCTTGCGGGCGTCGCCGGCGAGCTTTTGGGTGGCGGCGTCTGCGTTGCACTTCTTCATGCGCTCCTGCGGCGTGGCAGGGGTTGCCGGTGCGGCTGCGTGCGAACTCAGGCATGCGCTCTGCGCGGACTTGTAGGCGTCGCCTTTCAGCCCTTTGTTCTTTGCCGAACAGTCGGCCATGCGCTGCTGCTGTGGGGTGGCTGCGTTGGCGGCAATCGGGAGGCCGACCAGCAGGGCGGCGGCGAGCAGCAAAGAGGCTTTCATGGTGGCTCCAGGGCAGGGCGGGTGCGCGGAGCATTCGCCCGTCGCCGCAAAGCCGGCGTGAAGGTGCCTGGAGCAGGTGGAGCACTTCCTTTCGAAAGCGCTCCGACCCGGTCGATCTCAGCCCACGCGGGTACCGAAGATGCGGTCGCCGGCATCACCCAGGCCCGGCAGGATGTAGCCCTTGTCGTTGAGCTGCGCATCGATCGCGGCGGTGTAGATCTCCACGTCCGGGTGCACGGCCTTCACCGCTTCGATGCCCTCCGGCGCGGCAACCAGGAAGATGCCCTTGATCCGGCGTGCGCCGGCGCGCTTGAGCATGTCGATGGTGGCGATCAGGGTGCCGCCGGTGGCCAGCATCGGGTCGAGGATCAGCGCGTCGCGCTCTTCCAGGCGGCCGGTCAGGCGCTCGAAGTAAGGCACCGGCTGCAGGGTTTCCTCATCGCGCTGCAGGCCGACTACGCTGACACGGGCGGCCGGGATCAGCGACAGCACGCCGCTGAGCATGCCCAGGCCGGCGCGCAGGATCGGCACCACGGTGATCTTGGCGCCGGCGATGCGCTGCACGGTGACCGGGCCGGACCAGCCCGGCAGGGTGTGCGGCTCGGTTTCCAGGTCGGCGGTGGCCTCGTAGGCCAGCAGCGTGCCCAGTTCGTTGGCCAGTTCGCGGAAATCCTTGGTGCTGAGCGCGGCGTTGCGCATCAGGCCGATCTTGTGCTGCACCAGCGGGTGGCGCACTTCGACGATCTTCATGGGATGGTCTGGCAGAAGGGGAGGCCCCCATTTTAAGCGGAATGCGCGGTGGTGCCGAGCCGGGTCCGGCAGGCCAGGCTCCACCGGTGTCATGCCCATGCAACCTGCCGGACATACCGTGCTGACCCAATCTTTACACCGTTGGGGATAGCTGTGCAGAAGAAGAACACGTTGGGCCTGGCAATCAGCCTCTCGCTGCTGGTGACGGCCAGCCCGTCGGTGCTGGCGGCCGAAAACGCTGCCGCTGCCGTGGCAGGGGGTGCCGCCGCAGCGACCGATCTGGACCGCGTCGAAGTGCGCGCGCAGCTGGAATCGCAGGTACGCGCCGTCGACCTGAAGCGCAGCAGCGATGCCATCGAAGACGCCGTGTCCTCCGACGCGCTGGGCCAGTACCCGGACAAGAACGTGGCCGAGTCGCTGCAGCGCCTGCCGGGCATCAGCGTGACCCGCGACCAGGGGGAAGGCCGGTTCGTGGTGGTGCGTGGCCTGGATGCCAACCTCAACAGCGTCAGCGTCGACGGCATCGCCATCGGCACCCCGGAAGATTCCAGCCGCGCGGCGCCGCTGGATGTGATTCCGTCCGATTCGACCGAGCGCCTGCGCGTGGTCAAGTCGCCCACCCCGGACATGCCGGGCGACGCCATCGGCGGCGCGATCCTGGTTGAATCGGCCTCGGCCTTCGATCGTGACGGCCGCAGCCTGCGTGGCAAGATCGAAGCCAGCCACCAGCAGCTGTCCGGCGAAACCAGCCCGAAGGCGGCCTTCAACTACAGCGAAGTGTTCAACGACACCTTCGGCGTCGCGCTGGGCGTGAACTACCAGAAGCGCACGTTCGAATCGGACAACACCGAAGTGGAGTACGACGGCGAAGACGATGCCGCACCGGGCGACGTCACCGCGATCAACCTGCAGCACCGCAAATACGAAATCGAGCGCAAGCGCATCGGCGCCAACCTCAACCTGGACTGGCGCCCGAACGAGGACAGCAAGTACTACCTGCGTGCGCTGTACAGCCAGTTCGATGATGCCGAAACCCGCCAGCGGGTGATCTTCAACTTCGATGACGCCAAGATGGTGAAGACCGGTACCGACCAGTACCGGTTGGACGGCATGCCGAAGGATTCCATCGACAGGCGCATGCGCTACCGCACCAAGGAAGAGAACACCTTTGCGGCCAGCCTGGGCGGCGAGAACACGCTGACCAACGCCGTGGTCGATTACAAGGTGGGTTTCACCCGCACCGAAGAGCGGGTGAACGATGAAATGGAGGCGCGCTTCAAGCTCAACGGCAAGGCCTTCAACGGTACGCTGGACCAGAGCAGTCGAATGCCCAGCTACAGCTTCGACAATCCGCAGTGGCTGGACAACGCGAACTACGCGTTCGACCGCTTCGTGATTTCACCCAAGCAGGTGAACGACAAGGAGCACAGCGCACAGGTCAACGTGCGCTTCGACGGCGACAGCAGCAGCATCAAGTTCGGCCTGCTGGGGCGCTGGCGCGACCGCGACGTCAACGTCGACGAAAGCGAACTGCGCGTCGGCCCGAAGGTTGCCCTGTCCAGCTGGACCACCGGCTCCCCGGATCACCGCCACGGCACCCTGGGTGACGGCATGGATTCGGACGCGATGCGCGCGTACTGGGCGGCCAACCGTGGCCAGTTCAGTGCTCGCCCGCAGGATGTCGGCGCCAACGCGATGACCTCGCTGGAAGAGGACTACACCGCCAGTGAAGACATCTTCGCCAGCTACGCCATGGGGACCTGGGATGTCGGTGCGCTGCGCATCATCGGTGGCGTGCGTGTGGAGAACACGCGCTTCAGGGCCGAAGGCAACCAGGTCGATGTGGCGGCCAACGGCCGCAGCTACACCGTAACCCCGCGCGTGGCCAACAGCAGCTATACCAACGTACTGCCGGGCCTGCACCTGCGCTATGACGCGGCCGATGACTGGGTGCTGCGCGCCTCGGCCAACAAGACCGTTTCGCGCCCGTCCTTCGGCGATATCTCGCCGCGCGTCGGCTACAGCCGCGGCGACGAGGAAGTGCGCCTGGGCAATCCTGAGCTGGACCCGTACGAGTCGAAGAACATCGACCTGTCGGTGGAGAAGTACCTCGGCAGTACCGGCATCGTTTCGCTAGGTCTGTTCCACAAGTCCATCGACGGCTATATCGTCGAGACGGTGCGCACCAATGATCCGGCCTACGGTGGTTTTGACGTGACCCAGCCGATCAATGGCCGCAAAGCCACCGTGCGTGGTGCGGAGCTGAACTGGCAGCAGCAGCTGGCCTTCCTGCCCGCTGGCCTGGACGGTCTGCTGGTGGGCGCCAGCGGCACCTGGCTGGATACCGGATTCGACGCTGGCATCGAGGATCGCGCCGGTGAGGATTTCACCCTGCCGCGTGCCTCCAAGCACGTGTACAGCGCCCACATCGGCTATGAAAAGTACGGCCTGAGCACCCGTCTGGCGGCGGTGTACCGCAGCGAGTACCTGGACAGCATCGGCAAGGGCCGTGCGTTCGACATCTACGTGGCGCCCAACACCCAGCTCGACTTCTCGCTGGACTACAAGTTCAACGCGAACGTGAGCGTGTACTTTGAAGCGCAGAACCTGCTGGACAAGCCGTTGGAGCTGTACCAGGGCACGCGCTCGCGCACCCTGCAGATGGAAGAGTATGGCCGCACCTACGCCGTGGGCCTGAAGGTGGCGCTGTGATGGCGCGTTGCATGACCCTGATGGCGGCCTCGCTGGCAGCCGTTCTTGCCGCCGGCTGCACGCCGGCCGCGGACAAGGCGCCGGCAGCGGCTGCAGCGACCGGCGCTGTGGCACCGGTCAAGCGCAACGTGGCGACCATCGCCGAGGCTTTCCTGACCCCGATGACCCCGGCCGACAACATCGATTCGCCCGCGTCCTGGCAGGCCCCGGATGGCAAGACCTGGCTGATCGCCACGGCCAAGGCCACCGACAAGCTGGTGGTCTACGATGGCAGCAACGGCCAGCACCTGCGCGACGTCGGCAGCACCGGCACCGGCCTGGGCCAGTTCGATCGTCCCAACGGCATCGCGGTGATCGATGACCTGCTGTGGATCGTCGAGCGCGACAACCACCGTGTGCAGGTGCTTTCGCTGCCGGACTTCACTCCGTTGGCCACCTTCGGTGCCGACGACCTGCGCAAGCCCTACGGCCTGTGGGTGGACCGCCGTGCCGATGGCTACAGCGTCTACGTCACCGACTCCTGGGACAACGGCGAGGACGCACAGGGCAAGGACATCCTGCCGCCGCTGGCTGAGCTGGACAAGCGCGTGCGCCAGTACCACGTGTCCCGCGATGGCACGAAGGTGCAGGCAACACTGTCGGCCAGCATCGGTGATACCAGCGAAGCCGGTGCGTTGCGCGTGGTCGAATCGATCTGGGGGGATCCGGCCAATGATCGCCTGCTGATCGCCGAAGAGGACGAAAGCTACGCCAGCGAATTCAAGGTCTACACCCTGGCGGGGCGCTTCACCGGCACCACCTTCGGCCGCGACGTGTTCAAGGCGCAGGCCGAAGGCGTGATGCTGCGCACCTGCGGCAAGGACGGCTGGTGGATCACCACCGAGCAGGGCAAGCAGCGCAGCGTGTTCCATCTGTTCGACCGCCATACGCTGAAGCCGGTGGGTGCGTTCCAGGGCAATACCGTGGCCAACACCGATGGCATCTGGATGATGCAGCAGCCGACGCCAAGGTTCCCGCACGGTGCCCTGTATGCGGTGCACGATGACCAGGGTGTGGTGGCCTTCGACTGGGAGAGCATCGCCAAGCAGTTGGCCCTGCCGCTGGAGTGTGGCTCGTGAGCGCGCGTTTGGTGCGCTTGCTTGCGATCGGGCTGCTGCTCGCATTGCCATCGATGGCGATGGCTGCGGCCGAGCCCAATACGCGGGTGCCGTCGGGCAGCCGCTACTACGCGGCCACACCGGTGCCGGACCGCATCGTTGCCTCTCCATCGGTCGACCCCAGCCACGGCTTCGCAGTGGCCTGGCGCACCGATGGCAGCGTGCAGTCGCCGCTGCTGGAAATCGCACGGGCCGACGATTCGCCGGCCATCGAGGGCATCGTCCAGGTGCGCGCGAAGACCCAGGTGCTGCAGACCGAGAACGGCCTGTCGCATCATCATCGCGCCGACATCGACGGTTTGCAGCCGGACACCCTGTATGTCTACCGCGTACAGGGCAATGGCAGCTGGAGCGCGTGGAACCAGCTGCGTACGATGGCCGCTGCCGACCAGCCGCTGACCCTGCTGTATTTCGGCGATACCCAGAACAAGAACGTCAGCCATGTAAGCCGCGTGGTGCGGGCCGCACAGAAGGCCGCGCCGGATGCGCGGATCAGTCTGTTTGCCGGCGACCTGGTCAGCGGTGGCGACAACATGGACGACAGCGAATGGGGCGAATGGTTTGCCGCCACCAGCTGGCTGGCACAGGAGACGCTGGTGGCGCCGGCGATCGGCAACCACGAGTACTTCGAGGAATTCGAGGACACGCCACAGGAGCGCCGTGTGCTGGGCCGCCATTGGCCGGTGACCTTCGCCCTGCCGGGCAACGGTGCCAGCGCGGCGGCGGGTACCAGCTACTGGTTCGATGCACAGGGCGTGCGCGTGGCCGTGGTCGATGGGACCTCGGCGCTGGATCTGGGTACCGCCAAGGCGCAGGCACAGTGGCTGGACAAGGTGCTGGCCGGCAACCGGCAGCCGTGGACGATCGTGCTGCTGCACCAGCCGTTCTATTCGCCGCGCGAGGGCCGCGAGAATGCTGCCCTGCGCAAGGTGCTGCTGCCGGTGGTGCGCCGTCACAAGGTGGATCTGGTACTGCAGGGGCATGACCATACCTACGGCCGTCGCGGCGAAGGGCAGGCGGCAACACCGCAGTACGTGGTGACGGTGGCTGGACCGAAGCAGTACCGCCTGTCGGACGAGGCACGCAGGACGATGGACCCTGTGGGCGAAGACACCCAGCTGTTCCAGGTGTTGCGCATCGATCCGCAGCGCCTTCGCTACGAGGCCCGCACGGTGACCGGGCGCCTGTACGACGCCTTCGAGCTGAAGCGCGATGACAATGGCGGCAAGCAACGGGTGGAGCAGCGAGAGGGACGGATCACGCCGCGTGACTGCGCGCGTGCCCAAACCGCCAAGGGCCGCACCGACCGGTGCTGGGAGTGAGGAACGACCGATGAGCGCGCGCCCGCGCCTCGTTCCGATGGCCGCCATCGCCGTTGCCCTGCTGCTGGTGGTGGGCGCGGTGGCTGCTGCCGATACCGTACTGCACCCGTTCCTGGCCGCTCAGCCGGAGCAGGTGCCGCAGGAAAGAACGACGGACGAGTGATCAGCGAAGCGATGCAGCAGTCCAGAAGCAGATCCACGCCACGCGTGGATTGAACCTTTCCGTGCACCATCCGCGCATGGCGTGGCTCTGCTGCATTGCGTCCAGGAACAGTTCTGCTTCATCCGTGCTGCCCAGCACCACAGCGACAGCGCGCAGCGCCGCTTCGCGATGAACCGGACGGATCCCGCCATCATCGTCATCGCTGTACAGATCCTCATCAGCCTCGAGGTAAACGCTGCCGGCCGCAGCCAACGCGGCCATCAGGGTCGGCACGTCGGCGGCGAACCCGCCGGCGTCCCAGTGGCCCGCACCATGACGGGCGAACAGTACGCGGCCGTCGTCGATGTCGAGGATGAGGGGATCGGCGCCACGGTCGGCGATCACCAGCCACTGCGCCGGCCAGTCGCTGATCGGTTCGCCATCGTTGCCGTTCCAGCGATAGCCTGCCTGGTAGGCCCACAGGCGCTGCAAGGGCGGTATCCACACCTCAAGGCCTGGAATGGTGATGCCGCAGGGGCCTTTTGCAGGATTGAATACCTCGCCGAACGGGCCGACGTGTGCGTAGAATCCGGCCAGCACGTCCGGCAGCGGGAACGGCCCCTGCCACGCGTCGGCAGATTGCGGCTGCAGGGCGCCGAAGCGGGCAAACGTGGCGCGAAGATCATCCATGACGTGGGCCGGGCGGAAGCGGAAGAGCGCGCAGCCTAGCAGAGCCGGTCGCACGCATCGCCTTCACCGTCACTGGCTATCATGGCCGCCCAGCAACTGAGAGGCAGTGCACGTGTCGGTAGCGTTGGTATGGTTCCGTCGGGACCTGCGGTTGCAGGACAATCCGGCGCTGCAGGCGGCGCTGGAAGCGGGCCACGCTGTGGTGCCGGTGTACATCCACGCGCCGCACGAAGAGGGCGAGTGGGCGCCGGGCGCGGCCTCCAATGCGTGGCGCCATCGTTCGCTGGCGGCACTGGATGCCGGCCTGCGTGCACGGGGTTCATCGCTGGTGCTGCGTGCCGGTGACAGCCTGCCTTCCCTGCTGGAGCTGGTGCAGCAGACCGGCGCCGAAGCGGTGTACTGGAACCGCAAGTACGAACCGGCCACGCAACCGCGCGATGCCGCCATCAAACGCACGCTGCGCGAGCAGGGCATAGATGCGCAGAGCTGCAACGGCAGCCTGCTGTTCGAGCCCTGGGACATCGCCACCCAGCAGGGGCAGCCCTACAAGGTATTCACTCCGTACTGGCGCAACGTACTCAGCCACTGGCGTTTGCCCGCCTTGCGGGCCGCACCGGAGACGCTGCCGGCGCATACGGTCGACAGCCTCGCGCTGGATACGCTGCAGCTGGCGCCCACGCTTCACTGGGATACCGGGTTCTGGGAACACTGGCAGCCGGGCGAGACCGGTGCGCTCGAGGCGTTGTCCGTGTTCGAGGATGGTGCGCTGCGCGGCTATCGCGAGCAGCGCGACCTGCCGGATCGGGTCGGTACCTCGCGGCTGTCGCCGCACCTGCATTTCGGCGAAATCGCGCCGTGGCGCATCGCCCACGCGCTGGAAGGCCTGCGCAGTGCCGGTACCGATGCTGACATCGATGGCTACCTGCGCCAGCTTGGCTGGCGTGACTTTGCCCATCACCTGCTGCACCACTTCCCGAAGACGCCGACCGACAACCTCAATCCACGCTTCGATCGCTTCCCGTGGGCCAGTCCCAGTGCCGCCCAGCTGCACGACTGGCAGCGCGGCAACACCGGCGTCCCCATCGTCGATGCTGGCCTGCGCGAGCTCTGGCATACCGGCTACATGCACAACCGGGTGCGGATGATCGTTGCCAGCTACCTGTGCAAGCACCTGCGTGCGCATTGGCTGCACGGTGCGCGCTGGTTCTGGGACACGCTGGTGGATGCCGACCTGGCCAACAACACGATGGGCTGGCAGTGGGTGGCCGGCACCGGTGCCGACGCGGCTCCGTATTTCCGCGTGTTCAATCCCGTCACACAGGCCGAGAAGTTCGATCCGCAGGCGCGCTACATCAGCCGCTGGGTGCCTGAGCTGGCGGCGCTGCCGGTAAAGGCGCGGTTCGCTCCATGGCAGCATCCGCACCTGCTGGCCGAACGCGCGCCGGGCTACCCACGCACGCCGCTGGTGGACCTCGCCGCTGGCCGGGATGCCGCTCTGGCCGCCTACCGTCAGTCGGCGGCGGGGTAAAGCGCTGGCTGAGCGGTCCAGACAGCTAGCTGAACACGCCCCTGTCGACCGGCGTGATCATCATCCCGACATCGCGTCCGGCTGTTTATCCTCGTTGCCGCCCGCAAGCCGCCGGCCCGACCGGAAACCAAGGAGAACACCATGATCCGCAACACCACCCGCAACGTCGCACTGGCCCTGATGAGTGCGGCCGTCCTGTCGGCCTGCGCCACCGGCGGCTCCTATGTGCAGAGTGATCCGTACGGCAACCCGACCGAGCAGCAGAACCGCACCGGCCGCAATGCCCTGATCGGTACCGCCATCGGCGTGGCCGCGGGCCTGCTGTCCGGCGACAGCGCGACCGAGCGTCGCCAGCATGCGCTGATCGGCGCGGGCATCGGCGCACTCAGTGGCGCCGCGGTGGGCCAGTACCAGGATCGCCAGGAGCGCGCGCTGCGCGAGCGCACCGCCAACACCGGCATCGACGTCGAGCGCCAGGGCGACAACATCATGCTGAACCTGCCCGACGGCATCACCTTCGACTTCGGCAAGTCGGCACTGAAGCCGCAGTTCTACGGCTCGCTCAATGGCGTTGCCGGCACCCTGCGTGACTACAACCAGACCATGATCGAAGTGGTCGGCCACACCGACAGCATCGGCAGCGACGCGGTCAACAACCGCCTGTCCAAGGAGCGTGCTGATTCGGTGGCGCAGTACCTGATCGGCCAGGGCGTGCAGAGCGTGCGCATCGAAACCCTGGGCGCTGGCAAGGCCTATCCGATCGCTGACAACAGCACCGATGCCGGCCGTGCCAAGAACCGCCGCGTCGAGATCCGCGTGATTCCTCTCAAACAATAACGCGCAGCGTTATCGCTGTTCCGCCGCAGCAGGAACGAAAATGCCGCCCTAGCAGGCGGCATTTTCTGTAGGTGCCGAGTGTGCTCGGCACGCCGATAGCCCATGTGGAGAGCCGTGCCGGCCAAGGTCGGCATCTACCGGAGGCCATCCAGGAGAGCAGGGTACAGGCGGCATCGCTGCAGCTTACGCCGCCGAAGCAGCCACCTTCTCCAGGATACGCTTGCCGCTGCTCGCCAGCGCCGCTTCTTCCTGTTCCTGCTGCTGCCGCGCCAGCTTCGCACCGGGGCACTGCGCCAGCATGTAGTTGGCGTCGAAGTTGAGCTTCTCCACCAGGAAATCGACGAACGCGCGTACCTTCGGCGACACCAGCCGGCCACCGGCGAACACCGCGTTGAAATCCACTTCCGGGCCGGTCCAGCCGGCCAGAACGCGGCGCACCATGCCCGACTCGACGAACGGCTTGGCCATCACGTCGCCGGTCAGCAGCAGACCTTCGCCACACACCAGCGCGCCATTCAGCGCAGACATGTCGTTGGCCGTCATCAGCGGCGTCACCGGGAAGTCGCGCAGCTCGCCACCGTTCTCGCCCAGCTGCCAGGTAAAGCGTGGCGAATTGCCGGTGTGGTACGGCTTGCGCATGGCCAGGATGCGGTGGAACTGCAGCTCTTCCGGATGCAGCGGCTCGCCGTAGCGCTCGATGTAGGCCGGGCTGGCGAACACCTGCGTGCGCAGGCTGCCGAGCTTGCGCGCCACCAGGTTGGAATCGGGCAGGGCACCCACGCGCAGGGCAAGATCGGCCTCACCGGCGATCAGGTCCAGCTTCTCGTTGCCCATGTGCATGTCCAGGCGGATTTCCGGGTACTGCGCATGGAACTGGCCCAGCAGCGGTGCGATCCAGGTGATGCCGATCGAATAGGGCACGGTGAAGCGCAACCATCCGCGTGGACCAGACTGCAGCTGGCTGACCGCGCTTTCGGCTTCTTCAAGTTCGCGCGCGATGCGCTGGCAATGCTCGTGATAGATCGAACCGGCTTCGGTGAGGCCGAGGCGGCGCGTGGTCCGGTGCAGCAGGCGCGCACCCAGGCGCGTCTCAAGTTCCTGCACTTTGCGGCTGACCGTGGTCTTGGGCAGGCCGAGCGATTTGGCAGCCGCGATGAAGCTGCCTTGCTCGACCACTTTGACGAAGATCAGCGTCTCGTTGAGATCGTGGGACATGGTCAGGGATCCTGGACGTCGGGGATGGGGCAATCGTGACAGAACGATTGGACCGGGGACGGGATGATTATTCCCCTTAATCAGGACTAATCAAGTAGGGGTTTGAGGTCTATCGTGGCGCCATTCGCTAATTGGAGCCCGTCCGCCATGAGCCTGCGCAACATTCTTGCCCGCTTCCGGATTGCCGGCCAGAACGCCCTGGACCTGGCAATGACCGTTGAATCCCGTCCCAGCTCCTTGGTTAACAAGGATTTTCGGGAGTTTACCGCACCCATGCGTCAGCAGCGTGGCGGTGCCTTGCACCTTGCCTCGCACAAGGGTGACCGACTGCGCCGAATCGGGACTATCCCGGATTTGGGAGGAAATGTCCCGTGAATGGGATTCTGACGCCCGAGGTCCTGGTTCTCGGCGGCACCGGTGCCGTGGGCCAGGGTGTGGTCGGCGCATTGCTGGAGGCCGGCAGCCCCGTGCTGGTGGTCGGCCGCGATCCCGGCCGCCTGGCGGCGTTGCACGAGCAGTTTGCTGATGAGCCGGGCCTGCAGACGATGCTGGGCTCGCTCAGCGACGACAGTTCGGCACGTGCGCTGGCCGAACGCGTGGCGCAGCGCCCGCGCCCGCTGGCAGCGGTGGTTGCCGCGATGGGCGGCCCGTACAACCGTGGCCGCGTGGTCGAGCGTGGCGGTGACGCCCTGTCGGCGGCATTGCAGGCGGACCTGATGCCGCATGTGCACGCAGTGCACCACCTGCTGCCGCTGCTGCAGGACAACGTGCATGCTCGCCGCTACGTGATGATCGGCAGCCCGGCCGGGCTCAAGCCCTGGGCAGGCTATGGCGAGACCTCGATCACCACCGCCGCGCTGCGCATGTACGCGCAGGTGGTGCACCAGGAAGCGCAGGCCGTGGGCGTACGCGCGCAGATGCTGGAAGTGTGCAGTCCGGTCTGCACGCCGGCCAACGCTGCCAACGCCTGTATTGAATGGCCGAGTTCACTGCTGGTCGGTCGCCGCGTGGTGTCCCTGCTCGACGGGTGCCGCGACAACCGCGCAATCGTCCGTTGCGATAGCAGTGATGCCGAACTGCCACGCGGCCTGCTGCACCTGGAAAGACCGCCGCTGTGGCGCGACACCGCAGGCGTTGCTTGACCTCGACTTTGGTTGAGGTCGCAGGATACGCCGCCGAAAGTTGATAGCAATTCTCAAATAGCTGTACCACCCCTCCGTACGGATGCATGCCATGACTTCCCCCAATACCACTCCACATCGTTTCGGTCATCGCATCGCGATGGCTGGCGTGTCGATCCTCGCTGCCGCCGTCCTGGCGGCCTGCAGCGGTGGCCATGCCGAAGAAGCCGGCGCGCCGCCCCCGCCGCAGGTCTCAGCTGCCCCCGTGCTGCTCAAGCAGGTCAGCCAGTGGGATGAATTCAGCGGTCGCGTCGAGGCCGTGCAGAGCGTCGAGCTGCGCCCGCGCGTGTCCGGCTACATCGACAAGGTCAACTACGTTGAAGGCGAAGAAGTGAAGAAGGGCGCCGTCCTGTTCACCATCGATGCCCGCAGCTACCAGGCCGAGTACGATCGCGCCAACGCCGAGCTGGCCCGTGCGCGTACCCAGGCGGTGCTGGCCCGCAGCGAATCCGAGCGTGCCAAGCGCCTGGCCGAACAGCAGGCGATTTCCACCGAGACCGCCGAACAGCGTCGTGCGGCCGCCGACCAGTCCGGTGCGGCGGTGCAGGCTGCGCAGGCAGCGGTGGATGCCGCCCGCCTCAACCTGGAGTTCACCAAGGTGCGTGCGCCGATCGACGGCCGTGCCGGCCGGGCGATGGTCACCGCCGGCAACCTGGTCACCGCCGGCGACAGCGCCAGCGTGCTGACCACGCTGGTCTCGCTGGATACGGTGTTCGTGTACTTCGATGCCGACGAAAGCACCTTCCTGCGCTACGCGCAGATGGCGCGCAAGGGCGAGCGCCCGAGCGAGCGCGACAGCGAGCTGCCGGTGAAGATCGGCCTGTCCGGTGAAGAAGGCTACCCGCACTCGGGCAAGGTCGACTTCCTCGACAACCAGGTGACCCGCAGCACCGGCACCATCCGCGTCCGCGCACTGCTGGACAACGCCGATCGCCAGTTCACCCCGGGCCTGTTCGCCCGCGTGCAGCTGCTCGGCAGCGGCCAGTTCCAGGCCATGCTGATCGACGACAAGGCCGTGCTGACCGACCAGGACCGCAAGTACGTCTATGTGGTCGACAAGGATGGCAAGGCCCAGCGCCGTGACATCCGCCTCGGCCGCACCGCCGAAGGCCTGCGCATCGTCGAGCAGGGCCTGGCCGCCGGTGACAAGGTGATCATCGATGGCGTGCAGAAGGTCTTCATGCCCGGTATGCCGGTGCAGGCGAAGGCGGTGGCGATGCAGCCCACCGCTGCGCCGGCGCCGGGTCGCGATGCAACTGCCGCACTGAACCACTGATCCGCCGGCTCCTGATCCGCGTCCCCGCTTAGCTGCCGGTGCCAGCGGCAGCCGTCACTGCCTTCGCCAGATTGGCGAGGGGCAGGGCGGCTGTTGCCCGCCGACGGCCTTTTCCAGGAATTCTTCCATGGACTTTTCCCGTTTCTTCATCGACAGGCCGATCTTCGCGGCGGTGCTGTCGATCGTGATCTTCGCCGCAGGCCTGATCTCGATTCCGATGCTGCCCATCGGTGAGTACCCCGAAGTGGTGCCGCCGTCGGTGGTCGTACGCACGGTCTACCCGGGCGCCAACCCGAAGGTGATCGCTGAAACCGTGGCCACCCCGCTGGAGGAGGCCATCAACGGCGTTGAGGGCATGATCTACCTCAAGTCGGTGGCCGGTTCCGACGGCGTGCTGCAGATGACCATCACCTTCCGCCCGGGCACCGACCCGGACGAAGCGGCGGTGAAGGTACAGAACCGCGTTGCCCAGGCCCAGGCGCGACTGCCCGAGGACGTGCGCCGGCAAGGCGTGACCACCCAGAAGCAGTCACCCACCTTCCTGATGGTGGTGCACCTGACCTCGCCCAACGGCAAGTACGACACCCTGTACCTGCGCAACTACGCCCGCCTGCACGTCAAGGACGCGCTGGCACGTATCCAGGGCGTCGGCGACGCACAGATCTTCGGCGGTGGTGACTATGCCATGCGCGCCTGGCTGGACCCGGACAAGGTTGCCGCGCGCGGCCTGACCGCCAGCGATGTGGTGCGCGCCATGCGCGAGCAGAACGTACAGGTCTCGGCCGGCCAGCTCGGCGCCGAGCCGATGCCCAACAGCCAGTTCCTGACCCTGATCAATGCCCAGGGCCGCCTGCGCAGCGAGCAGGAGTTCGGCGACATCGTGCTCAAGAGCGGCACCGACGGTGAAGTGGTGCGGCTGGCGGACGTGGCCCGGGTCGAACTGGGTGCCGGTGACTACACGCTGCGCTCGCAGCTGGACGGCAAGAACGCGGTGGGTATCGGTATCTTCCAGGCCCCCGGCGCCAATGCGCTGGAGATCCGCGATGCGGTGATGGCCAGCATGGACGAGATGCAGAAGACCATGCCGGCCGACGTGAAGTACGAAGCGGTGTATGACACCACCATCTTCGTGCGCGACTCGATCAAGGCCGTGGTCTCCACCCTGCTGGAAGCCATCGCGCTGGTGGTGCTGGTGGTGATCCTGTTCCTGCAGACCTGGCGTGCTTCGATCATCCCGCTCATCGCGGTGCCGGTGTCGATCGTCGGTACGTTCGGCGCGCTGTACCTGCTGGGCTTCTCGATCAACACGCTGAGCCTGTTCGGCCTGGTGCTGGCGATCGGCATCGTGGTCGATGACGCGATCGTGGTGGTGGAAAACGTTGAACGCAACATCGAAGAAGGCCTGACCCCGCTGGCCGCTGCGCATCAGGCGATGCGCGAAGTGTCCGGGCCGATCATCGCCATCGCGCTGGTGCTGTGTGCGGTGTTCGTGCCGATGGCGTTCCTGTCGGGCGTTACCGGTCAGTTCTACAAGCAGTTCGCGGTCACCATCGCCATCTCCACGGTGATCTCGGCGATCAACTCGCTGACCCTGTCGCCGGCCCTGGCGGCCCGCCTGCTCAAGCCGCATGGCGCGCCGAAGGATGCCCCGACCCGCATCATCGACCGTCTGTTCGGCTGGGTGTTCCGTCCGTTCAACCGCTTCTTCAAGTCCAGCTCTGAAAAGTACGAGCGTGGCGTGTCGAAGATCCTCGGTCGTCGTGGTGCGGTGTTCGTGGTGTATGCGGTGCTGCTGGTGGGTACCGGCTTCATCTTCAAGCTGGTGCCGCCGGGCTTCATTCCGACCCAGGACAAGCTGTACCTGATCGCCGGCGTGAAGCTGCCGGAGGGTTCGTCGATCGCGCGTACCGATGAAATGCTGCGCAAGGTCGCCAAGATCGCCCAGGAAACCGACGGTGTGGCTCACACCATTTCGTTCCCGGGCCTGAATGCTCTGCAGTTCACCAATACGCCCAACACCGGTGTTGCGTTCATTCCGCTCAAGCCGTTCAGCGAGCGCCATGGCCGCACCGCGGCGCAGATCAATGCGGAGATCAACCAGAAGATCGCAGGCCTGCAGGAAGGGTTCGCCTTCGCCATGATGCCGCCGCCGATCCTCGGCCTCGGTAACGGCAACGGCTACCAGATGTTCATCCAGGACCGTGGCAACCTCGGCTATGGCGCATTGCAGAACGCGGTGCAGTCGATGCAGGGTGCGGTTGCACAGACCCCGGGCATGGCCTTCCCGATCACCAGCTATCAGGCCAACGTGCCGCAGCTGGATGCCGAGGTGGACCGTGTCAAGGCGAAGGCCCAGGGCGTACAGCTGACCGAGTTGTTCGACACGCTGCAGACCTACCTGGGTTCGGCCTACGTCAACGACTTCAACCAGTTCGGACGTACCTGGCAGGTGATCGCACAGGCCGATGGCCAGTTCCGTGACAGCGTCGAGGACATCGGCAAGCTGCGGACCCGCAACGACCGTGGCGAGATGGTGCCGATCGGCTCGATGGTCACCGTCAAGGAAACCTACGGTCCGGACCCCGTGCTGCGCTTCAACGGCTACCCGGCCGCTGACCTGGCCGGTGAAGCCGACCCGCGTGTGCTGTCCTCGGCCGAAGCGATGAACAACCTCACCGCCATCGCCGCCAAGGTGCTGCCGGTGGGCATGGCTACCGAATGGACCGACCTGAGCTACCAGCAGGCGACCCAGGGCAAGGCGGCCTTCATCGTGTTCCCGGTGGCGATCATGCTGGCGTTCCTGGTACTGGCCGCGCTGTACGAAAGCTGGTCGCTGCCGCTGGCGGTGATCCTGATCGTGCCGATGACCCTGCTGTCCGCGCTGTTCGGCGTGTGGATGACCGGCGGCGACAACAACGTGTTCGTGCAGGTCGGCCTGGTGGTGCTGATGGGCCTGGCGTGCAAGAACGCGATCCTGATCGTCGAGTTCGCCAGAGAGCTGGAAATGGGCGGCAAGGGCATCGTCGAAGCGGCACTGGAAGCCTGCCGCCTGCGTCTGCGCCCGATCGTGATGACCTCCATCGCCTTCATCGCCGGCACCGTGCCGCTGGTGCTGTCGCATGGCGCTGGCGCCGAAGTGCGCTCGGTGACCGGCATCACGGTGTTCGCCGGCATGCTGGGCGTGACCCTGTTCGGCCTGTTCCTGACCCCGGTGTTCTACGTGGCACTGCGCAAGTTCGTCACCCGCAACGGTGGTGGCCAGCTGGTGCAGCACGGCGAGCCGACCATCCACCACTGACATGGAAAACAGCGGCGCCGGCAATCACCGGCGCCCGCTTCCCCCCACCAAGGCAACGAATCCATGAACACCCATCAGAACAAGATCGCGCTGGTCACCGGCGCAACCCGCGGCATTGGCCTGGAAACCGTGCGACAGCTGGCACAGGCCGGCGTGCACACGCTGCTGGCCGGGCGCAAGCGCGAAACCGCAGTGGAACTGGCGTTGAAGCTGCAGGCCGAGGGCCTGCCGGTGGAAGCGCTGCAGCTGGACGTCAATGATGGCGCCAGCATCGCCGAGGCGGTCGAGCAGGTGCGTCAGCGCCATGGTCGTCTGGACATCCTGGTCAACAACGCCGGCATCATGATCGAGAACCCAGCGCAACTGCCGTCGGAGCAGTCGCTGGACACCTGGCGTCGCACGTTCGAGACCAACGTGTATGCGCTGGTGGCGGTGACCCAGGCCTTCCTGCCGCTGATCAAGCAGGCCAAGTCCGGCCGCATCGTCAACGTCTCCAGCATGCTCGGCTCGCAGACCCTGCATGCCGATCCGACCTCGGGCATCTACGACTTCAAGATCCCGGCCTACAACGCGTCCAAGGCCGCGGTGAACAGCTGGACCCTGGCCTTGGCCCATGAACTGCGCAGTACGCCGATCAAGGTCAACACCGTGCACCCCGGCTACGTGAAAACCGATATGAACGGTGGCAACGGCGAGATTGAAATCGCCGAGGGCGCGCGTTCCAGCGTGCAGATGGCGCTGATCGGCGAGTCCGGCGCCAGCGGCAGCTTCACCTACCTGGGCGAGGTGCTGCCATGGTGATCCGCACCCTGGCGATGGCCGTCTCCAGCCTGGTGCTGGCGGGCTGTGTCAGCGTCGGCCCCAACTACAAGGCACCGGTGCAGGAGCCCGTCGTCCTGCAGGGTGCACAGCAGCCGGTCTTCAGCACCACCTCGCCGGTGGCCAGCTGGTGGGCG
Source organism: Stenotrophomonas sp. 10L48 (assembly GCF_056395105.1). NCBI lineage: Bacteria > Pseudomonadati > Pseudomonadota > Gammaproteobacteria > Lysobacterales > Lysobacteraceae > Stenotrophomonas > Stenotrophomonas sp. 10L48. The sequence continues at coordinate 25,126 of NZ_JBFTIX010000004.1, read as the reverse complement.
CAGTTCGATGACCCGGTGCTTGAAGAACTGGTGCACGGCGCGCTGTCGGACAACCTGGACCTGCGCGTGGCTGTCGCCCGTGTCAGCCAGGCCCGTGCCGTGTTTGTCGAGAGCCGCTTCGACCAGGCGCCACACGTTACCGCTGGCGGCAGCTACGACCGCCGCAAGCAACCCGATCCGCAGCTGGGTGGGCAGCGGGTGTTCAGTGAAAGCTACCAGCTCGGCTTCGATGCGGGCTGGGAGCTGGATCTGTTCGGCCGCAAGCGCCGTGCTGCAGAGGCTGCGCGTGCCGACCTGGACGCCGAGCAGGCCAACCTTGCCGACGCGCAGGTGCTGATCGCTGCCGAAGTGGCACGCAACTACTTCGAACTGCGTGGCACCCAGAAGCGCATCGCGGTGGCCCAGCGCACCCTGGTCAACCTGCGCGATACGCAGCGGCTGACCGAGGCGCGCTGGGAACTGGGTGCCGGCAGCGAGCTGGACGTGCAGAGCAGCCGCGCACGGTTGAAGGCCATTGAGGCCGACATCCCGCTGCTGGAAGTGGCCGAGACGCAGTCGCGCAACCGGTTGGCTGTCCTGCTTGGTCAGCGTCCGGAGGTGCTGACCGCCATGCTGGCACCGCACGAAGTGCCGGCGTTTGCGAAGGCACTGCCGCTGGGTGATACCCGTGAACTGCTGCGCCAGCGTGCCGACGTGCGCGTGGCCGAGCGTCGCCTGGCTGCCGCCACCGCGCGTGTCGGCGTGGCCACGGCCGATCTGTTCCCGCGGTTGTCGCTGTCCGGTTTCGTCGGCTTCCTCGGCGGCGATGCCAGTGGCCTGGTCAACGGCAACAACAAGGCCTGGTCGCTGACCCCGTCGTTGAGCTGGGCGGCATTCGACTTCGGTACGGTCAAGGCACGCCTGCGTGCCAGCAAGGCCGAGGCCGAAGGCGTGGCCGCGCAGTACGAACAGGCGGTGCTGCTGGCGTTGGAAGACACCGAAAACGCGTTGACCCGCTACTCCAAGCAGCAGGCACGGTTGGCCATCGTGGTCGAGCAGGCGCAGGCGGCGCGGCGTGCCGAATCGCTGGCGCAGATCCGCTACCGCGAAGGGTCGGAGGACTTCCTGACCCTGCTGGACGCGCAGCGCACGCAGCTGGTGGCCGATGATGCACTGGCGGCCGCCGAATCAGAGGTCAATGTCAGTGTCGTGGGCGTGTACAAGGCACTCGGTGGCTGGGGCCAGTCACCGCAGGCGCCGAGCGTGGCGCAGGCGCGCTGAGCGACAGGGGACGGAAGCATCTGCTTCCGTCCCTTTTTTCATCATGGCCAATGGTTGGCCGGAGCATCGTGATCACGCATGCGCACGATGCAGAATCGATGACCGGTGGGCGCTTCCATCACCCACCAGCGTTTGACGAAACCGACCCGGCGGGCACCGAGTTTTTCCAGCCTTGCGGCTTCGGCGTCGATGTCGTCGCTTTCGATATCCAGATGCACCCGCGACGGGTGATCGACCCGCTGCACTTCCACGTTCAATCCCGCCGGCGCGCCCGTCAGATCGGCATACTCTGCGTCGCCTTCAGCACGGGCGGGCTCGGCCTGCAGGCCCAGCGCTGCGGCCCAGAAGCGCGCGCTGTCTTCGGCGGGTGTGTCCTGGCAATCGATGATGAACCCGGCCAGTCGGCTGCGATGGGTCATGCGTTGTCTCCGCTCAACGAGGATGCTGGCAGGGTAGCGCGTGGGCCGCCGTGGACGTTCTCGCCACTGTGACGTTTCTGACTCTGCCGGAAGTGCCGCCCTCCGTGTAACTAGTGGGGAAAAACCACGGGAGCACAGGACATGGGCGAACAGAAGCAATCGGCGCAACGGACGCTGCTCGGTGATCCCGGCCTGCCAGGGGCCGGGCTGTCGGTCGGCGTGGTGGTGTTATTGGTACTGGCAGCGATGGCCGCGGTGATCGGCTTCGTGCGCCTGCCCGATTCAATGCTGGGTGTTGGCCTTGTCGGCATTGCGGTGTTCCTTGCCGTCGGCGCACGCATCTGCCAGGCGCGCGACCAGCATCAGGCGTTGTACCGCCTGCTGGGCAAGCGACCGTCGCCGTAGCGAGGGTCGCTGCATTGTTCAGTGCTTCGGCCAGTCCAGCTCAACGACCAGCGGGAAGTGGTCGGAGGGCAGTACGCCGTCGATGCGGCGGTCATCGGTCAGGAAGCTGCGCGCGTGGAAGCCACGTACCAGCACCCAGTCCAGCTCGGCGGTCGCCGTTCCTGTGAAGTTGTGGAAGGTCAGGCGCGGACCCTGCGGCGACTTGACCTGGCGACGGGTGTCCTGAAGCACCCGGGTGAAGGCCTGATAGGTGCCGCCGCCGGGCTCGCTGTTGAAATCACCGGTCAGTACCACCGGCAGGTCGGAAGGCAGCGCGGCCACGCGCGTGGCAATCAGTTCGGCTCCCTTGATCCGGCGCGGCTCGTCCTCGTCGCGGTAGGGCAGGTGGGTGTTCATGAAGTAGAAGCGACGGCCATCATCCAGGCGGCGGAACACGGCCCAGGTGACCATGCGCGGGAACAGGTTGCCCCAGCTGATGCTGCCTGCGACCTCGGGCGTATCGGACAGCCAGAAATTGCCTGACTCTTCCACCGCCAGCACCTTGCTGTCGTAGAACACGCCCATGTGTTCGTCGCCACTGCCACCGCGGCGGCCTTCGCCGAACCAGCGATAGTCGGGCAGATGTTCGGCCAGGTAATTGGCCTGCTCCAGCACCAGCTCCTGGGTGCCGATCACCGCCGGATGCGCCTGCTGGATCACCTTGACCATGGCATCGCGGCGGTCTTCCCAGCGCTTGCCAGGGTCGGTGTCGGCAGGGGTGCGTACGTTGAAGGACATCACCTTCAACGGCGCGGGCGATGCTGCCCAGGTGGCGGCGGGCAGTGCAAAAGCCAGGAGTGCGCAGAGCGCGGACGTGCGAAAGCGAGACAACATCGTGGAATCCCTCCATTCCATGAAAGCGGTTTCATGGAGGATGCCATGGAAGGCGAGGGCAGCGGTATGCCGGGATGGGCGGCTGCAAGGGCCGGGCGGACGGCGTGCGACCGCCCGGCTGATGCCACTGAGCGATCAGGGGTCGTACATCATCCCGTTCTCGTCGCGGTTGTAGTGGTCGCTGGCCACGCGGGTGCCATCGTCATAGACCACGTACAGCGTGCAACGCTGGTGGATGCCGAAGCCGGCCCGGAAGGGCACGCACTCTTCCTGCAGGCCGACCTCTTCGGCGGCATTTGCCGGTGCCGAAGGCACCAGCGCGGCAAGCGCCAGCACGGCACCGAATGAACACGCGAACAGTTTCTTGTGCAGCATCATCGAACACGCTCCTTGTTGTCGTGGGTGCTACCAGACTCCATTGATGCAATGACTGCCGACCGCCGCTGGCAACAGCGTGCCGGCGCCGCACCTGCAGCAGAACACAGGCGCGGTCCTGTGTAGCACGCAGCCTGCGTCGGCAGGAAGTGCCTGTCCTCTCAGCGACCGGCCAACGCATCCAGCAGGGTGCGCGCAGCCAGCTTGCCCAGCGCATTGCCCGCCAGCGGGCTGTCGCCGGTCAACAGCAGGCGGTCCTGCATCACGCTGCCATCGATGCCCTCGTTGACGATCTGCACGCCCTGCTGGGCCAGGCGCTCACCGAAGAACCACGGCAGTTGACCAGGCATGTAGCCGATATCCGGGGTCTGCCGGTCCATCGCATCGGGGAAGGCGCAGATCCGATGCCCGCGGAACAATGAACCGCCACCGGCTTCATCCACGCCGGCCGCCAGCAGCGCGGCAGGGCCGTGACAGAGGGTGATGATGTGACGTTGATTGTCCACCGCCCACTGCAGGGTGGCCTTCACCGCGCGGCTTTCCGGCAGGCCGATCAACGCACCGTGACCGCCGGGAATGAACACCGCGGCGTAGTCCGAACCGGCATCGAGTGCCCTCGCCACGTCGTCCAGGTGCAGAGGCTGGCGGAAGCGGGATTCGTAGCGTTCGTACAGGCCGCCGATCTCGCGGTCTTCGCGTGGGAACGCCCACCATTCAAACTTCACCGGGTTGCCCGACAGCGTCGCCACGTCGATGCCGAAACCGGCCTTGTGCAGGTGATACATCGGCAGCAGCGTCTCCACCGGATGGTTGCCGGTCGAGAACAGATGGCCGTTGGCGGTCGGCAGATAACGTTCGTCGGCGGCGATCATCAGCACTTTCCAGCGTCCGTCACGGCGGGCATCGGGATAGTCCGCGCCGGACAGATCGGTGGTTGCCGAAGTGAACTGGGACAGCGAGTACGGCGACGGGAAAAACGCATCCCGCTCGGCCGGATCGGGGCTGGGCTGACGGCTGGGTTCTGACGTGTTCATGCGGACCTCCTGCGGAAGAGAGTGGTCACCTTAGCCAGAGCGATGCGTACGCACGATGAGGGATTTCCCCCAATGCGATCAGGCAGGGTGCGCTTGCTGAACCCGCTGGTAGGCGTCGTCCAGCATTGCCAGGAAAGCCTGTCGCTGCGCGGCATCAAGCACCACCGCGCGTTCGAACGCATCCACGCTCGCACTCCAGTCCGCCAGTGTGTCGTCGTTGTAGAGGGCCTGATGCCGTTCCCATGCTCCGCCTGCCTTCAGGTACAGCCACTTGTCGAACAAGTGCAGCGGGCTGCCGTTGTCCAGTCGCAGGGGGCGGGTGGTCCTGGTGTGGGCCAGCACGCTGCGCAGCGCAGGTGAATCGTGAAGCTGGCCTGCCCAGATGTGGTTGCCAAGATGTTGCTCGGCAAAGCGCAGGATCGCCTGGTGATCATCCTCCAACCCGGCCTCGTAGAGTGCCTGCGGCACCCGCAGGTGCCGGCGATCGAACAGCCACTTCAGTACCAGCGTTGCCGCCTGCGGGGTGGTGTTGTGTTCATTGCCAGGGTCGAAATCATGATGGCCGATGAACTCGCGGTCCTCATGCAGATTGAGCTGGATGGTGTCCACGCGCTGCCTGCGCTTGCAGAACCAGAGCTTGATGTCGACGTCCCCGGTAAGCGGCTTTGCAAAGTAGGCGGTGTCGCCGAATTCTTCCAACCGGCCGTCGAAGTACGCCAGGCAGTCCTGGAGTGTGGCTGATGGCTGCACGTATCCGTCCCAGAAGCCTTCGGGCTTTGGCGGATTACCCTTGGGCCGGCGACTGAACAGGGTGGCGGACTTGAAGTGGCTCAGCAGGCTGCCACGCGCTCCGACGGTGGGCGGATAGAAGCGATCATTGATGATGTCGAAGGCAAAGTAGAACTCCATGTCGTGGAGCTTGTCCTTGACCGATTTCTGCCCCTGGTTCGCGCTGATCGTGGTCGGGGGCTTGCCGATACCGTGCTGCGCGAACCATGCCTGCAGATGAGCATCCGAGCCCTTGCTGCCGAGCAGCTCGACCAGTGTTGAGATATGCATTCCATTGCCTCGTTGTCGGTGGCCCGGACGGGAAAGCGCGGGCCATGGTTGCTGTAAGTCGTGCGCTACTTCGCCGGCAGAGGATGAGCCTCCATGTCCTCATGCAGGATGCGGCGAAGTTCGACGATGGCCGGCGTGGCTTCCTGCACGCTGTGACCGGACACGATCACCTTTTCCGAGACGGCCTTCGGCAGATGCGAGCTCCAGTAGGGAACCAGTCCATCGTCGGTCTTTTCAAGCGGGCCTTCGGCCTGGGTCCGCGCGATGATCGAGTGGTAACGCACCTTCGGCGATATCGGCAGATCGGCCACGGCCTTGACGAAGGCATCGTCCTTGTCCAGGTTCTGGATGCTGTTCATCTGGTAGCCGTGCTTGTCGTCGTTGCGCTCGACCTTGCCGTCGTTTGCCAATGTCGCGACATCCTCCAGCACCGTCAGCGGCAGGCGCACGAAGCGGCCGAGCCAGCGTCCCAGGCGCGTGCCGGCAACATCGGTGCCGCGATGGGGGGTAGCGATGAACACCACCCGTGAGATTTCCGGTTCCGGCTGGAATGTGAGCACTGGCGCGCCCTTCGTGCGCAGCAGTTCGCGCTGCGCCGGAGTCATCTGCGCAGTCGCCAGCAGGGTGTCGACCAGATGGTCGCCGGAGGAGGACACCATCAGCCGCGAAATCACCCCGCCCATGCTGTGCGCGACCACCACCATGTCGCGCGATGCCAGCGCCTTGCCGGTTGGGTCGAAGTGCTGCAGTGCCTCATGCAGGATCCGCCGGATCTCATCGTGGCTGAGGGCGATCGGCATGTTGGTCGGGTAGTAGAACTGCCAGATCTGGAAGTCGCCGCGGATCTCATCGTCACGCATCAGTTCGTTGGCCACGTTGACCCACGCCTCCGGGCTGCTGGCCAGGCCATGGATCATCAGCAGCACGCGGCGGTCCGGATCGTACGGCTGCATCATGAACAGATGCGGCTTGTCGATGCCGCCCTTGCCGCCGAACAGCGTACGCAGCGATTGCCGGCTGAAGTTGGAGCGGGCCAGCCACAGCGCGTAACCGGCGGTGAAGTTCGCCGCCAGTGGCACCTGTTCGCCGTGCAGTTCCACCACCGCCACCTGGTAGGGGTCGTGGATCTCCAGTTCCGGCTCGTCGTCGTGCAGCACTTCCCACAGGTTGTTGCCGGAAAAACGCAACAGCACGGTCATCGACGGCGACGGCATCTCGCTCCAGTCGCGCTCGGCCGTCGTTGCGGTACCAGCGGCGGCGGCCGCCAGGCCGGTGCTGGCCGGGTCTGCCATCACCGCCACCAGTTCGGCGCCGAAGCCATCGCGGCGATGCACGCTGCGCAGGGTGCCGGTGAAGGACATCGATGCGGCCGGTACCAGTTCCAGCGGCTCGCGGGTGTCCGCTGCCGGGCCATCGTCGGCAGGCGCCAGTACGAAGGTCCAGCGTCCCAGCTGGAACCGCCCGTTGTCGTTGCGCACCTGCTTGCTCGAATAGGCTTCGAACAGCAGCACGGCTGACTCCTGCACGGCCAGGTTGTAGTAGTCGCGCACCTGGGTCTGGCGGTCTTCGAAACCACGCTGGTTGGCGGTGCGTTCGGTGAAGAACAGATATGCATAGGATTGCCGCGCGATCTGCATCCACGCATCCAGGCGCGGCTGGAAGGTCGGGTCAGGCGGGGCGGTCGCGGCCTTGCTGCGGGCCACCGACGCCGACTCGCGCTTCGGCGCCGGCATCGTCATCGCGTACTGCACCCACAGTTCGGCCAGCGCCGAGCGCTTGTCTTCCTCGCGGACGACGATGCTGCCCTCCATCGCCTCGATGCAGGGCAGGCCGGGCTTGGCACAGGCGCCCTCGTCCAGGCCGGCCACGCGCAGGGTCTCCATGGTGGCCGCGCTGAGCTTGCCGCTGGTGAGAATGTCACCGCGCTTGAGCGCGATGTACTGTCCTGGCGTGACCGTGCCCACCTGCACCGATGGGCCGAACTGGCGCAGCGTCGCGCACCCGCTCAGGGCGAGCAGGGCAACGAGGACGAAGGTGGTGCGGATGACGCCGATGCCTGTTCTTTCCATGTGAACTCCCTGCGCTGGCGCCACTCTAGCGGCAGGCGTGTCAACGCGGAAGCAGGCCTGCGGCAGCGTCGGACCGTGCCCGGCGAACCCCGCCTGTCAGCCGGTCTCCCCGCAGATCATCCTTCGATCAGGCAGGTCACCGCAGCCGAATAACCTTCGTAGTCGTCACCGGCAGCCACATGCAGCGTGTGCGTGGCATCAATCTTCTTGAGGTAGGAAGGCGCTTCGGTCTCGGTCGCGTCGTTGACCGTCGTCACTCCCCAGGATCGGGCCAAACGCTGGTGATCGACGCCCTGCAGATACACATGCAGGCTCTTGTAGGGCTTGGAAATGCTCACATCCGCGCTGGCTACGGTGCCTCCGAACAGCGCCACCGGCTTGCCCTTGGGCTCGAACACGCTGCCGGGGTCGCGGCTCAGGCCGGCGGCATGGAATGCCTGCTCCACCTGCGCTTCAGTGAAATCGGAACCCGCCTTGCAGGCCAGCAGAGTTTCCAGCGCGGTGGTGCTGGTTGCCGGAGGTGCGGCAACAGCGGCGGTTGTCAAGGGCAGGCCCAGCATCAGGGCGATAAGCGGCTTGTTCATTGCAGATCCTTCTGTATGTCGCGGAGCAGCGGAGGCGCCGGCACCAAGTCCGGGAAGACAGGCTGAAGTGTGGGGCAGGGCAGCGTTGTCGGCTAGGCCCCCTCGCTGGGCTGCCAAGGGATTCCCCGATCAAGGGCATCCAAGGCCAGTTGCGCCCACTGGCGGACCTCTTCCAACGGATGCTGCAGCTCAGCCCGCAGGGTCGGGCTGACCGTGCTGTCGCCTGATTCGCCGAGCAGTTCCAGCAGCTTTCCGCGCGAGTAACCATCATCCACGGCCGGCAGCCGGGCAAGCAGATGCGGCACCGCAATGGCCACGGCCGGGCGAAGACCCCAATAGGCGTCTTCGAAGGTTGCCGGATCATGATCCAGGATCTGGTCGAGCCAGGAGACAACGTCGATTCTGTCGAGATCCATGGCAGCCCCTCCCGTAGCCAGGGATTACACCATCTGCACGCCAGAGTCGTCGGTTTCCACTGTGATCATTTCCACCAGTGCCCATAGGCCGGTGAACAGCACGCCGATCAAGAGCCAGCCCAACAACAGCGTGATCAGTAGTTGGCAGACCGCGCGTCCGTGGTAACCAGCATAGAAGTTGTGCACGCCGAAAATGCCCAGGAACAAGGCGAGCAGGATGTAGATGGCACGGTTCCTGGCGATAGGCGCGGATTGCGATACCGGTGCCGCATAGACAGCGTCGATTGGCTGCTGAGTGGCCGGTGGGGCAGCTGCATCGCAGGTCGGGCAGATCGCCGTATCGCTGCGTGCCTTGCAGTTGCATTCGGAGCTGTTCATCAACGCCACGGTGCTTCTCCTTGTCGAGGCAGCGGTTCTGGACCTGATGCGGCCAACAAAAAAGCCAGACCCCAATCGACGGGAGATCTGGCTTTTCGTGCCCCGAAGGGCGGTACAAATGGTGGAGGTGGGCGGAATTGAACCGCCGTCCGAAGGCACTCCATCCCCAGCACTACATGCTTAGCTCACCGTTGAATCTCATCCCCGAGCAGCACGGTGTGCAAAGCGCACCCGGGAACCAGCCTGTTGTGTTCTTGTGCCGGACTGACAGGCAGCCGCCCAGCGCGATTCCATGATAATGACTCTACGCTGCGAGCATGGACACAAGCAGTTTCGAGGCTCCGCCTAAGTCGGCAGAAGGTCACGCACCGCAGTTTTTAGGCTGCGAGAGCGACCGGAGCGTAGTTGTCGTCGTTGGCAACTAGAGTTTTGCAGCTGGATTTACGAGGAAAGCTACCCCCTCGGCATGCGCCAGGCGACTTCACAACCCCCGTCGAAACCAATGCACCCCCGGTTTCTTCAAGTTCTGCAAGGTACGAGGCCTGTTCCGTGTCGCCACGGTCAGTGCCTGCCCAACGCTGCGCATGCTACGCCAAAAAACCTGAACAGTCACCCGCTTCCGCAGGTCGCTTGCTAGCATCGGCGGTTCCGTTAGTCGCCCAGGGAATGGACCGCATGCAGCTCGAAATCGCCGTGACCGACGCCCCCAGCCCGCAAGCACTGGAGCTGATTGCCGATGGCCTGGATCAGTTCAATCTGCAGGCGGCCGGCCATGCCGATCGACGCACCTTGGCCGTGCTGGCCACCGATCCGGCCAGCGGCGAAGTGGTGGGTGGCTTGAGCGGGCGCACCTCGCTGGGCCTGTTGTTCATCGACCTGTTCTACCTGCCGCCCGCAAACCGGGGTAATGGCCTGGGGTCGCAGATGCTTGCCGCTGCCGAAGAGGAAGCACGCCGGCGCGGCTGCCGTTCCGCCGTGCTCTACACCATCAGCTTCCAGGCGCCGGACTTCTATGTGAAGCATGGCTGGACCGTATTCGGCCAGGTCCCGTGCGATCCGCCGGGGACCAGTCGCGTGTTCCTCAGCAAGGATCTCCGCGCGGCGTGAATGGCAGGCGTCGGCCGGTCGCCACGCCAATCCGCAACATGTTGTAGAGCGTCCGTCATAGCGGATTGCTAACGTCGTGGGCACGAATTTGCGACACACTGGCTACGACCATTCCAGCCAGAACAGATACGGAGACGGCCGGTGACCGAAGCAATGCAACAGCGCAGCCTGCGTCAGCTGGTTGGCCCGGTAGGGGCCGATTACCAGCGGCGGGCACTGCCGCCCGGCTGGGTCTGGGCGGTGCTGGCGGTGTTGTTGGCTGCAACCTGGGTAACCGAGTTGCCGGCCACGGCTGCAGCCGCGCTGATCGCCAGTGCGGTGGTGGTGCATTGGCCTCGGCGTGGCCGCTTCCATTGGCTGGGCTGGCGGCTGCCGGCCCTGGCGGTACTGGCCGCACTCCTGTGGGGTCCGGATGTGCTGTCACAGTGGTTCGAGCATGGCCTGGCCCTGACCCTCATGTCGCTGGCCAGCCTGAGCATTGGCGTGCACGTGTGGCAGTCGCGGCAACTGGCGCGGCAGCTGCAGGCCTCCGCCGACGCGCTGGACGACGCCCAGTTGCTGGCCCTGCTGCCCGTCGATGCGGCGCGGCTGGCACAGCAGTGGCGTGCCGGTGATGATCGCCATGCTCCTGAGCTGTCGGTGGTGATGCACCTGGCAGTGATGCACGCGGCGCTGTCACCGCGTCTGCGCGGGCAGGGCATGCTGGCGGGTTGAGTCGTTGCCCGAAACGGTGGGCGACGCCCCGCGCTTGGGCAGTCTGGCGCAGTCCTTCGAAAGCCGACGGAGGGGCCGTGGGCTAAAGGCCTGGCAGCACCTTGCGCAGATAGATCCGCTCGTGGCCCGGCGGGCAATCGGGGAGCCGCCCGAACACTTCATAGCCCTGTCGCAGGTAGAAGTGTTCGGCCTGCCAGTCGAAGGTGTCGAGCATCACCCCGCACGCACCAGCGTCACGGGCCTGGGTCTCGGCATCCGCCAACAGGCGCTGGCCGATGCCACGCCCGCGAAGTTCCGGGTCGACCCACAGGACATGCACCTGCAGCCAGCCTGCGCAGACATCGGCAAGCAGTCCGCCCCGCAGTTCACCTTGTTCATCGCGCCAGGCCAGCCGGACCGGCACGTCTTCGAAGTCGAAACCGCTGCTGGCGCGGTTGAACGCAGACAACCGCGCGCACAGCTCGCGCGCGTCTTCAGCATTGGCCGCCGCAGGAGCGTCGGCGCGCTCCATCAGGCGTCGCGGTTGCCGCGACGCATTACCCGCTGCTTCTCGATCGCCCAGTCACGATCCTTGGCGGCATCGCGCTTGTCGTGGGTCTGCTTGCCCTTGGCCAGCGCCACTTCCAGCTTGATCTTGTTCTTGCTCCAGTACATGGCGGTGGGCACGATCGTGTAGCCATCACGCTCGACCTTGCCAACCAGCTTGTCGATCTCGCTCCGGTGCAGCAGCAGCTTGCGCTCGCGCCGGTCGTTGGCCACCACGTGGGTGGAGGCCTGGATCAGCGGGGTGATCTGCGCGCCGATCAGGAAGATCTCGCCGTCCTTCACATAGGCGTAGGCGTCGACGATGTTGCCGCGGCCAGCGCGGATCGACTTCACTTCCCAGCCCTGCAGGGCCAGGCCGGCTTCGAAGCGGTCTTCGATGTGGTACTCGTGACGGGCACGCTTGTTCAACGCGATGGTCTTGTTGGCCGTCGCGCTCTTTGCTTTATCCTTGCCGGTGTTCTTGCTCATTTCCGTATTGTCTCCGATTCGGGCCCGCCCGGTCGATTGCCGAAGCGTCCTGTATTCATGCCTACTATCCGCCGCAGTGCCCTGGTCGAACATTCGGCCGCGCGCATGTTCGATCTGGTCAACGACGTCCAGGCCTATCCGCGCCGCTTCCGCTGGTGCTCCGACGCCCGCATCCTCGAGCAGGGCGAAGACCGGCTGGTCGCTCGCCTGGACCTGGGCTTGGGTTCGTTCAGCACCTGGTTCCAGACCGAAAACACCCTGCAACGCCCGCACAGCATCGACATGCAGCTGCGCGAGGGGCCGTTCAAGCAACTGCACGGCCGCTGGGAATTCCACGCCCTGGCGGAAGATGCCTGCAAGGTCACCCTCACCCTGGACTTCGAGCCGAGTTCACGCCTGCTGGGTCCGGCGCTGGCCATCGGCTTCCAGGGATTGGCCGATCGCATGGTCAACGATTTCGTCCGCGTCGCCGACGAGGGCTGAACGATGATCGAGGTCGAGGTCGTGCTGGCCTGGCCACACCAGGTGCTGTCGCGCCGGCTGCAGCTGGAGGAGGGGGCGACCGTGGCTGATGCCGTGGCAGCGGCCCGGCTCGAAGGCAGTGCCGACTGTCCTGCCGCCGCCGTGCATGGCGTACTGGCGCAGCCGCATCAGGTGCTGCTGGATGGTGATCGTGTGGAGCTGCTGCGTGGCCTGCAGGCCGACCCGAAGGACAACCGCCGGCGACGCGCGCGCGGCGGTTGATCTCCAAGGCCCGTCCGGAGGACGGGCAGGGTGGCTCAGCGGCCGCCCTTCTTCTTCTTGTCCTTCGGCAGATTGCGGCCGAACTGGCGCACGGTCTGCTGGGCAAGGGCCTTGTCGTTGGCCGGGAAGTAATCGCCTTCCCAGCGGGTGACCACATCATTTTCGAAGTACACGACGAAATTCTTCACGTCGGTACGGCCCAGGCGGTTCACGCGCTCGGTCGAGGTGTAGTCCCAACGCTGGGCGTGGAACGGATCCGGCACCGACGGGGTGCCCAGCAGGGCAGTGACCTGCTGCTTGCTCTGCCCGACCTGCAGTTTGGCAACGGCATCTTCCCGGATCAGGTTGCCCTGGTAGATGGGTTGCTTGTAGATGATGCCGCACCCGGTGGTGGACAAGGCGACGGCGGCGACCAACAGGAGATTGCGCATCGGGACTGGCGGTTGGGGAAATCAATCCGATGATACACTCCCGGCGTGCCACCGCGACCCAATCCGAGGCAGCTGGCGCTAAATCGCCAATGAACGGAGACCTATGGAAACCCACGACCTGCGTAAAGTCGGCCTGAAGGTGACCCATCCGCGGATGCGGATCCTGGCGCTGCTCGAGCAGCGCAATGCCCAGCACCACATGACCGCCGAAGACATCTACCGCCAGCTGCTGGAGCATGGCGACGAGATCGGCCTGGCCACGGTGTACCGGGTGCTGACCCAGTTCGAGGCCGCCGGCCTCGTGCTCAAGCACAATTTCGAAGGCGGCCAGGCCGTCTACGAACTCGACCGCGGCGGCCACCACGACCACATGGTCGATGTGGACAGCGGCAAGATCATCGAGTTCGAAAGCACTGAGATCGAAGACCTGCAGCGCAAGATCGCTGCCGATCATGGCTACGAGCTGGAGGAACACTCGCTGGTGCTGTACGTGCGCAAGAAGCGCAAGTAAGCCGCGCAGCCAGTTGATTGCGACGAAACCCCGGGCATGCCCGGGGTTTTTGTTTGTCTGGCCTCAGCGTCGCGGTAGATCCACGCCATGCGTGGATGGCCCCATCAGGACGTCCAGATCCACCGCCTCGGCCATCGCCCGGTTCCCTGCATCGCCCGGGTGCAGGTGGTCGCCGGAGTCGTAGGCAGCCGCCATCCGTGAGGGATCGGCCGGATCGCGAAGGGCCGCGTCGAGGTCGATCACCGCGTCGAACGGGCTGTCCGTGCGCAGCCAGGCGTTGAGCCGCTGGCGCAGGGCGTCCTTGTCCGCGGCGTAGTAGTCGTCCAACGGGGTGCCGGGCAGGGCGCCGGCAAACGGGGTCAGGGTCGCGCCGAGGATGCGCAGGCCGCGGGCATGGGCGCGCTGGGCCAGGTCGCGGTAGCCGGCCTGCAGCTCGGCCAGGCTGGGCCGGGCCTGCGCGCGGGCAAAGGCCGTGCCCGGCCAGCTGATGTCGTTGATGCCGATCAGCACGATCACACTGGCGACACCGGGCTGGTCGAGCACGTCACGCTGGAAACGCTTGCGGGCCGATTCGCCCATGCCATCGTGCAGCAGGCGACCGCCGGATATGCCGGCATTGACCACCGCTACACCTTCTGGTGCCAGCCGCGCGGCGAGGTGATCGGTCCAGCGCTGGTCCTGGTCGAGGCTGGCGGTGGCGCCATCGGTGATTGAATCGCCGATCACCACCACGCTGCGCGCGATGGCCGGGGCCTCGATTTCGATAGCCGACAGGAGCAGGCGGGCCGTGGTGCTGCTGGCGTCCCGCAGCGCGGGCCGTTGATGCTGGTCGCCCGGCGCAATCCAACTGGTCTGCCGCCCTTCCCAATGGAAGGTCTGCAGCGGCGTGCGGTCGGGCAGGTAAACGCTGACCTGCACCGCCTGCCGATCAGCGGTGGGAAGGGGGAGCGGATCGCTCAGGCGGTCCTGCCCGGGCGCAATCACGACCCCGGGCTGGCCGTCGAAGCGCAGCGGCTGCGGCGTGTCCCCGGTATGGGCGGCGATGCTGGCAGCGCCGATCCGCAAAGGTTGGGTGCCGTAGGCATTGCTCAGGCGGATCCGCAGGCGGGACCCGCCCAGACTGATGCGAGCGCTCTGGCGAAAGGTCTGGTCCTGCAGTTGGCCGGGAATGAGGGTAGGAAACAGGAAATCGCTGCCCCACACCGGCTGCGGGCTGGCTTGCCAGCTGGCCACCCAGTGCGGGGCAGGTGACGCGGCGGCGGCGCCGGACAGGACAAGCAGGGCGGTGGCGGTCAGTTGGCTCAGGCGATTCATCGGGATGACCCGGTGGGAGGGACGACCATGGTGCGTCCAGGGTCATCTGTGACCTAGACTGCGCATGGACAATCATCTGTGAATCGAATTCATTGGCATGGCACGCACCGACATCAACCGATCCGGCGAACTGGAAGTGTTCGTACGGGTGATCGAAACCGGCGGCTTTTCCGCCGCCGCCCGCAGCCTGGAGATGACACCGTCGGCGGTCAGCAAGCTGGTTGCGCGGCTGGAACAACGGCTGGGCACGCGTCTGCTGCAGCGCTCCACCCGCCAGTTGCAGCTGACCCCGGAGGGCTGCGCGTTCTATGAGCGCGGCCTGCGGGTGCTGGCCGATCTGGAAGAGGCCGAACGCTGTGCCAGCGCCCACGCCGAGCCGCGCGGGCGGCTGCGGGTCAATGCCAACGTGCCGTTCGGCCAGCATTTCCTGCTGCCGCTGCTGCCGGAATTCCTGCAGCGCCATCCGCAGGTCGGTGTGGACCTGACCCTGACCGACGAGGTGATCGATCTGCTGGAGCAGCGCACGGACGTGGCGGTGCGGGCCGGTCCGTTGAAGAGTTCCAGCCTGGTCGCGCGCCGGCTGGGTGCAACGCGGATGATGATCGTGGCGGCACCGGCCTATGCGGCACGACACGGACTGCCGGCCAATGCCGATGCGCTGCTGGCGCACAACCGGTTGGATATCGGCCATGCACGGTCGGTGCAGGGCTGGCCGCTGCTTCAGGATGGCCAGCAGCAGCGGGTGCTTCCGAGCGGGAATGCGCGCGCCAGCAATGGCGACGCGCTGCGTCAGCTGGTGCTGGGTGGGCTGGGCCTGGCCCGGCTGGCGGCGTTCCAGGTGCAGGCCGATATTGCGGCAGGCCGGTTGCTGCCGGTGCTGGAGGACGCCAACCCGGGCGACCTGGAAGAGGTGCACGCGGTGTTCCTGGGCCAGGGGGGCTACCTGCCGCTGCGGGTGCGCGCGTTCCTTGATTTCCTGGTGGAGAACGTCGATCTGACGCAGCCGCGGGGGTAGTGCCGGCCGCTGRCCGGCAGCGTCATGACCTTCGTCCGCGTGCGTCGGGTTGCCGGCCAGCGGCCGGCACTACCAGGTCTTCGTCCGCGTGCGTCGGGTTGCCGGCCAGCGGCCGGCACTACCAGGTCCTCGTCCACGTGCGTTGGGTTGCCGGCCAGCGGCCGGCACTACCAGGCGTCAGGCCTGCAGTAGATCCACGCCATGCGTGGATGAATGCCCCCGATTCACGCGCGCCAACAGGCGTGCAGGGACCTACACCTGCAGCAGCTTGCGCGCGGCGGCGCGGGCTTCCTTGCTCACTTCCACTCCACCCAGCATGCGCGCCAGCTCTTCCTCGCGGGCCTTTGCGTCGAGCTTCTCCACTGCGCTCTGGGTCATGCCTTCCACCGGTGCCTTGCTGACCCGGTAATGGGCGTGGCCCTTGGAGGCGACCTGCGGCAGATGGGTAACGCACAGCACCTGGCGCTTTTCGCCGAGGGCGCGCAGCTTCTGGCCGACGATATCGGCCACCGCGCCACCGATGCCGGAGTCGACTTCGTCGAACACCATGGTCGGCACTGCATCCAGGTCGAGCGCGGCCACTTCGATGGCCAGCGAAATACGTGACAGCTCGCCACCGGAAGCGACCTTGCGCAGCGCACGCGGTGGCTGGCCGGCATTGGCAGCCACCAGGAACTCGACGCGCTCGGCGCCCTGCGGGTCCGGCTTGCCGTTGTCCTGCGGCTCCAGCTCGATCAGGAACTGGCCGCCGCCCATGCCCAGCTCGGCAATGATGCCGGTGGTGGTGGCCGACAGCTCGGCAGCAGCGGTGCGACGGCTGGTGGTCAGTGCTGCAGCCTCGACACGCCAGGCCGCTGCGGCCTTCTCAATTTCGCCGGCCAGACGCTGCAGGCGCTCGTCGGCGCCGCGCAGCTGTTCCACTTCGGCGTGCATGCGCTCACGCTGCGCACCCAGCTCATCCATCGGCACGCGGTGCTTGCGGGCCAGGTCGTGCAGGCGGCCGAGGCGGCGCTCGTTCTCCTCGAACTGGTCCGGATCGGCGTCCAGGTCGTCATGCACCCGGTCGAGCAGGGCCAGCGCCTCGTGCAGCTGGATGGAGGCGCTGTCGATCAGGGCATCGACGTCGCCCAGGCGCGGGTCATGTTCGGCCACCCTGGCCAGTTCATGCCGCACCTGCTGCAGCAGGTCCAGCGCCGAGTGGCCTTCGTCGCCGTTGAGCTGGTCCGAAGCTGCCTGGCAGGCGGCCAACAGGGCGCTGGCATGCGCCTGACGGCGATGGCTGGCGCCGAGCGCGGTGATCGACTCCGGCTCCAGATCCTCACGGTCCAGTTCACGCAGCTGATGTTCGAGGAAGCCGATGCGGTCACTCACGTCGCCCTGTTGCGACAATGCGAGGGATTCATCGACCAGCGCCTGCCAGGTGGCGGCAGCGCGGCGCACCTGGCGGCGTTCGCTTTCGTTGCGGGCATAGGCGTCCAGCAGGGCCAGCTGCGACGGGCGCGTCAGCAGGGCCTGCTGCTCATGCTGGCCATGGATTTCCACCAGCAGGCCGGCGAGGTCGGCCAGCTGCGCCAGGGTGACCGGGCGGCCGTTGATCCACGAGCGCGAGCCGCCGTCGGCGCGGATCACGCGGCGCAGCTGGCATTGGTCTTCATCGTCCAGCTCATTGCTGGCCAGCCACTGGCGGGCGGCCTGCAGCTGGTCCAGCGCGAATTCGGCCGACAGTTCGGCCCGGGCCGCGCCATGGCGGACCACGCCGCTGTCGGCGCGCAGGCCGGACAGGAAGCCCAGGGCGTCGACCATCAGCGATTTGCCCGCGCCGGTCTCGCCTGAAACCACGGTCATGCCCGGCCCGAACTCCAGTTCGGTGGCGCGGACGACGGCGAAATCCTTGATTGAAAGATGTCTGAGCATGGGTAAGGGGGTGTCTGCAGCCGCGCAACGCTAGCACGCGCGGCGGGGTCGTCCAATGACTTGCCAAGGGGATGCGTCGCCATTATCTAATGTCCCTGTCTCACAGGTTGATTTCATGCACGGTTCTCCCGACCAACTTGCCCCGCGCGCGCGGCACCTGCTGCGCACGCTGATCGCGCGCTACATCCAGGATGGCGAGCCCGTGGGTTCGCAGACGCTGGCGCGCGTGGCCGGCCTGGAGGTCAGTCCGGCCACCATCCGCAACATCCTCGGTGACCTGGAAGACCTGGGCCTGCTGGCCTCGCCGCATACGTCGGCGGGCCGGATTCCGACCGCGCATGGCTACCGGGTGTTCGTCGACAGCCTGTTGCAGATGCAGCCGCCGGGCGAAGGGGAGCTGGCCCGACTGCGTCAGGAGCTGGCCGGAGGCGGCAGTACCCAGGCGCTGCTCGGCAGTGCGTCGGAGCTGCTGTCGGCGATGAGCCACTTCGTTGGCGTGGTCAGCGCGCCGCGCCGCGAGCAGTTCGCCTTCCGCCAGATCGATTTCGTGGCGCTGGACGGGCGCCGGGTGCTGGCGATCCTGGTGTTTGCCGACAATGAAGTGCAGAACCGGGTGATCGAGACCCGCCAGGACTTCGCGCCGGGGCAGCTGGAGCAGGTGGCCAATTACCTCAATGCCCACTTTGCCGGGCTGCCCCTGGCCGAGATCCGTACCCGCCTGCTGCTGGAGCTGCGCGACGCCCGTTCCGAGCTGGAACAGGTGCTGGCGCACAGCGTCGAGCTGGCCGAGCAGGCCTTGCAGCCGCCGGCCGACGACATGCTGGTGGCCGGCCAGACGCGTCTGATGGGGGTGCAGGACCTGTCCGACCTGGAGCGCCTGCGCGAGCTGTTCGAGCTGTTTTCCAGCAAGCGCGAGATCCTGCAGCTGCTGGAGCGGACCATCCAGGCCCCCGGCGTGCGCATCTTCATCGGCGAGGAAACCGGCGTGGTACCCCTGCAGGGCGTCTCGCTGGTCACCGCGCCGTACACCGCCAACGGCCAGGTACTGGGCGTGCTGGGCGTGATCGGGCCGAAGCGGATGGCCTACGACCGCATGATTCCGCTGGTCCAGGCCACCGCCGATGTGCTCGGCGCGGCCTTTTCGCCGGGCGGGCGAACTCCGGGTGCATCGGACGCTTGAAACGCAGCATCCCGCCCACACTAGGGTGGGTGGAGGCGGAGAGTGACCGCCAGGGACCCAGACATGAATCAAGATCAGCCAGACATCGCCGCCCAGCAGGCCGCCGCCGACGCAGCTGCCGCCGAGGGCGTCAACGAACAGATCGAACAGCTCCGTGCCGAAGTGGAGCAGGTCAAGGCCGAAGCGCTGCGTGAGCGCGCCGACCTCGACAACCAGCGCAAGCGCGTGGCCCGCGACATCGAACAGGCGCGCAAGTTCGCCAACGAGAAGCTGCTGGGCGAACTGCTGCCGGTATTCGACAGCCTCGATGCCGGCCTAAAGGCCGCCGGCGACGATGCCCATCCGCTTCGCGAGGGCCTGGAGCTGACCTACAAGCAGCTGCTGAAGGTCGCTGGTGACAACGGCCTGGTGCTGCTGGACCCGACCGGGCAGCCGTTCAACCCGGAACACCACCAGGCGATCAGCCAGGTCGCTGCCCCCGGCGCCGCCCCGGGCAGCGTGGTGACCGTGTTCCAGAAGGGCTACCTGCTCAACGAGCGCCTGTTGCGGCCGGCGCTGGTGGTGGTTGCCGCCGATTGACCGCGGGCGCCGGGCTTGGCCTGACGCGGGTTTTCCCGCCGCGACCGGGGCATCGGCACGACCGACGCTGAACGTGTTGGGCGAACGGAAACACAGCGTTCGGGGGATGGCTTGAATGTTCCACGAGCCTCCCCCACATCCCATTCATCCACCGGCCGAACGGCCGGACTGACAAAAACAACATCCTTCAAGGAGTCTCCCCCATGGGCAAGATCATTGGTATCGACCTCGGCACCACCAACTCGTGCGTGGCGATCATGGACGGCGGCAAGGCCCGCGTCATCGAAAATTCGGAAGGCGATCGCACCACCCCGTCGATCGTCGCCTACACCAAGGACGGCGAAGTCCTGGTCGGTGCCTCGGCCAAGCGCCAGGCCGTGACCAACCCGAAGAACACCTTCTACGCGGTGAAGCGCCTGATCGGCCGCAAGTTCACCGACGCCGAAGTGCAGAAGGACATCGCGCACGTCCCGTACAGCATCCTGGCCCATGACAATGGTGATGCCTGGGTGGCCACCAGCGATGCCAAGAAGATGGCACCGCAGGAAATCTCGGCCAAGGTGCTGGAGAAGATGAAGAAGACCGCCGAGGACTTCCTCGGTGAGAAGGTCACCGAAGCGGTCATCACCGTGCCGGCCTACTTCAACGACAGCCAGCGCCAGGCAACCAAGGACGCTGGCCGCATCGCCGGCCTGGACGTCAAGCGCATCATCAACGAGCCGACCGCGGCCGCGCTGGCCTATGGCCTGGACAAGGGCGACAACAAGGATCGCAAGATCGTTGTCTACGACCTGGGCGGCGGCACCTTCGACGTCTCGGTGATCGAGATCGCCAATGTCGACGGCGAGAAGCAGTTCGAAGTGCTGGCCACCAACGGCGACACCTTCCTGGGTGGCGAAGACTTCGACAACCGCGTCATCGAGTACCTGGTTGAAGAGTTCAACAAGGACCAGGGCATCGACCTGCGCAAGGATCCGCTGGCCCTGCAGCGCCTGAAGGATGCTGCCGAGCGTGCCAAGATCGAACTGTCCAGCGCCCAGCAGACCGAAGTGAACCTGCCGTACGTCACCGCTGACGCGTCGGGTCCGAAGCACCTGAACATCAAGCTGACCCGCGCCAAGCTGGAATCGCTGGTGGAAGAGCTGATCAGGAAGTCGATCGAGCCGTGCCGCGTTGCGTTGAATGACGCCGGCCTGCGTTCGAGCGACATCAGCGAAGTGATCCTGGTCGGCGGCCAGACCCGCATGCCGAAGGTGCAGCAGGCTGTCACCGAGTTCTTCGGCAAGGAACCGCGCAAGGACGTCAACCCGGACGAAGCCGTGGCACTGGGTGCTGCGATCCAGGGCGGCGTGCTGGGCGGCGACGTCAAGGATGTGCTGCTGCTGGACGTGACCCCGCTGTCGCTGGGCATCGAAACCATGGGCGGTGTGTTCACCAAGATCATCGAAAAGAACACCACCATCCCGACCAAGGCCTCGCAGGTGTTCTCCACCGCCGAGGACAACCAGTCGGCCGTGACCGTGCACGTGCTGCAGGGTGAGCGCGAACAGGCCCGCTTCAACAAGTCGCTGGCCAAGTTCGACCTGTCCGGCATCGAGCCGGCCCCGCGCGGCCTGCCGCAGGTGGAAGTGTCCTTCGACATCGACGCCAACGGCATCCTGCACGTGTCGGCCAAGGACAAGAAGACCAACAAGGAACAGAAGGTCGAGATCAAGGCCGGTTCGGGTCTGTCCGAGGAAGAGATCGCACGCATGGTCGCCGACGCGGAAGCCAACCGCGAAGAAGACAAGAAGTTCCAGGAGCTGGTGCAGGCCCGCAACCAGGCCGATGCCCTGATCCACGGCACCCGCAGCGCGATCACCGAGCACGGCAGCAAGGTTGGTGGCGAAGTGATCGGCAAGGTGGAAGCGGCCCTGGCCGATCTGGAAACCGCGATGAAGGGTGACGACAAGGCGCAGATCGAAGCCAAGTCGAAGGTGCTGGAAGAAGCTGGCCAGTCGCTGTTCGCTGCGGCTTCGGCCGACCAGGGCGGTGCCGCCCCGGGTGCCGACGCCGGCAATGCGGGCAAGGCGCAGG
Source organism: Stenotrophomonas sp. 10L48 (assembly GCF_056395105.1). Classification (NCBI taxonomy): domain Bacteria; kingdom Pseudomonadati; phylum Pseudomonadota; class Gammaproteobacteria; order Lysobacterales; family Lysobacteraceae; genus Stenotrophomonas; species Stenotrophomonas sp. 10L48. The sequence continues at coordinate 3,655 of NZ_JBFTIX010000004.1, read as the reverse complement.
ATGACGTGGTGGACGCCGAGTTCACCGAAGTCAAGGACGACAAGAAGTCCTGATCCGGACCGACACGGGACGCTGGTTGCCAGCGTCCCGTTGTCGTACCAGGGTCCTGACCGCCCTCTGGCGTGTCGGGGCGCCCGACGCAAGAGCGGACCTGGTTCCGCTCTTCCGCTTTGACGAATCCCGACTTTCCGGAATGCGATCCACGATATGAGCAAGCGCGATTACTACGAAGTGCTGGGCGTTGCCCGCACCGCCACCGACGAAGAACTGAAGAAGTCCTACCGCCGTTGCGCGATGAAGTTCCACCCGGACCGCAACCCGGGCGATGCGGCGGCCGAAGCCTCCTTCAAGGAGTGCAAGGAAGCCTACGAAGTCCTGTCCGACGGCAACAAGCGCCGCATGTACGACAGCCATGGCCATGCCGCGTTCGAACACGGCATGGGCGGTGGTGGCGGTGGTCCGGGCGGCCCGGACATGAACGATATTTTCGGCGACATCTTCGGCAACATCTTTGGTGGTGCCGGCGGTGGTGGCCCGCGCCAGGCGCGTCGCGGCGCCGACATCGGTTACGTGATGGAGCTGGACCTGGAAGAAGCGGTGCGTGGCGTCGAGCGCCGCATCGAGATTCCGACCCTGGCCGAATGCGGCGACTGCGATGGCAGCGGCTCGGAAGACGGCAAGGTCGAGACCTGCAACGTCTGCCATGGTCGTGGCCAGGTGCGCATCCAGCGCGGCATCTTCGCCATGCAGCAGGCCTGCCACAACTGTGGTGGCCGTGGCCAGATCATCGCCAAGCCCTGCAAGACCTGCCACGGCAACGGCCGTGTCGAAGAAGACAAGGTGCTGTCGGTGAAGGTGCCGGCGGGCGTGGATACCGGCGACCGCATCCGCCTGGCGGGTGAGGGCGAGGCCGGCCCTGCGGGGACGCCACCGGGCGATCTGTACGTGGAAGTGCGCGTGCGCGAGCACCACATCTTCCAGCGCGACGGTGACGACCTGCACTGCGAAGTGCCGATCCGCATTTCGCAGGCCGCACTGGGCGATACCGTGCGCGTGGCCACCCTCGGTGGCGAAGCGGAAATCCGTATCCCGGCCGAGACCCAGACCGGCAAGCTGTTCCGCCTGCGCGGCAAGGGCGTGCGTTCGGTGCGCAGCCGCAGCGAGGGTGACCTGTACTGCCGCGTGGTAGTGGAGACGCCGGTCAACCTCACCAGCGACCAGCGCAAGCTGCTGGAGCAGTTTGAAGCCACCTTCAACGGCGAGGATGCGCGCAAGCATTCGCCGAAGTCGGCGACCTTCATCGACGGCGTCAAGGGCTTCTGGGATCGGATGACGTCCTGATCCCTTGAGGGAAATGTTGAACGACAGCGCCGGGCCATGCCCGGCGTTTTCGTTTCCGGCGCAGCAGATCCGCGCCATGTGTGGACGCGGTGCAACGGATCAACGGAAAAATGCCGCCGGCGTCTGCCCCAGCTGCCGCTTGAACATGCTGGTGAACGCACTGGGGCTGTCATAGCCCATCGCCAGCGCAACATCGATCACCTTCTCGCCGCGGGCCAGCCGTTCCATCGCGGCCAGCAGGCGCGCCTGCTGCCGCCACTGGCCGAAGGTCATGCCCAGTTCGCTGGCGAAGTGGCGCTGGATGGTTTTCACGTCGATCGCCAACGCCTGCGCCCAGTCCTGCAGGGTCGCCTCGTCGCCGGGATGTTTCTGGATGTGCTGGCAGATCCTGTGCAGGCGCGGGTCGACGGGCTCGGGCAGGTGCAACGGCAGTACGTCCATGCGGCGCAGTTCGTCGAGCATCAGCCGCACCACGCGGCCATCGCGGCTGTCTTCTTCATGCGGCCCGTCGATCAGGATGGCTGCCTGCAGCAGTTCGCGCAGCAGGGGGGCCACCTGCACGGCGAAGGGCTCGGCGGGCAGCTGCGGGGCGAATGACGGTTCGATATACAGGCTGCGCATGTGCACCTCGGCGATGCAGTCCACCGCATGCGCCATGCCCGCCGGCATCCAGATGGCGCGGGTGGAGGGCACCACCCAGCGGCCGACCTCCGAGCGCACCACCATCAGCCCGGACATGGAATAGACCAGCTGGTGCCGCCGGTGCTTGTGCGCCGCGATGTGGGTGCCGGCGCGGTAGTCGCGTGCGCGGCAGGTGACCGGGCGATGCACCGGCACCTCGTTCCACGGCGCGGTTTCGCGGATGGGGCAGAGGGTGTCCTTTTTGCGATAGGCCATGACCAGAACGCGGCAGAAGGGAGCGGATGCCCACCGTAGCATGCACAGCTCGCCCCCATCCTGACCGTGCGCAATGTCGACTCTGGCTTCTCCCGCCGTATCCGCCCGCCCCGTATCGCCCGGAGTGCTGGCGGCAATCTCCAGCTCGCACATGGTCAACGACATGATGCAGTCGCTGATCCTGGCCATCTATCCGGTGATCAAGGGCGGCTTCAATCTCAGCTTCACCCAGATCGGCCTGATCACGCTGACCTACCAGCTCACCGCCTCGATCTTCCAGCCGCTGGTCGGCCTTGCCACCGACCGCCGGCCGGCCCCGTACTCACTGCCGATCGGCATGGCCTCGACCTTGTGCGGCATGCTGCTGCTCGGCTTTGCGCCCAACTACGGGATGGTGCTGCTGGCCGCCGCGCTGGTCGGTATCGGTTCGGCCATCTTCCATCCGGAAGCCTCGCGCATCGCACGCCTCGCCTCCGGCGGCCGTCATGGCCTGGCGCAGTCGGTATTCCAGGTGGGAGGCAACTTCGGCACGGCGCTGGGGCCGCTGATCGCCGCAGCGGTGATCGTGCCCTATGGCCAGCATTCCGCATCGTGGTTTGCCGGTGCAGCGTTGATCGGCATTGCCCTGCTGACCTATGTCGGTCGCTGGTACTCGCTGCATCTGGGCGCGCCCCGGCCAGCAGCGCATGGTGTGACTGCCGCGCGCCATCTGCCGCGCACGATCGCCCGGGTGCTGGCCATCCTGCTGGTGCTGATCTTCAGCAAGTACTTCTACATGGCCAGCATCGGCAGCTACTTCACCTTCTACCTGATGCATCATTTCGGCATTCCGGTGGCGCAGGCGCAGCTGCATCTGTTCGCCTTCCTCGTGGCGTCCGCCGCGGGTGGATTCTTCGGCGGGCCGCTGGGCGATCGTATCGGTCGCAAGCCGATCATCTGGGCCTCGATCCTGGGCGTGGCACCGTTCGCGCTGATGCTGCCGCATGCCGACCTGCTGTGGACGACGGTGCTGGCGGTGCTGATCGGCTTCGTGCTGTCTTCGGCCTTCTCCGCGATCGTGGTCTATGCGCAGGAAATGATGCCGCACCGCATTGGCATGGTGTCCGGGTTGTTCTTTGGCTTTGCCTTCGGCATGGGCGGCCTCGGCGCAGCGGTGCTCGGTCTGCTGGCTGACAAAACCAGCATCGAATTCGTCTACCAGCTGACCGCGTTCCTGCCGTTGCTGGGCATCGTCGCGGCCTGGCTGCCGCCGTCCAGGCCTGCTGCGCACTGAGGGGTGTTCTTCGGCAGGGCTGCGCCCTGCACCTGCAGATGCCAGAGCAACGGCAACGGCAACGGCAAAAGCGTGCATTTCGTGGGATGGCGGGGTGGGTCCGGTTGCGGGGGACGCCGTGAATCCATCCCTGGAGGCTTGGCC